>JBOHDX010000045.1:0-15684 GCA_050700835.1 Nocardioidaceae bacterium
AGACGAACTGGTCACCGACGGGAACCGACGCTGCCCACACCTCGACGGGCCGGTTGCGCCCTCGGACCCGCAGTGCCGAGACCACGTTGGTGTCCAAGAGGTACTTCACAGTTGTGCTGAGCGAGCCGTCAGCCCCAGGCGCTCGGGTTCGAACTCGATGTCGGCACCTTCATCGGTGCCCAGGAGGTCAACGATAGTGACGGGCTCGCCCTCCAGAGCCTTGGTGAGCACGTCGCGCGCCTCCGCCTCGACTGACCGATGCCGCTGCTTGGCGCGCGCGCGAAGCGCGGCCTTGGTCCCCGCGGGCAGGTTGCGGATCAGGATCTGTTCCATGACGACCACCTCCGATATCACTTCAATGATATCACTGTCCGACTGGAGCGTCAGGACCACTTCAGCGCGACCTCCCCACTGGCGACCCGGAGTGACGGCGGCACGGCTTCGGCTCCCGGTCGATCACCGGATGCCGATTCTCTACTGGGGTGCGTCCCATCGCGGAGTGCGAGTCTGACATGGCCGGCGTCCGCTGCCACGATCGGCTCGCGGAGCGCGCCAGTGCAGGATCCTTCCCGGGCATCGATCGCCTGCGGCAGCCTGCCCGGTGACGGGGGCAACGGAACGACCTTGATCAAGGATGCTCCACGCACCAACACGACGGGGTCACGAAGGTGGTTCGCGGGGACGCACGCCCTCATCCGTGTGATCACGGTCGGACACGTCTGACGGTAGCCCTTTGCTGATGTTGTGCTGTCGATCAACGGGTCGCGTCGTATCAGGTTGAGCGACCTGGAGCCGTGATCAGCTCGATCACCTGGGTGACCTGAAGTGGCGGCGGTGGTGGCCCGGTGATGCCACGGCGGGCGAACACGACCGCGGAGGCCGGACCGAGTCGGTCCTGTTGAAATCGTTGCAGGTCGGCTTCATGTTGCCAGATGTCGATGACCTGAAGTCCGACCTCGGTCTGGGCGGCAGCATGCACCAGCAGGCCCGCGGGTGGGTCGGCCCGCACTGCGGCCTCGGCGCTGATTTCGGCCGCGATGTCAGCGGTAGCGCCGGGCAGGTGCTGGATGGCGAGGATGGGCATGGGATGTTCCTCCTATCTTTTGGCGGACGGGTGCGTCCGCCACGGTTGATCGGGTGTCAGGGCTGGGTCGGTCAGCAGTTCGTGCGTGAGCTGGTCGATCAGCCATCCTCGAAAGCGGGCCTTGCTCCAGCCCCGCTCGACGACGAGCATCCGGTACAGGTGGGGTGACGTCATCGTCCACAGGATGTCCGCTGCGGTGCTCGCGTTCATGCCGGTGCTCAACAGGCCGCGGCGGTGCCAGTCCCTGACGGTGCTGCGTTGCGCTTGCAGGCGTCGTCGTTCACCTTCTCGGTCCAGCGCGGCAAGATCGGAGTCGGCGCCGCCGGCGGCGTGCACCATGTCGAGGATATCGATGGCGCGCGCGTACAGGGTGGTGATGAACCCGACCGCGAGGCCTAGTTGGACGGTCGCGTCCCCGGCGGCCTGGGCCAGCGCGGTATTAAATCGCTGCTCCTCCTGCGGCGCGAGTTGGTCGAGCAGCGCGAGCAGGATGCCCCGTTTGGAGCCGAACGCGTCATAGATGCTGCGCCGGCCGACCCCGGCAGCGGCGGCGATGTCCTCCACCGAGGTGGCCGCGTAACCGTTGCCGACGAACAGCTGCCGGGCACAGTCGAGCATGCGTCGGCGCGATGCCTCGGTGCGCTCACGACGTATCGGAGCGTCGTAGCGTCGCCGTTCGCTATTGACATCCATCATTTCACCGCACAGTATGTGCGAGTAAATGCTGGCGAGTCAAAGGGGCGCGCCACAGCCCGCTAAGGAGAACAGGATGAGATTCGCCCAGCCCGCACTGCGGGTCGCAGTCCCGGTCGTGACCGGCGTGATCATCATCGAAGCGATCATCTCGATCGCGGCGCGGTGGCCGAATCAGTTCGGCGGACACGGTCACCGCGACCGGGTATTCGCCGAGTTCGCCGGCACCAACGGCACCGCTCTCGCACCACCGTTGACGCTACTGGTGATCCTTGCCGTGATTGCGGTAGCGCTGCAGCGGCCCGGCCGTTGGCAATTCGTAGCGACCTTGGTGGTGGTACCCGTCGCGGCCGTACTGGCTGTCGGCGCCCTCGGCGAAGCGGCTGCGGCGGCCACCCCAGGCGTCCCGCGCGTCGCACAGATCGTCGGCGGCGTCGTCGGCGGACTGCTTTCACTGACCTTGCTTGCACTGGCGGTGGCCGCGCTGGTCGAACACCGTCGGCGCCGGCCATCGCGGATGCTCGCGGGGTCCCGAGACGCCGTCGTCTGATCCTGATCAGTCCGTCAGCAGCTTGCGGGCGGTAGATCCGACACGAGCCGCCGCGGCCTTCCCGTAGCAGGGCTTCGGATTGCTTCGTTGTCCCGATACCCGTTAGCGGAACCGGTCACCGGCGACGAGACGAACGACCGCGGCAGCGACCGACCGATGGTGTCTTCCCGTCCCGCAGGGGTATGCGATACGGAGCAGTCCGGACGCGTCGCCGTTTGACGATCGCTTCCGAGAAGAACCTCGGCGAGATCGCTGTGGCGCTGGTGGCTTCGTATGCCGTTCGTCAACCGAAGCAGGGGCAGTCGCTGTTGGCGTCCTCTTGCGGTCAGTGTCTTGGGTTGGTCGCTGTGGGTAGGAGTTGGCGCTCGGCCTGGTCGGCGAGGTGCTGGCGCCAGTGGGCGTTACTCCACCCTCGCCTGTGCACGAGCAGCCAGTGGACGTCATGGCTCAGCAGTGCGTAGAGGCGGTCGGTCGCTTCGTTGAGATCCAGGCCGGGGCCGAGGTTGCCGTCGAGCATGCCGACGAGGGCGTACAGGCTCTGCCAGCGCTGCTGTTCGTGTCGGTCGAGTAACTCGCGCACGTCGTCGTCGGCGGCGCCGCTGCGGACGATCTCGTACAGGGGCGCAAGGCGCTGGGTGATGTCGCAGCTCACGGTCGCGATGCGCTGCAATCGCCGGACAGGGTCGCCGATCTGCGCGATCCGGCGCACGTGGGGCCGATCCAGCAGCGGGATGGCGTCGAGATCTCCGACGATTTCGACGTCCATGATCGCCGACAGCACGGCCGCTTTGGACCCGAACACGAAGTACACGGTTTGGTGGGCGACCCCGGCGGCACCGGCAATGTCGGTGATCGTGGTGGACGTGTAGCCGTTGGACAGGAATAGCTCCTTCGCAGCGGCGCAGATCTGTTGCCGGGTGTGCTGGGCGCGTTGCTGTCGGGTGCTTGACGCTGCCATAGATTCTAGAGTACACACTAGAGTAGACTCTAGTAACTGGGGGTAGTGATGACGGATTGGCCGGACCTGCTCACCGGCACGTATGACGTTGTGCGTGTCCCACTCGCGCACCTCGAGGACACACTGCTCGACCGTGCGACACCGTGCACGCAGTGGACGGTGCGCGAGTTGGTCGAGCACACGATCGGCGCCATCGACATGTTCGCCACCGCGGCGGGCGCACCGCCGTCAGCCGACGGTGGCGCGGTGCCGGGCACCCTGGTGGAACGCTTCGACGTCGCGGTCGCGCGCAATCTTGCAGCCTGGCGGTCGCAGACGGATCCGGCGGCGACGCTCAGCCTGCCCTTCGCCGAGCACCCTGCAGACCTCGTTGTCGGCATGAACCAGCTGGATTCCCTGGTGCACGGCTGGGACATCGGGTCATCGCTCGGTCTGCCCATCGCGTGGCCAGACGAACTCTCGGACGCGGCGATGCGCACAGCCCGGGTGCGGTGCCCGCTCGGCCGCGGCGGCGTCTTCGGTGCCGAGGTGAGCACGGCCAGCACGAGCACGAGAGACAGGCTGCTCGCGTTCACCGGGCGAGACCCGCAAGCATGGTCCGGCGCAATCTGGGTCGCAGGCTCGCTCGTCACCGTGAAGGCGTCCGGCCCGGACCCCGCACCCGCCTCGGCCGTCGAGATCTGGGAACGGCAAGGTTCGGGACCGCCCCGGCACATCCACGCCGACCAGGACGAGCTCTGGTACGTGCTGGAAGGCCGGTTCACATTCGCGCTCGGTGAGCGGGAGTTCCAGGCCGGTCCGGGTGAGTTCGTCGTCGGGCCTCGCGGCGTACCGCACACCTTCCGCGCCGAAACCGCACGCTCGCGGCTGCTCACCATCCACACGCCGGGAGGATTCGAGCGCTTCTTCGTGCAGGCCGGCAGGCCGGCGACCGCTCTCGTCCCACCCCCGTCCACCGATCCCGGCAACCCCACCGGGCTGCGCGCGATGATCGAGGCGTTCGGCGCGAACGTCGTCGGCCCTCCGCTGAGCGCCTGACGCCAGATCGAGCAGGAGATCCGGATGACGACGAAGACCCCGATCAACCCGTGGCATTGGCAGGACACCCGCGGATTCACCCAGGCGTGGCGCGTCGACGAACCCGCCGCGATCGTGCAACTGTCGGGGCAGGTGTCGGTGGACGCGGACGGCAACCTGGCCGGCGCGGACGACTTCGACGCCCAGGCACGGCAATGCTTCGACAACCTGATCACCGTCCTCGACCAGGCTCACGCCACCCTCGCCGACGTCGTCAAATTCACCGTCTACCTCACCGACATCACCCGGCTACCGGATTACGGGCGCATCAAGGCCGGCCATATCCAAGGCCAGCAACCGGCCTCGACCGCCATCGAGGTCGCGGCACTGGCCATCCCCGGCCTGATGATCGAACTCGACGCGACCGCCGTGCTCTGACCACGCAAGCCGCCCGAGCGGGGCGAGCCCGAAACCGCAGCCCCAGCAGAATGTCCGCGACCTGGTTGAGCGACCGGCGGCCGAATCGATCTCGGGCTGTCCGCAAAGGGATCACCCAGTGAGGCTGCGCCTCTGACCACCGAGGTGGGGGCGAGTTCTCTTTGTTGGGTACGGGCAGCGTCGACCCTGAAGGCGCAAGTCAACCGCCATGCCGATCACCATGACGCTAACGTCCTGGCCGGCTCACGGCCCTCTCGTTCCGAACCGCCCTCACTGCGCTGAAATCCCGACCCCGAAAGGACGGGCCGGTCGCCCTACGCGACATGGATGCCTTATGCATCAAGGTTTGGAGCAAGAAGCGGCCTTCCCTGAGCGTGCTCCCGACATTGCGGAACGTCAACCAGATCTCATGATCAACGTCAGAGTTTGCTACACCAAGGAGCGCTACACCAAGGAGCGCTAGCGGCGACGTGGGTCGCTGCCAGGACGATTCGCCGAGTTCGTGTTCGACGGCGCCACGGATCCAGAGGACAGAGATCCGGCGCGCCCGTCCGCCCAACTCGTTGAGGCGAGACAACCGCCCGGCGTCCGCGTCACCGTCGGGCGTCCCAGCATCTCGCCGAGCGTGCTCACGGCGTCCACCGGACCGGACACGCCGCGCAGGTCAGCGAACACGGCGAGTTGCCCGGCCAGTTCCGCGCACGTCCGATGACCAAGGCCCGCTGAGCGGCTGCCGATCTCCTCAACGACGCCGGGTTCATCGGCCGGCGAGCAGCGGCCGCAGCAGGTCGGCCGCGGCCGCCGCACCACCCGGGGTGATCTTCCGGTAGCGGGGCCGGCGGCTCAGACCGTGCTTCATCGCCGTCGCGAGTGCGCGCGGCGTGGTGGTGGCGAAGTCCATCGGGACGCCGGCACGGTAGTAAGCGAGCCGGTACGCCACGAAGTGCTGCTGCTCCCAGTGGTGCGCGAGCGGGAAGTAGAGGAACGGGCGTCGCGCCGCGGCCAGTTCCATGGTGGTCGACAGCCCGCCCTGAACCACTGCGAGATCGGCGGCGGCGAGGTGCTCGAACAGCCCGTGCACGTACCCGCGCTTCTCGGCACCCTCGACGTCCGGCAGCGCATCCGGGTCGATGCGGGGACCGGTTACCAGAACCAGCCGGGCGTCGTGGACGGTGCGGCGCAACTCCGCGAAGCCGTCCGCGATCAGTTCCAGCAGCGGCGCGCCCACCGCCGTCCCGCCCACCGCCGCGATGATCAGCGGATAGCCGGTGCCGTAACCAAGCCGTTCGCGAAGCGGCGCCGGGTCGAGGTACGAGCCGGGGTCGAACGGGAGCACGTACGGCACCTGCGTGAACCACTGCGAAGACCAGTTCCGCACACTGGGCAGACCGGGTCCGAGCGCGGCCTCAGGCAACTCGTCCCACCCGCCGATGAACACCGACTCGTCGCGGACCTGCGGAAAGCGCGCGCGCTGCTCAATCATCTGCGCGTTGTAGTCCGCACACAACTCCGCCTCGCGCGGGTCGCCGCCGGGATCGGTCGGCAGGAAGCCGATCACGTCGGTCAGAAACGCATACGGCGCGATCTTGCGCTCCGGGTTCTCGTGCAGGAAGTAGTCAACCTCCCACGACTCGTCACCCACCCACAGGTCGTACGCCGTCTCGCGCACGATGTCGTCGAAGAGCAGGTAGTTGGCGCAGAAGATCTCGTCCATCCGCCGGAACGCGTAGAACGCATGCAGGTCGTGCGAACTCGCCTCGCTCTCCCAGTGCGCGGACTCGGAGGCGAGTTCGGCGCTCCCCGGATGGATGATCTCGCCTTCGGCCTCGAGGACGGACGTGACCGGCGCCTGCGCCCACCAGTGGATCTCCAGGTCCGGCACCCGCTCCCGCAGGGCACGCGCGATCGCGAGGTCGCGCAGCGCGTGCCCGAGCCCGATCGGCGAGCACACCCACAACGCTCGCCGCTTGCGTGTCGGCGCGAACATCCACGTGGTGGGCGGCCGCGGGCGAGGCCGGATCCGCTCGGCGAACCCGGCGATCGCGTGGTTCACCGCGACCGGGTGCCGGGCATGCGGCACGTGCCCGGCACCGTGGAGTTCGAGCAACTCGCCGCCGGTCAGCTCGGCCATGCGCCGGCCGCGCGCGACGGGCTGGCAGGTGTCCTGGTCACCGTGGATCACCAGCACCGGGCAGGCCAGGGACGCGCACAGTGCGGGGAACTCCTCGTCGGCCGGCATCGGCCCGCCCGGCGCGTCGATGTCGATCAGCATGGTGCGGGCATCGGTCTGCAGGCTCCACTCGACCATGTCATCGACGGCCTTGCTCGAGTGCGGCTCGGGTACCATCTCCTCGGCGTGCCAGCGGGCGAATCCGGCCCAGTCCTGCTCCAGGTAGTGGCGGTTGAACTTCGTCCACCCGTCGTAGCTGTCCAGCCGTTCGTTGAACAGGTGCGGGGTCTTGTACGGCGGCGCCGGCCCCAGGCCGGGCAGGCCGGGCGCAATCGCGACCAGCCCAGCGACCCGCTCGGGCGCCTTCAGCGCGAGCAGCACCGAGTACCGAACGCCCGGGCACAGCCCCGCCACGATCGCATGCTCCGTCCCGGTCTCGTCGAGCACCGCGAGAGCATCGAGGGCGATGAGGTCGGGACCGTACCCGTTCACGTCGGCGGGACGGTCGCTGCGCCCGTTGCCGCGCGGGTCGAACGTGATCACCCGGAAATGACGGGCGAGGTAGGGCACCTGCATCTTCCAGTGCTGCGAATCGAAGATCGCCCAGGTCGGCATGAGCAGGATCGCCGGCTCGCGAGCTTCGCCGAACACCTCGAAGTAGATGCGCACCCCGTCCCGGACGACGTACCCCGTCCTGTCGGGCTCACGGGCGCGCATGCCGGCCTCCGGTGGCGCTCGGGACTGCCGTACGCGGCTTGCACCCGTCCATGGCGCACACCTTCCTCCGTAGTGCGGGACTCCGCTACGGCCGCGCCTCGTAGACCAGGTTGAACGGCGTCTCGGCCGCCCGGCGGAACCGGGTGAACCCAGCTTCGGTGACGACCTTGCGGATCGCCTCCTCGCCCGCCTGCGCGCCGAGCGAATAGCCGCCCGGCTGGGACAGCGCGTTCGGCATGCACAGGAACGTCGAGAAGCCGTAGTAGACGCGTCCCACCGGGTTGAGGTTGTCCGTCACCGCGTCGCCCGCGAACGGCTCGACGATCAGCCAGGTGCCGTCCTGGGCCAGCGCACCGCGCACGTGCCTCGCGGCCGCGATCGGGTCGCCCATGTCGTGCAGGCAGTCGAACGTCGCGACCAGGTCGTAGGCCGCGCCGGCGAACTTCTGAGCCGAGGCGACCTCGAAGCTCACTCGGTCGGTGACGCCCGCCTCCGCTGCGCGCTTCCGGGCCAGTTCGATCGAGCCTTCGTGGTAGTCCGAACCAGTGAACCGCGAGTTCGGGTACTCCTGCGCGAGCAGGATCGTCGAGGCGCCCAGCCCGCAGCCGATGTCCGCGACCCGCGCACCGGCACGCAACTTCGCATCGACGCCGTCCAGCGCCGGAATCCACGCCGAGACGAGGTTGGCCAGGTAACCGGGACGGAAGAACAGCTCGCAGCCCACGAACACGTCGGTGTCGTGCTCGTGCCAGCCGATGCCTCCGCCGCTACGGAAGGCCTCGACCACGCGGTCCACTGCTCGCAGCGAGCCCAGCGCGAGCAGGAACGCTCCGGGCGCATACACCGCACCGTTCGGGTCGGCGAGCACGAAGGCCTGCTCCTCGGTGAGCGAGTACGTGTCGTCAGCGGCGTCGTGCTCGACGTAGCCGCCCGCGGCCTGCCCGCGCAGCCACTCGGCGACATAGCGCGGGTCGCACTCGACGCGAGCGGCGATCTCGCCGGGGGTTCCCGGTCCGCTCGCCATCGCGCGGTAGAGCCCCAGGTGGTGGCCGACCACGACGTTCCCGGCCGCCACGGTCGCACCCAGATCACCGACGAAGCGGTGCAGGACGTCCATCAACTTGTCGTCGTCCATCACGATCCTCCGTTCCCGGGACGGCACCGCGCCGCCCACTGCCATGCGTAGCCGCTTCGGCCGGCGGAGCGAATAGGGGAAATCCCGTACGCGGTCAGGACGGACGTTGCCGGGCGGAAACCGCCCAGGCAGCGACACCGGCGCGGCCCGGGGTCTCGAGCTTGGCCATGATGTTGCGGAGGTGGACCTCGACGGTCTTCTCGCTGATCCCGAGCGTGCGGGCGAGTTGCCGGTTGGTGTCACCGGCGGCGACCAGGTCCGCGACCTCGCGCTCGCGGTTGGTGAGCGCGGGTCGCGCCAAGGCGACGCGCGACGGGCGCGTCGCCGCTTCGGTGGCCAGCGTGATCGCGTGGGCGAGCGGCATCGTCGAGCCGGCGTGCCGCTCCCGGTCCGCGGCTACCGGGCCCAGCTGGGCCGTCAGATCCGCGTCTAAATCGTCGACCACGGCCTGCTCCGCCGGCGCGGGGGGCGCTGCGATGCGACGGCGCAGCGCCCGGGCGGCGGCGCAGATCCGCAGCGCAGCCTCCGCCTCGCCGCGGCGCGCGGCGACGTGGGCGATCGCTTCGAGCGACTGCGCGACGCCGCGGCGGTCGTCCACGCGGGCGAACGTCGCGAGGGCCTCGACCAGCAAGGTGGCCGCATCGGCGACTGCGCCCCGGCGAAACAGCACCGTGCCTGCTCCCCACGCCGACCAGGCGCAGGCCCAGGGGTAGTCCAGCTCGCGGAACATCCGCAGGCTCTCCAGCAGCAGTTGTTGGGCCTGCGCCGACCGCCCGCGGTCGCGCGCCAGCAGGCCACGGTCCTGCAGCGACCACGCGACGCCGCGCGGATGGTCGAGTTCGGTGTAGATGTTTCCGGCACGCAGATAGCACTCGGCAGCCTCGTCGTAGCGGCCGAGTCCGCGGACAACGTGCCCGAGGAACGCTGAGGCGATCGCCGTCCGCCTCGGGTCGCTGCTCTTGACACTGATCGCGCGTGCCCGGCGCAGCAGCGACTCGGCCGCGTCGAGCCTGGCGGACTCGCGGGCGAAGATCGCCCGAATGATCAACGCTGCGGCGAGCACGTCGGCCGGCACACCGGACTCATCGAGGTCGGCGAACGCGTCCTCGACGAGGCGTTGACCGGCTCCCACCATTCCCGCGATGTAGTAGTGCCAGCCGAGCGCGAACAGGATCGGCAGCGCCTCGGCGCCGTGACCCTCGGCCCGCGACAGCTCGAGCGCCGCGCGCAGGTTGCCCTGCTCGCAGTGCGACCATCCGGCCCAGCCGGACTCGCCGTCGGTGCCGATGCCGGCCTCGCAGCGCATTGCCATCGCCGCGTAGTACGCCGCGTGCCGGGCCGCGATGTCGTCCGGCTCCGCCGCACGCACGAGCTTCTCGGCCGCGAACTCGCGCACGCTGTCGAGCAGGGCGAACTCGGCAGACCCGTCGTTGCGCGTACCCCGCCGGACCAGGCCCTTGCCGACGAGTGACTCGACAAGGCCGGCGACCTCGCCCGCGTCGATCCCGCACACCTCCGCTGCCGCCGCCAGGGTCCAGCCGCCGACGAAGACCGACAGGCGTCTCAGCAGCGCCCGCTGCGGCTCGGGCAGCAGATCGTGGCTCCAGTCGATCGCAGCGCGCAACGCACGGTGCCGCGGCGGGACGTCACGCGCGCCGCCGGTCAGCAGTGCCAGCCGGTTCTCCAGCCGGGAGGCGAGCTCTTCCGGGGCGAAAACCCGCAGCCGAGCGGCGGCGAGTTCCAGGGCGAGCGGGAGGCCGTCGAGCCGTATGCAGATCTCGGCCACCGCGTGCGCGTTGCGCTCGGTCATGACAAAGGACGGGTCGGCGCACCGCTCGAGCAGGAGCGCCACAGCGGGGATCGTGGCCAGGTGGGCGACGTCGGCGGTGTCGGTGTCCGTGGGCATGCGCAGCGGCGGCACCGGGAACTCGACCTCACCGGACAGATGCAGCCGCTCGCGGCTGGTCACCAGCGCCTGGACGTCGGCAGACCGAGCGACCAGGTCGGCGAGGGTGCCCGCGGCGTCGAGAACGTGCTCGAAGTTGTCGACGACGAGCAGGACGGACCCGTCGCCCGGCCGGATCGCCCGGGCCAACTGGGCCGCCGCCGCGTCCGCAGTACTCACCCGGGACAGATCCACCCAGCGGACGGGCCGGTCCGTCTCCGCGCGCGTGGCGGCCAGCGCAAGCGTGGTCTTGCCCACCCCGGGCGGCCCGGTCAGCGTCAGGATCCGCGCCCTGCCCAGCAACCCGCGAACGGCAACGAGCTCCGGCTCCCGGCCGATCAGCGGGCCCACGGGCGCGGGCAGCATCGACCGGCCGTCGCGGCCGGAGTCCAGCGGACCTCGCGTGGACACGCTGCGATCCTAGGAGCCGCGGCCCGCGACCGCGACCGCCGAAATCACGCCGTCCGGGCGCGCACCACGGGATTCGCGGTATTCCATCCATGAGCGAGACGCTTGACGTGGACTCTCCTGGTCCGCCACACGGGACTATCACCGCTGCGCTGGTCGGCCGCTGCGATAGTGGACCCGTGCCTGGAGTGACGACCGAGAAGATCCGCGGGTGGGCGGCGGCATTGCCGGAGGTTACCGAGAAGCAGCATCATTTGTTCAAGGTGCCGGTGTGGCAGGTGCGCGGCAGGACCTTCCTCGGGATGGGCCGCGACGAGTCCACCGTGGTGTTTTGCATCTCCGAGGAGTCTGCCAACGCGGCGGCCGGCGGCGATCCCGAGCACGCTGCGGCCGTGCGTCGCAAGGACGCTCGGCGTAGCTTCCTCGGGCTGGAGGTTCGCCTCGCGGGCTTGCGCGCGGAGCGGGCCGAGGCGTTGGTTCGCGAGGCGTGGGCGACACAGGCGCCGAAGCGATTGGTCAGCCGGCACGCGGGTTCAGTGCCGAGGTGACGTTGCCGCGGGTCTCTGTTCAGATTCGCAGCTTTCCGGACCGCATGGCTCGAGCAAGGTTCGGACTCGGCGAGGATGCGCGCTCACAGGCGCCGGTCCGCGAGCAATCGTAATACCGCAAGCCGATCCCCGGGCGGCAAGAGGGATTGCTTGGTGACTCGACGGGGCGCAGAGGCGCTCGGTCGCTGTCCCTCTCTCTTCAGAGATCGGCCAGGGGAGGAGCGGTCACGTCACCACACCGGCGTTGTTGACAGTATCCGGACTTGTCCGCTGCGGTCGGGGTGGGCAAAGTGGTTGCGAACGGTGGCGGACCGATGCTCATGGGCTTGCAGCTTGTAGCTGCCATCGGGCAGTCACGGTGGCGTGGACCGCTAGCGTTCCGGGGTCGATGTCCGGTGATGGCAGACTGGCTTGGGCAACGTGTTGGGACATCTTCCTGAGGTGGTAGCCGATGGGCCACGAGCCTTCTACCTGCGGCGCGATCTCGGTGATCCATAACAGTTCGCCGAGCTCTCTGCGAGCCAGGTCGGCGTATCGTTGAGCGCCGCGTAAGGCGTCAGCCCATGCAGCCTCGCGCGCCTCAGCACGCGCTGCCGCCTGCTCACTCAGCCGCATGTCGAGATCGTTGACACGGCTCGCGCTCCCGCCTGCCTCCACCGCGGCGGCCAAGATCTCCCCGGTGCGAGCGACGTCGCGCACCGTGGCCGTCAGACCTATCGAGACGCGGAACTTGCCAGGCTCACCGCCACGCCTGGCCCCGCGCGACACGTTCATGTCGCTGGTAGCCAAGTCGATATCGGCCACACCGTGCTCACGGCAGGCCGAGCGCATTGCGTCAGGCTGCCCGTGGCCGATTCGAACGCGTCCGACAGTTGGGCCCCCCTGCCAACGGCAGCGAAGTTGATCCTCGCTTGGTCAGGCGGTGCTACCGCGGACCCGTGGCCGGTGACCTCGACGAAGGCGTCGTCGCTCATGACGCCATCCTCGTCCCCGATTGGGACCCCGGTCCACCGCGACAGGTCGACCTTTCCGAGTGGTCGGTACCGGTTTCACGCAAGGATGTCGGGACACCCCGGCGAACCAGTCGGCCCCGAACCGGTAGAAGAAGAACGAACGGCCTCGGCCAGAAGCGAGTCGACCGCACTCGGGTTGATCGCCGTCGCAGGATGGTGACGCGGAGGGTGCCGGTGCGGGATCCTGGCGGCGAAGCTGTGGTCGATGTGCGGCCGGTCGCGTCCTTGTGAGCGTGAGGCATCACAGGGAAGTGCCCGTGCGAGCCGGCTGGGTCATCGTGCCTGGGGCAGTTGCAGCCAGAAGTAGTCGCGTGCGGTGAACTCTGATTCGGCGCCGTGTGCTTCGGCGTCGGCGGGTGTGCGGGTGTCGTAGCGGTCGATGGCCTCGGAGATCTCGGCGTTGAGGTGCGCTGCTTCGGTGTCGGTGAGCCACAGTCGTCCTCGGGTCAGTTGTGCGCCGCCCTCAGGCTCGCGGCCACCCTCGGTCCAGGCATCGACTGAGCGGTGCAGGCTCTGCAGGTAGCTGGCCAGAAACGCCCGCGCCGAGCCTGATCCTGCTCCGGAGTGTGCTTGTGCTCCGATCGACAGGTGGTCTGCTGCGGCACGCCAGGGCCGCTCCCGACCGTCGCCGGAGAGCTCGCCGCGGGTGACGATGCGCCACTTCTCCAGGGCCCGCAGGTGGTAGCTCATCGCCGACGGGGTCAACCCGCACAGTCGTGCGGCCTGGGTGGCGGTGAGTACCGAGCCGTTGAACAGCTCTTCGATCACCTGCTGACGTGCCGGGTGGGCAAGGGCACGGATGGCCCGGGGGTCTTCAAGACGCACGGTCGTGCCGTGCCCTCGCCCGCGGCCCCGCCTGCCGGGCGCCTGCTGCTTGCGACCTGCCATAGGGGTGACCGTACCGGTTGACCCGACCTTTCGTGAAGGAATAGCTTCACACATTATGAAGCAACCACTTCATGAAGTGCATCGTCTCCGGATCCCGCGCCGGTTGGGCAGCTCGGTGTGGGCTCACCGAGACGTCCGCCTACTCGTGCCTGCCCGAGCGCTGTCACTCGCCGGTGACGGCATGGCCCTGATCACCTTGGTGCTGCGGCTGCACGATGCGGGGCATGGTCCGGCCGCTGTCACCGGACTGTTCTTGTGCTTCACCATCCCCACCGTGCTGACGATCGGCGTGGCTGGGCAGGTGGTCGACACACGCGACTCCCGCCTGGTGCTGGGCGCTGCGACGGCGGTGCAGGTGCTCGCTTGCGTGGGGTTGGTCTTCGGCGGCAATCTCGTGGCGACCTACGGCTGCGTGCTGCTGCTGCAGCTGGGCGTCGCCTTCAGCAGCCCGGCCTGGGCGGCGTTGCTGCCACGGATCGTCGGCGACGAACAGCTCGGTCGGGTCGTGGCCTGGCAGCAGGGCCTGGGCGCGGCGACCCAGCCAGCCGGTGCCGCGCTGGGCGGTCTGCTCTACGGCATCTTCGGGTCGCAGGTGGCGTTTTGGTGCGACGCAGGCACCTTCGCGCTGCTGCTAGTGGTGGCATTGTCGGTGCGCACCCGCCGAAGCCCCGATGAGAAGGCCGCGGGTGCGAGTCGGGGAGACGAGCCGGCCGCCCCGAACGCTGCACAGGTACGACGGCACGGACACAGATCGCTGCTGGGAATCCGGGTGCTGCGCGCCGACGCCCTGCTGTGGCCGCTGTTCTGCGCGCTCTTACCCTTCATCCTCTTCGTCGAAGGCGTCAACGTGGTCGAGGTCTTCCTCGCCCGCGACGCGCTGGGCGCCTCGGCGGCCGAGTACGGCCTGGCCGAAGTCGCCTTCGGGATCGGCGCCGTAGCAGGTTCGGTCGCAGCCGGTCGCATCGAGGGCGACCGCCGACGCGCAAGAGTCACGTTGCTGGGGTTGGGTCTCACCTGCCTCGCAGTCCTCGGTGCCGGACTGGCACCCACCTTCTCGGTCTACCTCGTCCTCGCCATCCTCATCGGCGGCATGAACACCCTCGCCAACGCCGTCTCCGGCGCCTTGTTCATGACCCGCAGTCCGGAGCATCAGCGCGGCCGGGTCAGCGCTGCCCTCAACGGCTGCGCGCGACTCGCCTCCACCATCGCCCTCATCGCCGGCGGGCTCGTCGGCACCTGGCTCGGACCGCGGCCCACCTTCCTGCTCGGCGGAGCGCTCGGCGCCGCAGTCACCACCGCCGCGGCGCTCTGGCTGAGGATCCGGATCCGGCACCTCACAACCGATAGCGCCGACCCGCGGTCCACGGCCGGAGCACACGCACCCACCGCACAATTCGTGTCGGCCATCCGCCAACCCCGCCAGAACGCCGACGGGGCAGCTGGAACGGCGTCAGAGGAAGCTTGAGAAGCGCGTCCCGTGACCGGATCCCGCGACGACCCGCCAGCTCTCGGGAAGCCTGCAACAGGCTCTCGGCGGGACGGCGGGTTCACCCGGCCGTTCTGCTAGAGGCCGGTCTGGTCACCAGGACCAGGGGTCCGCGCACTGCCGATGCGAGGCCCGCCGGTCAGACCCTGATCGCCGCGGCCGATGCCCCGGCACGATCGTCCCCATTCGGCGCGGCAGCGGCATCGGACGTCAGCCGGGCTGGGTGCTGTCCTTGAGTGATCCCCATCCGTGCCAACGGTCGACCTCGATCCAGGCAGTCACCCGGCGGCGCTCGCGCGCTGGGTAGTCATGCCCGGTGTAATGCCGAGCCAGCCTGTCGACGTCGGCGAGGCCGTCGTCCTCACTCAGCTCGGCGACGTGACCGGTGAGGGTGACGTGGGTGTACCACGCGCCTTCGTCGAGCACGGTCAGCGAGATGCGCGGATCGTTTCGCAGGTGCTCCAGCCGCTTGCGGCCCTCGTCCATGTTGACCATCACCCGGCCGTCCTCCCACAGGTACCAGGTCGCGGCAGACACCGGCTGGCCATCCGGGCGCAGTGTCGCGATCACAGCCGGGTTCGGCTTGGCCAGCAGCTCGGCGGCCTCTGCAGGCAAGGGTGGTTTCGACATCGGA
>JBOHDX010000046.1:0-9957 GCA_050700835.1 Nocardioidaceae bacterium
GTCGTACTCTTTTCACCGACAGGGTGACCTTCCCGATCACAGAACCGAAGGTCTAGACAACCTCGATACTCCAAGCAGGCAAGGCAACCTCGTCGTTTCAAACGCCAATCAGCCCAGAACTACCTGCGGATCCGGGTCAGACCTGCACAAACTCGGCGATTCATACGTTGAAGCGGAACGATCACGCGGGGTTTCGGTGGTCGTTGGTCATCGCCGGTCGAGACCGGAAAACACGGTCTGACCTGCACAAACGCGTTCGCGGGACCGTTGGACGTCGTCGGCGAAGATCGGTCCCGGCCGGACTTCTTGCGGACTATTTGCGGACCGCAGTCCCGCGAGCACGCCGCGTCGCGCACTGAAGCGGACCCGCCGTCCAGGGAACCTAGGCCATGCTTGAGTCACGCCCCTCCAGATCTGCCGTTCAAGTTGTACGGCGCCTCGCGACGTGTCAGACTGGCGCCCTAACTCCCCACCGTCCTCCGGGACTGGTGGGGTTTTTTTCTCCCGGGAGGCTTTCATGCCCGACCTTCGCACCGCGATCGTCGTCGACTACCAGAACGTCCACCTGACTGGCCATGGCCGATTCAGTTCGACCCGATACGGCCCGAAGCACGAAGCGCTGATCGACCCCCTCCACTTCGCCAACCAACTGCTCCAGGTCCGCAACGCTCGACAGCGGGACGGCCGCCCGAACGCAGTTCTGCGAACTGTCGATGTCTACCGCGGGCTCCCCAACGGCGATCACGATCCCGATGCATATTCCCGAAACCTCGCGCAGAAGGCGCGGTGGGAGCGGGACAAGCGGGTGACGGTGACACACCGCCCGCTGCGTTATCGCTACATGCGCGACGCGACTGGCCGTCCTGTTCGCGACCCGGTGACTGGGATCAAGGTTCCGGTTGGCCCTCCCACCGAGAAGGGCGTCGACGTCATGTGCGCCTTGGCCCTTCTTCGCCACGCTCGACGACCTGACATCGACCTCGTCATCCTGGCATCCCTCGACAGCGATTTGATCCCCGCGCTGGACGAGGTCTATGGGCTCGGCGAACGAGTAGAGACCTTCTCGTGGTGGTCGCCGGACGACTGGTCGTTCGAGATGCACCTGAGCGAGCGCACGAGGCGGATCTGGAACACCCGGCTCGGTGAGCAGGAGTTTCTCCACTGTATCGACCGGACCGACTACACCTGACGCGCCGATCCGCAGGTAGCCGGCGGCGCACGCCTATAGCCTCAGAGGCACCATGAATCACGGGGACGACGCCAACCGCCTTGCCGCAGAGGCGCGCGCCCGTGTGCTCATCGACCGCCAGCTCTCCGCCGCCGGCTGGTCCGTGCAGGACAGCAAATCGCTCAACTTGTTCGCCGCCCAGGGCGTCGCACGCCGGGAGGCGACGATGGCGACCGGGCATGGTCGAGCCGACTACCTGCTCTACGTCGACCAGAGGGTCGTCGGGGTGATCGAGGCCAAGCCCGAGGGCACGCCTCTATCGGGTGTTGAGTGGCAGTCCGCGATGTACGCCGACGGGCTCCCGCCCGACGTCAAGCTCGCAGCGCTGACCAAGGACGGCCGGCTCCCCTTCGTCTTCGAGGCCAGCGGCACCGAGACCCACTTCACCAACGGTTTCGACCCCGACCCGCGGGCCCGCCGAATCTTCAACTTCCCCAAGGCGGCCACGCTCGCCAAGACCCTTCGAGGGAAGGACGAGCCACACCCCACCTGGCGGGGCAAGGTCACCGCGATGCCACCGCTGGACACCACTCCCCTACGCCCGGCGCAGATCGAGGCGATCAACGGCGTCGAGCAGAGCCTGCGCGAGCAGCGCTACGACCGGAGCCTCGTGCAGATGGCAACGGGCGCCGGCAAGACCTACGCGGCCGTGACGCTGTCCTACCGGCTGCTGAAGTTCGGCGGATTCGACCGGATCCTGTTCCTCGTCGACCGCAACAACCTGGCCAAGCAGACGATGGCCGAGTTCGAGAACTACCGCACCCCCGACGACGGCCGCCGCTTCACCGAGCTCTACAACGTCAACCGGCTCAACCGCGGCCCGATGCCTGAGTCGACGGCCCTCGCGATCTCCACCATCCAGCGCGTCTTCAAGGCACTGCGCAACGAAGAGGTCGGCGAGAGCGACGACCCCCAGCTGGACGGCTGGGTGCCCGACACCCCGGTCACCGTCGCCTACAACTCCGACATCCCGCCGGAGACGTTCGACCTGATCGTTGTCGACGAGGCCCATCGTTCGATCTACGGCCAGTGGCGCGGCGTACTGGAGTACTTCGACGCCCATGTCGTCGGCCTCACCGCGACCCCCGGCAAGCAGACCTTCGGGTTCTTCAAGCAGAACCTCGTCTCCGAGTACACCTACCCGCAGTCGGTGGCCGACAACGTCAACGTCGACTTCGACATCTACCGGATCAAGACCCAGATCAGCGACCAGGGCTCGACGATCGAGGCCGGGACGGTCGTCCCCAAGGTCGACCGGCGCACCCGGGCCCAGCGCTACGAGGCTCTGGACGAGGACCTCGAATACACCAGCGGCCAGCTCGACCGCGCGGTGACCGCGACCGACCAGATCCGCACCGTGCTGGAAACCTTCCAGGACTTGCTCTTCGCCGAGATCTTCCCGGGCCGTACGACGGTCCCGAAGACCCTCATCTTCGCCAAGGACGACGCCCACGCCGAGGAGATCGTGACCCAGGTGCGCGAGGTGTTCGGCAAGGGCAACGATTTCGCCGCCAAGATCACATACACCGCCCGCAACGCCGACCAGCAGCTCGCCGCCTTCCGCACCAGCCCGGCGCTCCGCATCGCGGTCACCGTCGACATGATCGCCACCGGCACTGACGTGAAGCCGCTTGAGTGCGTGTTCTTCATGCGCGACGTCCGCTCGCCGCAGTACTTCGAGCAGATGAAGGGCCGTGGTGCCCGCACCATCCCGTCAGCTGACTTCCAAGCCGTCACCCCCGACGCCAAGCAGAAGACCCGATTCGTGCTCGTCGACGCCATCGGGGTCACCGAGCACGACTTCGTCGAGCCGCCGCTCAACCGCGAGAAGTCGGTCAGCCTCCAGAAGCTGCTGGAGAAGGCCGCCAACCTGACCATCACCGAAGACGAGACGGCAACCCTCGCATCACGGCTCGCCGCCCTCGAACAACAACTGACGCCCGAGGAGCGCACCGAGCTCGACTCCGTCGCCGGAGGGTCTGTGCGGAACGTGGTCCGCCACCTCGTCGATGCCGTCGACCCCGACCGGCAGGCCGCAGCGATCGAAGACGCGTTGCGAACCGATCCGTTGATCGAGCCTGTCGAGATCCGTCAGCAGCTGATCATCGACGCGGTGAGGCCCCTCGCCTCGAACCCTGACCTGCGCGCCCGCATCCTCGAGCTCCGTCGCACCCACGACCGGGTGGTCGACGAGGTCTCCGCCGACGTCCTGCTCGACGCGTACGGCGTGGTCGACCCCAGCAAGGCAACATCCGTCGTCGAGTCCTGGCGCGCCTACCTCGACGAGCACCGCGCCGAGATCACCGCCATCCAACTCCTCACCGAAGCCAAGGAACGCCGGATCTCCTTCAGCGACATCAAGGAACTTGCGGACCGCATCGCGCGCCCGCCCTACAACTGGACGCCCGACATCATTTGGAACGCGTACGTGGCCCTGGACCCGCAGTTCGCCGCCAAGTCCGACCACCGAACCTTGACCGACCTCGTCTCGCTGGTCCGCTTCACGATTGGCGTGGACGACGAGCTCGTCCCCTACGGCGAACGAGTAAAGGAGAGGTACGCCGCCTGGCTGGCACAGCAGGAGCAGGCCGGTGTGACGTTCACGGACGCAGAGCGGTGGTGGATCGACAACATGGTCGAGGTCGTCGCCAACTCTGCCGGCATCCGCACCGAGGACCTCGACGATGCCCCGTTCATTGAGCGCGGCGGCACCGACGGCGCCCTGCGCGACCTCGGCGACCGCGCCGCCGACCTCATCGACGACCTGAACACGGAGCTCACCGCATGACTGACAGCTGGCAGTGGCTCACTCTGGATGACGTCCTGATTCAGCAGGCGAACCGCAAGAAGGTTCAGCAGGGCTGGAGTCCCAAGTGCCACGACTTTCCTGCGGCAGCCGGCGAATGGGGTGTCCTCAAGACGACCGCCATTCAGGCGGGACGCTTCGAGCCCGAGCACAACAAGGCGCTGCCGGACCACTTGGATCCAAAGCCCGGCATCGAGGTCGCATCCGGTGATCTTCTGATTACTTGCGCCGGGCCGCGGTCTCGATGCGGCGTGCCCACCCTGGTTCGCTCGACCCCCGAGCGGCTGATGATGTCCGGAAAGATGTACCGCTTTCGCTCGGACGATCGACTCGACCCTCGCTTCCTCGAACTGTGGCTCCTGAGCCCTGACGCGCAGAGGCAGATCGACGCAATGAAGACGGGTATTTCAGACAGCGGCCTGAACCTGACACATGGGCGGTTCACGCGGCTCCCTGTTCCAGTTCCACCTCTCGCCGAGCAACACCGCATCGTCGACCTCCTCGAAGACCACCTCTCCCGCCTGGATGCCGCCGAGAACTACCTGACGTCTGGGCTCCACCGGGCAGAGGTCTGGTACGGGCGACTTCTGAAGGAAACGCTGTGGGCATCCGACTACCCGCGAGTGCGAGTCGAGGACCTGCTGCGCGAGCCCATGCGCAATGGGCGATCTGATCGTGCGGCGGAAGGCGCCGTGCACGGCACACGAACCCTGACGCTCACGGCAGTCACCAAGAGCGCGTTCACCGAAGCGAACACCAAGATGACGGTGACGCCCCCTGAGCGGGCTCGAGGACTTTCGCTTGAGCCCGGAGACGTCTTCGTTCAACGGTCAAACACGCCAGAACTCGTAGGAACCACAGCCCGATACGACGGTCCGCGCGACTGGGCGATCTTTCCAGACCTTCTGATTCGCCTCCGGGCGAACGAAAGCAAGGTAGACAGCCGCTTTCTCACCGCCGCCTTGCAGTCCAAGCCCGCTCACGACCAACTTCGTCGGAAGGCCAAGGGCCTTGCCGGGTCGATGCCAAAGATCGATCAGGACGCGATTGCGTCGACCACGATCCCGGTTCCGTCGCTCGGCGAGCAACTACGCCTGCTCGAAGCGATCCGCGATGCGACTGACGCACGCAATCTGTTGCGAACAGAGTTGGCGTTGGCGCAACGCCGATCGCGGGGGCTCCGACGCGCACTTCTGGAAGCCGCCTTCTCAGGCCGCCTCGCTGGCACTGGGTCCGAACTGTACGAGGCCGGGAGATGATCGGCGCGTGAGTGGCAAACAGATCAAGCTGTTCCTCGTCGACGGCACCCCGGGCGGGCTGACGACCGCTGAGATCACCAACTGGACCGGCCACGTGCTGTCTGGCCGCCGTTCCGACCTGGCCGATCTGTTGAAGCGCGACGAGGCGCAGCGCACCGGCGTCTACCTGCTGTTGGGTGACGACGAAGCCGCGATCGGCGACACCCGCTGCTACATCGGCGAGGCCGACGTCGTGGCCGACCGCCTGCGTCACCACAACCGCGACGTCAACAAGGACTACTGGGATCGCGTCGTCCTCGTCACGTCCAAGGACACCAACCTCACCAAGTCACACGGTCGCTACCTTGAATCGCGATTCATTTCGCTCGCCACGCAGGCTGGCCGAGTGAGCCTGGAGAACGGCACCGCACCGCCTGTCCCCGCGCTGCCCGAGGCAGACGCTTCAGACATGGACTACTTCCTGGCGCAACTCCAGATCGTGCTGCCCGTCCTCGGCGTCAATGCGATCCGGGTTCGGCCGGCCAAGCCGCCGACGGCGCACGTCGCGGAGAGCACGGAGTCTCCGATCTTCCGGCTACGCCAGGCCAAGCTCGGCGTCGACGCCCAGGCACAGCAAGTCGACGGCGAGTTCACCATGCTCGCCGGCTCGATCGTCGTCGCGTCGTGGCACGGCGTCGGCAAAGCCGACAGTACACAGAAGGCGTACGCCTCCTACCGAGCCAAACACGAACAGTTGGTCACTGACGGGTCAATCGTCGTCGAGAACGGCAAGGGTCGCCTCGCCCGCGCTGTGGTGTTCTCGTCTCCGTCGACAGCGGGAGCCGTCGCGCTCGGCCGCTCCTGCAACGGCCGCCACGAGTGGGTCGCGGGCATCGCGACCTTCGGCGACTGGGAGAGTCGTGGAGTCGAGGAGGCAGGATCAGCATGACGATGGCGAGACTCGAGTTCGGCGTTCTGCGGGACGCATGGCGGGGCGAGGCGACGGACTTCACGCCGCTACTGGCCGAGCAGCTCGACATGCTCGGCACGGAGATTGGGGTCGACCTCGTGTCGGTGGGCAAGGTGGAAGTCGCAACCGCCGGGGGCCGGAGCATCGACATCGTCGGCCACGCGACTGACGGCACCGAATTCGTCATCGAGAACCAGTACGGGCAGGCGGACCACGACCACCTCACCCGGGGCTTGGCGTATGCCGTTGCTCGACAGGCCCGGGGACTCGTGGTCGTCGCTGAGAAGCACCGCGACGAGTTCCGTGCGGTCGCCCAGTATCTGAACGACCTAGCGGAACATGACGTCGAGCGTGGCATCGCCGTGTGGCTCGTTGAAGCCAAGGCCGTGCGCATCCAGCAGAGCGCCTGGGCACCCTTGTTCACTGCCGTCATCAAGCCCAATACGTTCACCGCGTCGGTGGAGCAGGCGAAGCGTGCGAGCGTCAGCTCAGTCGAGGACTTCGTGTCGCTCATCGAGTCTTCCGAGATCAGCGATGCGGTCAACGCCATCACGGCCCGCTGGGTGCAGGAAGGTCACCACCTGTGGTGGCCGACATACACGGACGCCTACGTCACCCTTGCGGCCAACGGCCCGGCGAAGGGCGGCCGCCGCAGCGTCATCAACCTCTACCGTGACGGACGCATCATGGTCCCGTTGGGCGCCTACGCCGGTCAGAACAGCGGCATTCCCATCAGCTCATTGACGACATCGGAGTTCCTGGCGGGCACTCGAGAGCGCTTCGGGTTCGACCGGCTGAATGCTCAACCGAGCACACCGCCAGGATGGCTCAATTTGACTCGGGTAGACGGCGTAGTCGAATACGCCCTCGACATCGCCGAGGCCTACCGCCTGGCGTTGGCCATCGAAGCAGAGGACCAGCATGTCTGACTCCCGTCGCCTCGTCGACAAGCTCTGGTCCTACTGCAACGTCCTGCGTGACGACGGCGTGGGCGTCATCGAGTACACCGAGCAGCTGACCTACCTGCTGTTCCTCAAGATGGCGCACGAGCGGGCTACCCGGAGGCTGAACCCGCAGGAGATCGTGCCGCCCGAGTACTCGTGGCAGAAGCTCCTCGACGCCGAGGGCACCGAGCTCGAGGTCGTCTACACCAAGATCCTGGTTGGCCTTGCGCAGCAGCCGGGCACGCTCGGCACGATCTTCCGGAAGGCGCAGAACCGGATCCAGGATCCGGCCAAGCTCAAGCGGCTCATCGTCGATCTCATCGACCAGGAGAACTGGTCCGCCTCCGGCACCGACCTCAAGGGCGACGCCTACGAGGAGCTGTTGTCCAAGGGCGCTTCCGACAAGGGCTCGGGCGCCGGTCAGTACTTCACACCCCGCGAGCTGATCCGGGCGATCGTCGACGTCATCAACCCCAAGCCCACTGACACGGTCGTCGACCCCGCCTGCGGCACCGGCGGCTTCCTCCTGGTCGCCCACGAGCACGCCTCCCGCGACGCGGCCAGCCTGACGCCCACCGAGCGGGAGCACCTCCGGGACGAGTTCGTGACTGGCTATGAGCTGGTGGACGGGACCGCCCGCCTGGCCGCGATGAACCTACTCCTCCACGGCATTGGTACGCCGAACGGCGACTCCCTCATCCAGGTGCGCGACGCTCTCGTCGCCGACCCCGGCCAGCGCTGGTCCGTCGTGCTGACCAATCCGCCCTTCGGCCGGAAGTCGTCGATCACCACGGTCGGCGCGGACGGACGGGCCGTGCGCGAAGACCGCGACATCGAGCGTCAAGACTTCATCGTCACCACGAGCAACAAGCAGCTCAACTTCTTGCAGCACATCATGACGATCCTCGACATCAATGGTCGTGCCGCCGTGGTCCTGCCCGACAACGTGCTGTTCGAGGGCGGCGCCGGTGAGACGCTACGCCGCAAGCTGCTCGCGGACTTCGATCTGCACACGATGCTCCGGCTCCCCACCGGCATCTGGTATGCGCCGGGCGTCAAGGCCAACGTGCTCTTCTTCGACAAGAAGCCGGCGGCCGAGCAGCCCTGGACCCGGAAGCTGTGGGTCTACGATTTCCGGACCAACATCCACTTCACGCTCAAGCAGAACCCGCTCCGCCGGGCAGACCTAGATGACTTCGTCGCGTCGTACCTGTCCGGCAAGGACCGCGCGGAGCGGGTGGGGTCCGAGCGGTGGCAGTCCTTCGACTACGGCGAGCTCGTGGCCCGCGACAAGGCCAACCTCGACATCACCTGGCTGCGCGACGAGTCGCTCGAGGACGCCGACAACCTGCCTGCGCCCGAGGTCATCGCCCGCGAGATCGTCGAGGACCTGACGGCGGCGCTCGCCGAGTTCGAGGCCGTCGCCGCGGCGCTCGAAGCCTCTTCCGCCGACTCCTGATCTTCTCGCTCTTCCCGACCCTCCGGCTTCACCTTCATCGACGACCGTTGGCTCTTCACGGTGCCCAAAATCCTCTCCCCGCCACCCCTCACCTGCCTGCCACACCACCTTCTTTCACGTCGGCACGCATGCTACGAAGGTTCGTAGATGGGTCGCCCGAGATCGGGCGGCCCACGCGGCATTTCTAGGGGTCCGTTGGTTGTCGACGGACGTCGTTGAGGCGGTGGTCCGGATGCACGGCGGGGTGAAGTTCTACCGCGGCGCAGCGAAGGCAGCCCGCGCTTACGTCGAGCGCGATCGGTCCAGAGCTGATGACTACTACCTCGCCGAGGGCACCGGTGTCGCTGCCCGGCTCACCGCAACTCCGGACGCTGTCGAGGAAGCCGGTTCGATGGACGGCGAGACCTACGAGCAGTGGGTCGCCGGCATCGACATCGACACCGGTCACAAGTTGGGTCGGGTCCGCGAGGACGCGAACGCTCTGCGGTTCGTGGAGGTCACCGTCAACGGACCCAAGACCTGGTCGCTGGCCGCTGCGCTCCATCCAGACATCTCGGTCGCGTTGGACGAAGCCCAGGACAAGGCCGCGACCGAGATCGTCGGCTGGGTCGCTGCCCACGCGACGACGCGGATCGGGCCGCGCGGACGGCAGGTGCAGGTGCCCGTCGAGCAGATCGAGGCCGCGGTGATCCGGCACTACACCTCCCGGGCCGGTGACCCCCACCGTCACCTCCACCTGCAGATCAACGCCCGCGTCTGGGCGGCCGGGGCATGGCGCGGCATCCACTCGGTGGGAATCCGCGACTCGATCAAGGCCATCAACGGGATCGGGCACGCCGCTGTCGCGACAGACCCGGGCTTCCGGGCCGTCCTCGCCGCACATGGGCTCACGCTCGGCCCAGAGAGCGGCGAGATCCGCGAGCTCGCGCCGTACGTAGGGGCGTTCAGTGCCCGGACCGCGCAGATCCGCCGCAACGTCGAGGGCTACGAAGCAGCCTGGCGCAGCGAGCACCCCGATCAGGAGCCCGGGCCACGGCTTCGAGAGACGTGGGACCGGCGCGCATGGGCCCAGGCTCGGCCCGACAAAGTTGTTCCGAAAGAGGGCCGCGAGCTGGTCGCCCGGTGGAACGACGAGCTCCGAGAGCTCGGCTACCGCGACCCGACCGAAGCCGTGACTCTGCGGCGAACGCTGCCGGGATGGATCGACCGCGACGCCGCTGCCGAACTGGTCGTCTCGATCCTCGGAGCGAAGAGGTCGGCATGGAACGCCCCCGACATCCGCGGCACGACCGAGGTCCTCCTCGCCCAGACC
>JBOHDX010000047.1:0-1641 GCA_050700835.1 Nocardioidaceae bacterium
TTCGAGACACCGTCCGCGGCAAGCAACACGATCCGAGCCCGCTGCGCCAGACCAGCACGCGCCGCCGAGGACCGCGTCAACCGCGCCAACTCCTCTTGGTCACCTTCTCGCAAACCCAACGCGGGTGTAGCACGATTCGCCATGCCCCATTCTCGCAAAACCTAACCGTCTAAACACTAACGACACGCGACACTAGATTGCCGGGCGTTGCCACCATCTCCCCTGCCGGCTGGTCAGGCGGGGCGTGCCGATGACTCGATGGTCACGCGGAGTGTGCCCATCAGCCATACGGTTCGATCATGTACCCGTCGCCCGATGGCCAGGACCTCACCGAAGAGCAAGCGGTGGAGCTCGACAAGACGTTCCTCGCTTCGGACCCCTTCCAGTACTTCAGCTCACGCATTGCCTCGCTGCTTGCATGGCACGAGAACGCGCCACTATCGGACGCGCCCCTGCCGGAGCCGGAGCCGGGCAGCATCCGCGCCGAGCTCAACCAATACCTGCAGCGCCCGGTCGCCGACGGACCGTTCAAGGTCCTCGACGTACATGCACAGGTCGCCGCCGACGCGCTCGCAGTCCGTCACCACGCCGCCGAAGCCCTGTTGCGGTTCGCCTGCACCCGGCTCGCCCCAAGCCCGACCGCAGGCGCGCCGTGTCTGTGGGCGGAGATCGCCTCGGGGCCGACGCAGATCGCGCACGTAATTGCACGCCTGAATTCAAGCGCCCAGGATGCGGATTCCAGTGAGCGGATGTTCTGCGCGTTGGTCTAGCCCGGAAGACGTGAGACCGCCCGCCGCAACCCTGAGATCGTCGACGCCTGCAATGTCCTCATCGAATGGCTCGGCTACGCGGCAGGGCTGCTCAGCCCGGCCGCGATCGACCTCCAAGCCGGTCACAACAAGGTCAAGCATGGTCTCGCTGTGCGGGCCCGATCCGACATGCGGGTCACCTTCGTGACGACACCACCGAACGCGGACGGCTCAATTCCGCTCAGCGCGTTCACCGGGCCCGGAGCAGTCGACATCTTCGATCAGCCTGTCCTCGAGCTGCTCGCTCGCGGCCCCAAGGTCGACGGTCACCGACAAGGCCTGGAGATCACCCAACTGCGCCTCAAGCCGTCGGCACTGCTCGCCGACGCCTACATGCTCGCCATGGCGCACGGAGTGCTGTTTCACATCGCTGCCGTGGAGCACTTCGCTGGCCGTGAAGACCTACGCGAGTACCAAGCCCCTCCACCGTTTCCTGGCTACCCGGTCGGGGGTCCGAGACCTACCCACATCGATGCCCACGCGCCGCTTGGGATGCGCTTCCCGCTGACCATGCCACCCGGAGGTGGCCAAGTCACACGCCAAGCCGGCATCGGCTTCCGCGACCGCTTCCAGATCCTCCACATCGACCACGCCAACCGCAGCAGCGGTCGCGTCGTAGACGGGTGAGTGTCATCCTCTGTCTCGGCCCCGTGGTTCTGCTGCGCATGAGCTGGCCGATAAGCTCGGCGACAGCGGATGCTCAATAGACGATGGTCGCGCGGGACGCGCTTCGGTCAGGATCCCCACGCGGCCACCATCGCTGGCGGCATATGGTGATGGGATGGCTAGTACGGACACCGCCTCGCGGGTAGTCGCAGCAGCGGGTGACCGC
>JBOHDX010000048.1:0-94924 GCA_050700835.1 Nocardioidaceae bacterium
GTCCGGGGCAGGACTGGGACCCGGTAGACGCCTCGTGCCACCCGCTCCAGGCGCCCCCGGGCAGCCATGAGCCGCAACTGCGTAGGGTCGATCCCGAGCTCGCGCGCATCGCGCGTCGTCACGTAGCCGTGCTGCTCTACGGCTCGTTCGAGGACCTGGTCCCGGATGGTCATGTGCTAGAGCGTATCAAAACGATACGGAATAGCCCACAGCCCAGGGTCTCGATCTCGGGTTTTGGCCTCCACCACTGATACGAACTCTTGATACGAATTCGCCCGGAAGGCGCGTCCAACGACGTCCTCGTCTGGACTCGAGCGGCCTGAATCACGCTCGAATCAAGCGGGAACCGACCTCGACAGTCGGAATCTGAGTGTAACCCCGACCACGTGGCACCAGTGGCACGCGGCGTACCCGATCGACAGCAGCACGGGCACGTCACGCCGTCTCGCCTCGTCGAACGCCTCGTCGGACCAGGGCCACCAGTCGACCGGGTTGCCCGCGTGCTGCAGTAGGTACGGACTGGTCGCCTGCGCGAGGCGGTTCGCCATCGGCGCCTCCGGGGATGCTGGCGGGACCACTGCGATACTGCGCCCCGTGCTGCGGATCTGGTTCAACCGAACGTACGCCACGCACTTCCACACCCTCGACCTGATCCGCGCCAACCCGGATCGCCGACCGGTTCACCTGATAGGTACGCACGCCGACCCAGACTCACCGGTGCTCAGCACATGCGACGAGTCAGCGCCCGAGCCGGACCATTCGCTGACCGGAGCCGACTACGTCGGATGGGCCTTGACGTTCTGCGAGGAGCACCGGGTCGACGTGTTCGTGCCGCGGTGGCAGCAGGGTCCGATCGCCGCCGCCCGCGACTCGTTCTCCGCCGCCGGAGTCGCGCTGGTGTCTGCGAGCGCCGAGGCGATCGCGGCGGTCGGGGACAAGGCGAACGCCTACGCCCACGCGGCGGCTGCCGGACTCCCCGTGCCGCCGTGGCGGGTGGCCACCGACGCGCAGTCGTTCGTCAAGGCTCACGCCGAGCTGGCGGCCGAGGTCGGCGACGTCTGCGTCAAGCCGGTCAACGGCGTCGGCGGCGACGGGTTCCGCGTGTTGCGGCAACAACCCTTGAAGCTGGCCGACTTCCTGACCGGCCCGACCTCGCTCCAGCGCGCCGATGCGTTGGCCGCCGCACTGCGGGAGGCCGAGAGCGAGGGCAGGCCGATCCCGCCCCTGTTGCTTATGCCCTACCTCCCCGGGCCGGAGGTGTCGGTCGACTGCCTGGCCACTTCAGATGGAGAGCTGCTGGTCGCGGTGCCCCGCACCAAGATCGGCCGGCGAAGAGAGCTGCGCGACGACCCTGATGCGGTGGCCGTCGCGCGGGCCTTGGTCGTCCGTCACCGGCTCGGCTACCTCAGCAATACGCAGGTACGTGGATGGGCTCACCCCGGGCGGGACGAGTCGCCCCGCGCGTACCTGCTGGAGACGAATCCTCGGATGTCCGCCGGCCTCGCGCAGACCTCACTGGCGGGGGTAAACCTCCCCTGGTCCGCGGTCAAGCTGGCGCTCGGTGAGCGCGTGGACGTGCCGGAGCCTCGGCTGGGCAAGGCGTTCACGACCGTACCCGCCATCGTCGTGCTTCCCGATCTGAACGAAGGGCACTAGATCGCCGGGCCAGAACCCGCGGACCGCCGGGGCCAGAACCCGCGGATCGGCGGGGGTCAGGGTTTGGCCGCGCGGAAGCGTCGGACCAGGTCGGCAGTCTCGTCCTGGATCCGGTGCAGCACCGAGAGGTACGCCCAGTAGTCGGGGTGCGGTCGCTCCAGGCCGGCGGGCGCCTGGTCCAGCCGTGCGGCGAGGCCGTCCAGCGCGGCGCCCCACGGAGCCGGGGCCACGGTGCGCCCGGCCATCACCAACCGCTGCGCGTCCCGGATCGCGAACCGCGCCTGCGCCACCGGCGCCCGCGGGTCGGCCCGCACCTCATCGAGGGTCTCGATCCGCCCCTCGACGGCGCTGATCCGGGTGTGGGCGGCCTCCATCAGCGCCCCGGCCCGGGTCACCGACTCGGCGGCCGCGTCCCAGTCGCCGTGGCGGGCATCGGTCGACGCCGCGTCGAAGGCGCGGTCGGCCGCCTGCAACGACGTCTCGATGTCCTTCTCGTTGTCCTCCAGGTCGACCCAGCACCCCTCGACGTACTCGCGGCGGAGCCGGCGGAACTGGTCTGGCACCCGGGTGGCCTGGGTGTCCAACGCATCTCGACGAGTACGCAACGAGGTGAGCCGGTGGGTCACCTCGGTGCGCTTGCGCGGCAGCGCCTCGGCGACCGCCTTGGCACGCTCGGCCAGGACCCGCACCTCGTCGGCCTTGCGGAGCGCGTTGCCGATGCCGAGCTTGGCGGCGCCTTGGTCCAGCTCGGCCTCGGCTGCCTGGGCGGCGGCGAACGACTCGTCCGCGCGAGCCGTGCTCATCCCTTGGGCGCGGACTGCGCCGATCGCCGCCCTGGCATCCGACACGGCCTGATGGGCGGCAGCGGCCTTCGGGCCGACCTGGCTCAACGCCTGCTCGACCCGGTCGAGCTGTCCGGCGAACCGGTCCGCGAACGCGGTGAGCTCCGCGGACGAGGCGTCGAGCTCACGGGCGATCGCGGTCAGCGCATTGCCCGCGTCGGAGTACTGCTGCGGAGTCAGCCCGTCGTCGACCGGGTTGGCGTCGAGGACGTCGATGTAACGCATCGACAGCGCGTCGGCGCGGGCGTTGACGACATCGAACTGCTGCTTGGTGCTGGTGGCCGCCGGCGAGCCGGCCTCGAGGTTCACGAACGCGTCCACCTTGAGCCGGGTGTCGCGCTGGGCCATGTCCATCCGGTAGAACGCGTCGGCCACGCTGTCGCGGGCCTGCCGTGCCTGCCCGGCGTACCACGCCACGAGCTCGCGGCCCTTCAGCCGTCGCGGCGGCGGGCCGCTGAACGCGTTCACGACAGGCACCGTACAAGCACCGGACACGCCGCGAGGCAGCGCCGCGTGACCGTCATGCCGTGAGCACGAGCGCGAGGATCCTGGCAATGATCTCCTCACCCGCAAGCACCCCGCGTGCCTGTGTCACGGTGAGCCCCGGGCACTGCCACCCGGTCTCGTTCAGCTCACCGTGGGCGGGGCGGAAGCTCACGTCCGCGGACTCGAGAAGCTCCGCGTCGAGACGTGAGTCGCCGGCCGCGACGAGCCGGTCGGCACCGACCCTGGACGCCACCTCTCGGACGGCGGCCGACTTCGTCAGCGCGGACGGCACGGCGTACACCTTGCGGCCCTGCACCGACACCGCCCAGCCGCGCCGCCCGCACCACTCCTCGAGCTCGGCGACGAACCCGGCGGGCATCTCGTCCCGCTCGACGTCGAGATAGGCGAACAGGTCGTCTGCGACCCGCCGATGTCGTACCCACGTCTCACGCGCCACCTCCTTCAGGTGCGTCCGCACCTCCGCCAGGGGTACGGATAGGTCCGCCAGCTGCTTTGCCACCTGGCCCGACCAGTCCAGGTCGAGCCTGCCTTCGACGAGCAGGCGACCCCCGTTGCTGGTGACCGCGAACGCCGGCGGGGTGGCACCGAGACGGACGCGCTCGTACTGCTCCTGGGTTCGGGTGGTCACCGGCACCAGCGATGCCTTGGTCGCCAGCACGGCAAGCAGCTGCCGGGCGTCGGCGGTCAGGTAGGCGCGGGGCAGGCCGCGGCGCACCTCCGCCACCACCAGCTCGGGCGCGTCCTCGTCGGGACCCGCGAGCATCAGGGCAGCTGCCGAGTAGACGAGGGTCCGATCCACGTCACACGCGATCAGGGTGGCACTGCCACCGAGCGCGCCGGAGGGCGCGTACGCGGCCACCCGTTCGACCAGTGCAGCGGACAGCCGTGCCTCGACCGCCGCGGCGCGGGTCGGGTCGGCCGTAGACGATGCACTCATCGGGTGACTCCGCGACCGTCGGGTCCGGTCACCCCGCGGGTGAACCGAGGATGGATCAGGCCCACACAGCGGTACGCCAGGTCTGTGACGTCCTCGACGGGGACGCCCCGCTCGTCGGCCAGCGCACGCACGTGAGCAAGCTCGTTCCCGGTGTCGGCCCTTGCCAGGATCCGCCAGGGCACGCGGCGCAGCAACACCCGAGTGGTCTCGCCGATGCCAGGCTTGACGAGATTGACGTCGTGGATCCCGTAGTCCTCACTGATCCGCCGCACCGCGGCGAGACCCGCCTCGGTCGGTGCGCGGTCCGAGTACCGCACCGCCGGCAGGTCCGCGTCCACCTGGTCCGCGACCTCAGCGAACCGGCTGCTCACGGTGTCCACGAACAACGCCGACAGGTCGGCGGGCGCGAGGTCGGCGTAGAACTTCGCGCCGTGGAAGTCGCCCGGGAGGAGCAGGTCACGATTCAGCACGGTGCGGGAGACCAGTCCGCTCACTGTGGAGTTGAGGCATGCCGACGGGATCAGGTAGTCGTCGCGGCTGGCGAACACGGTGGCGGACCCGGCTGGGTCGGCGACGACGGCGACGGTCGGGTCGAACCGGTCACCGCTGCGCTCCGCGTGCCGGTTCAGCGCGGCCCGCAGCTCGGCGACGATCGCGCCCTTGCCGGTCCAGCCGTCCACGAACATCACGGCCGCCGGGTTGTGATGCGCGGCCAGCCAGCGCAGGGCGACCGTGTCGATCCCTCGACCTCGCACGATGCTGATCGCGTAGTGCGGGAGGTCGATCCCGCGGCGTTGCGCGGCCCACCGCCGCATCAGCACACCGATCGGAGTACCAGCCCGGGCGAGTGAGACGAGCACGGTGCCCGGGCCGCGCTCGGCGATGACCAGCTCCGTGACCAGGCCGACCTCGTGCGCGAGCCGCTTCGCCGAGGCGTCGAGGGCGGACCGGAACAATCGGTGGTACTCAGGGCCGGGGACGTACTCGATGGGAAGGGACTCGGCGTAGTGCGCACCGCCCGACTGGATCGCCTCCTCACGCTCCTCGGTCGGAGCCTCGAGCGACGCGCCGGACAGGTCGGTGAGCAACCACCCGACCTCATCCGCGGCGTAGCTGCCGAACCGTGGCCCGCGCAACGGCTCGGGCACCGGCCTGCTGTCGGAAGCGCCGCCGCCACGGCCGTCGGGGAGGTCGTCGGAAAGGTCGTCGGGAACGCCGTCGGGAACGCCGTCGGGAAGCACCATGACGAGTACGTCCGCCAGGTCGCCGAGCTGGTCGAGCAACCCGTCGGGGGCGCGCAGCGCGGCGGTGTCGCCCGCGTCGTCGACGACGAGCACGACGACGTCCGGGGGCACCCCGTCGAACGCGGTCGCCACGTTGTAGGCGAAGCGCTCACCCGGCCCGTCGACGGGTTGGTCATGGGCGGTGAAAACGATCCTGTCCCGGAGGGGATAGCCCGGATCATCGAAGGCCACCGCCGGTGACCGGGTCGTCGACGAGACCCGGACGTCCACGGCGCCGACCGCATGGTCGGCCAGCGCCGCCGCGAGCCGGATCGGTACGTACATCAGCTCCTCGGTGCCGAGCACCAACACCCGCGTCGGCCGGCTGGCACCGTCGTCGAGTGGTTCCAGGGCGGACACGAGGTTCGCCGCCAGCCGCGGCAGGGCGGCGTCGAGGCGGCGACGATCGCCTGGCGTCCAGCCGTGCCGAGCCGTCACCGGAAGCCCCCGCGGCCACCCCACCCCCACCTCTCGGGACGACGCAACCGCGTCGGCCTGACGTTTGCGTGGCGACCCGCCCGCGTGTCGCCCGGAAGCGTCAGGCTCAGCGGCTGCGGTCGCGTCAGCGGCGAAGGTGGGGAGGCCGGTGGGCAGGTGCAGCTCGCCGCGAGCCAGAGCGACCACGTCGATGCGGACGCCCATCGCAGCCGCCTCGGCGTCCAGCCGCGCCCGGTCGCCGGCGCTGCGCACGTCGACCAGAGTGGCCGCGACGTAGAGCGTCCGGGCCGACAGCCGGCGCAGCGCACGCACTGTGTTGAGCACGGTCGTCCCGGTCGACAGCTCGTCGTCGACCAGCACGAGCGGTCCCGGCCGGGTCAGCCACGCGGGGTCGCGGGGCAGCAGAAGGTGCGCAGTGGCGTGCGAGTGCTCCTCTTCGAAACCGCCGACGGGTACGACGGCCTCGGCCCTGCGCCGAGTCGAGTGCAGGTAGTCGGCGTCGCCGAGCGCATCCGCGACACAGTGCCCCAACCCGGTCGCAGTCTCCGCGTAGCCGAGGACCACCGGGGCTTGGCTCGTCTCGCCTAGGAGCGCACGGACCTGGTCACCGAGCAGCAGACCCACGGAGCGGACGAGTCGCGGGTCGGCCGGGACGTGCTTGCCCAGCACCCCGGAGACCAGCAGGTGAGCACGCCGCGGGTTGCGGCGAAGGGCGAGCCCGACCAGATCCTCCACGGCGTAGCCGTACGAAGCCTCCGTCGTGCGCAGGTGTACGCCGATTCGCTCGGTGACCCAGGAGCCAGTCCACGGGCGGCGGCCCACGGACTGCGGCATGGGTGACCCGGTGGCGTGCGTCGTCACGCGTCTGCGCCCGCAGCGAGCAGGTCGACGAAGCTGACGTCGGCGGCGGCGACGCCGAACAGCCCGGCCCGCGCGATCGTCCGCTCGGCCCAGGCGCGGTGCGGCCGCGACTCGTTCATCTTGTTGTGGTAGCTGGACGCCCGGGCTCCCCCCGCCACCGCGTCGGCACCGACGATGTCGCAGGCGTCGTCGTACTCCTCACGCGTCACCACGGACAACGCGTGGACGGCGATGACGTGCGACGGGTGAATGACGGTCTTGCCGATGAGTCCGTTGGCCTTGTCGAGCACGACCTCGCGGATCAAGCCGTCGAGGTCCCTGGTGATCAGCTGGTGCCGCAGCGACCGCGCGTCCACCTCCTCGAACGGCGACTGGCGCAGCTGAGGCTTGAACAGCCGTTCGTGGCCTTGGAAGTACTCCCACACGGGTCCGGTGACGACAAAGCCGCCGTCACCGGCCCGGCCCAGGACGTTGACCACGTCGGCGATCACGCCGGCGACGAGTCCCACCTCGTAGATCGTCAGGTCGCGGCTACGCCTGATGCCGTACGCCGCGCACAGGTCGGTCGCCCCGATGCGTACCGCCAGGACGCGGTCACGGTGCTTGGCCAGCAGCCGTTCGATCCCGATCAGCGTCTCGATCCGTGACTCGCAGTGGATCACCGCCGGCGACTCAATCACCGGCATCGCGAACAACCTCTGGCCGCTGACGTGCTCGGCGTCCCCCAGCGCGGACAGGAAGATCTCGCCGTTGGCGTCGGTGAACTTGGGCAGGACGAACCCTGACAGCGCCCGCGTCGCGTCACCGAGCGCGTCGACCAGGTCGGTGATCTGACCGGGCTCGCGGACCCGCACGAACACCAACGGGCCGTCCTCGTCCCTGCCACCCGTACGATCGGCGAACTCGCGCAGCTGCCCCAGCGCGTTGGAGAAGGCCGCGGGCACGTCTGCGTCGGCGATCGAGTCCTCGAGGCACACGACGCAGCTGATCACGCCGCCGTCACCACGACGCACGAGGTCGTCGGCGAGACGTGCGCGCGTGGCCGGGAGATACAAGGTCGCACCAAGCGCGATCGAGAGGGTCTCGAGCTCGGCCGACCGACCGAACTCCCGCGGCTGGATCGAGAAGAGCCGCTCGCGAACGTCGGCGCCCAGGTGTGCGAAGTGGTGCATCGGGCGGCCCCTCCGGTCCCACGGTCGCGGGGCGAGCACTCATGATAGGCAGCTCCGGCCACCGGACCACGTGCCGATCGGCTCCCCAGGCGACTGGCAGGATGAAAGGCATGACGGTCCTCGCCAAGGGCGCGAACACACCCGTCGTCGTCGCCACCCTGCGGGCTGTGCTCGGCTGGGACACGCAGCCGGGCGCGCCCGATGTGGACGCGTCCGCACTGCTGCTCGGCGCGGCGGGAACGGTGCGCACCGACGGGGACTTCGTGTTCTACAACGCCCCCGCGCATGCGTCCGGCGCCGTCGCGCACCAGGGCAAGCAGACCGCGGGTGGCCGTGCCACCGACACCTTGACCATCGACCTGACGCGGCTCGAGCCGGACATCGAACGCGTGGTGCTGGCAGCGTCGGCCGACGGTGGGACGTTCGGCCAGGTGGCTAGCCTCTTCGTCAGCCTGGTCGATGCCGAAACCGGCGCCGAGGTCGCCCGCTTCGAGGACATGCGGGCCGGCGCCGAGACGGCGTTCGTCGTCGGTGAGCTGTATCGGCGCGGTGGCGCCTGGAGGTTCCGGGCCGTTGGTCAGGGCTGGGCGAACGGCCTTGCCGGCCTCGCCACCGACTTCGGGATCTCCGTCAAGGCGCCAGCAACGACAAGCGCCGTGCCGATTCCTCCTCCCCCTCGCCCGGCTGGGGTCGTCAACCTCGACAAGGGCAAGGTCAGTCTGCGCAAGGGCGATCGCGTGAGCCTGGTCAAGTCGGGCGCCGCGCCGCTGAGCCACGTCGTCATGGGCCTCGGCTGGGACCCGGCCCGGCGCGGCAAGGACATCGACCTCGACGCCTCGGTCATCGCGTTCGACGCGTCCCGGCACCTTCTCGAGATCGTGTGGTTCCTGCACCTGGTCGCGTTCGACGGCGCTATCCGGCACGCCGGTGACAACCTGACCGGCGAGGGCGAGGGGGACGACGAGCAGATCCGGGTCGACCTGTCGGCGTTGCCGGCGCAGGTGCAGTCGCTGGTCTTCACGATCACGTCGTTCCGCGGGCAGAAGTTCACCGAGATCAGCCGGGCGTTCTGCCGGTTGGTCGACGAGGGCAGCGGCCAGGAGCTGGTGCGGTTCGACCTGACCGAGTCCGAGCCCTACACCGGCGTCGTCATGGCGGTGCTGACGCGTACCTCGGCCGGCGAGTGGGAGATGCGGGCCGATGGCGGCTACCACGACGCCACCACCGCCAAGGGCATGGTCGAGCCCGCTCAGGTCGCGCTCGCGTTCTAACCGCCCGGGACCTGGGCCGCTCGGGACCTGATCGAAGCGGTGAGATCACACTTTGGAGCCGCTGTGCGGCCCGTCACTCGCCTCAATCTGTGATCTCGCCGCCGGGCTGGTTGGCGACGCACGTAGCCTCTTTGATCGTTGCGCGACGCGCCTACTTGCGGCCGGCCCGCCATTGCATGCCCCAGCCGTACGCCTCGTCGAGTGCGCGCTGGGTGCCCTGGACATAGCGCACCTCGCGCCGGACCGACACCTCGGAGCCGGTGTTCTCGAGCATCGCGATCGCGCACATCCGAGACCGCGGGTCGTGTTCGTCCAGGCGTACCTCGATCTGCGGTCCCGACGCCGGGAACAGCGTGACCACCCCGTTGGCCTCGGACCAGTTGGGTACGCCCTCGTAGATGAATGCGAACACCAGGATCCGCCGGATGTTGGCGGTCTGACTCAGGTCGATGAAGAGGTTCTCGCCGCCGGTGTTGGTGCCGCTGCGGTCGTCGCCGTCGAGCCGGGCGATCGGGTTCGGTCCCATCGAGTGCCGGTCACGGAACGCGTTGCCGAGCGCCTGAACGACGCCCTTCGAACCATCCGTGTAGTCGTACAGGCAGCCGAGGTCGAGGTCGATGGCTCCGGTGCCACCGGCGAGCCGCTTGAGGAAGCCGCCTCCGGCCGGCGCCGGAGGGCGGGCGTTCCAGTTGAGGTTGATCCGCATCATGCCGCTGGCAGAGCCCTGCTTGGTCAACGACACCGCCGGAGCGGCTTTGGTCAACGTCACCTTGCCCGTGCTCGCCGCAGCCGGCGGTGCCCCGGGCGGCGGAGGCGGCGGTGCCCCAGGCGGCGGAGGCGGCGGCGGGCCGGACGTGGACGGCCGCTTCGTGTAGTCGATGCCCATCAGGACTGCCCCTCGTGTGGGTGGGTGTGTTGTGTCACGGTACGGCGGCGCCGAGCTCCTCACGAGCGCCCGATGAGTCGTCGTGGTCCCGGCGCCGGTTGCGGAGCACGGACGACACGAACGCGGCGGCGATGAACCCGACGCCGATCAGGCCGGTGACGACTTCGGGGACCTCGTGCTTGATGGTCACCAGCAGGATCACGGCGAGGGCGCCGATCGCCCAGTGGGCTCCGTGCTCGAGATAGACGTACTCGCTCAAAGTGCCCTTGCGGACGAGGTAGACGGTCAGCGACCGGATGTACATCGCACCGACCCCGAGCCCGACGGCGATGATGAAGATGTCCTGGGTGATCGCGAACGCGCCGATCACACCGTCGAAGGAGAAGGACGCGTCGAGCACCTCGAGGTACAGGAACAGGAACACGGCCGCCTTGCCGGTGGCGCGTACCAGCCGGGTAGGGCCACCGGTCGGGACGCCGGTGCCCTCGTGAGTCTCGTCGTCCTCGTCGTCCCCGCCCGCCTCGAACAACTCCCCCAGCCCGTTGACCAGCAGATAGGTGATGATGCCGAGCACGCCTGCCACCATCACGGTGTCGACATGCTTGGCGAACGCCTCGGCTGCCGCGGTCAGGGCGCCAAGCGCGACGACGACCGACAGCTGGTCGAGCTTGCCGATCCGGGCCAACGGGCCCTCCAGCCACGTCAGCCAGCGGATCTCCCGATCCTCAAGGATGAAGTCGAGGAACAGGATCAGCAAGAACATGCCGCCGAACGCAGCGATGCTGGGATGCGCCGCGTGCAGCAGGTTCGCATAGGTGCCAGGGGTGTCGACCGAGCCGCCGTCGAGGGCCAGGTGCACCGCGGTGACCGGGCTCAGTCGGGCCGTGATGCCGACGATGATGAGCGGAAACACCAACCGCATGCCGAACACCGCGATCACGATGCCCACGGTCAGGAACATCTTCTGCCAGAACGCACTCATGCGTTGCAGCACCGTGGCGTTGACGACCGCGTTGTCGAACGACAACGAGATCTCCAGGATCGACAGGATCGCGACCAGGGCGAACGCGCTGGGGCCACCCAGGATGAAGGCGCCGGCCAGCGCCACGACCGTGATGCCGAAGGACCATCCGAAGGTCTTGAGGATCACCAGGTCATCCGACGTTCACGCCATAGTCCTGCGCGATCCCGCGCAGACCGGACGCGTAGCCCTGGCCGACCGCCCGGAACTTCCACTCGCCGCCGTTGCGATAGAGTTCGCCGAACACCATCGCGGTCTCGGTGGAGGCGTCCTCGGTGAGGTCGTAGCGGGCCAGCTCGCTGTTGTTGGCCTGGTCGACGATCCGGATGAACGCGTTGGTGACCTGGCCGAACGACTGGCCCCGCGACTCGGCATCGTAGATGGACACCGGGAAGACCACCTTGTCGACGGTGGCGGGAACAGACACGAGGTTGACCTTGATCACCTCGTCGTCACCCTCGCCCTCGCCGGTCAGGTTGTCTCCGGTGTGCTCCACGGAGCCGTCGGGTGAGCGCAGGTTGTTGAAGAACACGAAGTTCTGGTCGTCGATGACCTTGCCGCCTGCTCCGCACAACATCGCACTGGCGTCCAGGTCGAAGTCGGCGCCGGTGGTGGTGCGGACGTCCCAGCCGAGACCGACCGACACGGCGGTCAAGCTGGGAGCGAGCTTGGACAGCGAGACGTTGCCGCCCTTGGACAGAGATACGGACACGATTACCTCCGGAGAATTGTTGGGTCAGACGGTGAGGCCGTAGGGCGAACGCGGACGTCCGTCTCCTTCTGTCGTCCTGTTGGTGCGCTGGCTGTTGGTGCGCTGGCTGTTGCCACGTTGCGGCGATCCTATCCGGACGCCGGTGACGCAGGGCCTGCGCGCAAGCAGGGCGCCAGCGGCGCGGCCGGCCCACCTGGTGCCTGCCCGTCTGGAACGCTGTCCCCAATGGGTGGCCCCAATGGGTGGGCGCCGGGGCCGGCCGGTTGCGTGCAGGAGCGGAGGTGAACGTCGGTGAGCGACACCATCACGTTCGGCCTGCTGCTCACTCTGCTGGCCGGTGGCCTCCTGCTCGCGGTGGTGTCCAACCTGCTCGGCGAGCGCGCGCGGATCCCGGCACCGGCACTGTTCCTCGTCGGCGCCGCGGTCCTGTCCGACCTGTTCCCGAGTCTGGCTCCGCACTCCATCGTGAGCGTGCAGCGCGTCGTGACGGTCGCCCTGGTCGTGATCTTGTTCGACGGCGGCATGCACATCGGCCGGGGACGGCTGCGTACCAACGCCGGCGCGATCGTCTGGCTCGGGGTCGCGGGCACCGTGGTCACCGCAGGTGCGCTGACCGTGTTCTCCCACGTGGCGCTGGGCTTCGAGTGGCGGACGTCGCTGCTGCTGGCGACCGCGCTGGCTCCGACCGACCCCGCAGTGGTGTTCTCCGTCCTCGGCCGCCGCGAGGTGTCCGGTCGCGCCGGCGTCCTGCTCGAGGGCGAGTCTGGCGCCAACGACCCGGTCGGCATCGCGTTGATGGTGGTGCTGCTCGGCGCCGGATCCACCGCAGGTCTGGGCGATGTGGCCCAAGGGGTCGGTGAGTTTGCCCTGCAGATGGGCGTCGGCGGAGTCGTCGGTGTCGCGGGCGGACTGGCGATGACGTGGCTGATGCGCCGGACCCTGCCGGCCGAGGGGTTGTACCCGATCCGGGTTCTCGCCGGCGCCGGGCTCGTCTTCGGCCTGGCCACGCTGGCGCACGGGTCTGGGTTCCTCGCGGTGTTCGTGGCCGGCATCGTGCTCGGCGACGTCCGGGCGCCGTACAAGCGGGAGATCGAGCGGTTCCATTCCGCTCTCGCCAGTCTCGGTGAGATCGTCGCCTTCGCCGCGCTCGGCCTGACCGTGAAGGTGAGCGGCCTCGGACACGGGCACGCGTGGGAGATCGGTCTCCTGGTCGCGGTGGTGCTCGGCTTCGCGATCCGGCCGGTGCTGCTCGGCGCCTTGCTGGTCCCCTTGCGGCTCACTCGCGGCGAGCGCCTGTTCGTCGCGTTCTCCGGGCTCAAGGGCGCGGTGCCGGTACTCCTGGGAACGTACCTGCTCAGCGAGGGGGTCCCCGACGCGACGCGCTTGTACGACGTGGTGGTCGTCGTGGTCGCGTTCTCGGTCGTGGTGCAGGGCGGTCTGGTCCCGACCGTGGCGCGGCGTCTGGGTGTGCCTATGCGCGTCGTCGAACCCGAACCCTGGTCGCTCGGCCTCAGGTTCCGGGACGAACCGAGCGGCCAGCGCAGCTATCAGGTGGCGGCCGGTTCTGCCGCTGACGGGAGCCGGATCGAGGATCTGCCGTTCGGCGACGATGCCTGGATCAGCTTCGTGAGCCGCAACGGCGCGCTCGTGCAGGTGCGCGGCGAGACGACTCTGCAGTCGGGCGATGTCGTGCTGGTCCTCGTGGACGTGGACGACGCGGCGGTGATCGACGAGGTCTTCGTGGCGCGTTGACCCGCCCGGCAGGAGCCGGTCAGACGACGGGTACGTCCTCGAAGATCGAAGCGGCATTCGAGGCGGCATTAGCGCGCGGGAGCGCGATGAGCGTGCCCAGCTCCTCTCCTCGGTCCGGCTCGGCGATGCTGGACAAGTAGACCAGCAAGGCGTCGATGCCGACGACGCCGACCGTCTCGCCCTGCTCGGTGATGCACACGACCGGCGCGTACCGCTGCTCCTGCGGCCTGGTCATGGCGCGGCGCGCCACCATGCGCGGCGACGCGGTGATCGTGGTCGTCATCACGGGCAGCGAGACGAGCTCGCCCCAGGGGTCGTGCACGACGAGCGCCATCGGCCGTCCGGTCGAGTCGCAGACCACACCTGGGCGGTCGAACTCTCCGAGCTTCAGCCGGTCGGCCGGGACCATCAGGCGCTCGATGGTGTCGGTGGCGCTGTGCTTGATCACCGACTTCACCGCGCGGCGGACGTCCTGGGAGGCGTCGGTCCACCCGGGAGCCGGGCGGCCGGCGTACCAACCCTGCGCCAGGGGCACGCCCATGGCGGTCAGGGCGCGGAGCTCTCCCTCGGTCTCGACGCCTTCGGCGACGACCCACGCGTTCAACCGGTCCGACAGCTCGCCGAGCATCTGCACCACGGCGTACTTCGCGGGGTCGGTGTGACAGCCGACGACGAGGTCACGGTCTATCTTGACCACGTCGGGACGCAGGGCGAGCAAGGCCCGCAGCCCGCTGTAGCCCGAGCCGGTGTCGTCGACCGCGAGAAGCGCACCGGCCGCCCGCAGCTTGCCGAAGATCTCGATCATCGCCGCGGTCTCGTCCAGCGGCACGTGCTCGGTCAGCTCGATCACCACCCGGTCGAGCGGTCCACGGCTCAAGAAGGCGTTGAGCACGACCGGCTCGATCAGGGCGTCGGGGTCAACGTTGACCGAGATGAAGGTGTTGGCCGGGAGCTCGTCGAGCATGTCCAGCGACAGCTCGATCGCCATCGCGTTGAGTGCCGCGCCGTAGCCGAGCTGCTGGGCCGCCGCAAACCACTGATCCGGCGGCGCATCCGGCTCACCGTCGAAGCGGCTGAGCATCTCGTAGCCGGCCACAGATCCGTCGTGCAGCGAAACGATCGGCTGCGCGAGGACCGTCATCGCGACCTCGTCGTCGAGGACCTCGCGGATTGCGCGCGCCCACGCCGCCAGGCTGATCCCGGCATCGGGTGACCCGCTGGTCATGGGGAATCTGCTCCTCGGTGGTCTGAGCCAGGTTTCGTGCACGCCGCTGGTGCGGTGCCGGGCCTAGGCTTGCGGACTACCGCGCAGGACGGAATACAGATGTGGCGCACTCATCCGTTCAGCGCAGACATTCGCCCGAACGTCCTCCGCCGTGGCCGGGACTCGTCACGGGGGGCGCTTCTGTGGCGACTGCGGGTGACCGGACCGGGAGGACTCGATGAAGGCAGCGGAGTGGGACACGCGGTACGCCGAACAACCGGGCATGTGGGGCGAAGAGCCCAATGCGACCGTCGCTTCGCTGCTCGCCGGCAGTGCCCCGGGGACCGCAGTCGACCTGGCCTGCGGCGACGGACGCAACGCCGCGTGGCTCGCGCGTAACCGATGGACCGTAACCGGAGTCGACTTCTCGGGTGTGGCCATCCACGCAGCTCACGCCCGGCCGAGCGCGCCAGGCACGGTCGACTGGGTGGTCGCTGACGTGGCGGCGTGGTCACCGTCCGCCGCGGTCGATCTGGTTCTCGTCGCGTACCTCCACCTGCCTCCACCGAGCCTGGGCGACCTGCTCGCCCGCGCTGCCGGGTGGCTGCGACCCGGTGGCCGGTTGGTCTATCTCGGCCATGCCCGAGAGAACCTCACCCATGGGGTCGGCGGCCCTCCGGACCCGGCCGTGCTGCCGACCGTGGGTCTGCTCGCCGAGGCGCTCGACGGGTCGTGCGTGTCCCGGCTCGAGCACGTGGACCGGCCGACCGACGCGGGACACGCGATCGACGTGCTGGCCGTGGTCACGCCCTGGGGCGCCGAGACGCGCCCACGTCCGTCCTGAGCGGTCGCCCGGTCCGCACTGAGCCCCGGTCTGAACGCTCGGTCCGAGCCCCCGGTCTGAGCGCCCGGTCAGGGGGTCCGAGGCTCTCCCGGGTCACCGGTGTCGTCAGGCTCGCCCCCTCGGCGGGGCGGCGGAGCGCCTCTGTCAGCACGCCGGCCGTCGCCATCCCGCGCCTCCCCGGGTCCCGGCGACGGCTCGTCGGGACTCTCGTCGAACTTCACCTTGCGAAGCTGTCTGCGGAAGCTGAGCATCAGCAGGACGGTGGCGACCGCAAGGCCCACGATCACGAGGGCGCCGACCAGTCCGGCGTTGACCTTCGAGCCCTGGACCGCGAGCAGCATCCGGTGGCCGGCTGCCGCAGATGTGCCGTTCATGCGGTGCTCCTCACCTGCGACGTCTCGCTGCGAAGCCCGGCGAACAGGTCGTCCTCGGGCAGGTTGACGTCGACCAGCGTCCTGGCCAGCTCGAAGTCCTCGGTCGGCCAGGCCGCCTGGTGCACGTCGAGCGGGACGGCGAACCACGATCCGCCCGGGTCGATCTGGGTGGCGTGGGCGAGCAGTGCTCGGTCCCGAACCGGGAAGTAGTCCGCGCACCAGACCCGGGTGGTGATCCGCGCCTCGTGCTCGGGGTCGGGCTTCCACTCGGCCAACCGCTCGGCGTATGGCGACTCCATGCCTCGCCTCTGCATCTCGTCGTGCAGCGCCTGGGTACGCGCGCGATGGAAGCCGTGGTGGTAGTAGAGCTTGGAAGGGCTCCAGGCCGCTCCGGCGTCGGGGAACCGGTCGGGGTCACCGGCGGACTCGAAGGCGGCCACGGACACCTCGTGGCAGCGCACGTGGTCGGGGTGGGGGTAGCCGCCGTTCTCGTCGTAGGTCGTCATGACCTGCGGGCGGACCTGGCGGACCACCCGCACGAGTCGTTCGGTGGCGACCTCCAACGGCTCCAGAGCGAAGCAGCCCTCCGGCAACGGCGGCCGCGGGTCGCCCTCGGGCCAGCCGGAGTCCACGAAGCCGAGCCACTCCTGGGTGACTCCCAGGATCGCCCGTGCCGCATCCATCTCCTGACGCCGGATCGCACTGATATTGGCGAGCACGTCGGGGCGGTCCATGTTGGGGTTCAGGATCGACCCACGCTCGCCGCCGGTGCAGGTGACCACGTGGACGTCGACGCCCTCGGCGACGTACTTCGCCGTGCTGGCGGCACCCTTGCTCGACTCGTCGTCGGGGTGGGCGTGCACGTGCATCAGACGCAGCTGCTCGGTCACGATCCTCCTGGGTGGCTCCATGTCCGTCGCGATGTCCGTCGCGATGTCCGTCGCGATGTCCGTCGCGCTGTCCGCCGCGATGTCCGTCGGCTTCGGTTCGGGCGCCGGACCACCAGCCGAGCCCACCGGGGGCCAAGTCTGCCGCGCCGGACCGTCACAATGGTGACCGCGCCGGACCCCCACAATGGTGACCGAGTGCCGTTGCCGAGCCACCACCGCCCCCGGAGTCACCTTTGCCCGTCCCCCCGACCGACGCCGAACCCGCCGGTGACGCGTCGACGAGCCCGGGTGACCCGCCCGGATTCGACCAGCGGGCCTACCTCGAGGAGCGGTACGGCCGCCCGGACCCGCGACGAAGAGCAGCGTGGGTCGTCGGTACCGCGATGATCGCGGTGGCCGGCATCGGTTGGGTCGTGTGGGCGGCGCTCGGGCAGGCCACCGGGGTGTCGTCCCAGCTGGTCGGGTTCCGGATCCCCAGCGAGCACCGGACGGTGGTGACGATCTCGGTGACCCGCGACACCGGCGACGGGGTGCACTGCGAGGTGTACGCCGAGGCATCAGACCACTCGGTGGTCGGCGAACGCAGCGTCGACCTTGCGCCGGGCCACCCTGGTACGCGTACCATCACTGCGGTCATCGCGACCGAGCGGCAGGCGGTTGCCGGGATCCTCCGCAGTTGTGTGGTGGCCCCGAATCACCAGTGAGGGCGGCGCTCTGCGGCCCCGGTTGGTAGGCTCGAATACTTCCCACGGCGCGGCCCGTCCGCGCGTGAGTCCCGTCACGGCACCGCCCGTCGTGTCAACCGAGGCAGCACGGCGTAGAACAGCACCGCGTAGAACAGCACCGCGTAGAACAACGATGTCTCAGCCAAGGAGCACCACGTGACCTCGCCCGTCGACGACAAGACCATCTGGCTCACCCAGGAGGCGTACGACAACCTCCGGGAAGAGCTGGAGCACCTGCGGGGTCCGCAGCGCGCGGAGCTGTCCGCCCGGATCGGTGAGGCCCGCGACGAGGGGGATCTGCGCGAGAACGGCGGCTACCACGCCGCCAAGGAGGAGCAGGGCAAGGCCGAGGCCCGCATTCGCCAGCTCGAGGACATGATGCGTCGTGCCCAGGTGGGCGAGCCCCGGCCCGACGACGGCGTCGTCGAACCCGGCATGATCGTCACGGTGAGGTTCAAGGGCGACTCCGACAAGGAGACCTTCCTGCTCGGCTCACGCGAGCTGCTCGCCCTCGACGACTCCGTCGACCTCGACGTGTTCTCTCCGCAGTCCCCGCTCGGCGCGGCCATCATCGGCAAGGCCAAGGGCGACGCGGCGAGCTACCGCGCGCCGAACGGCCGGACGGTGGACGTCGACATCGTGGACGCGAGGCCGTTCCAGAGCTGACCGCCCCGGAGGCGCGTCGGTCACCGGGCCGCGGCTCGTTGGTACTTCCGGATCGCCAGTGGCGCGAACACGGCGGTGATCGCGATCAGCCACAGGACCGCGAGCAGAACCGGGTGCTGCGAGGTGAACCCCGACCCGACGAACGGGTTGGGGTTGCCGAACAGGTCGCGGCACGCCGCGGTGACCGAGCTGATCGGGTTCCACTGTGCGATCGGCTGCATCCAGCCGGGCATGCGACTGGGGTCCACGAAGCAGTTGGACATGAACGTCAGTGGGAACAACCAGATCAGGCCGGCACTCGAGGCAACCTCCGGGCTGCGCACGGACAGGCCGATCAGCGCACCCACCCACAGCATCGCGAACGCGAAGCCCAGCAGGATCAGGAAGCCGCCGGCCGCGTGCAGAGCGTCGGTGTGGATGCGCCACCCGACGATCAGGCCACAGACGACCATGATCAGCATCACGAACGCGTTGAAGACCAGATCACCGATGACGCGTCCGGTGATCACTGCGGAGCGGGCGATCGGAAGCGAGCGGAACCTGTCGATCAGTCCCTTGCTCATGTCGTCGGCCAGGCCGACGGAGCTCGACGCGACCGCGAACGACATCGTCTGGGCGAAGATGCCGCCCATCAGGAACTCGCGGTACAGCGACGGGTCGGTTGATCCACCGACCGAGATCGAGCCGCCGAAGACGTAGGCGAACAACAGCACGAACATGACCGGCTGGATCGTGCCGTACAGCAACAGGTCGGGCACCCGGGGGATGCGTTTGAGGTTGCGCCAGCCGAGGATCAGGCCGTCGGCCACGGGGCGGGCACCGCGAATGGCCGGAGCGGCGGTGTCGATGCTCATGCCGGCCTCCCGGCCAGGTCGTCGGATCGTGGATCCGGTACGGCGCCACCGCCGGCCACCGGTGCCGTCGAGTCGTCGACCGCTTGGGCAGCGTGTCCTGTCAGGGTGAGGAACACGTCGTCGAGGGTGGGACGGCGGAGCCCGATGTCGTCGAATGCGATGCCGGCGGCATCGAGGTCGCGGATCACCGCGACGAGGGCGGCAGAGCCGCCGCGCGACGGCAGCGTCAACCGGCGCGCGACCGGGTCGACCTCGGGCTCGCCGTCGCCGCTGCCTGCCAGCACGACCTTGGCCCGCTGGAGGACTGCCGGGTCGTGCACGACGACCTCGATCCGCTCCCCGCCGACGCTGGCCTTCAGCTCGTCGGCGGTGCCCTCGGCGATCACGTGCCCGTGGTCGATCACCGCGATCCGGTCCGCGAGCGCGTCGGCCTCCTCGAGGTACTGGGTGGTGAGCAGGCAGGTGACGCCGGAGCGGACCCGGTCGCGGATGACGTCCCACAGGTCGAGCCGGCTCTTGGGGTCGAGACCGGTCGTCGGCTCGTCGAGAAAGAGCATGCGGGGCTGCGCGATCAGCGCGCCGGCCAGGTCGAGTCGCCGTTTCATGCCACCGGAATAGGTCTTGGTCACCCGGTCACGCGCCTCGGTCAGGTCGAACATCTCCAGCAGCTCGTCGGCCCGGGACGTCGCCTGCCCTGACGGCAGCCCGTACAGGCGCGCGAACATCCAGAGGTTCTCCCGGCCGGTGAGGTTCTCGTCGACCGCGCTGTACTGGCCGGACAGCCCGATCGACCGACGGACCTTGTCCGCCTCCGCCACGACGTCGTGGCCCAGCACCCGGGCGGTGCCGCTGTCGGCCCGCAGCAAGGTGGTGAGGATCCTGACCGTGGTGGTCTTGCCCGCGCCATTGGGGCCGAGCATGCCCAGCACGGTGCCCTCGTCGACCTGAAGGTCAAGACCGTCGAGCGCCTTGACCGTCTTCTTCCTCGAGCCGAACGTCTTGCTGACCCCGGCAACCTCGACTGCAGCCACTGGCTCTCCCTCGTCACGGACGTGCCTGGCCAAGCCTAGGTCCCGGCCCCGACACCGGTCTCTTACAGCGGCGTCACCGGATACCCCGCCTCACGCAACCGGTCGACCACGGCAGTGCTGTGGGTCGCGCCGCGGGTCTCGACCTGCAGGCTGACCTCGACCTCGTCGAGGTGCAGGGCGGCAGACGTCCGCTCGTGGACGACGTCGAGCACATTGACCTGCAACGACGCCAGCTCGGACAGCATCCGCATCAACTCACCCGGGCGGTCCGGGATGCGTACCCGGATCGACAGGTAGCGGCGGGCTGCGGCCAGGCCGTGCCGGATCACGTGCATCAGCAGCAGCGGGTCGATGTTGCCGCCCGACAGGACGGCGACGATCGGACCGTCGAAGGCGCGCGGTTGGTCCATCAGGGCTGCCACCGCTGCCGCACCGGCCGGTTCGACGACCATCTTGGCCCGTTCGAGCAGCAGCAACAGCGCTTGCGAGAGCGACTCCTCCGAGACGGTGACGACGTCGTCGAGGTGGTCCTGGATTGCTTGGAACGGCACGGCTCCGGGCCTGGACAGCGCGATCCCGTCGGCCATCGTTGCCTGGGTCGGCACGGTGAGGGGGTGGCCGGCCTTGAGCGAGCTCGGGTACGCCGCGCAGTTCTGGGCCTGGACTCCGACCACCCGGACGTCGGGTCGCAACCCGTGCACCGCGATCGCGAGCCCCGCGGCGAGGCCCCCGCCGCCCACCGAGACCAGCACGGTGGACACCTCCGGCAGCTGCTCGACGATCTCGAGGCCCACCGTGCCTTGCCCCGCCACGATGTCAGGGTGGTCGAAGGGGTGGATGAAGACGGCGCCCGTCTCGTCGGCGAAGGCCCGCGCCGCGTCCAGCGTGGCGTCGACGGTGGAGCCGACGAGCCGGACGTCCGCGCCGTACGCACGTGTGGCCTTCTCCTTCGGGATGGCCACACCCTCGGGCATGAACACCGTCGACGTCGTGCCCAGCAGCGAGGCCGCCAGCGCGACCCCCTGGGCGTGGTTGCCGGCACTGGCTGCGACGACGCCGCGCGACCTCTCGTCGGCGGAGAGGCCGGCGATGCGGGTGTAGGCACCGCGCAGCTTGAACGAGCCGGTGCGCTGGAGGTTCTCGCACTTGAGGTAGACCGCGGAGCCCGCGAGCCCGGCCAGCCACCGAGACTCCTCCAGCGGTGTCGGCTCCACCACCCCGCGCAACAGCTCGCGTGCCGCCAGCACAGCCCGGGCATCGACCTCGACGCTCTCGTTGTCGCCGTCCACGACCGCAGCCTAGGTGTTTCGCGTCATGCGCTCGGCGTCACGGCACGCGGACGTCGCGCACGGTGTGGATCCGGGGCACGACGTCGCCGTTCGCGTCGGTGTCGCCGTCGTCGACCGCGGTCTCCCAGTGCAGGCGCATCGAGCGGCCATCGATCTCGATGCTGGCCAGGTTGTTCTCGAACCACGGACCCTCGACAAGTCGCCACCGCATCGGCGGGTCGTCCACCTTGGCGGACCGCGCGAGCCACCGCCCGACCCTCCAGGCACCCGACCGTGCCGCCAGCGACATGCCCCAGCGTACCGGCACGGGCATCGGGTTGCGGATCGGCGAGCAGACCGCCTGCAACAGCCGTCCGCGACCCTGCCACGGCCCGAGGTCGACCTCGGCGAGATAGGAGTGGTGCACGTCCCCGGACAGGAACACCACGGTCTCCGGCGCTGGTCCACGCTGGCCGGTCACGACCGCACGCAGCGCCCCCGCGACCTGCCGGAAGCCCTGCTGGAAAGCGGCCCAGTGCTCAAGGTCCAGGCCCTGCCTGATCCGCTCCCCCACCGCCTTGCCGACCTCGCCCCAGGCGCCTTCGGCGACCGCTTCGTCCCACGCCTCGAGGTGATGCAGGCCGGGCGGCAGGAGGTACGGCAGGGAGGTGCCGATCAGCAGATGGTCCACGTCCCCGGTCAGTCGATCGTCGAACCAAGACATCTCGTCGTCGTCGAGCATGCTGCGCCGGTCGGGCGTCAGCACCCGAGCGGAACGCGAGTCGACCACGACGATCCGGGTCCTGCCGACGTCACGTGAGTAGCTCCAGCGGTAGGAGTCGGGGTGCTCGTCGGCGCGCTCGGCCAGGTCGTCGAGCAGCTGCCCGGCGTCCGCGTCGGGGCCGAGTGCCTGCACCTGTTGCCACCAGGTGTCCGCTGCCCGCTCCGCCGGTGAGAGGTTGCCCAGGTGCTGGTACACCCAGTACGACGCGAGTCCTCCGACGATCCGGTCGTGCCACCACGACGTGGCGGCCATTTGCTGCCGCCACGTGCTCGACGTGTTCCAGTCGTCCCTGATGTCGTGGTCGTCGAAGATCATCGTGCTGGGCAGAGCCGACAACAGCCACCGGATCGCCGGGTCGTTCCAGCACAAGGCGTAGACGTGGGCGTACTCCTCGTAGTCCTTCAGCTCCTCACCGGGCGGCTCGCCGATGTCACGCCGTGACGCGATGAAATCCTTCATCCGCGGCGAGGTCTCGTCGGCATAGACCTGGTCGCCGAGGAACATCACCAGGTCCGGCCATTCCGCGTCGGGCTGCTCGCGCATCCGCAGCGCAACCGCCCGCAACGCGTCCACGCCGTAAGCCTTGGTGCCGTCGGCGTCATGCGGAGCACTCGTGCGGCACGACCCGTAGGCCAGATCCAGTCCGTGGGCGGGATCGAGGGTGCGGACCCGGCTGTCGGGGGATCCGTCGAGGGCCGGCCAGACCCGGACGTCGCCCACGTCGACGGAGTACGGCAGCGAGGCGCCGGGAGACAGCCCTTCGACGTCCACGAGCGCGTAATGGTGACCGTGGACGGTGAAGCTGCGCGCCGAGTAGGTCGTGTCGCCCGCGTGCACGGTGACGGTGGCCGGCGCGGCGACCTCCACCCAGATCACCGTCGACACCTCATCGACGTACCGGAGCAGGGGGCCGATCAGCAGCGGGCCGCTCACTGCTCGACCCGTCTCCGGATCATGGGGACGTCCCGCCCGGACAGGTGCTTGACCACCGCATTGACGCACGCGGCCGACGGCACCGCGATGAGGGCACCGATCAGGCCGGCCACGACGACGCCGCCCGCGATCGACAAGATCACGGCCAACGGATGCAGGGACACCAGCCGGCCCATCAGGAAGGGCTGCAGGACGTGCGACTCGATCTGCTGCACCAGGACGACGGCACCGAGCATCACCAGGGCCACCACCCATCCTTGGGCGACAAGGGCGACCAGGACGGCGACCGTCCCGGACAGGAACGCTCCGATCACCGGTACGAAGGCACCGAAGAAGACCAGCACGCCGATCGCCAGGGCCAGCGGCACGCCGAGGACCGTCGCCGCGAGCGAGATTCCCAGTGCATCGGTGAGCGCGACGAGGACGGTGGCGCGCACGAACGCGGTCAGGGACACCCAGGCGACCCGACCGGACGTGTCGATCCGCTCCCGCGCGGCGCGAGGGAACAGCTGGACCAGCCACGACCAGATCCGGTGTCCCTCGTAGCAGAAGAAGAACACCGAGAACAGCACGATGAACAGTCCCGCCAGGACGTGGGTGAGCGTGGTACCGATCTCCGCCGCGGTAGAGGCCAGGTTGCTGTTGCCCGTCTCCACGGTGTGCTTGATCTGGTCGATCATGCTGGCCAGCTGGGCGTCGGAGAGGTGCAATGGCCCCGTCTTCAACCAGTCCTGGACCTGCGACAGGCCATCCACCACCGACTTCCGCAGCTGGTCGACCTGTCCCGACACCTGGGTCCCGACGAGGGTGAGCATGCCCACCACGAACGCGAGCCCGACGATCACGGTGAGGCCGGCGGCGAGACCGCGCGGAACCTTGAGGCGCACGAGCAGGTCGACCCCGGGAGACGCCAGCGCAGTGATCAGCACGGCGATGGCCAGCGGGATGGTGATCTCGCTGAAGAAGCGCAGCAGCAGGAAGATGACGTAGACCGCGCCGGCGGTGACCAGGAACCGCCAGGACCAGCCGGCCACCAGCTCGACACCCCACGGCACTGTGGGCGCGCGGGCGGGGTCGATCGCCTGGCTCGGCTGCGCAGGCAGCGACGTGGGGTAGTCGACGGACGCGGCCGGCTCCGGGTCCGCCACGGCGCCCTGGAAGTCGTCATCGACCCCGGTCTCGTCGCGACGCACGGCAGCGCGCAGCCGTTCGACCAGTGCCGCCACGCCCCCCGAAGGTGGCCGCCGGGTGGCTGGCGGAGCGTCGGCCTGTGGCTCGTCAGGCTGCTCCGGCATGTGCGGCAACGTACCGGCGCAGCAACAGATGTGCAGCCTCGACACCCCTGTCGGCCAGCAGGGCCCCGTGAAGGAGAGCCCGGAGTCCAGGCACCCGTCCAGCCCCGGTAGCGGTCAGCGGTTCGACAGCGCAGCCGCCTCGAACGCCTGCTCGAGGTCGGCGACGAGGTCGTCCGCCGTCTCGATGCCCACGGACAGCCGCACCAGGTCCGACGGCACCTCCAACAGCGAGCCCGCGACCGACGCGTGTGTCATGCGAGCGGGGTGCTCGATCAACGACTCCACCCCTCCGAGCGACTCCGCGAGGGTGAAAACCGTTGCCTCGTTGACGATCGCGACCGCTTGAGATTCACCGCCGTGGACCCGGAAGGAGACCATCCCCCCGTACCGACGCATCTGACGGGTCGCCACCACATGGCCGGGATGCCCGGGCAGCCCGGGATAGAGGACCTCGCTGACCTCCGGCCGGGAGGACAGGAACTCCACGACCCGCTCGGCGTTGTCGCTGTGGCGCTCCATGCGTACCGCCAGCGTCTTGAGGCCGCGCAGCACCAGCCACGAGTCGAACGGCCCGGCCACGGCGCCCATGGCGTTCTGGTGGTACGCCAGCGGCTCGGCCAGCTCGGGGGTCCGGGTGACGACAGCCCCACCGACCACGTCGGAGTGGCCACCGCAGTATTTCGTGGTGGAGTGCACGACGATGTCCGCGCCGTGGGAGATGGGCTGCTGGAGATAGGGCGACGCGAACGTGTTGTCGACCACCAGAAGTGCTTCCGCGTCGTGTGCCACCGACGCCAGCGCAGTCAGGTCGGCGATGCCGAGCAGCGGGTTGGTCGGTGTCTCTACCCAGATCATCCGGGTCGCGCCGGGACGGACCGCCGCGCGTACTGCGTCGATGTCGGCAACGGCGGCCGGGGTGTGCTCGAGCCCCCACCGGGCGGCGACCTTGTCGAACAACCGGAAGGTGCCGCCGTAGGCGTCGTCAGGGATCACGACGTGGTCGCCAGGACTGCACAGGCTGCGCAGAAGCGTGTCCTCCGCCGCCATCCCGCTGGCGAAGACGAGACCGTTCGACCCGCCCTCGAGGGCGGCCATGCACTCCTCGAGGGCGGCGCGGGTCGGGTTGCCGGTCCGGGAGTACTCGTAGCCCTCGCGCAGTCCACCGACGCCGTCTTGCTTGTACGTGCTGGTCGCCCATATCGCCGGCACCACCGCGCCGGTCCGGGGATCGGCCTCCTGCCCGGCATGGATGGCGAGGGTCTCGAAGCCGACGGCCGCGGCGTTGGTCGGGTGGGTGGGCTCGGTCACCGGCCGAGCCTATCCAGCGCGACCTCGACCCGGGCGCCCGGATGTTGCGCGGATTCGCACCGCCGAAGCGACTGGCAGCGGTTCTCGTGTGCGCAAGCGCTCCGGCCCCCGGGTGCACGGAGACCGAGTCGCCTGCGCCAGACCCCGGCCCCCGGGTGCACGGAGACCGAGTCGCCTGCCCCGAATCCGGCCCCCGGGTGCACGGGGAACGAGTCGCCAGCGCCAGACTTCGGCCCCCGGGTACACGGGGAACGAATCCATCCCGCCGACGGTTGTCTCATGCGTAGCCATGAGGAGGCACCGATGATCTTCGGCCGTCACAAGACCGAGCTGCCCACCATCGAGGACGCCCTGCCCGGGCGCGACACCCGGCCGTTCTCAGTCGGCACCGAGCATGCCGTGCTGGGGACCCCCATCGAGACGGATGCCCCCGAGGGCTTCGAGTCGGCCGTGTTCGGCCTCGGCTGCTTCTGGGGTGAGGAGAAGACGTTCTGGGAGATCCCCGGTGTCTGGTCCACGTCGGTCGGCTACGCCGGTGGCGTGACTCCCAACCCGACTTACGAAGAGGTGTGCACCGGGCGCACGGGCCACGCCGAGGTCGTTCGGGTGGTGTTCGACCCCGCGAAGCTGTCGTACTCCGACCTGTTGGCGGGGTTCTGGGAGCACCACGACCCGACCCAGGGCATGCGCCAGGGCAACGACCGTGGCTCGCAGTACCGCTCGATCATCCTCACCACGAGCGACGCGCAGCAGGACGCCGCCGAGGCCTCCCGGAAGGCGTACCAGCAACAGATGACGAGGTCCGGCTACGGCGAGATCACGACGGTGATCGCGCCGCTGGAGCATTACTGGTACGCCGAGGACTACCACCAGCAGTACCTCGTCAAGAACCCGGCCGGCTACTGCCCCCTGCACGCCACCGGCGTGAAGTACGCCGACGCCTGACTCAGCGGGCACTGGGGCCGCGACCCGGGTCACGCTGGTCCCACCAGCCGGCGCCGCAGTAGCGTCCGGTCATGTCCATCGCGCGTTCTCCCGGCCTCGTCATCGACTGTCCCGACCCGGCGGCACTCGCCAAGTTCTACGGTTCGCTGCTCGACTGGAAGGTCAAGGTCGACGGTGACTGGGCCGAGATCCGTCCCGAGGACGGCGGTGACTGCATCTCGTTCCAGCAGGTGAACCGCTACCGGGCACCCGAGTGGCCGGGACAGGAAGCTCCCCAGCAGATGCATCTCGACCTGATCGTGGACGACCTCGACGAAGGCGAAGCGGCGGTAACCGCGATCGGAGGCACGAAGGCGGATGCCCAGCCGGGCACCAGCTTCCGGGTCTTCCTCGACCCGGCTGGCCACCCGTTCTGCCTCTGCGTCGACTAGACCGACCCAACCCTCCGGCGGGCTCTCACGCAGGCCCGTTCTCGCACTGGGCGACCGCACCGGTGACCGGCTGCTCGACTCCGACGCCGAGACTGAACTGCGGCGGGTGTACGCACCCCGGTGAGATCACGTTTGCGAGCGTCTCCAGGGCACATCTCACGTACGCAACTGTGATCTCGCAGGACGCGGCGGCGGGCGCAACTGTCGGATCGCCGGCGGAGGACCGGCGCGGGACGCGGCGGCGGGCGCAACTGTCGGATCGCCGACGGAGCACCGGCGCGGGACCCGGCGCGGGAGTGGAGCGGGTCAGGCGCTGGCCAGGAAGCCCAGCAGGTCCACCCGCGTGAGCACGCCCACGGGGCGGCCGTCCTCGTGCACGACCACGGCGTCGGACCCTTCGAGCGCTGCGATCGCCCCAGTGATCGGCTCACCTGACCCGATCGACGGCAGCGGCGGCTCCATATGCTGCTCGACTCCGTCGGCGAGCTGAGCCGCGCCGGCGTACAACGCCTCCAGCAGGGCACGCTCGCTGACCGACCCGGCGACCTCGCCGGCCATGATCGGCGGCTCGGCGAGCACCACTGGCATCTGGGAGACGGCGTACTCGCGGAGGATGTCGATGGCCTCGGCAATGGTCTCGTTCGGGTGCGTGTGCACGAGGGCCGGCAGGGAGCCAGCCTTGCCACGCAGCACCTCGCCGACGGTCTGCGCCTCCGCCCCGGGCAGGAAGCCGTACCTCGCCAGCCAGGCGTCGTCGAACACCTTGGTCAGGTAACCACGCCCGCCGTCGGGCAGAAGCACCACGATCACCGCTTCGGGGTCGGCGACGTCGCGAGCCAGGCGTACCGCCGCCTGCGCGGCCATGCCACATGATCCCCCGACCAGCAGCCCCTCCTCGCGGGCGAGCCGGCGGGTGGTCAGGAACGAGTCCCTGTCCCCGACCTCGATCACCCGGTCGCAGATCTCGCGGTCGAACGTGGCGGGCCAGAAGTCCTCGCCGACACCTTCGACGAGGTACGGCCGGCCGCTGCCGCCGGAGTAGACGGAGCCGGTGGGGTCGGCGCCCACGATCTGGACCCGGCCGTCGCTGACCTCCTTGAGATAGCGGCCGACACCGCTGATCGTGCCGCCGGTGCCGATCCCGGCGACGAAGTGCGTGATCCGTCCCTCGGTCTGTCGCCAGATCTCCGGTCCGGTCGTCTCGTAGTGCGACTGGGGGTTGGCCGGGTTGGAGTACTGGTCCGGCTTCCAGCCACCGTCGATCTCACGAACCAGTCGGTCGGAGACGTTGTAGTAGGAGTCCGGATGCTCCGGAGGCACCGCCGTCGGGCACACCACGACCTGGGCACCGTACGCCTTGAGCACGTTGCGCTTGTCCTCGCTGACTTTGTCGGGGCAGACGAACACGCACCGGTAGCCGCGTTGCTGCGCCACCATGGCCAGCCCGACACCGGTGTTGCCGCTGGTCGGCTCGATGATGGTGCCACCGGGCTTCAACGCACCCGACGCCTCGGCCGCGTCGATCATCCGGGTTGCGATCCGGTCCTTGACGCTGCCGCCGGGGTTGACGTACTCGACCTTGGCCAGCACATATCCCAGTGCGCCGTCGGTGACCTTCGAAAGCCGGACGAGTGGGGTGTTGCCCACCAGGTCGACGACTGAGTCCACGTACTCCACGCCGCACAGCCTAGGGGCCGAATCCACCTGCGCCGCGGCCGGTCTGTCGTCATCATGGGAGCACAAGACCGAGCACAAGACTTAGCACACGGGCCGAGCACACGGACCGAGCGCACGGACCGGGATGAGGAGGGCGGCGTGGGCAAGGCGCGGGCAGCACGCAGGCTGGCGTCCGCTGCGGCCTTCGGCGGCGGCGGACTCGGCCTGATCGGGGGCGGCTTGTTCGGGGTGATGAAGCTCGAGGCCGCACTGGCCAGGCGCACGATCGGCGACGCGATGGGGGACCCACCCGATCCCGACGGGGTCTACGGCCCGGACTTCCCTGGTACGCCACTCACCCTGCTGGTGCTCGGCGACTCCGCCGCCGCGGGCTATGGGATGAACGACCCGATCGACACTCCGCCGGCGATGCTGGGACACGGTCTGGCGCAGATCGCCGGCGCACCGGTGCGCGTGGTGTCCCAGGCGTACGTCGGCGCCCGCACCCAGGCCCTGGCCGGCCAGATCGACGGCGCGTTGCAGCGGGTCGGCCTACCCGACATCGCGGTCATCGTGGTCGGCGTCAACGACGTCACGCACACCGTCCGGCCCGCCGAGTCGGTACGCCTGCTCGACGCCGCCGTACGCGGCCTGGTCGACCTCGGGATCTCCGTCGTGGTGGGTACCTGCCCGGATCTGGGCACCGTCGGCCCGTTGGCTCCTCCGCTGCGCCAGGTCGCGCGCGCGTGGAGCCGCCGCCTGGCCGCGGCACAGACGATCGTCGTCGTCGAAGCCGGTGGGCGCTCGGTTTCCCTCGGCTCGCTGCTCGGCCCGGAGTTCGCGGCGGCGCCCACCGAGCTGTTCGGCGCCGACAGGTTCCACCCGTCGCTGGCCGGGTACGCGAGCATGGTCGCCGCGCTGCTCCCGTCGGTCGCGTCGTCGCTGGGTCTGTGGGAGGACGACCTCGACGAGGACCCGGCCTCCGGCGGGATCAGCGCCGACGTGATCGGTGCGCAACGCAACGGTGTGCTCCCTGTGTCGTTCGCAGCCGCAGCGGCGGCCAGCCGTGACGGCACCGAGGTGTCACGCACCGCCGTGGGTGGCCGTGAGCGCGGAACTCGAGGACGTTGGGCACAGGTGACCAGGCGCCGTCGCCGTACCGTTCCGCCCGTTGCCCAGCCCGACGTGAGGGACAGCCCGGCCACCGCCTGAGACGCATCGCCACGGGGCCTTGTGCCGTCCGCGTGGATCGGGCACCGTGGTCGCACGGCTCATCCACACTCGCGGCCCACAAGGAGACACGATGGGACTTCACCACTCCGAAGAGACGCATCAGTTGCTGGTCGACCGGCTTCCTACGGCGACCGGCAAGCAACTGACGGAGTGGTTCCAACATCTGGAGTCCGGGCCGGCGTTCGGCCGGTTCGAGGACAGGGTCAACTGGCTGCGTGAGGAGTTCGGGTTGGCGCACGGGCACGCCACGGCGATCGTGCACGAGTACGCGTTGCAGCGCTCCCGCCGCGCCTTCAGCTAACGCGGAACGCTGCCGCTGACGCGCGGCCACTGCGGCACTACAGCGGCGCCACTTGGCGCCACTGCGCCACCACTGGGGCCGACGCTCAGCGACGCCCCCCCTGCAGGATCGCGAGGATCCGCAGCATCTCGATGTACAACCAGACGATCGTCACGGTGAGGCCGAACGCGGCCCGCCACGACTCCCGCTCCGGCATCCCGGCCGCGACGGCTCGCTCGACGTAGTCGAAGTCGAGCACGAGCATCAACACACCGAGGACGACGCCGACGGCGCTGGACAGCAGGCCAAGCGTGCCGAACCCGTTGAAGCCGAAGCTCGACCCGAAGAAGCTCAGGATCATGTCGAGGAACGACACCGCGACGAACCCGAACATGGCCGCGACGACGCCCTTGCGGAACCGGTCGGTCACCCGGATGTTCAGCACCTTGTACGCCGCGAGCGTGCCGGCGAACGCTGCCACCGTGCCCAGCACCGCGCCGGGGACGACCCCGTGGAACGCGGTGTCGAAGACCTTGGAGACGGCGCCGATGAAGACGCCTTCCACGACGGCGTAGGCGAGGACCAGTGCCGGGCTGACGACGCGCTTGAAGGAGTTGACCAGAGCGAGGCCAAAGCCGACGAAGGCGCCACCCATGGCAAGCGTCTGGGCACGCTGGTAGTTGGCCATCAGCACGGTGTCGCCCACGACGAACCAGGTGACGGCAGCGGCCGCGACCAGCAGGCCGAGGGTCATCGCAGTCTTCTGGACGACGGAGTCGACGGTGATCCGGCCTTCGACGTCCGTCGCCGACCCGACCGACCAGGTCGACGGATCGGAGTGGCCGTAGCCGGTGTAGGGCCCGCTGCCTGGGTACGTCGGGTTGCCGTAGGCGTTGGCACCTCGACCGTTGAACGCATCACTGCGCGCGAAGACGGGGTTTCTGCTCTGCATCATTCCTCCGGGCGAGCTGCCTTGACTGCGGTGGGCTGTGCACCAGCGTACCGGGCGTACGCGACGAGCCCCGGCGTTCGGCGACGAGCAGACCAGCGTCCGGCCAGAGTCAGGCCAGAGTCAGGCCAGAGTCAGGCCAGAGTCCGGCCAGCGTCAGGAGCTCGCTCCGGTGAGGGCGAAGAACTCCTGACGTGAGCGGGGATCCTCGCGCAGGGTGCCGAGCAACGTCGACGTGATCGTGTCGGAGCCGAGGGCCCGAACCCCGCGCAGCGTCATGCAGGTGTGCTCCGCGACGACCACCACCCCGACGCCCTGTGGGTTCAGCTGCTGGCAGAGCCAGTCGGCGATCTGCTTGGTGAGACGCTCCTGGACCTGCGGGCGGGAGGCGAAGTGTTCGACGACACGTGCCAGCTTGGACAGTCCCAGGATCCGCTCGCCAGGAAGGTAGCCGACGTGTGCGACACCGACGAACGGCAGCAGGTGGTGCTCACAGACCGAGCGGAGGGGGATGCCCCGGGCGAGCACCAGCTCGTCGTACCCCTCCTCGTTGGGGAACGTGGTCAGGTCGAACGGCCGGGGGGAGAACAGCTCCGCGTGGGCCCGAGCCATCCGGCCCGGCGTCTCCCGCAGACTCTCGATGTCACAGGCGATGCCGAGAGCCCTGAGGTACTCCGCGGCGGCGCGTTCGGCGGCGACGAGGTCGATGCCGTCGCCGGGCTCGTGCACGACTCGAAGGGCGGGGGCCGACGTCATGGTCAGCCACCGCCGAGCTGCAGGGCCGTCAGCAGGACGAGCACCACCGTGACGACGGCGAGCAGGCCGTGGCCGACGACGACAGCCAGCGGGAAGCTGCTCTCGGCGGGCGGCTGGGCGGTGCCGGTCATCCCCGTCGTCGCACCCGGCGCGGCGGGAACACCGGAGACGACGGAGCTTGCGCGACGGGCCGGCAGCCATCGGGCGAGCATGGTGAACCCCAGCAGGGCTACCGGCACGAGGATCACGAACGCCGCCCAGGCGAGTGCGTGACTGCCATCGATGACGTACCCGATCCACACCAGGAGGCCGACGGCCGCCAAGGCGAAGTGGCCGAAGATCACTGGAGCGGGGAAGCGAGTCGTCCGAGGCTCACGGGTGCCGCCCTTGGCGATCCAGGTGCCCAGTAGGTAGAAGCCGCCCACGGCCGTGACGAGCCAGGTGACGAGTGCCGCAGTGCCCATCGTTCAGTTCTCCTGACTGCGCGCCGCGCGTGGATCCAGGCGAGGGGCAGGGCGTTCGTAGCCCTCGGCCTGAGTCGTCTCGTCGGCGACGCGTACCCCGTATCGGAAGGCGAGCTTGCCGCCCAGGAATCCCGAGAAGCCGAGTGCGACCAGGCTGGCGGCGGACAGCTCCAGTGGCCCAGCGGCGACCCCCAGCCGGTCGTCGCTGCCCAGGCGCCAGGCGAAGTTGCCGACGTACGCAACGGTGACCAGCAGGTTGAGGGTCATGTGCACCAGCCCCACCCGGTACGCCCGGGTGCCGGCCGGGATGGCGAAGAGGTCGAGGAAGCCGATCATCGCGGCACCGAGGGCGCCGACGACGCCGATCCCGATCAGCCACCGGGAACCCTCGGTCAAGGACGTCGGGTCGCCCGCCAGCCGGGAGCCGATGTCGAAGACGAGGCTGGCGACCCAGGCGCCGATCGGGACGGTCACGGCGATCGGGTGGAACGGGTGACCGTAGGGTCCAGCGAGCGCCGCACTCACCGGCTGCTTCGCCCGCTGCATCGGCTCGGTCATTACGGCACCTCGTCGCCAGTCGCATTGCCACGGTGTTGATTTCACTAACTACTCTTAGTGTTATCTCATTCGGCGTGTTCAGTCAAGAGATAGAGGCAATGAGAGTTCCGGGATACGCGCTCGTTCCCGGTGCTAGATTGAGAAGGTGCCAACGGACCTCGCACCCGGCGCCGGATCGCAGGAACCCTCGATCCGGGCGGTGGCCGCGCTGCAGGACGACCTCCGCAGGGGCATGTACTCCTTCATCCGCCGTGCTCGGCGGCCCGTCACCCGAGACGAGGCCGCGGCGTCGGTCGGCATCTCCCGCAAGCTCGCGGCGTTCCACCTGGACAAGCTCGTCGAGGCCGGCGTGCTGCGGGCCGGGTACGCCTCGGCCGCCGGCGCTCGCAAGGTCGGCAGGGCTCCGAAGGTCTACGAACCGTCCGACGCCGACTTCCGGGTCAGCATCCCGCCCCGCCGACACGAGGTCCTGGCCCACATCCTGCTCGACGCCATGCTGGCCGACGGCTCGCGGGAGAGCCCCCGCCAGGCGGCCGTGCGCGTCGCCCGCGAACGCGGTCAGCTGATCGGCGGTGCCGAACGCGAGGAGGCGAGGCCCGGCCGGCTGGGCGCGGAACGCGCGCTGACCATGGCCGCCGGGGTCCTGGCGCGTTACGGCTTCGAACCGGACCGTGAGGCGTCGACCTGCGTACGCCTGCGCAACTGCCCGTTCCACCCACTTGCCGACGAGGCACCGGAGCTCGTGTGCGGGATCAACCACGCCTTTCTTTCCGGCTTGCTCGACGGGCTCGAGGCCTCGGCACTCACGGCGGTGCTGGACCCGCGGGCCGGTGAGTGCTGCGTGGAGCTGCGCGCGGCCGACCGGGCCGGCTGAGCCCTCGCTCGTCACCGCACCGGCTGAGCCCTCGCTCGTCACCGCACCGGTGGTGCCCCCGGTGATGCCCCCGGTGTGTGCCCCCGGTGGGAGTCGAACCCACACCTGTCGCGGGTTTAAGCCGCGTGCCTCTGCCGGTTGGGCTACGGGGGCCGCCGTCGGCGCCGGGCCGGCACCGGATCTCTCGGGTCATCGCACGCTATAGCAGGTGGTGGCCCAAGAGGTCGGGGTCAGGTCATGGTCCTGCCGCGCCGGTCCATGCCGGCTCAGGCCGGGGCAGGTCAGGCCGGGTCAGGTCGGGGTCACGTCGGGGTCAGTTCGGGGTCAGTTCGGGGTCAGTTCGGGGTCGGGTCCGGCCAGCCGGACCGGCCGTCTGCGAACGGCCGTACCGCGAGGACCTGGTGCACCGACACCCGGGCCCGCTCGAAGCCGACCGCGGCGAGTGCCAGCAGCAGCCGCCACACGCGCGTCTGAGCCTCCCCCGCCACCCGCTCCGCGTCCGGCAGATGCCGCTCGAGGTTGGCCAGCCAGGCGCGCAACGTCGGGGGGTAGTGCTCACGCAGGTTCGTCACCTCGCGAAGCTCGAGCCCGGCGTCCTCCAAGGCTGCCACGAGGGCCGCCACCGGGACCACCGGCCGGTCTGCATAGACGTAGCTGGTGATGAACGTTGGCGAGCCCTCCTGTGGCTGACCGCGCCGAGTCACCTGCTGCTGGAGCAGCCGCCCGCCGGGCGCCAGCAGCTGCTGGGCGGCCGCCGCGTAGCCGACCAGGTCGTCCTCGCCGAGATGCTCGTTCGCCTCGATCGCCGCGATGGCGTCGTACGGCCCGTCCTCGATCGCCGCGTAGTCGCCGAGCCGTACCGCGATCCGGTCGGCCAGCCCGGCGGCCTGCACCCGGCGACGCACGAAGTCGGCGCGAGATGCCGAGCGGACCACGCCCACCGCCGACACGTCGTGATGGCGGGCGGCGTGCAGCAGGAGGGAACCCCACCCGCAGCCGACGTCGAGGAGGCGCTCCCCCGGCTGCAGCCGGAGCACTCGGCAGATCCGCTCGAGCTTGGCCTCCTGAGCCGCGTCGAGGCCGGTGGTGGACTCGTCCCACCAGGCACAGGAGTAGGTCAGCGACGAGCCGAGAACCTGCTCTAGCAGCCGCGGGCCCGTTCCGCCGCTCGCGCCGTGCGCGGTCTCCGCGGCCTGCTCGCGACCGCTCGTCGACGCCTCGCCGGACAGGGTCAACTCCTGCGGCGGTGGCTTCGGGGCCGGTCCGACGGCTCCGAGCAGCACCGCGGTACGCAGGATCTCGCGTCGGTCCGCGGCGGACAGGCTGGGCGCGGGTCCGATCAGCGCGCCGTACTCCGCGAGCTGTCGCAGCGCGTGGACAAGGTCGCCCTCGATGTCGATCTCGCCCGCGACGTACGCCCGGGCGAGACCGAGCTCTCCCGGCGCCCACAGCAGCCTTCGCACGGCTTTGCGGCTGTGCACCTGCACCGTCGGGCCGTCGCCGCCGCCGGCCTTGGAGCCGTCCCAGCCCACCAGCTGCACCGGCGGTGCGACGCCGAACAGCTGGACGAGCAAGGCGTACAGGCGGTCGGCGACTCCGTTCCGATCACTCATGGGTGTCTGTCTATCAGGGCGCTCTGGTGTCGTCAGGGGTGCCGGCGGGGGTGTCCGCGTGGGTGTCGGCGGGGGTGTCCGCGTCGGCGGGCCACGGTCCGAGGCCCGCCACCGCGCGGGCACGCGCGAGCACCGTGTCCAGCATCGGCTCGGTGAGCCGACCCGTGAACGTGTTCTGCTGGCTGGGGTGATAGCTGCCGATCAGCGTCAGGTCGGGTCGCAGCCGCGCCTCGGCCGCGTGGCCGAAGCGTGGACGCGGCGCGGGCACGACCACGCCGAGGCGCCGGAGCGAGCGAAGCGCCGCATCCCAGCCGTACCCACCGAGCGCAAGGATGCACCGGATGCCCGGGAGGACGGCGGCGAGCTCGGCGTCGAGCCAGGGTGCGCAGGTGTCGCGTTCGACTGTCGTGGGCCGGTTCGCCGGTGGGGCGCAACGCACGGCGGCCATCATCCGAGTGTCGACCAGTGCCTGGCCGTCGCCGGCGTGCAGGCTCGTCGGCCGGCAGGCGAGCCCCGCGCGAAACAGGGCGTCGAACAGCCAGTCGCCGGACCGGTCGCCGGTGAAGATCCGGCCCGTGCGGTTGCCGCCGTGCGCCGCCGGCGCCAGGCCTACGACGACGATCCGCGGCCGCGGGTCGCCCCAGCCGGCGACGGGGCGGCCCCAGTAGGGCTCCGACTCGAACGAGCGGCGCCTGGTCGACGCGGTCGTCTCCCGCCACTGGACCAACCGGGGGCAGGCCCGGCACACCGACACCCGGGCGTCGATCTGCGCCAGGCCCGCCGATGCGGCCAGCTCCCGAACCTGCGCCGAGTCGGCGGCGACGGGCGTGCGCGACGTGGCGGGATCGTCCGGCCAGCCGGTGCCCGGCGGCACCGGGCTGGCGAACTCCTGACCGGTGATCGGGTGCGGCGCCATCACGGGCTCGAACCTAGAGCACCCGGCCCAAGCCGTCCCCGCTGAGCCTTACGTTTCGGTGCGAAACGCCGGGGCGAGGTCAATCGGTCTAAGCGACGGTCAGGCCACGGACCAGGCGATGCCGTCGAGGACGTCGTGCTCGCTGACCACCAGGTCACTGCGGCCTCCGGCGTCGACCACCCGGCCGAGCACCACCTCGAGCACGAGTGCGCCGCCGCCGATGACGTCGGCTCGACCCGGGTGCATGAACGGCATCGCCGTGCGCTGCGCGACCGTCGCGGCCAGCAGCTCGGCGCACGACGATCGGACGACGTGGATCGGCAGCCGGGCGTGATGGATGCGCGCGGAGTCGTAGCCAGACAGTCCGAGCGCGTGCGCCGCCACCGTGGTGACCGTGCCGGCGACGCCGACCACCGACCGGACCGAGGTCCAGTCGAGCGCTGCCCCGTCGATCGCCCGGGCGGCGTCGTCGCGAGCGGCTTCGACCTCGTCCGAGTCCGGCGGGTCGCTGCGCAGATACCGTTCGGTCAGGCGTACCGAACCGATGTCGACCGAGCGCGCGTACGCCGGTACCGTTGCTAGCCCGTCGCCGAGGATCAGCTCGGTCGAGCCGCCGCCGATGTCGACCACGAGCGTCGGCGCGGCGAGGCCGGGCAGGTCACGCATCGCGCCGTGGTACGACAGGGCCGCCTCCTCGGCACCGGTGAGCACCTCCGGGTCGACACCGAACCGCTCGCGCACCCCGGCGGCGAACTCGCCGGCGTTGCGCGCGTCACGGGCCGCCGACGTCGCACAGAACCGGACCGCCTCGGCCCCACCGGCACGGATGATCGCGGCGAACGTGTCGCAGACGGCGAAGGTCCGCCGCAACGCCTCGGGCGCCAACGTGCCGGTCTCGTCGACTCCCTCGCCGAGCCGGACGATCTCCATCCGGCGCTCGATGTCCCTCTGTGCAGCGTCACCGGGATCGAGATCGCACAGCAGCAGCCGGATCGAGTTGGTGCCGCAGTCAACGGCGGCGACTCTGGTCATGCGCCGTCAGGGGGTACGCACGGCCCGCTGCTCCACCAGGGGTCGAGCCGCGCAAGCGCCTCGTCCCCCAAGGGGTTGACCCCGGGGCCCTGCGCCAACGCGTGGCCGACCAGGACGTGCAGGCACTTCACCCGGTCCGGCATGCCACCCGCCGAGACGCCGGCGATCTCGGGCACGGAGCCGAGCTGCTCACGGGCAGCGATGTAGGCGACGTGCGCACCTCGATAGGCCGCGGCCAGCTCCGGGTCCGCGCCGAGCCGGTCAGTCATCTCCCGCATCAGGCCGGAGGCCTCAAGCGTCCCGATGGAGCCGGACAGCCGTGGGCAGGTGACGTAGTACAGCGTCGGGAACGGCGTACCGTCCGCAAGCCGTGGCGACGTGACCAGCACGTCCGGCAGGGCGCAGGGACAGCGGTGCGCCACCGCCTCGACGTCGCGCGGCGGCCGGCCCAGCTGGACGCGGACGGCGGCCAGGTCCGCAGCGGTGGGAGCCGAGTGGTCGGCGGCCCGGTGAGGCGGTCCGGCACTCACTGGACGAAATGCTTGGGCACCCTGATGATGCCGGCGCCGGGCCTGTGCACCTTCGGCTTGACGACCGGCTGCACGGGATCCTGACCAGCCGCCTGCACCGAGCCCCACAGCGAGGAGTACCACGCGGGCCGCTGCCGGGTCGGCTTGCTCGGAGCCGCGGCCAGGTGCTCCGTGGAGCCAAGCGTCTGACCGTGCCGGTCGACGACGCGGTAGCCGACCTCACCAGGCAGCACCCAGGAGAACCGGAGCCGGGCCTGCGCCTCGATGTAGGCCGGGTCCTTCCAGCGACGCTGCTCCTGCTGCAGCCCGGCCACAGCGGTCTGGGTCCGGGTGATGTCGGCTCGCGCGGCATTGATCTGGTCGCGTTGCTCGAGCCACGCCCGCAGGCTGGATGCATAGGACATGACCAGCACGAGCAGCACCAGCAGCAGCACCGCGGCCCGGCTGGTGACCAGCGAGCGTGCCCGGCCTCCCGGCCGATCGGCCGCCACCGGGACGCCCGGCACCCGGGCGCGTCGCGGAGCCGGCGTACGCGAGCGGCCGGGACCCGAACGAGCTCCCCGGTCGGGGGTACGTCGGCGCGACGGCATGGCCGGCTCAGCCCTGCGTACCGGATCGGGGGAACGCTGACCGCCCCGCGTAGCGGGCCGCGTCGTCGAGCAGCTCCTCGATCCGGAGCAGCTGGTTGTACTTCGCCACCCGCTCGGACCTGGCGGGGGCACCCGTCTTGATCTGACCGCAGTTGATCGCCACCGCGAGGTCGGAGATCGTGGTGTCCTCGGTCTCGCCGGAGCGGTGGCTGATCATGCAGCGCCAGCCGTTGCGGTGAGCGAGGTCGACGGCGTCGATCGTCTCGGTGAGGGTCCCGATCTGGTTGACCTTGACCAGCAGCGCGTTGGCGGAGCCTTCGTCGATGCCGCGACGCAGCCGCTGCACGTTGGTGACGAAGATGTCGTCGCCGACGATCTGCACCGTGTCTCCCATCGCGGCGGTCATCGCGTTCCAGCCGGCCCAGTCCTGCTCGCTCAGCGGGTCCTCGACACTCACGATCGGGTACGCCCGGACCAGCTCGGAGTAGTAGTCGGCCATCTGCTCTGACGACTTCTCGCCACCCTCGAAGCGATAGACGCTGGCGTCCTCGTCGTAGAACTCGCTGGCCGCGGCGTCGAACGCCAGCGCGATGTCGTCGCCGAGCACAAGCCCTGCCTTGTCGACCGCCGTCGCGATCAGGTCGAGCGCCTCGCGGTTGGACGGCAGGTCGGGGGCGAAGCCGCCCTCGTCGCCCAGCCCCGTGCCCAGTCCACGCTCCTTCAGCACTGACTTGAGCGCGTGGTAGACCTCGGCGCCGTGCTGCAGCGCCTCCCGGAACGTCGAGGCGCCGATCGGGGCGACCATGAACTCCTGGATGTCCACGGCGGTGTCGGCGTGAGCGCCTCCGTTGAGGATGTTCATCATCGGCACCGGGAGAAGGTGCGCGTTGGCGCCGCCGACGTACCGGAACAACGGCAGGCCGGCTGACTCCGCCGCCGCCCGGGCCACGGCGAGTGAGACGCCGAGCAGGGCGTTCGCCCCGAGCCTGGTCTTGTTCGGTGTCCCGTCGAGGTCGATCAGCGCCTGGTCGACGAGCCGTTGCTCGTCGGCGTCGAACCCGAGCATCGCCGGCCCGATCTCGTCGAGCACACCGAGGACGGCCTTCTCGACCCCCTTGCCGCCGTAGCGGGTGTCCCCGTCGCGCAGCTCCACCGCCTCGAACTGTCCAGTGGACGCTCCGGACGGTACGCCGGCCCGGCTGACCGTGCCGTCGTCGAGGGCCACCTCCACCTCGACGGTGGGGTTGCCGCGAGAATCCAGGATCTCGCGGGCGCCGACGGCCTCGATGGTTGCCACACTTGCTCCTCGACGGACCGCTGGTGGGCCGGCCCGGGACGGGTACGGGGTCTGGCTCAGCCTAACGGCGCCGGTGCGGCGTCCCGCGCTGCGGCTCGCTGCCGGTGTCGGTTTACCACGTTCTCGTGGTAAACCGGTGCTTCTCATGGGGTGCACCCCGTGAGAAGTGACAGCTCACCGTGAGAAGTGGGCCGCCGCGCGGTCGATGGGACAACCCGGCTCACGGTTGGGGTGAGGGCGGGCTCTCCCGTGCGCGTACGTCCGCGGACAGACGGTCGACGGCTGCCCGCAGGGCCTGTTCCGGGTCGACGCCGGCTGCCCGAGCGGCCCGCACCTGCGCCAACAGCCGCTCCCCGACCACCTCGTCCGCCGTTAGGGAGCCGGTGGAACTCGTGGAGCCGGCGGAGGCGGTGGAACTCGTGGAACCCGTTGAACCGGTGGAACCCGTTGAACTCGTGGAACCCGTTGAACTCGTGGAACCCGTTGAACCGGCGGAACCGGTGGGGCCGGCAGAACCGGCAGAACCGGCAGAATCCGCGGAACCGGCGGAACCGGCGGGACCGGCAGAACCCGCGGAACCGCCGGAACCACCAGGCCCGATCCCAGGCTCCCAGTCGGCGTCGACCGAGCCACCAGACCCATCCGCACCGGACTCAGACCGCGGCCGCCGCCCACCAACCACCACGTCGAGCCCGACCACGTCGAGCCCGGCCCGGTCCAGACGGGACAGGATCTTGTCGGCCCTGGCCAGCGCCGGCATCGCGGTCGGTACCCCGTCGAGCACGGAGGAGCGCTGCTTCTCGGCCCCTTTGATCCGCTCCCAGTTCGCCTCGACCTCGGCCGCGTCGGCGACCGGTTGGCCGGCGAACACGTGCGGGTGCCGGCGCACGAGCTTGTCGACGATCCCGGCGGCGACCTCGTCGATGGTCCACGGCTCGTCCGCGTCCTCGGCGGCGATGCTGGCATGGAAGTACACCTGGAACAGCAGATCCCCCAGCTCCTCTCGCAGGTCTAGGCGGGCGGCGGCTACCGCATCGGGGTCCGCGCCCGCCGACGACAAGGCGTCGAGCGTCTCGAGAACCTCGTAGGTCTCCTCCAGCAGATAGCGCGCCAGGCTCGCGTGTGTCTGCTCGCGGTCCCACGGACACTCCTGCCGCAGCCGCTGCATCACCTCGACCAGGTCCAGCAGTCGCGCCCCAGGCAGGTCGTAGGAACCGAGCACCACCTCGACTCGGGGCGCGGCGTCGCCGGACCCCACCAGTGTCCGGGCGAGCGGGCGGGCCCAGCGCGCGTCGCCGCGGCGCGGCACGAACACCGTGGCACCGTCGGTCTCGGTCGCGATCCGGGTCAGCAGCGGCCACGGGTCCGGCGCATCCAGGCGCGGCTCCTCGCGTACGTTCACGCGTTCAGCGGCCAGAGCCACGGCGGTGCTGTCGTGGCGATCGACGACCACCACCTGCCCGGCGGTACGCACCAGGTCCCAGGCGGTCGCGGTCAGCAGGCCCGGAGCCACCCGGGCGGTGGTCACCAGCACCGTGACAGAGGCGGAGCCGTTCACGTGGGTGGTCGCACCACGGCGTCAGCCGCACACCTGCGAAGGCGGCAGCGAGGCGGCGTAGGAACTGGTCGAGCTCGCGTCGCTCGGCGCCGTCGCGAGGGAGGACAGGCCCGCCGACAGCGAACCGGAGCCACCATTGACGAGACCGCCGTTGCGGTCGACACCGAACCGCGGGTCGAACGTCACCGGCACCGACGCGGCGTACTTCGTGACGTACTGCTGGCCGGCCTTCTGCGCGGTCTGGGTGTCGATCTTGGTGGGATCGCCGCCGATCAGCTTGTCGCCGATGTTGATCTCGAGCTGGGTCGACTGGCTGGACATGGTGACGACCTCGAGCAGCGGGGCGCGGTACTTCGCGGGCATCGCCTTCAGCAGGCTGCTGATCTGGGCGGCGTTGGACGTGTAGTCGGCCGGGTTGGCTGTGACGCCGAGCTTGGCGGCGGCGCCCTTGGCGAGGATGTTCTCCTCGATGATCCCGAGCACCTGGCGCCGCTTGGCGACGCCGGCTTCGACCGGGAACGCGCTCCCGGTGAGCTTGCCGTTGGCCACGAACGCCTGACAGTACGCGGTGGCCAGGTTGTCGAGGTGGTCCATCGAGACGGTCGTGTCCCCGATCCTGGCGGCGGACCCGGGGTAGAAGCTGCCGCAGCCGGAGACCAGCAACGCGCCGGAGAGGACGACCGTGGTGACGCCGAGACGTCGGCGGCGGTGGGACATCCTCACGACGCGTCTTCCTTCGTCCGGTCCAGTACTCGCTCGATCACGCCTTCGGCCCAGGCGAGCAACGGCTCGTCCCGCAGAGGTTCGCCGCCCACCGGGGCGGTGCGAGGGCGTGGTACCAGGATCGTACGCACCGGGGCCTTCACCACGCTCTTGGGGTAGAGACGCTGCAACCGCAGCACAGTGGACTCCGGCAGGTCCACCGGCGAGAACCGGACGTAGTTGCCGGTCAGCGCCACGTCGGTGAGCCCGGCCTGCTTGACCCGGGCCCGCAGCCGGGCGACTTCGAGCAGGCTGGCCACCGGCGCCGTCGGCTCGCCGTAGCGGTCGACGAGCTCCTCACGCACCTCGTCGACGTCGGCGCCGCTGCGTACCGCCGCGAGCCGCTTGTACATCTCGAGCCGCAGGCGCTCACTGGGGATGTAGTCGTGCGGGAGGTGGGCGTCGATCGGCAGCTCGATCTTCGCCTCGGCGTCGGGCTCGCTGGTGTCGCCACGGAACTCCGACACGGCCTCTCCGACCAGCCGGACGTACAAGTCGAACCCGACGTCGGCAATGTGACCGGACTGCTCACCCCCGAGCAGGTTGCCGGCCCCGCGAATCTCGAGATCCTTCATCGCGATCGCGGTACCGCCACCGAGCTCGGAGTGCTGGGCGATGGTCGCCAGCCGCTCGTGCGCGGTCTCGGTCAGGGGCTTGTCCGGTGGGTAGAAGAAGTAGGCGTAGGCCCGCTCGCTGCCGCGCCCGACCCGTCCGCGCAGCTGGTGCAGCTGGGACAGGCCGAGCAGGTCGGACCGCTCGATGACCAACGTGTTGGCGTTGGACACGTCGAGGCCGGACTCGACGATCGTGGTGCAGACGAGCACGTCGTACTTCTTCTCCCAGAAGTCGACCATCACCTGCTCGAGCTGGTGCTCGCCCATCTGGCCGTGCGCCGCAGTGATCCGCGCTTCGGGTACGAGCGTCTGCAGCCGGCCCACAGCCCGGTCGATGCTCTGCACCCTGTTGTGGATGAAGAAGACCTGACCTTCGCGCAGCAGCTCCCGCCGGATCGCGGCGGTGACCTGGCGGTCCTCGTAGGACCCGACGAAGGTCAGCACCGGGTGGCGTTCCTCGGGTGGCGTGGCGATCGTGGACATCTCCCGGATTCCGGTGATCGCCATCTCCAGGGTCCGCGGGATCGGCGTCGCGGACATCGACAGCACGTCGACGTTGGCACGAAGGTGCTTGAGCGCCTCCTTGTGCTCGACACCGAAGCGTTGCTCCTCGTCCACGATCACCAGGCCGAGCTTGGGGATCCGCACCTCTGGCTGCAGCAGTCGGTGGGTGCCGATCACGATGTCGACGGATCCCTGGTGCAAGCCGTCGACGACCGCCGCGGCCTCCTTGTCGGTCTGGAACCGGCTCAACGCCCGCAGCGTCACCGGGAACTGCGCGAAGCGCTCGGCGAACGTGGCCATGTGCTGCTGGACGAGCAACGTCGTCGGCACCAAGATGATGACCTGGCGACCGTCCTGGATCGCCTTGAACGCCGCGCGTATCGCGATCTCGGTCTTGCCGTAGCCCACGTCGCCGCACACCAGCCGATCCATCGGCACGGTGCGCTCCATGTCGCGCTTAACCTCGTCGATCGTGGACAGCTGGTCCGGCGTCTCGACGTACGGGAACGCCTCCTCCAGCTCGCGTTGCCACGGGGTGTCCGGGCCGAAGGCGTGGCCTTGCGTGGCCTGCCGGGCGGCGTACAGCTTGATCAGCTCGGCGGCGATCTGGCGCACCGCGCGCCGGGCCCGGCCCTTGCGCTTCGACCAGTCGGCTCCTCCCAGCCGGTCCAGGGTCGGCTGCTCGCCGCCCACGTAGCGGGTGACGAGGTCGAGCTGGTCGGTTGGCACGAAAAGACGGTCGGCAGGCTGGCCGCGTTTGGATGCGGCGTAGTCGAGCAGGAGGTACTCGCGGGTGGCGCCCGCAACGGTGCGCTGCGCCATCTCGACGTAGCGGCCGACGCCGTGCTGCTCGTGCACGACGTAGTCACCGGGGCGCAGCTCCAACGGGTCGATCTGCTTCTTGCGTCGCGCCGGCATCCGCCGCTCTTCGCGGGCCACTCCGGTGCCGCGCTGGGCCACCAGGTCGTCGTTGGTGAGCACGACGAGGCCGAGGTCGGCGCAGACGAAACCGTGGTCGAGCGCACCGCAGGTGACGTGCACGACCTCGGGACCGAGATCATGGCCGAGACGGTCGTCGCGTCGCGCCGGCAAGTCATGCTCGGCCAGCACCTCGAGTGTCCGGGCAGCCTGGCCCGGGCCTGCAACGACCAGCACCACGCGGTGCCCGTGGTTGCGCCAGGCGGCGATGTCGCGGACCGCTGCCTCGGTGTCCCCGCGATAGACCGGGGCGGCCGTGAAAGGCAGCGTCCGCGACTCCACCGCCCCGACACTGGTGTCGATGTCGATACTGACGAGCTCGCCGGTGTCGGTGCGCAGCGGACGCGCGGTCATGTCGGCTGCTTCGGGGTCGAGAGCGAAGGGTGACGTGCTCCACCAGGCGTGCCCCTGCCCCAACGCGGCCAGCCGGACGTCGGCCAGCGAGTGGTACGCCGCCGCACCGAGATCGATCGGGACTTCCGCCCCTGCGGCCGCGGCGGTCCAGGACGCCTCCAGGAACTCCTGGCTGGTGGCCACCAGGTCGTGGGCACGGGAACGCACCCGCTCCGGGTCGCACACGAGCACCGCCGCACCGGTCGGCAACAGGTCGACCAGCAGTTCCATGTCGTCGACGAGGGCCGGCGCCAGCGACTCCATGCCCTCGACCGCATGGCCGGCCCTCAGCTTGTCGAACAGCTCGGCCAGCGCCGGATGCTCGGTGGCCAACGCGGCGGCGCGGCGGCGTACCTCGTCGGTGAGCAGCAGCTCGCGACACGGCGGCGCCCACAGCCGATCGGTCTTGTCGAGCGAGCGCTGGTCGGCGACCGCGAAGTAGCGGATCTCGTCGACCGTGTCACCCCAGAACTCCACCCGGATGGGGTGTTCCTCGGTGGGCGCGAACACATCGACGATGCCGCCACGTACCGCGAACTCACCGCGTCTCTCGACCAGGTCCACCCGGGTGTACGCCGCGCCGGCCAGTCGTCGGATCACGTCCTCCAGGTCGGCGTCCTGCCCGAGCGCGAGCTCGACCGGGGTGAGGTCGGCCAAGCCCTTGACCTGCGGCTGCAGCACGGAGCGAACCGGCGCGACGATCACCTCGACCGGCCCGGCGCCGCCGCCCGGATCGCTGGGATGCACCAGCCGGCGCAGCACCGCGAGACGGCGCCCGACGGTGTCCGAGCGCGGCGACAGCCGCTCGTGCGGCAGGGTCTCCCACGCGGGATAGCCGACGACGAGACCCGGCTCGAGCAGGTCCCCGACGGCCGCGACCAGGTCGTCGGCTTCGCGCGCCGTGGCCGTCACGGCGAGCACCGTCCGGCGAGGACCCGCCGGTGGTCGCGCCAGGGACGCGACCAGGAATGGTCGCAGCGACTGCGGGCCGGTGAGGTCCAGGGCGTTCAGACCGGATGCCGCGTCGCCCAGCGCGGCGGCAACGGTGGGCTCCTGCGCGAACGTCGTGGCCAGTGCGGCCAAGCTCATGCGGCTGCCTCCCGGGCTGCGTCGATGGCCCCGCCACGCGCGCCGATGGCGCGCAGCACGAGCGCCCCCGCTCCAGCTAGGAGAGGGGGTTGTCGCCAGTCTAGGCCGCGCCGGTCAGCCTGGGCAGCGACCGGTCCTGTCCGGCCCGGTGGCGCGGCGGTGTCGCCCGTGTGGACCACGGAGCACAGGTCACTGGCCGGGGACGAGGACCACCGACCACATCGTGGCCATCGCCGCGGCCGCGTTGGCGGTGGCCACCTGCCCGGCGTACGACGTGCCCGACACGGGGCCACCGGAGTCGGCCAGAAGGGACGACACGTGACCGGACAGCGTGCCGAACCCGCTCGCCCGGTTGGTCACCGCTGGGGCGTTCCAGGTCGAGGTGCCGGCGTTCTTGTCCGCCCAGTAGGACACCACCCAGTCGCCGGCAGCGACCGGCACTCCCGGTGTGGTGTGCGCGGCGCCCGAGGTCGTCTCAACCCGGTTCGCCGCCACGGGTGCCGCACCGTTGGTGCCGCTCCAGCCGGCGACGGTGAGCGTCACCTTCGCGGTGGCCGGCAGAGTGACGGTGACTTTCTTGCCGGCGTCGCCGGCCACGGCGGTACGGCTCCACACGGTGGTGCCGAGGGTGCCGGCCGTGCTGGTGCCCAACGATGTCCAGCCGGTCGGCGCGGTGATCAGCTGTCCCGGTGACGCGGTGCTGAAGAACAGCAGCAGCGTGTCCCCGACACCGTCGGCCGCCGGGATCGTGACCGTGGGCTTGGTCGCACTTCCCGCGAACCTCGCGGCGCCCCGGAATGCGAGCACCGGTGCCGGCGCAGTCACCGTGACGTCGTGCGTCACGCTCGCCTGCGCTCCCTGGTCGTCAGTGACGGTCAAGGTCACTGGGTACGTCCCCGTGCCGGACCAGGTGTGGCTGGTCGTCGCGCCGGTGCCGGTGGCACCGTCGCCCAGGCTCCAGGCGTACGACACGACCGAGCCGTCGGGGTCGCTGGAACCGGAGCCGTCCAGCGTGCAGGCCAGGTCGGAGCACACGGCGCCGAACGCCGCGGTCGGTGGCTGGTTCGGCGGTGGCGTCGTCGCCCCGGCGGGGGCTAGCTCGATCGACCACATGGTCGCCATCCCCGTTGCTGCGTTGGCGGTTGCCGTCTGCTGGCCGTAGGTCGGCGTTGCCGCCGAGCCGGCCGAGTCGGCCAGCAGCGAGGACACGTGCCCAGCGAGGGTGCCGACGGCGCTGCTGCGCGCGACGACACTGCCGGGGGTGGTCCACGACGTCGTGCCGGCCCCCTTGTCGGCCCAATACGACACCACCCAGCTGTTCGGGACCGTGTGCACAAGCGGAGTCGTGTGGCTCGCCCTCGTCGTCGTGTCCGAGGCTGCCGCGAAGGTGGGCTGCACGGTGAGGCTGGTGCCGGTGTAGTCGGCGATGGTCAGAGTCACCTTCGCGCTGGTGGCCAGGATGACCGCGACCTTGCGTGACGCGTCACCCGCCTGCGCGATCCGCGTCCACACCGTCGTTGCCAAAGAGCCGGCGGTCTTGGTGCCCAGCAGGCTCCAGCCCGGCGGCGGTGTCGCGAGCTGCCCGGCCGATGCCGTGCTCAACACCAGCAACAGCTGGTCGCCGGCGCTGACGCCGGCCGGAGCCGTCACCGAAGGTTTGTTGGTGCTGCCGGCGTACGAGGCCGCACCGCGGTAGGCGACCCCGGACGCCATCGCCACGGTGAAGCTCTGTGTCGTCGACGACGAGACGCCCTGGTTGTCGGTGACGGTCAGCGTCACCAGATAGCTGCCCTGCGTCGCATAGGTGTGCGTCGTGGTTGCGCCGCTGGCGGTGCTGCCGTCGCCGAAGCTCCAGGAGTACGCCGCGATCGACCCGTCGGCGTCCTTCGAGGCGGATCCGTCGAACGAGCAGTCCAGACCGCTGCACACCCCGGTGAAGGATGCCGTGGGCGGCACGTCGACCGGGGGCTGGACGCTGACCTGGTGGGTGGTGCTGGTGCTGGCGCCGGAGTTGTCGGTGACGGTGAGCGTGACGGTGTGCGTGCCGGGCGTGGTGTAGGTGTACGACGGGGTCACGCCGGTGCCGGTCCCGCCATCGCCGAAGTCCCAGGAGTACGACACGATCGTGCCGTCCTGGTCGGAAGCCGACGTCGCGTCGGAGGCGCAGCTCATGTTCGTGCACGTGGGCGCGAACGACGCGGTCGGCGGCAGGTTCGCGGTCGCCGACGACAGGAACAGGCCCTTGGCCCGCCAGTCCAGACCTCCGGTGGCCGGGCCGTTGACCACGACCGAGCTTCCGGACGGCCCACCGCCGACGAGGGTGACTGCGTTCAGCGAACCGTCCGTGGACGAGGCGACGTACAACGTGGAGCCGGCGATGAACATGCCGTTGGCGCGAGACCAGTTGAAGCCACCCGTCAGCGTGTTGACGGCGGGGTTCATGATGCCGCTGTCCGGGCTGAACGCGACCCAGCTCAGAGTCGACGATCCGCTGCGCGTGAAGTAGAGCCGGCCGTTGGCGTAGGCCATCCCGGTGACGGTGCCGAGCTGGGAGTAGACCGTCGGCAGCGTGCCGGAGTACGTCTGGCCACTGCCGGTCTGGACGGTGGCCCAGTTCGGGTCGTGATAGGGGTCCACCTTGACCGCGGGTCCGAATGTCGTGCCGTCGAAGTCGCGGCGGTAGAGGTATCCGTCGGTGTAGCCGTAGTAGAGCCTCGTCCCGACCATGAACGCGCCACGCACCTGCGACCAGTCCAGGTCGCTGGTCGCGATCGCGCCGGCCACCGATGCCGTTGTGCCGCCGCTGCCGACGCTGACCTGGGCGACCGAGGTGGACGGGGTGCTCGCACTACCGCCGAGGAACGCGGTGCCTGGCAGCGATCCGGTCGCGTTCGACACCACCGGTCGGCCCCCGGCGTACGGGAAGAACGCGATCCGGGGCCGCTTGTACTGGTAGTTGCCGACATAGCTGGTGTCCATGCCCATCCAGATGCCGGCGTTGGTGGGATAGAACTCCTTGGCCGACACTCCGCGCGGGTTGCGGCCAGGGTTCCAGTCCAGCGGTTCGCCGGTCTGCGGGTCGAGCGCGGACAGGCCGGGCCGCGGCACCGCGCCCTGGCCGGGGCTGTCGACGCCGAACTGGTTGTTCATCCAGCGGTTGTGGCCGCCGATGAACACCACCGAGTTGGTGATCGCCACACCCCAGACCGTGTCGCGACCGGTGTAGTCGACCCAGGTCGGCTGCAGGTTCGTGCCCGAGGCGTACGTCTCCCACCGTGCGGCCGAGTCGCACAGCGCGCCGGTCGAGCTGCCGCCGGTGGCGGTGACCACGAACCAGCTGCCGTCGGGCGAGAACGCCACCCCGCGTACGTCGCTGTCGTACGCCCAGTTGAAGCACAGCGGGCTGTAGCGGGTGGTGGCCCAGTCGGGTGTCACGGAGGCGGCGGTGGCGCCGAGGGTCACCATGACCAGCTGGTCGCGCGACAGCCCGTCGACGATCTTGAAGTTTCCGATCACCGCGAGCCGGTCGTTCTGCGGGTTGACCACCATGTCCGTGGCGCCGATACCGCCTTGCGCACCGCTGCCGGCGTTGTTGTGGTGCACCGACATCTGCAGGTTCACGTACGGGTCGAGCAGCCCTGTCGAGGCGTCGATGCTGGCGATGCCGACGTGGGCGGCCCCACCCACGGTGGTGAAGTAGCCGCCAAGGAACAGGTGGCTCCCCGACTGCGCCAGCGTCTGCACCGACCCGTTGCTGACGGCTGCGCGGAAGCTGCTCACGACCGCCCCGGTGGTCGCGTCCAGCACCACCACGTGGCTGGCTGTTGTCCCGTTGACGGTGGTGAAGGCGCCACCGACATAGATCGTGTTGGGGGTCGGGCCTGGGAGCAGGGCGTTGACGACGCCGTTGAAGACCGGGTCGAAGGTCGTACTGATGGCTCCGGTCGTCGCGTCGAACGCGAACAACCCGGTCCGGGAGTACGTGGGGGTGCCGCCGCGGGCGGCGACGGTGGTGAAGTTGCCGCCGGCGATGAGCATGTTGCCGACCTGCACGATCTGCTGCACGCTCCCGTCCTGCACCCAGGGGGTGAACGCGGCGGGCACCGCGCTGGGCAGCCCCGGGGTGGAGGTGAAGCCCGCGGCAGGGGTCGCGCTTGTCGCGACGTGGGCCGCGGTGGCTCGATCCGCGGAGTGGGCGGCGTCAGCGGAGGTGGCCGCGACGGCGGCGGGCATGAGCCCCACCCCGGCCGCCACCGACGTGACCACGCAGACGAGCGCAAAAAGACAACGGCGCATGAGGATGGCTCCCGAGAAAGGGGACGGTTGTCCCACGACCATTCAGTCCGATTAAAGAACACCGAGCCGGTGCGCGTACCGGTAATCCGGCACAGGAGGGCCGCTGGCTGATAAGTACTTCGCTGCGTATTCCGGTGATTACCCAGCGTGCGGGAATACGAGGTCGAAGAGTGCTGTGCGCACCGAGCTTCGGCGGATCCGGTCAGCCTGTCGTGTCCAGGAAGTCGAGTATCGCGCCGGCGAGCTCCGGCCGGCAGACGATCAGGTCTGGCAGCAGCGGGTCGGCGTGGTTGTACGTCAGCGGCGACCCGTCCACCCGGCTGGTGTGCAGCCCGGCGGCCCGGGCCACCGCCACCGGGGCGGCGGAGTCCCACTCGTACTGCCCGCCGGCATGCACGTAGGCATCGGAGACGTCCCGGACAACGGAGATCACCTTGGCGCCGGCCGACCCCATCGGCACCAGGTCCGCGCCCAGCCGCTCGGCGAGTGCAGCCACGAAGTCCGGCGGCCGGGTCCGGCTGACGGCGATCCGCGGCCGCGGCGCCGAGCTGGCCGGCAGCACCGGAGGCACGCCGGTGTGGAACGTCGCGTCCAGTCCCGGCAGCGCCACTGCGCCGGCGACCAGCTCGCCCTCGGACCACAGCGCCACGTGGACGGCCCAGTCGTCGCGCGGCGGCTCGGAGAACTCGCGGGTGCCGTCCAGCGGGTCGACGATCCAGACCCGGTCAGCGGCCAGGCGTACCGGGTCGTCCTTGCCCTCCTCGGACAACACCGCGTCGGCCGGCCGGTGCCGGGCCAACAGCCGCATCAGTAGCTCGTGGCTGGTCAGGTCACCGGCGTCCTTGAGCTCCTTGCCGGTCAGACCGGACTGCCTGACCTCGAGCAGACGCCGACCGGCCACGGTGGCGAGCCAGGCGGCCAGCGCGTGGTCGTCGACGTCGACGCGGGGAGGCGCCGGATCGCCGGCGCCGGATGGTGAAGTCACGACATCGGACTCTACGGGGCCCACCGACCCGGCGGCTCCGCCGGTGGGGACCCGAGAATCGACATCACCGCCGCCCCGACAACCCGAATGCCGATTCTTCGGTGGTCGACCCGGGCCGAGGCGAGTCAGGGAGTGGGGGCCGGCCGCAGGCCGAGCACCAGCGTGATCGTGCTGTTCAGGGCACCGGCCCGGGTGGCCTCCCGGGCGGGATAGGTCTCCGCCGGAACGACGGCTCCACTGTCGGCGAGCAGGCTGGTGATGTTGCCGCCACCGGACCCGATGGACGACTCTCGCTGCGCCACCTCGCTGGGGGGCAACCAGGCGGTCGACGACGATGACTTGCCGGCCCAGTAGGTGAGGACCCAACCGTCGGCGTCGACGCCGAGCCTCGCGGTGCGAGCGTTCGTGGTGGCCACCGTGTCGCTGGACCACGCCATCGGCGTCAACGGGTTCCCTTGGTTGACCCCGCTGTACGTTGCCACGTCCAGGGTGGACTTCGCGGTGGTCCCCGCCAGTCCCACCGTGATGGCGCTGCCGGGTGTGTCGTTGGAGGTCGCCGGCTTGTACCAGACCGACGACTCCATGGCGGGGGTCGACTTGGTCCCGGCCAACGACCACCCGGTCACGGTCGGCTGTGGGGTCGCGACGCCGCTCGAGACGACGAGCACCATCGTGTCTCCCGGCGTCGTCCCCGCCGGCACGGTGACGGTGGCGCTCGGGAACCGGGGACTCGTCGACGCGGTCGCAGACGTGGAGCCCACGAAGCCGATGATGCTGGACGCCAGCGGGGAGACCTTCTGGTCGCTGGTCACGCTGGCGCGGTCGTCGTCAGTGACGGTGAGCCGGACCGTGTACGTCCCGCTGTCGGCATAGCCGTGGACGACGTGCGCCCCGGTGGCCGCTGCCGTCCCGTCCCCGAAGTCCCAGCGGTACGAGGTGATGATGCCGTCGGGATCGTGTGAGGCGCCCGCGTCGAAGGAGCACTGTGCGCCGGCACAGTCGGCGGTGAACGACGCGACCGGCGGGCGGTTGGTCCCAGGGGCCGCGCCCGCGAACAGCACCATCCCTCGGGCCGCCCAGCGCATCGGGACACCGCCCGTCCGCACGACTGTCGCCCGTCCTAGCGTGCGCCCGGCGTGGAAGGCGACCCGGTGCAGCACCCCTGCCCTGGTGGAGAAGTAGAGCCAGCGGCCGCTGATGAACGACCCGGCGACGTTGCGCCAGTTGACCGCGCTTGGCACCGCCGTGCCGATGGCCGCCATGACCCCGCTGTCGACCGAGAAGGCTCGTTCGTACAAGCGGCAACTGCGCGCCATCGTGTAGTAGAGCCGGCCGCGGTTGTAGCTCAGGCTCGTCAGCTGCGGGATCTGGCGGTAGAACATCGGATACCTACCGGCATAGGTCTGTCCGGAGCCGGTCTGCACGTTGTCCCACGCCGGATCGTGGTACGGGTCGACGAGTCGGGCCCCACCAAGCACCGACCCGTAGAACGGGCGTTGGTACAGCCGTCCGTTGGTCCACCCGTAGTAGAGCGTCTTGTCGACCATGAACGCACCGCGGACCCCGCTCCAGTCCATCCCGGCGAACGCCCGCGGAGCACGGTCGAACCGCACGCGTGAGCCGTTGAACCGCACCTGCTGCACCTGACCGCCACGAGTGGCGCCGAGCAGGTAGACGTCGTCCGGCAGCGCGCCGGTATAGCCACGTGGCAGCGTCGAGCCGCCGGGCGCCGGCAGCAGGGCAAGCCGCGGGCGAAGGTACCGGCGGTTCCCGATCCACTGGGTGTCGCTGCCAACCCACAGACCATCCCGGGTCAGCAGCAGTGCCGCGGTGCCGTAGCCGCGAGGATTGCGACCCGGGTTCCAGGTCAGAGGGAGCCCGGTGCCTGGGTCGAGCGCCGCCAGCCCCGGGCGCGGCACCGCACCGGCGCCCGCCACGTTGGCGCCCTCGGGGTTGTTCAGCCAGCGCTGGTGGCCGCCGACGTACACCGCCGATCCGCTGATCGCCACCGACAGCAACGTGTCCTGGCCGGTGGGCGCCACCCAGGTGGGCAGCAGCCGGGTGCCGACGGCGCGGGTCTCCCACCGGCTGGCGGAGTCGCACAGGCCGTGGATGCTACCGCCGCTGGTGGTCACCACGAAGTAGCGGCCGTTGGGTGCGAACGCGACCTGCCGGACGTACGCATCGAACCGCTTCGGCAGGCACAGTCGCGTGAACGAGCCGGTCGCCCAGCTGCGGGTCACGCCGATTCGCCGGCCCAAGGTGATCATGGCCAGCTGCGGCCGGGGAAGTCCGTCCGCACGCATGAAGTTGCCGTCCACCACCAGCCGGCTGCCGTCCGGGGACACGTCGAGCGACCGAGCGCCGACTCCCGCCGACGTGCCCCTCCGGGCCTGCCCGTGGTAGCCGGACAGCTGCACCTGCATCGCCCGCACCAGCGTCCCGCTGACGGAGCGCAACGCCGCGATCCCGCGGTGCCAGCGCCCGTCGACCTGGGTGAACACTCCACCGATGTACAGCCGTCCCCGGTGCACCGCCATCGTGTTGACTGCGCCGTTGATCCGTGGCGCGGCGAACCCCCGCACCCCGCGCCCGGTCGCCAGCGACAGCCGCAGCACGCTTCCGCGGTTCCTGTGGGGGCGGCGCCCGAACGACTCCGCCACCAGGACCGACCGGCCGTCCGGGCCGGGTTGCACGGCGCTGACGGTGCCGGTCAGCCGAGGTGCGAAGCCGGTCAGCAGCTGTCCTGTGCTGCGGTCGAAGGCGGCGATGTGCAGCCGGCTCAGCGGCACGCTGCTGCCCGGGTTCGCGACCTGGGTGAAGGTGCCGGCGATCACGATGGTCCGCCCGATCGCGGTGATCGCGTCAACCCGGCCGTCCAGCACTGCGGGCGTCCTGGCGCTCGGCAACGCCGAGACCGTGCGCCTGGGGGCGACCGCGGCCGCCGTCGACGTCGGCAACACCGCGCCTCCCAGCACCGCGCAGCTCAGCACCGCGCAGGCCGAAGCCAGCACTGTGGTGAGGGGTCGACGATGCACTATTTCTCCCCGAGATCGCGATCAATGCTGTCGAGTCAGACTCCGCAATTAAAGGCGACGATCGAGGTCTGCCCACAAGTTATCCACAAGGACAGGGGAAATCGCACCCATAATTCGGCGCTGTGTTAGTCCACGGCTACACCGCGTAACCACAATCGGCCGATTGGAACCAAGATTCTGCAACCCTTCGCGTGGTCCTTCCGGAACCACCCAATGGCATCGATGGACCATCGCCGCAGGCGCGCCGCGCGCGTAGCGTCGCGTGGCAGGCAACCGTCGCGGGAGGGTCGAGATGGGTACGAAGCGCATCAATGCAGTGGTGGCGGCCGTCGCGGCGGCCGGCCTCGTCCTGGTCCCGGCGACCGCCAGCGGCGCGGGCACCAGCACGCCCCCCGGGTCGGACTGGCTCGCCTACGGCCGCAACGCCGGACACACGTCGGCGTCCTTCGGCGACCCTGCGATCACCACGTCCAACGCAGGAAGCCTGTCAGCGAAGTGGCACTTCACCCCCGGTACGTCGTTCGACGCCAGTCCGACCGTCGCGGCCGGGCGGGTCTTCATCGGCGGCCGCAACGCCGTCGTCTATGCACTCGACGCGAAGACGGGTGCACTCCTGTGGCAGCGCCAGCTCGACAAGGGCTCGAGGACGTACTGCCCGGCCAAGGGAATCGTGGGCACCGCCACCGTCGCGCCGGACCCGGTGACCGGGGTGTCGACCGTGTACACGCCCGGCGCGCATTTCCTGTACGCCTTGAACGCCGCCACCGGAGCGGTCGTCTGGAAGACCGCGATCGGGCCGGTGGCCGGATCTTCATGGGTCTGGCGGCCGACTGCGAGTCCCGGCTGATCCGTGGCGGGGTGGTGTCACTCGACCAGCACACCGGCGCCATCCAGCACACCTACTACGCCGTTCCGGCCGGAAAGGTCGGGGCAAGCGTGTGGAGCAGCGAGGCGAGCGACGGCACGTCGGTGTGGGCGACCACCGGCAACCCGGACCCGCACGGCACCACGATCGACGACGCGTACTCGATCGTGCGCCTGTCGGCGTCGACGATGGCCCGCCAGGACAAGTGGACCGCGCCGCTGGGCCAGGCGGCCGACCTCGACTTCGGCAGCTCCCCCACCATCTTCAAGGGGACCGTGGGCGGGGTCTCCACCGGACTCGTGGGTGCCTGCAACAAGAACGGCGTCTTCTACGCCTGGAACAAGGCGAACCTCGCCGCCGGTCCGGTGTGGTCCGCGCAGGTCGCCGGGTCGGAGTCGAGCGGCAAGGGCTTCTGCATCACCTCGGCCGCCTGGGACTTCGCGGCCCAGCACCTGTTCGTCGCGACCCAGACCAGCACCCTGAACGGACTGCCCGTCCACGGTGCACTGCGCGAGCTCGATCCCTCGACCGGTGCGTTCCTGTGGCAGACCGCGCTGCCGTGCGGCGTGGACGGCAGCCCCACCCTCAACGGCTCGACCAACGTGTTGGCGGTGCCACAGTTCAGCTGCCCGACCGGGGTCGCCCCGTCGGTACGCCTGTTCAACGAGACTACCGGGGCCGCGATCGGCTCGGTGCCCGCCAGTGACAAGGTGTTCGCCCAGCCGGTGTTCGCCGAGGGCCAGCTGCTGGTCGCCGACGAGGCCGGCCACCTCACGTCCTACGGCCCGTGACGTCGACCGCCTGACACCCGTCGTGATGTCAGTCGGCCGGCAGTACGACCGACCACATCGTGGCCATCCGCGCCGCGGCGTCGGCCGTCGCGGTCAGCCCACCACGCGTACCCGCCGAGACCGGCCCACCGGAGTCGGCCAGCAACGACGCCACCCGACCGGTCTTGACCCCGACCGACTGCGCCCGCCGAACAAGACCCGCTGGCAGCGTCCACGACGTCGTGGTTGAGGACTTGTCGGCCCAGTACGACACCACCCACGCACCGCTACCGGCCGCGACGGTCGGCGTGGTGTGCGCCGCGGACGACGCGGCGTCCTGGGCCGTGGCGAAGCTCGGGGTGGCGCTGGTGCCGCGGTAGGCCGCGACCGAGAGCGTCACCTTCGACCGACCGCCGAGCCGCACCTTCACCAGCGCGCCGGCCTCCCCGGTGGCGGCCATCCGGGTCCACATCGTGGTGCCCAGCGTCCTGGCCGTGTTCGAGCCCAGCCGGCTCCACCCGGCCGGCGGCGTGGCGCTGCGCGCTGGGCTGTTGGTGCTGAGCACCAGCAGCAGGCGGTCACCGGCCGCCACCCCGGCCGGGATCCGCACACCGGGAGCGGTGGTGTTGCCGGCGACCGAGTCCGCGCCCACGAACCGGACCGCACCCTGACCCGGCTGCACCGCCGTCACCGAGTGCGACACCGTGCTGGTGCCGCCCTTGTCGTCGGTCACCGTGAGGCTGACCGTGTAGGCGTTCGGCGTCGAGTAGGTGTGCGACGGCGTCGCCCCCGCACCGGTGCTGTTGTCGCCGAAGCTCCAGGCGTACGCCGTGATCGACCCGTCGGGATCGTGGGACGCGGTTGCGTCGAGTCCACAGGTCATCCCGGTGCACGACGGGCTGAAGGCCGCGACCGGGGCTTGGTTCCCGGCGGGACCGCCACTGGGCGGGGCGACCGTGACCGTCTTCGTCGCGGTGCCGGTCGCGCCCTTGTCGTCGGTGACGGTCAGCGTCACCGGGTACGTACCGGCGCGCACGTAGGTGTGCGGCGGGTTCGCAGCGGTGGACGTGGCGCCGTCACCGAACGCCCACTTGAACCGCCTGACGATCCCGTCGGGGTCGTGGGACCCCGACCCGTTGAACGCGCAGGCAAGCCCGCTGCACGACGATCCGATCACCGCGCTCGGCGGTTGGTTGGCGGTCCCGGCGAGCCGAAGCGTCCAGCTGGTGGTGTTGGTCAACCCCTGTGCGTCGGCGACGGTCATCGTCACGGTGAAGAAGGCACCGGCCGCGCCGTAGTTGTGCGACGTGGTCCTGCCGGTGCCACGGGTCCCGTCGCCGAAGTACCACGTGTAGGACACGATCCCACCGTCGTCGGTGGAGCTGGACGCGTCGAAGCTGCAGGTGGTGGCGGTGCAGGTGGGGACGAACTGCGCGACCGGCGGCTGGTTCTGGGGGGAGAACAAGAACAGCCCGGGCGTCGCCCAGTTAAACGCGGAGTTGACCTTCGACGACGACCCGAGGGGCGCGCCGCCCGCGCTCATCGGCACGGCGTTCAAGGAGCCGTCCGTCGACGACCCGACGTACAGCGTGGACCCGCTGAAGAACATGCCACGGGCGTGGCTCCAGCTGAAGCCGCCGGAGTAGTTGGTGGCGATCGGGTTCACGATCCCGCTGTCCGGCGTGAACAGCACCGAGTGCAGCTGTGCGTTGCCGTTCAGCGTGTAGTACAGCCGGCCGTTGCTGTACGCCATCCCGCTGACCGAGCCGGACCGGAACGAGTCGTACAACGGCGGCGAGACGCCGACGTAGGTCTGGCCGCTGCCGGTCTGCACGTTGCTCCAGACCGGATCGTGGTACGGGTCGATCTTGACCGCCGGGCCGAAGGCCGTGCCGTTGAACGTCCGCTTGTACAAGAACCCGTCGGTGTAGCCGTAGAACAAGGTGGCGCCGACCAGGGTCGCGCCGCGCACCTTGGTCCAGTCGAACCCGGGCGTGGACAGGCTGCCGGCGGCCGTGGCGATCGAACCGGACCCGCTCAGCGACACCATCGGGACGGCGTTCGCGCCGCCGGAGCCGCCGAGCAGAACCCTGCCGGGCAGAGTGCTCACAGTGGTCGGCGCGACGGGCCGGCCCCCGGTGTAGGGGAAGAACACCAACCGCGGGTGGTGGTACCGGTGGTTTCCAACCCAGTCGGTGTCCATCCCCATCCAGATCCCCTGGTTGGTGGGCAGGAACACCTTCGCCGACACTCCGCGCGGGTTGCGTCCGGGGTTCCAGTCCAACGGCTCGCCGCTGACCGGATCGAGCGCCGACAGGCCAGGTCGCGGTACCGCGCCGGCTCGGGCGTTGTCGGTGCCGTTGGGGTTGTTCATCCACCGGTTGTGCCCCCCGACGTAGACCACGTCGTCGGTGACCGCCACGCCCCACACCGTGTCCCGGCCGGTGAGGTCGACCCACGTCGGGTCCAGGCTGGTGCCGGTGGCGTAGGTCTCCCAGCGGGCCGCCGCGTCGCACAGCGCCCCCGGCTGGCTGCCGCCGGTCGCGGTCACCACGAAGAACGTCCCGTCGGGCGAGAACGCCACGCCGCGCACGTCACTGTCGTACGCTCGCGCGATGCAGGTCGGGCTGTAGCGGTTGGTCGCCCAGTTCGACGTCACCGACGCCGAAGTGGCGCCGAGGGTGATCATCACCAGCTGGTCGCGAAGCATCCCGTTCGCGGTCTTGAAGTTGCCGATCACCACCAGCCGGTCGCCCTGGGCGTTGATGTCCATCTCGTTGCCGCCGATCGCGCCACGCGCACCGCCGGGGACGGTGTTGTGGTGGCCGTCGAGCTGGACGCCCATGTAGGGGTCCAGCGCGCCGGTGGTCGCGTTCATGGTGGCCAGGCCCGAGTGGGCGACCCCGCCGACGGTGCGGAAGTTGCCGCCGACGAACAGCCGGTTTCCCAGCCGCGCCAGCGTCTGTACGACGCCGTTCGTCGCGGCCGCGCGGAACGACGTCACGACCGCGCCGGTGGTGACGTCGAGCAGCACCAGGTGGCTCTGGTTGGTGCCGTTGACGGTGGTGAAGCTGCCGCCGACGTACACGGTTCCCGCGATCGGACCCGCCAGCAGGTGGTTGACGTTGCCGTTCAGCACCGGGTTGAACGTGGTGACGATCGCACCGGTGGCCGCGTCGAAGGCAAAGACCGCGGTCCGCGAGTACGTCGGGGAGCCGCCGGCGGCCGCGACCGAGGAGAAGTTGCCCCCGGCCACCATGATCTGGCCGACCCGTGCGTACGCCTGCACGCTGCCGTCCCTGGCCCACGGGGTGTATGCCGCCGGGACCGGGCTGGGCAACCCTGATCTGGCCGTCCAGCTGATCTGCGGCGTCGGCCCGTCCGCGGTGCCGGCGGCAGTGGCCGCCGGCGTCGCGGTCGCCGTCGCGAGGAGCCCAGGGACGACCACGAGGGCGGTGGTGAACGACAGGAGGCTGATCAGGAAACGTCGCACGACGAGCTCCGAAAGTAGAACGGTGCTGGTACTTGGCGCTTCCAGTTAACGGCCCCGCTAACTCCACTCTCAGACGTTCGCCGAAATGCCCTGGAAAACGGCCGATATTCCTGGCATTACGTGATACGTCGCTCACGCTGCGTGTCGGTTAGTCGGGCAGATGGTGCCCACCGGTCAGGTTCCGGCTGGCACCACGATCGACCACATCGTCGCCATCGTGGCCGGTGTGTTGGTGGTGGCGGTGACGCCGGCGCGGGTTCCGGCGCTGACCGGGCCGTTCGTGTCGGCGAGCAGCGAGGTGACGCGCCCGGACAGCGTGCCGTAGTTCTGCTGGCGCGAGGTGACCGTCCCCGGTGGCGTCCACTTCGTCGTGGTGCCGGACTTGTCCGCCCAGTAGGACACGACCCATGCCTTGTCGGGCGCGGAGATGCTGGGCGTGGTGTGGGACGCCTTCGAGGTGGTGTCCTGGGCGACCGTGAACGTCGGCTGCGTCGTGGTGCTGGCCCCGGTGTAGTCGACGACGGTCAGCGTGGCCTTCGCGCTGCCGCTGAACGCCACCTTGACCTTGGACCCCGCGTCACCGCTCACCGCTGTCTTGGTCCACACGGTCGTGGCCAGCGTGTTCGCGGTGTTCGTGCCGAGCTTGGTCCAGCCCGCCGGTGGGGTGTTCGTCCGGGCCGGGCTGTTGGTGCTAAGCACCAGCAGCAGCCGGTCGTTGACCGCGACGCCGCTCGGCACCGTCACGGTCGCCGCCTTGGCGTTGACCGCGACCCCTGCGGCACCGACGAACGCGACCTGGCCCGGCGTCGGCACGGTCACCGTCACCGTGTGGCCCGTCGGAGTGCTCTGGGCGCCCCCGTTGTCGGTCACGGTCAGGGTCACCGTGTAACCGCCCGAGCCGGAGTAGGGGTGCGACGTCCCGGTCGTGGTATCTGTTTCGACCGGCGTGCCGTCGCCGAAGTCCCAGTCGTACCGCACGACGGTGCCGTCAGTGTCCTTCGAGCCGGAGCCGTCGAACGTGCAGGTCGCGCCCGCGCAACTGGACGTGAACGCCGCCGTCGGCGGCTGGTTGGCCGGTGGGGTACCACCGTCCGGGATCAGCAGGATCGACCACTCGGTGGCCATGCCGAGACTGATGCTCGACGTCGCGGTCAGGCCCCCGGCCGTCGAAGCCAGCGCCGACCCGTTGGAGTCGGCCAGAAGCGACGACACCTGGCCCGCCTGCGTGCCGGACGCCTGGGTGCGGGGCGCCGTCGTACCGGGCGCCGTCCACGTCGTGGCCGGTGACGTAGACGAACCGCCCTTGCCCGCCCAGTAGGACACCAGCCACGACCCGGTGCTCGTCGAGATCGTCGGCGTGGTGCGTTGGGTGCCGGACGCGAGGTCGCCGTTCGAGACGAACGTGGGAGTGTTTCCGCCGGCGTCGTGGTAGTCGGCCACCGTGAGCGTGGACTTCACGCCGGTCCGGGACAGTGTCACCGAGACGGGGTTGCCGCCCTCGGACCCGCCCGCGACCTCGGTCCACACGGTCGTCGCCATCGTCTTGGAGACCTGGCTGCCGAGCAGGCTCCATCCGGTCGGAGCGGTGGCGGTGACGGTGCTGTCGTTGACGGTCGAGATCAGTAGCAGCCGGTCCCCGGCGATGATCGACGTGGGCGCCGTGACCGTGGGCTTGAGCTGCGTCTGCGCGACCGAGGTCGCGTCGCCGAAGGACACTCCCGTGCCCTGCGAGCCGACGTTGATCACCTTCGACGTGCTCCCGGTCGCTCCCCCGTCGCTGTCAGTCACCGTAAGCGTGACGGTGTACTGACCGGCGCTGGGGAAGGCGTGTTGCAGGGTCGCCCCTGATGCCGCCGAGGTCTGGTCACCGAAGTCCCACGAGTACGACGTGATCGTGCCGCCGTCCGGATCGCTAGACGCGGACCCGTCGAAACTGCAAGTCAAGCCGGTGCAGCCGGTCACGGTGAACGACGCCGTCGGCGGCTGGTTGGGCGGCGTGGTCACCGACACCTGCTGGGTGTTGGTGGCCGAGCGCCCCTTGTTGTCCGTCACGGTCAGCGTCACGGTGAAGGGGCTGCCGGTGGCCGGGAAGATGTGCGACGTCTTGGGCGAGGTGTCAGTCTCGCTGTTCCCGTCGCCGAAGTTCCACTGGTACGACGTGATCGTGCCGGTGGGGTCGCTCGACGACGACGCGTCGAAGCTGCAGTTCGTCCCACCCGGCGGGCAGTTGAACACGAACGACGCGTTCGGCGGCTCGTTCTGACCGGCCGAGGACAGGAACAGTCCCTTGGCCCGCCAGTCGACCGTGCTGTTGACCACGGTCGAGGTGCCGGTGGGCGCGCCGTTGCTGCCGAGGGCGACGACGTTGAGCGAGCCGGTCAGCGCCGACGCGACGTACAACGTGGAGCCGCTGACGAACATCCCCTGTGCGTTCTTCCAGGCGAAGCCGCCGGTGGTGTAGTTGTTCGGCTTCGGGCTGACGATCCCGCTGTCCGGGGAGAACGCGACCGAGTGCAGTGACGAGTCATTGCTGACCGTGTAGTAGAGCAGCCCGTTGGCGTACGCCATCCCGGTGACCGTGCCGCTCTTGAACAGGCTGTACAGCGGCGGCGACACGCCGACGTAGGTCTGGCCGCTGCCGGTGTTGACGTTGCTCCAGTACGGGTCGTGGTACGGGTCGATCTTCACGGCCGCTCCGAACGTGCTGCCGTCGAAGCTGCGCTCGTACAGGAAGCCGTCGGTGTAGCCGTAGAACAGGTGGCCCCCGACCATCACCGCACCGCGCACCTGTGACCAGTCGATCCCCGTCCCGCTCAGCGTGCCCGGCGTGCCGCTGTTGCCGGCAGCGTCGAGCGACACGTTCGAGATGCTGCCGGTGCTGTCGCCGGAGTGGCCGCCGAGAAACACCTGGCTAGGCAGCGAGCCGGTGAAGTTGGTGGCCACGGGGCGTCCGCCATTGAGCGGGAAGAAGGCCAGTTTGGGTGTGTGGTACTGGAAGTTGCCGACGTAGTCGGTGTCCATCCCCATCCAGATGCCGGTGTCGGTGGGCAGGAACACCTTCGCCGAGACGCCCCGCGGGTTGCGGCCCGGGTTCCAAGCCAGCGGCTCGCCGGTCAGCGGGTCCAGCGCCGACAGGCCCGGTCGAGGCACCGCACCGGCCGCCGCGCTGTCGGTGCCGGACGGGTTGTTCATCCACCGGTTGTGGCCGCCGATGAAGACCACGTCGTTGGTGATCGCGACTCCCCACAGGGTGTCCTTGCCGGTGAAGTCGACCCAGGTCGGGCTCAGACTGGTCCCGGACGCGTACGTCTCCCATCTGGCCGCCGAGTCGCACAGCGTGTTGTTGCCGTAGCCGCCGGTGGCGGCGACCACGAAGAACTGGCCGTTGGGGGAGAAGTCGATCCCACGGATATATTGGTCATATCCGGAGCTGCAGTTCGGGTTGTACGCGGAGGTTCCCCAGTCCGGGGTCACCGACGCCGAGGTGGGGCCGAGAGTGATCATCGCCAGCTGGTGATGCAGGCTCCCGTCCGCGCTGGTGAAGTTGCCGATCACCGCAAGCCGGTCGCCAGGGGAGTTGATCGACATCTCGAACACGCCCTGCGCCGCCTGGGTGCCGACGCCGCCGCGCTGGTCGCCGGTCATCTGCACGCCCATGTAGGGGTCGAGCGCACCGGTGCTCGCGTCCAGCGTGGCCAACCCGGCATGCGCGATACCGCCAACGGTCTTGAAGTTGCCGCCCACGAACAGCCGGTTGCCGCTGAGCTGGATCGTCTGCACCGCGCCGTTCGTCGTGGCCGCCTTGAAGCTGCTGACGATCGCGCCGGTGTTCACATCCAGCAGGACGACGTGGGAGGCGGGCGTGCCGTTGACGTTGGTGAACGTGCCGGCCGCAAACACGGTGCCGGGGACGGGACCGGCCAGCAGGTGGTTCACCACCCCGTTGAGGACCGGAGCGAACGTCGTGCTCACCTGGTTGGTGGAGGTGTCGAACGCGAAGATCGAGTTCCGGGTGAAGACGGTTCCCCCGCCCTTGTTGGTCACCGACGTGAAGTTGCCACCGGCCACCATGGTGGTCCCGACCTGGGCAAAGCTCTGCACGCTGCCGTTCTGCACCCACGGCGTCGAGGTGGAGGGCACGGCGCTGGGCAGCCCGGACCAAGTGGCGTGCGGCAACGGCGTGCTGGGTGCTGCTGACGCGCCGACCTTCCCCCCGGCGCCGGCGACGACGCCGGGCGCCGCACTCGCCGCCGGTGCGATCAGCAGGGTGGTGGCGACCACCGAGGAGGCGAGCGAGAGGAGGGTGATCAGCAAGCGTCGCACGGCGAACTCCCCGACGGTAGGACTGGCCCAGATGCAAGCATCCCCCAGTTAATGTCACCAGGAAGCCGCGTGTCGGTGTTTGCAAAAATGCAGGAGAGGAATCTCCGTCAAGAATGGCTAAGCGTGATTAGGAGATTACCGTGCGTAAGACGCGGAGTGTCAGCCGGCGACTTTTTCGCTGTTTCGCGTCTGCCGTGGCAGGGCGACGTCGGCCCGATGCGCCGGCTCACGCCCGATCAGGACCCGGCCGACCGCCATCATCACCAGCAGCAGCACCACGCCGTAGGCCAGGCCGCCGACCACGTCGGTGACCCAGTGCTTGAGTAGGTACGTCCGGGTGTACGCCTCGATCGCGGCCAGGAACGCCACCACCGTCCAGGCGAGGATGCGCAGCCGTCGCGTCATGCCCGGCACCGCGACGATCAAGCAGAACGCGTAGAGCCCGTAGATGAGGAGCAGCCGACCGCAGCCGCCGGACGGCCAAGTGCCGAGCGTGGTGGGCGGGTGACCGCGGTGCACCAGCGTCTTCAACGCGGCCTGGGAGTACTTCTCGGTGAGGTAGCCGAACAGGAACAGGATCGGCGGGACGTACCGATGCCGGCGCCATGCGACCGCGAACACGATCGCGCCGATCACCGCAAGCACCTGCGTGGGGGTCGAGTTGCCCATCTGGGTGAGCAGGTTGTTCGCGTGCTGCCAGAACCCGCCCACCTGCCGGTGCTCGAAGAAGTGGAACACCGGGACGTCGACCGGGCCCTGCAGCGCGTGGGCTCCGACACCGAGCAACCAGAACACCGAGCCCACGAGGCCCACCCCGGCGAACCAGGTCAGGGCCGCCGCCGGCCATTGGCCGATCTGATCCTGCAGCCCGAGCCGGACATCGTCGAAGCGGGTGTGCGCCATGGCCAGCCGACCGCCCGAAACCGCGGGCCGAAAAGCGAGGAAACCACCGATCACGAGGGTGATCAACGGCACCACGATGCCGATCGCAACCGCTACGAACATCCGAGAGCTCCCTCACTGGTCGACATCGGTCAGGATGGCATATCGCCGAAACCGTTCGGTGGCTTTGCCGAACTCACAGTATTTCCTTGCCCAGACCGTCATCATCGAGAACCGGCACCAGTGACCAGACCAGGAGTGCTCCCCCCATGAGTGTGCGGACCGACCAGGGCGTCTCCGTCGTCATCGCCACCCGCAGCCGGCCGCAGCTGCTGGCCAAGGCGGTCGAGGCGTGCCTGAGCCAGGAGCACGCCGGGCCGATCGAGGTCGTCGCCGTCTTCGACCAGTCCGAGCCGCGCAGCGAGCTGTGCCGCGACGACGCCGACCGCCAGGTCCGGGTCACCTCGAACCACCGCACCCCAGGACTGCCCGGCGCCCGCAACACGGGCATCCTGGCCGCCACCCACGACCTCGTCGCGTTCTGCGACGACGACGACCTGTGGCTGCCGGGCAAGCTCGGGCGCCAGGTCGCCGCCATCCGGGAGAGCGGCACGCGGGCCGCGGTGACCGGTATCCAGGTCCGTTATGGCGAACGGCTCCGGCTGCGACCGCTGGCACCTGCGCCGCTACGACTGGCGGACCTGGTTAGGGACCGGGTGACGTCGGCGCATCCTTCGACGTACCTCGCCGATCGCGGCTTCCTGATTGAAAACGATCTGCTGGTGGACGAGAAGATCCCCGGAGGGTACGCCGAGGACTACGACTGGCTGCTGCGGGTGGCTGCGCACACCGACGTCGCGGTGGTGCCGGAGCCGATGGTCGAGGTGCTGTGGCATCCGGGTTCGTTCTTCACCAACCGTTGGACGACGATCGTCGAAGCGCTGGACTACCTCGTGGACAAGCACCCCTACATCCGTGACGACCGGGCCGGGCTGGCCCGTATCCGCGGCCAGCAGGCATTCGCCCTGGCCGGTCTCGGTCGCCGGCGGGAGTCGTGGCGCAAGCTCACCGAGACGGCCCGACACAACCCGCGGGAGCGCCGCATCCTCGCGACCCTTCCAGTGCTGGCCGGGGTGGTGTCCGGCGAGCGGGTGATGCGCACCGCGAACCATTTCGGCCGCGGCATCTGACACCGGTCGCGGCTGGGCCTCGCGTCAGCGGTAGCCGCGGCGCCGGCGCAGGCCGGCGGTCAACACTCCCACCGCGCGCCGCGCACCCACCGGCATCTTCGCGCGCCAGTCCTCATCGGGGCGCAGCACGATCTCACCGTGCTCGAACCGCATCGGGTTGCCGGCGATCTGATGTGCCGGACGCAGCGTGACCCGGTCGTCCCTGATGTGCGCCAGCGCGGCGTCGTCCGGATCCAGACCGGCGAACCGGAGGATCGAGGACACGGAGCCGCGCGGGTCCGCGACGAAGTCCTCGTAGCGCACCGTCGTGACCGGCGTGCCGCGTCGCGCCAGCAGCCGGACCAACAGGTCGAACGCGCTCCACCACACGGCTGTCTCCGTCGGGCGGTACTGCGGCATGTCGGCGCTGCCGTCCACGACCTCGGGCCGGCGCACCTGCTTCGACCACGAGTAGGCCACGCCCCGTGGGTCGCGTACCAGATAGACACAGCGCAGGTCGACGTCGGCGTGGCGCAGCAGCGCGGCGTACGCGGGCATCTTGGAGGAGTCGACGACCAGGCGCGCACCATCACCGTCGGCGGCGGCGCGGAACATCGCCGTCAACGTCCGCGACAGTTGCCGCCGGCGCAGTCGGCTGGTGGTCGGGGTGAGACCGGTCAGCAGCTCGGGCAGCCGTCGGTTCCGGACCACTGCATTGCGCAGCGCCACCATCTGCTGGGCATCCAGCGACGACCAGCCGCCGTACGCATCGTCCCCGATCCGCTGCCAGAACGAGCAGTCGCTGAACCGCTGGCCGCAACCGCACAGCTCGTCATCGCCCAGCGCGCGCTCCCACAGGTGCACCGTCTCGCCGAGGGCGACGACGCCCGGGACGTCGCCCAGGACACGTTCGAGCAAGGTCGAGCCGCTTCGGCCCCATCCGACGATCAGCAGCACCCGGGGACGGCCGACCGGAGGCCGGGCGATCAGCTGGTCCGCGAGCCGGTCGATGCGCTGCACCGCCCGCGCCACGTCACCGGTCGGGTCGTCGACGACCTCGAGCAGGCCAGGGTCGGCCAGCGCCTTGTCGAGCACCGCGGCGAGCTCGAGCCGGCTGTCCGGCGCCAGCACCAGCTCGTCGGCGGCAAGCTTGCGCACGAACGCCTGCTGATGGTCGTCCACGTGCTCGCCGAGCTGGTGGCTGCGCGGCAGCACGATCGGCTTCTTGCCCGCCCGGCGGGCTTCCTGGATGCCGGTGGGACCACCCTGGGTGACCACGATCGCCGCCCGGCGCACCAGCGCCATCATCTCGTCGTGGTCGAGGTACGCCTGCCCCTGCGCCGTGCGCGGTGGGCTGGACGTGCCGTACTGCACGAAGCACTCGATCCGCGTATCGGCGTCGAGCCCGTCGAGCCAGGCGTCCACCCACTGCACGAGACGATCGAACCGATGGTGGTCGGAGCCGACGGTCACGAACACCAGCGGGCGCTCAAGCGTCGCCTCGGTCGTTGCTTCGGCGGGGGTCACAACACCGCCCCCACGACCTCGGAACCGGGATACAGCGCCTGCTGCTCGGGCCACTGAACACAGAAGCTGCTGGTGAACGGCCGACACAGGCGCCCGGTCATCGTGGTGGAGTCGAGCCGGTCGTACACCTCGAGATACATCGTGGGGATCTGGCGCAGTCGCGCCTGCACGAAGAACGGCAGCGCAACACCCGCCCCGGTGGACACCACGAGGGTCGGCTGGTGCTCGGCGAGCACCCGGCGCGACAGCGCGGCGTTGCGGGCGAGGTTGACCAGATTGCGCGTCGTCGGGTGGAAGGCGCGGACCACCTGCTCACCTTCCAGCAAGGACGTCGCGTCCGGGGTGTCGAAGGTGACCCACACCCGTTCGTGGTTCCGCCACCACGGACGCAGGGCCCACAGCTGCGACAGATGGCCGCCGCTGGAGCACACGAACAGGATCCGGTGTGTCGACATACGGAACCCTTCCGCTCACGCTGGCCCCGCTGCCGATGCTCTGAGACGACCCGAGACGAAGCACCACGAGAGTAACCGAGCGCCGGGGCCGAGAGGGGCCAGTTGGCCGAGTTCGGTCAACGACGCATCACGGCCGCCCACGCGTGCCGTGAGGACGGATCGGAAAGCGTGAAGTCACCGCCCACCGTCGAGTCGAAATAGGTGACGAAGGCCGCCCCCCGCGACGCTGCCCAAGCGGCGACATACGTCAGCCAGCCGGCTCTGCCATTGCCGTCGTCTCCCGGGGCCAGCATGCTGCCGAGCTCAGCGAGCGCCCATCCCGCCCCGATGCTGCGTGATGCCTCGACGGTGCGCGACAGGAGGGTCGAGGGCTGGGCGTACACACCGTTGCGTGCCCGGGAGTTGTAGCAGTCCCAGGCCAGGACCTCGGGGACCGGGTTCCTCGGCACGTAGCTGCGCCAGTCTCGGCCAGAGCCCGGGTCGGCGGACCAGCACATCAACACCACTGTCGAGTGCAGGGCAGGGTTGCGGGCCTGCGCGGCCAGCCGGGCGATGTGGTCCCACGCCTTGGTGAACTGCTCTGAGGTGAAGGCGCCGGCACTGATCTGGTCCTCGGGCTCGTGGAAGTACGCCCAGAACACGGCGCGGTTCCGTGGTGCCGCCGCGAACCACCGGCGGAGACTGGTGTCGTCCGCACCCGACAGGACCTGCTGCGGCGGCAGCTTGAACGAGACGACGAGCGGCACCCGGCCGGTGTCGGCATTGAGGCTCCGCCACGACGGTGGCGGTCCGGCACTGAAGACGCGGACGATCCCCGCGCCGCTGGCGGGACTGGTCACTCCGCTCGACGGCAGGACACCGCTCGGGCCCGCCGTCGCCGACAACGTGGTGCCGAACAAGGTGGGGCCGTAGGGCGCCGCGCCGGGACCCACCGGGTCGCCCGCGAGCTGCGGACGCGATCCGGTGGATGCGACGGCCGCCACCACGACCGACGCGATGATGACGCCGGCGATCCCGGCAAGGCTCCACGCAAGTCCCCGATGCGCTCGCATGTCAGCGAGTCTAAGCAGTTTCCGCTGCCTGTACGTGCGGTTCGGACGTGCCCACGGTTCGGACGTGCTGACGGGCTGAGGCACACCGTGGTGCGCCCCAGCCCGTCAGGGAAACAAACGCCTCTCGTCAGCGCCGCGGAGTCCTCGACTTCGCGATCGCGGATCCCCAGGCCAGCTGGGACGGACGGTCCATCAGCCGGAAGTCGCCACCGACGGTTGAGTCGAAGTAGGTGACGAACCGGGCATGGTTGGCGATCACGTACGAACCGACCGCCTTCAGCCACTTTGCGCGGCCGGCATCAGCGTTGTGCCCGACCAGCTTGCTGCCGAGCTCGCCGATCCCCCACGGGATACCCACGCCGGCCGAGGCGCGTACGGCCTGACCCAGCATCTGCTGCGGGCTGCCGTAGCCGCCGTGGTGTGCCGCCTTGTTGTAGCAGTCCCACCCGAGCACGTTGATCGAGCCCGTGGCCAAGTAGTCGTGCCAGTTGCGGCCCGAGTGCGGGTTGAGCGACCAGCACATCAGGATCAGCGTGGAGCGCAGGTGCCAGTTGTGAGCAGTGTTGGCAAGCCGTTTCAGGTGTGCCCAAGCGGCACGGTACTGGGTCGCGGTGAACTGGTGCCCCGCGATGTTGTTCTCAGGCTCGTGGTAGTAGCTCCAGAACGTGCGGTGGTGCAACGGCGCCGACTTGAACCAGTGCCGCATATAGCTGTCGAACTTGCCCGACACGACCTGCTGTGGGTCCAGCTTGAACGACACCACGACGGGCCGGTGTCCGACTTGTGAGTGGATCTGCTGCCACGATCCTGGCGGTCCCTGGTAGTAGAGCCGAACGATCGACAGGTGGCCGAACTTGTGCGACTCACGAGCCACGGCGTCGGCCTTGGTCTGGCCATGCCCGGCCTGGACCGACGCGCCCAGCAGGGAGGCCGGCTGGCGCACCTTGCCGTGCGGACGGTGTCCGGGTCCCTGGCCGTGATGACCGGACGTCGACTGAGCGTGGTGCGAACCCGGCAAACCGGCGATCGCGGCAGTTGCGCCAGTGACCACCAGCGCGACCGCAGACAGGATCGCTGCCCAGGCTTTGGGCTTGAAGCGGGATCGGACCTTGCGGGCCCGATGGGATATGGGCGCGTACGCGCGCATGGGTGGTGTCTCCGAATCGCCCCCGACCGGTTACCCCGAGTGATGACCCGGGCACGCTACAGCATCCGGCGAGCCGCCGCGAAATGTAGGAGACACGACCCGCCGAGGGTTGCGATCGTGGCTGGAGTTGTGGTATCTGTCCGGGCGAAAGAGGGCAAACCGAACCCTACCTCGGCTCAGATCAGCGGCATGGCCACCCGGCGGTCCACCTCGGAGAGCTGGTCGAGGCCGTAACCGTACGTAGCGATCGCCTGGCCGAACTGCTCCTCGACCAACCGGCGTTGTCGGCGTTGCCATGGTCCGCCCGAGGCCATCGTCGCCCACTGCTGCTGGTAGCGATCGCTGCGGTCCGCCCGCAGGTCGCCGGCAGCGATGGACGTCGGCAGACCGAGGAACGACTGCATCCTGGCGAGCTCACCGGCGGTGTCGACCACGAGGTCCTCGTAGCGCAGCACGTGGACCCGCTCGCGCCGACGCGCATCGGCGAAGAAGATCTCGTGCGCCCTCAGCCAGTGCGCGACCAGACCCGGCAGACTCATCCGCCCACGACCATGGCGGGAGACGACCCGCGGGCTCCACTTCCGGGTCGCGAGTGCCACCACGACTGGATGACGGACGACCACGATCAGCGCGGAGCCCGGGAACATCGCCTGCAGGAATCCGCCGGCCAGGATGTTCGACGGCGACTTCTCCAGCAGGTACGTCCGGTCGAGGTCCCAGTGGGGTCTCCATGCGCTGAGCAGTCGCTCCGCATTCGCCGGAGACACCAAGGGGGACGACTCGGTGAGGTGGGCGTCCGGGTGCAGCGCGAACCTTCCCACGCCGCCGTAGCGACGGACCTTGGGATAGACGTCTTGCAGATGGTGGCCCTCGTCCTCCTTGGCTCCGGTGCCCGTGAGTCCACTCACGTCGGGATGGCCACCGAGGATGCGGGCCAGCGGAGTGGTGCCGCTCCGGTGAAGGCCGCCGACGAAAACGAGCCGTTCGCTCTCGCGCATGAGTCTCCGATCGGCACCCGGGCCCCGTCACCGCACGAGCCGTGCAGCCTCGGCGAGTTTATCGTCTATCAGCGCACGGAAACCGCTGCTCGTCGCAGATAGGCGCACCCGTTCGGACGCGATGCCTCCTTCGTTCAGCTTGAGGGGTTCCACGGTGCCGGCCCGTTGACGATCAGGTCCCGCCACGACTGCTGCGAGGCCGGGTCCAGGAGCCTGAAGTCGCCGCCCACCGTGGAGTCGAAGTAGGTCACGAAGGTCGCACCCTGCGACGCGGCATACGACCCCACTCGCTGCAGCCAGGCCGCGCGGCCGGAGCCGTCGTCACCCACGGCCATCTTGCTCCCCAGCTCGGCGATCCCCCACGGGAGGCCGACGCTGGCTGAGGCGTCGACGGCCCTCTGCAGCATGCTGGCCGGGTTGAGATAGGCGCCCTTGGCAGCAGCCGAGTTGTAGCAGTCCCAGGCGACCAGATCGATCGATCCGGCCGGGTAGTAGTCCTTCCAGTTTCGCCCGGACTGGGGGTTGACCGACCAGCACATCAGGATCAGCGTGGCTCGCAGCTCGCCGTTGTGCACCGAGTCGGCCAGCGCTCGCAGGTGCGCCCACGCCGCCCGGTAGTCCGCGGCGGTGAACTGGCCCGCCGCGATGTTGTCCTCGGGCTCGTGGATATACGTCCAGAACGTCGGCCGGTCTGTGGGCGCCGACGCGAACCAGGCGCGCATCTGGTCGTCGACCACACCGCTCAGCACCGTCTGCGGGTTGACCTTGAACGACACCACGACGGGGCGATCCCCCACGTCGGCACCGATCTTCGACCAGGGCGCCGGCATCCCGGTGAAGAACTCCCGCACGACCGGCAGCCCGCCGAACGTCGCGCTCGCGTCGGCGATCGCCTGCGCCTTGGTCGTTCCCGGCGCGGCCTGCACGGCGGCACCGAACAAGGCGGTGGCCGGCGGCGTCACGGGCGGAGTGACCGGCGGCGTGACCGGCGGCGTGACTGGCGGCAGCGTGATCGGCGGCGGCTGCGTCGGCTGGGCGGGCGGGTGGTGCCGATGGTGCCGATGCGAGCGGGAGTGTCGGTGCCGCCACCCTCGCACCGTGATCGCGTGACCGTCGACCGCCCGAACGTGGGGGTGGTGCCCGGTGGCCGACACCGGGATGGCCCGCTCCGAGCCGGTGTGAAGGTCCAACGGCAGGGAACCCTCGGCCACACCTGCGGGCACGAGGATCGCCGCCGCCAGAGCAACGACCAGGGCGAGTCGTCGGAATGAGCGAGATGGCATCGTTGGCTCCCGATCGCTGACGTTGAGTAACTGATCGGGAGCGTAGGGTGACCTTGATCAACCGTGGAATGGCGCCGGAACTGAATCAGCCGAACGGCCACCGCTCGTGGCCGAACGGAGCGACCGATTGTCTGGTATGCCGGATCAGAGCGTGGCCCATGCGGCGGCCCGCTCGTCGAGCAGGGCGAGCAACTGCCGGGACCGACCAGGTTCCACCTTGCGCACGAAGAAGTCCGACGGCGCGATGACCTTCATGTCTGCTGCGTCCAACGTCTTCGGGTGCGCCTCGCCCTGAGTCCACACGATGCAGCGGTGGCGCTCGTTGCGGATCGCCAGAGCGTCGGCGTCGTTGAGGAGCAGGCTGGTCAGCAGAGCCTCGTCCGGCAGTGGCGACCGAGCGAGATACGAGGAGATGTCGGTTCGCCGACCGGCCTGCACGGCCAGATGCCGGACCGCTCCCGCGCCCAGATTGCTCCAGACGTCGCCGACGAACAGATGCGTCCCAGCCCGAAACGGACTCGGCCGACGCATCGGCATCGAACGGTGAGACCCGGGAACCCGGAGTCGGTGGAAATAGCGCCGCCGGCATACCGCCACCCATGGGTGCTCGTCCGGGGCGGGTGACGGGTCGATGCGGAAGTGCCTCAGCAGCGCATCCGCATCCGTCGCCGCCAAGTCGCGCTCGATGCTGCGAAGGTGACGGGCGGGGTAGTCCTGACCCGAGATCATCAGCAGCCATGACAGGTCCGGCACTTCACGGCCGGCGAACAGCACCGACTCGACCATGGTTCTGGCAAACGACGGTCGGCCCCAGGCACCGCGCAACGGGTCCGGGACCAGACGGACCCGGTCGGACTCAACCAGTCCGTGCGGCGCCCCGCTCGGGTCGTGGTGGACCAGCGCAATCGTCCGCTCGCCCTCCAGCACGCGGCCGACGAGGCGCTGCAGCTGCGGGGGGTCGCGGTGCGACAGGATCAGCACGACGATCGGTCCTGGGGTCACGACGTCCTCCGGCGCAGCACGCCGCTGAGGGACGTCAGGTCGAGCACCGTCCTGGCCCACCACACGAGCAGCAGGAACACCACGCTCGCGGCGAACCCGGAGACGAACAGCGAACCGATGGTCGGCCCGAGCGCAACCCGCACGCCGCCCGCGACGAGGACGAAGCTGACCACGGAGATGGCCATGGCACAGACGGTCGCCCGACCGAAGGGATGCATGCGCATCAGCCGACGGACCTGGACAAGGGGGACGAGGTTGTTGACCGCGATCGCCGCCATCCACCCGAGTGCTGCACCGGTGGGACCCATCCTGGGGACCAACCAGATGTCCAGCCCGACGTCCACCGCCAGCGCTGCGCCCGTGTTGATCAGGCTGTAGACGCTGCGGCCCCCCATCAGCAGCACGATGTCCACCGGCCCGCACGCGGTCGCGACCAGCATCGACAAGCAGAGGATCGCCGCCGCCGCATTGCCCGCGGTGTATCCGTGGCCGAAGATCCGCAGCAGCACTTCGGCGTACAACGCGCAGAACAGATAGATGGGCCAGGACACCAAGGTCAACCAGGCGGTCGTCGCCCGATAGATCGTGGTCGCTCGGGCTCGCTCGCCGCTGCCGAGGAACTGACTGATCCGCGGCGCCATGACTTGTTGGATCGACTGCACGAACAGCAGGCCGAGGACCAGGAACCTGGTGGCGGCGGCGTAGATCGCCGCATCGACGGGACCGCGGACGGCGCCCACGAACACGACGTCGAAGCGTTGCAGAGCCACCGAGAAGAACCGGGCCAGCGCGCGCGGGGCGGAGAACCGCCAGAAGCCCCTCGCCAGCTCGACATCGGGGCGTGGCGCGTCCTCTCCCCACCGCTGCCGAAGCTTGTGCATCCGGCGCCACAGCCAGCGCGCCACGACGATCCCCGCCGCGACATAGGGAAGCGCCCAGGCGAGCGCAACGAGGGCAGCACTGCCGCTGACCTGGACGACGGCCACCACGAGCGCCGCCTCGCCCGCCGGGCGGCCGATCTTCTCCACCGTCACGAGCGGTCGCACCGAGCCGAGGCCTCGGGTGGCGGCCAGGGCGGTCGTGTAGACCACGGCGGCCGGGACCAGGGGTGCGAGTACGTACAAGGCGGTGCGCATCGTGTCTGCGCCCTGCGCCGACTCGGTGAGGAGCTGCGACAGCGGTCCGGCGAACACGGCGACCAGTCCACCGACCAGCATCCCGGCTGCGGCTGCCGGCACGAGCGCCGTGCGAAGCAGCACCTGCAGGTCGGGCCAGCGTCGCGCCATCATCGCGCGCGGCAGGTAGCGCAGCACGCCGGTGTCGCCGCCGACGGTGCCGAGGTTGAAGAGGACGGTGAACAACGCCGTCACCTGGAAGAACACGCCCGCGTCCTGCTTGGCCAGTCCACGGGTGACGACCACCGGCAGGACGAGATTGAGCAGGGCGCTGATGAAGCTGCCGATCAGGTTGTACGTGCTGCCACGAGCGAGCTGGCGCAGGTCGTCGGAGTGTTGCTGCGACCGTTGCCGTCTGGCACCCACGGTGGGACTGTCAGTCATTCCCGGCGCCACGAGGGGACCCGTCCCCACCAGGCGACCAGGCGCTCGTCATAGGGCGCGAAGTGGGCCTCGAGACGGCGCCGCAGACCGGGCTCCATGGGTGACCTGTGGCGTGCGTTGTGCCGCTCGAACACGATGCCGCCGTGGGGCCGGAGACCAAGGAACCCGCGTACCTCCGCGAACACCGGCTCCGGGTCGGTGAAGAAGTCGCCGCTGTCGACCACCAGCAGCCGATCCCGTCCCAGGACTTGCTCGAGGACCTCGAGCTGGTCGATGTACTGACCGCGCGTCAGGTAGGAGTGATGCTGCCAGTCGGGACTGTCGTAGGCCGGGTCGGCGAGCAGCCGCTCGCGCTCACCGTCGAGGCGCTTCGGCTCAGCCTCCAGAGCGGCCTCGAAGTCGAGGCTCTCGTAGCCACGCGCTCGTTCGTGCGCGTGTCCGGAGTAGGCGCGTTCGACCGGATCCCGGAGCAGCACCATCACCTTGGCGTCGGGAAGGTCCTCGGCCAGCCGGGCTGGTACGCGGGGGTGAAACATGTAGTAGGGACTCGACTCGCCCGTCAGCGGCGGCCGTCCACCGCGTCGTGCTTGTGCGGGTGCGCTGAGCGGGAAGTGCCCGCGGTACCAGTCCCAGGAGTTCGAGTAGTTGATGTCGAAGTAGTGAATGCCCTTGCGCAGAAACGGTTTCGCCACATCCGGGTGCTGCATCAGCGTCTTGAACATGCTGGTCGTCCCGCAGCGTTGGGCGCCCACGATGACGAACCCAGGGGTCAGGCTGAACGACGACTTGGCGCGGGCAGCCGACTGCGAGAGGTGCAACAGGTGCCGCCGGGCCCGTCCAGCAGCGCCCGTCCGGGTCAGGGCTCGAGTGGTCACGATCCAGTCCTTTGGTACGTGTCGGTCAACGCCGGCACGAGCCAGTCGTCGAGGTTGCCCAGGGCCGAGCCCGTCTCGCGTTGGCCGTCCACGAAGTAGCGGGCCCCGATGGTGAGGAAGTAGGCACGCGCAACGAGCGCGGCGGTCGCGGCGGAGACGCCCACCGGCTCAAGCCGAGGACCGGCATCGGACATCAGCTGCACCGTGGCGTCGTAGGCGGGGCGTCCACGGACCGTCACGGCCTCGTGGAAGTCGTGGTGCAGCAGGTCGAAGCCGACCGGAACGCCGGTCGAGAATCGCTCCCAGTCCCACACCAGCGCACGGCCCCCTGCGACCGCCACGTTGCCGGGGTTGAGATCGCCGTGCCACGTCCCGGTGCGCACCACGACGTCAGAGTCGAGCCGCTCCACCGCGGCTCGAAGCGCGTGGCCGGCGGGCCAGCAGTCGAGCAGCTCCGCTCGCAGCGGGTGAGCCGCCCACACGACGTCGTCGAGCCCCTCGCAGGCCGCGATCTCGCGCACGGTCGACAGCAGCTGCTCCCGAGCGGCGGGGCCCGACATCCGCCGGGTCGGGATCTCCAACGCCGTCATCGCGAGTAGGACGAGGCCACGCCACTCGCACAGGCCGAGCACCGCCGGGGCCGTGATGCCGTCGGCGGGGCGGTGTGCCAACCGCGACAACGCGGCGTGCTCGGAAGCGACCAGGCGCCGGGTGAGATCGGAGTGCCCGACCTTCACGAACGCCAAGGGTGCACCGTCCGGTGCGACGACCTGCAGGACCGGCTTCCGGTTGGAGCGGGCGGGACCGACCGGGATGGTGAGGGTGAAGTCGTCGCGGTCGAGCAGGTGCCGCAACGGCTCCCGCACTGACGCGGCCACGGGCGGTCCGACCACATCGAGGCGCAGTGAGCCCAACCGAGTCGCCAGGCCCGTGCGTACCAACGCCGACGAGCCCTCCCGGCTGACCCGGGTGCGCCACCTCCGGCCGACCATCTGACGCCGGACCGAGACGGCGGCGGACGAGGATCTGCGCCCCACCTGCACCAGCAGTCGCGGGGCTGCGGCGTGTGGCAGACAGACGAACGAGGCGTACCCCTCGCTGGGGTCAGTCTTGCCCGACTGCACGCGAAGTGGCGGCGGGAACAGCATCGACAGCATCGACTCGGCTGCACCAGCCCGATCCGACGCCGAGTCTGGGCGGGTCATTCCGACCGCCCACCGCGGCGCTGGCCGACGGGCTCCCGCGCCTCCCGGATCGGCCGGCCACGCAACTGGGCGTTGCGCATCAACAGGCCGATGGCCAGCATGCCGACAACCAGCGGCATGTCCAAGGCGTTGTAGAACAACCCGTAGAACAGCAGCAGTCCCACGGTCAGCGTCGCGGCGATCCCGATCGGCGAGTGGTCGCGCCGATAGGCCCACATCACCCGCAGGAAGAACAACGTGTACAGCGCCAGACCGAGGAAGCCCTGCGAGATGAGCAGCAGCCAGATCTGTCCGGTGCTGCCAAGGATCCGGTTGCCGCACAGCGGGCAGTTCGCGGAGCGCCCGATCGCGATCGAGGCGTCGCTACCGGCCTGCAGGCGGGTGCTGCCGTAGCCGACCAGCGGCGAGCTGACCGCCGCATCCACCGTGGCCGTCGCCAACGACCCCCGGATGTTGTTGCTGTGCCCGTGCGACGCGCGCTGTTGCACGAGATTGTTCAACGGCGACAACGCGAACACCGCACCACCGAGGACGAGAAGGACGACGAGGGCGACCAACGTCGTTGCTCGACCGCAGATCGCCAGCCGGACCGCGACCACGACGACCGTCAGGCCGAGCCCGATCCACACTCCCCGGTTGAGCGAATAGACCATCGGCACGACCGCCAGCGCGAGCACCAGCCACACCGCCAGCTGCTGCCGGCGGCGGCGTGCCATCACACCCCACCAGACCACCATCCAGATGGCCAACAGGGACACGATGGTCCCCCACATGTTGGTGTAGTCGAACGGCGCCGACGGTCTGGGCGTCAGATCGCCCAGCACCGGTTGCACCTGCGCCAGCCGGACCGTGGCGTCCGCGCCGAGGGCGTTGTTGGGGAGGAAGTGAGCCGAGACGCTCCGGACGGACAGGTGCGGGATCGCGATTGCCAGCGTGCCCAGCACGATGGTGGTCACCCCGAGCCAGGCCATCCAGCGCACGATGCGCTCCCGTGACAACTCTGCCTCGGACGCATTCGCGACGTAGACCAGCACCACGGTGGCGCCGATGTAGGTCAGCAGGCGTACCACGAAGAAGACGTAGCGGCCGACGCCCACCGGTGGGAGGGTGCCCGGCAGCACAAGGTTGAGGCAGGCGCCGCTGAGGAGGACCACGAGCAGGAAGAGCAGCCACAGCCCGAAGCCCGGCGGCAGGGCAAGCTTTCGGCCGCGCAGCTTCCACGCCAGCATGGCGCCGACGACCGGTACGACGGCTTGGGTGACCCCCAACATCCACCACAGCGGATAGCCGGCTACCAGCATGCCGACCTCCCAGCCCGGTCGCAGCCGGCGCCAGGGCCTGGCGTGGACCGGACCGGCGTCGACCGGCGCAGCGGCGACTCGAACGTCGCCGTCGAGGTCGGACGCGAGCCGGTCGAGCTTCGGCTGCGACCGGCGGCAGTGGCGCGGCGGTGGCGGCGCGGGTCTTCTGGGCTCGGCGAGAGTCGTCATCGGTAGCCGTACCTGAGTCGGGTGAAGGTGGTCAGAGCCCCCACCAGCCGGCGAGAACGCCGATCCATCTGGGTGCGCCACGCCTCGTCAAGTCGCAGGGCCATGGTGCCCGACCCGAGCCGGATCCGCCCGGCCGCGATGAGATGGGACGGACGCATCGACACGCCATCGACGGTCACGAAGCCCAAGTCTTCGGCACCGGGATCATGGCCCTGCAGGGCCATGATCCGTCGAAGCTGAGCCATCGGATCGGCCACCAGGTCTTCGTAGCGGATGCGTGTGGTGGGTACGCCGCGACGCGGCAAGCCGGCAATGAGCGCGTTGACGGTGACCCAACGGCGAGCCACCTTGCGGGCGGTGCTGCGCGGCATCTCGTCTCCGCTGCCGACGCCGGGCTCCAACGCGACGTGCTTGCCGAAGGAGTAGGCCACCCCGCGGGGATCGCGGACGACCTGCACGGCCCGCACGTCGATGTCGGACATCGTGGCGAGGACGAAAGCGAGCGAGGCACGCTTGGAGGAGTCGACGACGACTTGCTCCCCGCTCACGTCGAGGATCGCGCGATAGAGCTGGAGCAGGATCGAGCAGTAGGCATCCAGCGACTGCTGGAAGGCCCTGGGCCGTCGCGGCAGCAGGATCAGCGGGATCGCCCGGGTGGTGTCGACCTGCGACTGCAACCGCAGCACCTCCGCCGGGTCGACGTTGTCCCATCCCCCGAACGCCTTGAGGCCGACGGCGGTCCAGAACTCGCAGCGCGAGAACGGCTCACCGCACGCGCACAGGTTGTCCAGCTGCAGGCAGTTGCGCCACAGGTAGTGCAGCTCGCCCACCCCGACGTTGCCTGGGAGCTGGTGCAGCATCATGTCGGTCAGGGTGGAGCCGCTGCGAGGCATCCCCCCGACGTACAGCACGGAGATCGAGCCAGCACGCGCAACGAGATCCGCGCTGTCTTCGCTCGGCGCGCGCTCCTGCTGGCGGCCGGTCATCGACTCAGTCCACCGCGGTGGAGCGCTCGCTGCGCGCCGGCTGCGGCCTCGTGCTGGGAGTCGCCTTGGCGTCGCCGACCGCCTTGGCTTCGCCGACCGCCTTGGCGTTGCCGTTGACTTCTGCCCCGCGTATACCCGCGGGCTTGGCGGGAGTGGCCGGCGGCGTGCGCAGCGGGACGGCCGACCGTGCGAGCCGTGCCTCCTTGCGAGCGACTCGACGCTTGTCCGGGCGCAGCGCAACCGCGCACACGCGGGTGGCGCGGTGCTCAGTCAGCTCCTGCACCATCGCGGCGAGGACGTCTCGACTGGTGTTGTGCAGCTCGACGACGATGATCACCGCATCAGCCTCAGGTGCCACCGACGGCAGGTCGACCATGGGGTCGTTCGTCGGCGGCGCGAGCACCACCAGCTCGAGATGCGCGCGCAGGCCGGCGAGCTCGGCCGACAGCGCTCTCGGGTTCAGCTCCTGGTCACTCACCGCGCCCATCGACTCGAAGTCCAACTGCTCGGTTGCCAACGTCGCTGGGCTGAGTGCGACCGCCGCGGCGCTCGCCATCGCCTGGGGGCGTTGCAGCAGGGCAACCTTCCGGCCCACCCGGTTCCCCATGATCGCCAGCTGGCGCGCCAGCCCGTCCGCCGCGAGTCGCCGTGGGCTGCCCGACACCAACCAGCACTCGGCCCGATCTGCGTCCGAGGTGGCGAGCGCGTGATAGAGCGCCCGCATCTCCGGGCCCGGCCGCAGCGACCGAAGAGCGGCGGCGGGAAGCACGCCGGCAACCGCGATTCCGGTCAGTCGCTGGATGTCCGACACCCGGTGCAACCGGTGGTCACGACGCTCCAGCAGAGCCGCGAACAGCAGCCCGACGAGCAGCCCCACCAGGACCGCGCCGGGAAGCACCAGGAATGGCTTGGGGTTGGCGGCCGCCTTCGGCGTCTGCGCCGCACCGATGATCTGTCCGCTGTTCAGCGACTTGCCCTGGACCGCGGTGAGCTGGGTCGTGAGCCCGCTCAGCTGAGCCCGCACCGCCACGCGCTGCGATCGCAGCTGCGCCACCTGGCTGGGCGTCGGGGGCGTCGTACTGGTGAGCTTGGCCTCGATCTGCTGCAACGCCGCGCGCTGTTGGTTCACCAGACCCGTCAGCCGTTTCGTCTCCGAGTTGAGGAACCTCAGATCGGTCTGGAACCGGTTGTTCAGGTACGCCTGGGCGAACGCCTCGGCGCCGGCTCGTGCCGCGTCGGGTGAGCTCGCCGAGAACTTGATGTCCAGCACCGCGGTGTTGGCCGGCACGGACACCACCACGTCGCCGGCCAGCTGCTCAGGCGTACGCGAGCTGTTCAGCAGAGCCTGTGCCTGGGTGGCGACCACCGTCGACGTCACCAGCTGTGCCTCGGTGTCGAGGTTGACGGTGCTGCCGTTGGTGCGCGCACCCGCGGTCGAGGTGTCGGTGCTCGCCGACTGGACCAGGACGTCGGATGTCGCGGTGTAGGTCTTTGGCGCCACGTGGAGATAGCCGAGGCCGAGGACGGCCCCGAGCAGTGCTCCGATGACGAGCCAGGGCCAACGTCGACGCAGTGAGTGCCCATAGTCGGACAGTTCACGTGGCTCTCTGGTGATCTCCGGCATGGCTCTCGCTCCCGATAAGTCCGGCGGGGTGTTTCGGCTGATGACTTAGCCCCACAACCAGGTATGTGGCCGGACCCCGATAACCCATTTGGTGTAGTCGTGCAGGTGCCAGGCGACCCGCCACCCGGCTGAACGAATCTAACACCCGACTACGAGCACCGAAGGTGATTCCGGAAGTCGCAGCGAACTCTCAGGATGCGCCTTCACGCCGTGCCACCGCACGAAGGGTTCGCCGGGCGATCGACAGGTCGCCCCCCAGAGTCCAGTTGTCGACGTAGTCGAGATCGAGACGGACGGCTTGGTTCCATGGCAGGTTCGAGCGACCGCTGACCTGCCACAGCCCGGTCATGCCTGGCTTGATGCTCAGCCGGCGACGGATCCAGTCGTCGTACTCGTTGACCTCGCTCGGCAGCGCCGGACGTGGGCCGATCAGCGACATGTCGCCCCGCATGACATTGATCAGCTGGGGGAGCTCGTCGAGCGACGCCTGCCGCAGCACCTTGCCCAGGCGGGTGATCCGGGGATCCTCCGGGATCTTGAACAGCAGCCCTGCGCCCTGGTCGAGCTCTGCCAGCTCGGTCTTTCGTACCTCTGCGTCGGTGCACATGGTGCGCAGCTTGTACATCGTGAATCGCTTGCCGCCTCTGCCGACACGTTCCTGCCTGAAGAGTCCAGGGCCTGGAGAGTCGATCCGCACCATGATCGCGAGCACGACGATCAGCGGAAGCGCGAGCAGCGTCAGAACAGTGCCCACCAGTCGGTCGAGAGTGGACTTCACGAACCCGGAGACGACGGACTGGTGCGGCGGACGGACCGAGAGCAACAGCCGGCCGGCGACGACTCGTGGCTCGATCCGGCGGGCCACCGCGCCGTGCACCTCCGCGGCGACAGCGACCTCGATCCGGCTCTCCTCCAGTGCCCATCCGATCCGGCGTACGTCGTAGGCGCTGAGCACCGGGCCCGGGGCGACGACGACCCGGTGGACGAGCCGCCCCTCCGCCACCAGGGGTACGTCCTCGAGCTTGCCCAGAACCGGGACGCCCATGATCTCGGTCCGGCCCGGAGGGTCGGTGGTGTCGTCGTCGGGCTCGACGAGGCAGATGCCGACGGGCATCGCCTCGCCGGAGGTACGCCACGACGTGATCAGGTGCGACACGGCGATCGAGTCACCGACCAGCAGGGTGCGGCACTGGGTGTGGCGGAGCCGGCGGACCAGTCGCAGGACGAGAGGCACGGTCAGGCACAGCCCGGCAGTGACCGCGCCTCTGCGCAGGGCAGCGTCGTCGATCCAACCGAGGCAGACGGCCGCCAGCAGCACCGACATGACCACCCCGGCGCAGCGCCGCAGTCCGCGGAACGACGTCGTCCGTTCGTACAACGGGAGTCGGGCCAGCTCGTTGACCCAGCAGACGAGCACCAGAGCCGCGATCAGGACCGGCCACCACGCGAAGCGCTGGACTCCGGTGGCGAGCACGGCAACCGCAGCGGCGCCGAGCAGCTCGAAAAGGACAACGGTGCGTGACGGCTTGACCACGCTCGCCGGAAGTCGCAGATCCCGGCGGGGAGATTCAAAGAATTCCCGCTGATTACTTTCCGTAGCAACTACATTACGCAATGTGCTTTTCCGCATGGTTTCTTGCCGCCCCGGACGCCGCAGTTCCAGTTGAATTTCTCGGAGTATAGAAGTCGTGCAGGGCGTATGAGGAAAGACTCAGGAAATCTGATACCCGCCGGGACCGTTGTAGGTCGATTGCGTCGATTCCAACCCGTCAGTCAGCAAGGACGCGATGCTGTCGGCCGCTCGGTCGACCAGCAGGGGAAGGGCTGTGGACTCGCCAGCGGCGAACGGCCGCAGCACGAAGTCGGCCGGATCCTGGCGTCCCGGTGGGCGGCCGATGCCCACCCGGATGCGGAAGAAGTCACCGGTGCCGAGGGCGGAGCGGACCGACCTGAGACCGTTGTGGCCGTTGTCCCCGCCGCCGAACTTCACCCGCAGCGCGTCGAACTCGATGTCGAGCTCGTCGTGCACGACGACCACGTGCGCCGGATCGACCTTGTAGAACGCGGCAAGCCCGGCGACCGGACCCCCGGACTCGTTCATGTAAGACCGCGGACGGCCCAACACCACCCGTGTGCCGGGAACATGCGGCAGTCGGCCCTCGACGACCTCGGCCCGGCCCGACTTGTGCGAGCGCCAGGAGCCGCCCATGCGGCGACTCAGCTCATCGGCGACCAGATAGCCGACGTTGTGTCGAGTGCGTTGGTACGTCGGCCCCGGATTGCCCAGGCCGACCACCAGCCACACCTCGTCGGCCATCCCGCGCTCGGCCCTCTGCTCCGGTGACGATCGTGTCCCAGGCCCCGACTACTCGGAGTCGGGGCCAGTCTCGGCGCCCGACTCGGCGCTGTCGGTTTCGGCCTCCGCGGTCTCGATCCGCTCAGCGGCCTCGGACTCCTCGCGCTCGATACCGACCTCAGCCTCGGCCTCGGCCAGCTCGGCGTCGATCTCCTCGGCCGTCGGCGCGGCGATGATGTGCACCACCAGGTGCTCCGGATCGACCTGCAAAGTCGACCCCTCGGGGAGCGTGACGTCGCCGGCGGTGATGTGCGAGCCGACCGTGAGCCCCTCGATCGACACTTCCACCGAGACCGGCAGATGGGTGGCCTCGGCCTCGAGCTGGATCACGTTCATCTCCGTCACCACCAAGGACTCCGGAGCAGGGTTACCGACGATGACGACCGGCACCGCCACGGTGACCTTCTCGCCGCGGCGTACGACCAGCAGGTCGGCGTGCTCGATGAAGCCCTTGATCGGGTCGCGCTGCACCTGCTTGGGCAGGGCCAGCTGGCTCTTGCCGTCGAGCTCGATGGACAGCAGCGCGTTCGCCGTCTTGAGCGCGAGCATCAGCTCGTGGCCGGGCAGGGTGACGTGCAGCGGATCGTTGCCGTGTCCATACAGCACGGCCGGCACCTTGTCGGCGCGCCGGATCCGGCGGGCAGCGCCCTTGCCGAACTCGGTGCGCGACTCGGCCTTGATGTTGATCTGGGACACGGGGGACGACTCCTTCGAATGGCGTGCGACTGGCTCAGCGGAGCTGGGGTCCGCCTCGGTCACCTTCACGAGGCAGCGCGCGCATCGAACCCCGCGAATCGCGGTCGGTCCACGTCGATAACGGAGGCCGCGGTCGCGTACTCCCTCGCCAAGGCAACTGGCCAAGTCTAACGACGGGCGCACTCTGAACAGAAATCGGGTGCGGCGCTACGAAGGCGGGAGCGGTGGCCGGAGCGGGGATGGTGCCGCCGTAACTCTCCTTAGGCGGCGCCTTCTGCGCGAAGGTGGGAGGCGGCCCCGCCGAGGGCGGGAGGCGGCCGCGCCGAGGATGGGAGGGGCGAGGTCAGGCGCGACCGTCGAAGAGGCTGGTGACGGAGCCGTCCTCGAACACCTCGCGGACGGCGCGGGCGACCAGCGGCGCGATGGACAGCTCGGTGAGCTTGTCGAAGCGGCACTCGTCAGGTATCGGCAACGTGTTGGTCACCACGATCTCGCGGGCGACGCTGTTCTTCAGCCGGTCGACCGCAGGTCCGGAGAACACGGGGTGCGTCGCCGCGATGACGACCGACGCGGCACCAGCCGCGATCAGGGCCTCGGCCGCGTGCACGATGGTGCCGCCGGTGTCGATGATGTCGTCGACGAGTACGCAGGTGCGTCCCGCAACGTCGCCGACCACCCGGTTCGCCCGGGTCTCGTGGGGCCGGTTGATGTCGCGCGTCTTGTGGATGAAGGCCAACGGCGCGCCGTCGAGGCGGGCACTCCACAGCTCGGCCACCTTGATCCGACCGGCGTCCGGCGACACGACGGCGAGCTGCTCCCCGGCGTACCGCTCCGCGACGTGCTCGGCGAGGATCGGCAAGGCCATCAGGTGGTCGACCGGGCCGTCGAAGAAGCCTTGGATCTGGGAGGTGTGCAGGTCGACGGCCATCAACCGGTTGGCGCCGGCGGTCTTGAACATGTCCGCCACCAGACGGGCCGAGATGGGTTCGCGGCCGCGGTGCTTCTTGTCCTGCCGGGCATAGCCGTAGTAGGGCAGGATCACCGTGATCCGTTTTGCCGAGGCACGCTTGAGCGCGTCGACCATGAGCAGCTGCTCCATGATCCACCGGTTGATCGGTGCGGTGTGGCTCTGCACGACGAACGCGTCGCAGCCACGGACCGACTCCTCGAAGCGCACGTAGAGCTCACCGTTGGCGAAGTCGTACGCGGTCGTCGGGACCACCCCGCACCCGAGCATCCGTGCCACCTCGGCGGTCAGCGTGGGGTGGGCGCGGCCGGAGAAGAGCATCAGCTTCTTCTCGGTCGTCTTCTTCAAGCCACTCACGAAGGCTCCTGACTGGCGGAGGCGTCCTTATCAGTGTGCCCCAGGTCGGGGTCAGTGGCCGTCGCGGCTTGCGCGGCTTGCGCCGCCGGTGATCCCGGGCGCTTGCGCGCGACCCAGCCCTCGATGTTGCGCTGGCGCCCGGCACTCACCGCCAGAGCGCCAGGAGGTACGTCCTGACGGATCACCGCACCAGCCCCACTGGCCGCACCGTCGCCGATCGTGACGGGGGCGACGTACATGTTGTCGCTGCCCATCCGGCAGTGGTCGCCGACGGTCGTGTGGTGCTTGTCCACACCGTCGTAGTTGACGAACACGCTGGACGCACCGATGTTGGTGCCGGCCCCGATCGTGGCGTCGCCGACGTAGGTCAGGTGTGGCACCTTCGACCCGTCCCCGATCTGGGCGTTCTTGGTCTCGACGAACGTGCCGATCTTGCCGCGGGTGCCCAGCTCGGTGCCGGGGCGGAGGTAGGCGAATGGGCCCACGGTCGCTCCCTCGCCGATCAGGGCCAGGTGTGCCTGCGTACGCACGACTGTGGCGCCGTCGCGGATCTCGACGTTCGTCAACGTGGTGTCGGGTCCGATCACCACGGCGTCGCCCACCGTGCTGGCGCCGTGGATCTGGGTCTGCGGGAGGATCGTCACGTCGGTCCCGAGGGCGACGTCGGAGTCGATCCACGTGGTCGCCGGGTCGACGATGGTGACCCCTGCCCGCATCCACCGCTCCAGTACGCGACGGTTGAGCTCGGCGCCGAGCCGCGCCAGGGCCACCCGGTCGTTGACCCCCTCGGTCTGCCACGGGTCGTCGGTGGCCATGACCGCGACCTCGTGCCCGTCGTGGCGGGCCAGCGCCACCAGGTCGGTGAGATAGACCTCGCCCTGGGCGTTCTGGTCGCCGAGCCGGCTCAGCCCGGCGCCGAGGAAGCCGGCGTCGAACGCATAGATCCCGGAGTTGACCTCGTGGATCTCGCGTTGGGCGTCGTCGGCGTCCGCCTGCTCCACTATGGCGTTGACGGCGCCGTCGGGGGTACGCACGATCCGGCCATAGCCAGTGGGGTCCGCAAGGACCGACGTGATGACCGTGACCGCCTGGGCGCCGCGCTCGTGCGAGTCGACCAGGGCCTGAAGGGTCTGCGCCTCGAGCAGGGGTACGTCGGCGTACGTCACCACAACCGTGCGCACCGTCGAGCGGAGCTCGGTGAGCCCGACCGCCACCGCGTGACCGGTGCCGAGCTGCTCCTCCTGGACCGCCAGCGACGCCTCGGGCGCGTGCTCCTGCACGTGCGGCCCCACCTGGTCGCGGTCGTGACCGATCACGACAACGATCTGGCGGGGGGAGAGGCCTTCGGCCGAGCGCAGCGCGTGCCCGACCAGGCTGCGCCCGCCGATCTCGTGCAGAACCTTGGCACGGGTGGACTTCATCCGGGTGCCGGCGCCGGCGGCGAGCACGATCACCGCGACGTCGCTGGTCCCGGCGGGACCGGCTGCGGGGCTTGACTCGTCGTTCACGGGGCTCCTCACCTGGGCGCGCGGCGGGCGGTGGCCCGCTCGAGGCGGGTGGCTCCCCGGGTAGGAGTCGAACCTACGTCGCTAGTCCGCATTCAAAGTGCGGCGGGCCCTGCCGACAGACCAACCGGGGATCGCTCGGCTCAGCGTACGGAATCGGCGTGAGCATCCCCTCACGGCGTTCGGGTTCCTGGCTACGTCACCGTAGGTTACGGTGGCGTAAGTAGTCCCTCGCCGTCGCTGCCCGCCGGCTCGGCCAGGGCAGACCGCGCCGGCGGCGGGGACGCACGGACAATGCCTGCGCACGAAGGACACTGACCTCCGCACGAAGGACGAAGGCCGATGACTGCCACCACCACCGCTCCCCCGCGGCCTGACCAGGACCGGGACGACCGCCTTGCCACGATGGGCGGCGACCATCAGTCCCGGGTCGAGCAGACGATGCTCGCGTTGTTCATCCTGCTGCCCTTCGTGGCGGTGGTGGCCGCGATCCCGCTGGCGTGGGGTGGCTGGCTGGGCTGGCACGACCTCGTGATCATGGGCGTGATGTACGCGATCAGCGGTCACGGCGTCACCGTCGGGTTCCACCGCCTGTTCACGCACCGGTCGTTCAAGCCGGTGCGGGCGGTCAAGGTGGCACTGGCGATCGCCGGCAGCCTTGCCATCGAAGGCCCGGTGGTGCGGTGGGTGGCCGACCACCGCAAGCACCACAAGTTCTCCGACCGTGACGGCGACCCGCACTCGCCGTGGCGCTACGGCAGCACCGTCCCGGCCCTGCTCAAGGGTCTCGCCTATGCCCACATCGGCTGGTTGTTCGACGCCGAGCAGACCCCTCAGCGGCAGTACGCTCCGGACCTGCTGAAGGACCGCGACATCGTGCGCGTCTCGCGGGCGTTCCCGTACTTCGTACTCGTGTCGATGCTGCTGCCACCCCTGGTGGGCGGCCTGTGGTCGATGTCGTTCCACGGCGCGGTCACCGCGTTCTTCTGGGGCACCCTGGTGCGCATCGCGGCGCTTCACCACGTCACCTGGTCGATCAACTCGATCTGCCACGCAGTCGGCGAGCGGCCGTTCAAGAGCCGCGACAAGTCCGGCAACGTGTGGTGGCTGGCGATCCCGTCGATGGGAGAGTCGTGGCACAACCTGCACCACGCCGACCCCACGTGCGCACGGCACGGTGTGATGCGCGGCCAGCTCGACACGTCCGCGCGGATCATCTGGGTGCTCGAGCGACTGAGACTGGTCACGGACGTGCGGTGGCCGGTCGCCGAACGCCTCGCCGCCAAGCGGGCCTCAGTCGCCTGACGGTTTACCACGTTCTCGTGGTAAACCGTCACTTCTCATGGGGTGCATCCCATGAGAAGTGACGAATCCCCGTGAGAAGTACGCCCTGTCACACTGAGGACGTGCCGCCAACCAACGACGAGTCCCGCGCGCGGCGTACCACTCGGCGCATGACCGCCGCCGAGCGACGCGAGCAGCTGATCGAGATCGCCCGCGGGGTGTTCGCCGAACGCGGCTTCGAAGGCACCACCGTCGAGGAGATCGCGGCGCGTGCCGAGGTGTCCAAGCCAGTCATCTACGAGCACTTCGGCGGCAAGGAGGGGCTCTACGCGGTCGTCGTCGACCGGGAGGTGCGCCGGCTGCTGGACCGAGTGCGCTCGGCGCTCACCGCCGGACACCCGCGGGCGCTGCTGGAACAGGCGGCACTCGCGCTCCTGGACTACGTCGAGGACTCCTCCGACGGGTTCCGGATCCTGGTCCGCGACTCACCGGTGGGATCAGCAACCGGGTCGTACGTGAGCATCATCGGCGACATCGCCAGCCGGGTCGAGCACATCCTCGGAGACGAGTTCCAGGCACGGGGGTTCGACCCGTCGTACGCGCCGATGTACGCCCAGATGCTCGTCGGCATGGTGGGCACGACCGGTCAGTGGTGGCTCGATGCACGCGAGCCGGCCAAGGCCGAGGTGGCGGCACACTTGTGCAACCTGGCGTGGAATGGCTTGTCCGGGCTCGAGCATCAACCCACTCTGATGCGGCACCACTGAGCGGCCTCGACGACTGACCCGGCTGCCTGTCTCCGTGACGCTTTCTGCCGCGGACCGGCGGACCACAACCCGCGGACCGGCGCACCACAACCCGCGGACCGGCGCACCACAACCCGCGGAGCGTCAGAGCGGGGTGAGGATCTCGACCCGGTTGCCGGCGCCATCGGCGGTGTGGAAGCGACGATGTCCCGGGAAGTCGTCGTCCCAGGTCACCGCGAACCCGCCGCGTTCCACCACCGCCGCGAGGGCGTCGATGTCGTCGACCACGAAGGCGGGATGAGCCTTGCGGGCCGGCGCGAACCCCTCCTCGACACCGACGTGCACCTCGACCGGCGGGTCACGGAACCACACGCCGCCACGCGCTGCCAGCGCCGCAGGCTTGGCCACCTCCGGCAGGCCCAGGACGTCTCGATAGAAGCGCCGCGCCGCGTCCTCGCCCCCGGCGGGGCACGACACCTGGACGTGGTGGATCCTCATGACCCCGCCGTGAGGTACAGCTTCATCCCCACATGGCTCGGCCGGAAGCTGAGCCGCCGATAGAACTCGTGCGCGCGAGTACGCCGGGCGTTCGTCGTCAGCTGGACGCGAGCGCAGCCGCGTTGACGAGCCAAGGCCACGACGTGCTGCATCAGGTCGCGCCCGTGGCCTCGACCGCGCAGGTCCGACGCCGTGCGCACCGACTCGACCTGGCAGACGAGGCCGCCGTCGTAGATCAGCACCCGCAGCCACGTGACCGTCGCGGTCGCCACGATCCGCCCGTCGATCTCGCCGACCAGCAGGCATTGGTGGTCGTCGGCGACGAGCTCTGCCATCGCGGCCCGCTGGCGCGCCGTCACCTCCGCGGGCTCGGCCACCTCGCGGATGGCGTCCTCGGCCAGCAATGCCAGCACCGCCTCCAGGTCGTCGACGTCCGCCTCGCGGATCCTCATCGGTTCGTCCTCGACGCGACTACGAAGACCCGGCGGAAGGGGAGGACGGTGCCAAAGGGCCGTGCCGGATAGGCCTGCGCCAGCTGCGCCTTGTAGTCCTTGACGAACTCGTCACGAAGCTCCGCGGTCAACGCTTGCAGGATCGGGCGTGCCCCGGTGCCCGAGACCCACCTGAACACGGGGTCGGGGCCCTGCAGCACATGCAGATAGGTCGTCTCCCACGCGTCGACGTGCCAACCCGGGCCGCCGACGGCGTAGAGGTACGTCATCGGGTCGTGGGCGTGAGGGTGCACGACGTCGCCTGCGTGCTCGGCAAAGCGCGAGTCTGCGGCGAGGTTCCGCAGGATCACGTGGCTCGGCTGGTCGAAGTTGCCCGGAACGCTCCACGCGAACGCACCGCCCGGAGCGACCCGCTGCGCGAGCCGGGGCAACACCTCCAGATGTCCCGGCACCCACTGGAACGTCGCGTTGGACACCAGAAGGTCGACCGGAGTGTCAGTGCGCCAGTCGCGGACATCGCCCACCGAGTACGTCACGCGCTCGTCGGTGTTGTCGCTTCGTGCCCGCTCAATCATCTCCGGTGAGGAGTCGATGCCCTGGATCCGGGCGGCCGGCCATCGGGCCAGCAGCATCGCGGACAGATGACCGGGTCCGCAGCCCAGGTCGACGACGTGGGCGGGTTCGCCCGGCACTCTGGCGACAAGGTCGGCGAACGGACGCGAACGCTCGTCCGCGTAGCGCAGATAGGTGGTGGGGTCCCACGTCGGCATCAAGCACCTCCTCGGCAATGGTTCATCCTATATTCCTTGATGTCAAGATTGTTGATGTCAAGGCATCTCTGCCGATCCCATCCGTGCATCAAAGCCGACCCCCTCTACTGCAACGCGAGCGGGCTACCCCGCGCATCCAAGATTCTCGATGTCAAGACTCTTGACGTAGGGTTGGTCGAGCCGACTGGTGAGATCGACAGCGGCAGGAAACGGCCGGGATCGGCCGGATCGCCCGGAACCTGTCCAGGACCCGCCCGACCAGGATCGATCGGATCCGACCAGGACCAGGACCCGAAGCGAGGAGACACCCGATGACGGACGAGGTCGACCGGCTGGTCGCGGCGTGGCGACGGGAGCGACCGGATCTCGACGTCAGACCGATGGAGATCCTCAGCCGCGTCACCCGCCTCGCCCGTCACCTCGATCGGGCCCGTCGCCAGGCGTTCGCTGACCACGATCTCGAGACCTGGGAGTTCGACGTGTTGTCGGCCCTGCGTCGCTCGGGGTCGCCCTACCAGCTCTCGCCGGGCCGGCTGTTGCGCGAGACGCTCGTGACGAGCGGCACCATGACCAACCGAGTCGACCGGCTCACGGACCGCGGCCTGGTCGAGCGACTGCCCGACCTCTCCGACCGGCGTGGCGTGCAGGTCCGCCTCACCGCGGCCGGCAGGCGTACTGTCGACGCCGCCATGGAGGCGCTGCTGGAGCGGGAGCGCACGTTGTTGTCCGGCATTCCCGCACGGGACGGTCGCGCCCTGGCCGATAGCCTCCGGATCCTCGTCACGCCTTTCGACGACGCCTGACGGGGGTCAGCGAGACGACGCCTGACGGTTGCCGATCTCCCGACGGCGCCCCGTCAACTCGACCGACGCCTGATGGGCGTCAGCCGTCCATCTGCTCGGCGGCGGCGTACCACGCGGCCTCCAGCACGTCTCGCTCGGCCCGGAGCACCGCTGATCGCTCCTGCAGCTCGGTGAGGGTGACGTAGTCAGCGGCAGAGGCGACCATCTGATCGTGTAGCGCGGCGAGGTCGGACTCCACGCGGGCCAGCTGCCGCTCGTACCTCGCGAGGTCCTTGCGCGCCCGGCGCTGGTCGTGCCGAGCCGTCGCGAGCGGCACCTGCTCGTCCCGCCTGTCGCCGGCAGCAGGTTGCGACCCGGCGGCGGGGACGCGGTCGGCGGCGGCCCTCGACTCCAGCTCGAGGATGAACTGGTCCACGCCTCCGGTGAGCATCACGAGGGTGCCGTCGCCGTACATGCCGTGCACGGTGTCGCAGACCCGCTCGAGGAAGTAGCGGTCGTGGCTGACCACCACCAAGGTCCCTGGCCAGCGGTCGAGGTGATCCTCGATGACCTGCAGCGTGTCGATGTCGAGGTCGTTCGTCGGCTCGTCAAGCAGCAGCACGTTGGGCTCGCCGAGGAGTAGCCGCAGTACCTGCAGCCGCCGGCGCTCTCCGCCGGACAGCATGGAGATCCGCGCTGTGAGCCGGTCACCGGTGAAGCCGAACCGTTCGAGCATCGACGTGGCGCTGACCTCTCCGCGATCGGTCGTGGTGACACGGGCGATCTCCTCGACCGCGTCGAGCACGCGCCGGCGGTCGTCGAGCTCCGCGAGCGCCTGGGTGAGATGACCGACGACCACCGTGCGGCCCCGTTTGACCCGGCCCCCGTCAGGGGTGTCCTCTCCCGCAAGCAGACGCAGCACGCTGGTCTTTCCGGCACCGTTGAGGCCGACAAGGCCGACGCGCTGGCCGGGTCCGAGCCGCCAGGTGACGTCGTCGAGCAAGGTGCGTCGCCCGCGTACGAGGGTCACGTCCTCCAGGTCGAGCACGTCCTTGCCGAGCCGGGCTGTGGCGAAGCGTTCGAGCTCGAGCCGGTCGCGCGGCGGTGGCTCGTCGGCGATCAGGGCGGTCGCCTCGTCGATCCGGAACTTCGGCTTCGAGGTACGAGCCGGCGCCCCGCGCCGTAGCCAGGCCAGCTCCTTGCGCATCAGGTTGCGACGGCGCCCCTGCTCGGCCGAAGCCTGGCGGTCGCGTTCGGCCCGGGCCAGCACGTAGGCCGCGTACCCGCCGTCATAGCGGTCGACGACTCCGTCGTGCAGCTCCCATGTCGTGGTGCACACCGCATCCAGGAACCAGCGGTCATGGGTCACCACGACGACGGCGGACGCCGACGCCGCGAGCCTGCGGGCCAGCCAGTCGACGGCGTCGAGGTCGAGATGGTTGGTGGGCTCGTCGAGCACCAAGAGGTCGTGCTCGCCGAGCAGCAGCCAGGTCAGCGCGACGCGGCGGCGCTCGCCGCCGGACAGACCGTCGATCCGGCGGTCCAGGTCGAGGTCGCCAAGGAGTACGCGAACCGCGTCACGGGTGTGGGGCTGCGCAGCCCACTCGTGGTCGGCCAGATCGGCCAGCGCCGAGTGGCGCACCGTGGATGCCGGGTCGAGCTCGTCGGACTGCGCCAGCATGCCCACCCGCAAGCCGCCGGTGTGCGTGACGCGGCCGGCGTCGGGGCGTTCCTGCGCGGTGAGGACCCGGAGCAGGGTTGTCTTGCCTGAGCCGTTGCGGCCGACGACTCCGATCCGCTCCCCCGCCCCGACCCCGAGACTGACGCCGGACAGCAGGGGCCGCGCGTCGTACGCCTTGTCGACCCGCTCGAGGTTGACGAGGTTGACGGGAGGAGCAGCCATGATGCGGCCAGCGTGTCAGCCGATGATGCGGGCTCCAGGGGCGGGGCCCGTCGCCTGCACGACGTCCGCGCACACCCCGGCACCGGTGAGCGCCAGCGACAGGTCGAGCGCCTGCTCCTCGTCGCCGGCGAGGAACATCGTGGTCGGACCCGATCCGCACACCAGTGCTCCGAGCGCTCCGCACTCCTCACCGATCCGCAGCGTGTCGGTCAGCTCCGGCCGCAGGGACAGCGCCGCGTCCTGCAGGTCGTTGGACAAGGCTGCACCGAGCGCGGCCGGGTCGGCCGCACGCAGCGCCGCCATCAGAGCCGGGGCCACGGCCGGATCGGGCGACGCCTGCGGATGCCGCCGGTCGTAGGCCGCATAGACCGATGGCGTGGACAGACCGACCCCGGCCAACGCAAGCACCCAGCAGTACGTCCCGCGAGCGAGGACGGGACTGACCAGCTCGCCACGGCCGGTGCCCATCGCGGTGCCGCCGAGCAGGCTGAACGGGACGTCGCTGCCAAGCTCGGCGGCCATCGTCAGGAGCTCCTCCCGTGGCGTACCCAGGCTCCAGAGCGCATCGCAGGCGATCAGAGTGGCGGCGGCGTCGGCCGAGCCGCCGGCGAGTCCGCCGGCGACCGGGATCGACTTGCGGATCGCCAAGGTCGCGCCCGCCTCGGCACCGCTGCGCTCCTGTAGCAGGGCGGCCGCTCGTACCGCGAGGTTGGTCGAGTCGAGCGGCACCTCCCCGGCCTCGCCGGGCACGCGGCCGTCGTAGGTCACCGAGACCCGCAGGATGCCGTCGTCGGTGCTTGTCGCGCGCACCTCGTCTGACAGCGACAGGGCCTGGTAGATCGTGGCAAGCGGGTGGAAACCGTCCGCGCGCGCAGCCCCGACGGCCAGGGCCAGGTTGACCTTGGCCGGTGCCCGCGCGGTCACCGATGTCACGAGGGACAACTTAGTGGCGCGAACCGTGCCTCACCGGCCGGCGACTCGGTGAGAACCGGGTCAGGGGCCGCGCGCTGCGTTCTGCGCGGCCAGTGCGTCGGTGAGCCGGGCGAACGCCGCCACGCCGAGCTGTTCACCGCGCTCCTGCGGGTCGATCCCGGCCGCTCGCAAGGCGGACTCCGCCAGGTCGGCGGAGCCGGCGTACCGCGCGAGACCGGCTCGCAACGTCTTGCGCCGTTGGGCGAACGCGACGTCCACGACGTCGAACACCGCCTCCCGGCCGGCCGCCGACACGGGGGGCTCCGCGCGGGTCCATGCGACGAGTCCGGAGTCGACGTGCGGCGCCGGCCAGAACACCTGGCGCGGGACGCGACCGACCGAACGAAGCGGGCCGTACCAAGCGGCTTTCACGCTCGGCACACCGTAGGTCCGCGAACCAGGCGGGGCGACAAGCCGGTCGGCGACCTCGGCCTGGACCATCACCAGCCCTCGTTGAAGACTCGGCAGAGTCGCCAGCAGGTGCAGTACGACGGGGACGGCGACGTTGTAGGGCAGGTTCGCCACCAGGGCGGTTGGCGCAGATCCGGGCGTTCCGGTGAGGCGCAGGGCGTCGGCATGCACGACAGTGACGTGCTGGGATCGGGTCGGAGCATAGGTGGAGAGGGTGCGCGGCAGCGCCTCCGCGAGTACGCCGTCGACCTCGACCGCCACGATCGTGCGAACGTGCTCCAACAGGGCCAGGGTCAGGGAGCCCAATCCGGGGCCGACTTCGATCACCACATCGTCGGGCCGAAGGCCGGCCGCCCGGACGATCCGGCGCACCGTGTTGGGGTCGATGACGAAGTTCTGCCCACGCTGCTTGGTCGGGCGCACTCCGAGCTCGGTGGCCAACGCGCGTACCTCGGCGGGGCCGAGAAGGCGTACCTCTTGGTCCGCCGGCGCGGACTGCCGCGGGGGGCGGGACGCCGCGGCGGGGTCATGGGCCACGACGAGTGAGCCTATCCGCGCCGAGTCGAGCAGGCCGCGGATGTCGGGCCGCGGGCTCTAGTCGCTGCGGGCCGTGTGGCTGGAGCGCACTTCTCACGGCGAGTTGGCACTTCTCATGGGCTGCACCC
>JBOHDX010000049.1:0-6988 GCA_050700835.1 Nocardioidaceae bacterium
AGACGAACTGGTCACCGACGGGAACCGACGCTGCCCACACCTCGACGGGCCGGTTGCGCCCTCGGACCCGCAGTGCCGAGACCACGTTGGTGTCCAAGAGGTACTTCACAGTTGTGCTGAGCGAGCCATCAAGCCCAGGCGCTCGGGTTCGAACTCGATGTCGGCACCTTCATCGGTGCCCAGGAGGTCAACGATGGTGACGGGCTCGCCCTCCAAAGCCTTGGTGAGCACGTCGCGCGCCTCCGCCTCGACCGAGCTGTGACGCTGTTTGGCACGCGCGCGAAGCGCGGCCTTGGTCCCCGCGGGCAGGTTGCGGATCAGGATCTGTTCCACAATGATCACCTCCGATATCACTTCAATGATATCACTGCATGGGATCACGTGGCGCCTCCGACAGCGCAAGCGCGACTGCGCCGGATGCGGATCGTCATGCGGAGAGCAATGAGTGCGAGTTCCTCCTTCGGACCCGGCTGCCGCATATGTGACTGAGCCGGCTCGGCCACAGCCGGCTCTGGATGAAGGGAGCGCTTGAGGCGGCGTCGACGGACGGTGAGTGGCCTTACGTCCCCTCCGGCGTTGCACTACGTTCGGTGACATGGCGAGCATGCTTGAACAACTGAGGGATGCGACCAATTCACACGATGCCGCGCGCGTGGCGTCGCTGTTCGCGGAGGGCTACCAGAGCGCCCAACCACTCCACCCGGCTCGTGGCTTCGGTGGTAGCGCCCAGGTGCTGGCGAACTGGACCTCGGTCTTCGAGGGCGTGCAGGACTTCACGTCGGAACTGGTTGCGTCCTCGGTGGACGGAGAGACCGAGTGGGGCGAGTGGGACTGGCACGGTCGGCACACGGACGGCTCGCCCTTCGCGATGAGAGGGGTCACGGTCCTGGTCGTGCGCGACGGCCTGGTCGCCGAGGCCCGCCTGTACATGGAGCCCGTGGACGTGGGGGGCGGCGACATCGACGAGGCTGTCCAACAGCTGTACAAGCCCCCGCCATCCCCGTCCCACTGATGGTCGCCACGCCTGCGCACTGATCGGGTGCCGAAGAAGCAATGATCATGGATCGGTACTCCGCACCGGGCCGGGATGACTCCGAGCGCCGTTCACGATGACCCCGGCGATGTCGACACCGCGGCCGAGCAACTCGACTCGGATCACGTGAGGATTCTCGAACTCGGGCGGCCCCTGTCAGACGTTCGCCCGATTGAGGAACCGCTGGCGACGACGCCGGAGCCGGGTGAACGGTTGAATCCGCTCGTCCCGCAGGGGATGGGCTCGCGGAGCGACCCGGTGCGGGATCGTCACGCGGAGCGTGAGCAGTGCGGGATCGGCTCACGAGACGGAATGGACCAGAGCATCGTGCGCAGAGCGACCCGCGCTTGACAGTCATGCGCGGCGGTAAGACTGTCGCACCCTCTTGGTCGCGCGGACCGCGGTAGATCCGCACGCACGAGGCCAGAAGTGTGGGCAGCGCTGGAGCCTAGCCCGCTGCCTTCTTGACAAACTCGCGGATCAGCATCTCCTCGGCCTGGCCGATCTCGATCACCGCGTACGACGTCACCCACATCGCGCCGTCGTCCAGCTGGGCAGCCTCCTCGAACCCGAGGGTGGCGTAGCGGGATTTGAACTTCGACGCAGGCTTGAAGAAGACGACGACCTTGCCATCGCGGGCGTAGGACGGGAAGCCGTACCAGGTCTTCGGGTCCAACCCTGGGGCGACGCCGAGCACGATCCGGTGGATCGCCTCGGCGAGCCCGCGGTCGGGCTGCGGCAGTGCCGTGATTGCCTCGACGCACGCCTCGGCCTCGTCGGCCTTTTTCGCGCCGCCCTTCTTCTCTGCGCGCAATTCGGCGGCGCGTTGCTTCATGGCGGCCAGCTCGTCCTGAGAGAAGCCGGAATCGGATGTGTTGGTCGTGGTTTTGGTAGCCATGGACTCAATCTAGAACTGTCTCGCGGGCGGAGACTTCTCGAATCCTGACCGCTTCCCGGCAGTGGCGATCTTTGAAAGTCATCCGATGTCTCGTTGATGTCATGGTTCGCTTGGGCGGAAAGCCGGGGCCGTTCGTGTGCGCTTGCTCGCGAAGCGCCGACGGGCTGGATGGCTACGGCATCAGGCCCAGCTGACTCAGGAGCGAGACCTGGTCGTAGTAGAGGTCTCCACCGACGACCCGCCCGCCCGAGTCGAAGTGCCACATCTCGCACAGGGGTAGAGAGAACGCCCTGCCGGTGGCGGGGAATGGTCCGAGCGGTCCGTCCTGGGTTCCAACACCCGTGAACGTGCACACCACCGTTTCACCGCCGTCGATATAGCGCGCGTCAACGATTCGGATGTCCGATGATGCCTGGACCCAGCCGGCCAGGAACTCGTCCGTGAACTTCCGGGGCGTGGTGAACGTCCGGCTCTGTGGGTGTTCGGTCCAGGCGATGCTCTCGGCGTAGTGCTTGGTCATGGCCTCGAAGTCCCTCTGGTTGAAGGCTTCGTGACCGGCGCGGTAGTTCTCGACGTTCCTGGGTGCCATGATTGCTCCTCTGGTTTGTGGGTTGTGGGTTCTGGGTTCACGCGGTGGGGACGATGTTCTGGTTCAGCCGGAAAAGGTTGGTCGGGTCGTACCGGTTCTTCAGCTCGACCAGTCGCCCGAAGGTCTCGGGCGGGTAGGACGTCCGCACCAGGGAGGGATCGGAGTCGCCGGCGAAGTTCACGTAGGTACTGGCATCCGGGCCGAGCGCAGCCGTCAGGCCGCGCGCCCAGTCGATGACCTGCTCGAAACCGTCGGCATCCGGAGTTCGGGCGATGACGTTGATGATGAACTCTTGGTCGCGAAGTGCGTAGGCCGTCTCCTGAGCGGGGACCCTGCCCACGGCGCCGCCGAGGTGTTGCAGGTGGATTTCGGCCAGTGGGTTGGGCCGTGTCGCGAACGACTCTTGCAGCACGCGCAGGGCCTGGTCGTCGACCTCGGGCAGGAACGCCGAGCGGAAGTAGTTGTGGATTCCGCGCGGGTAGAGCGGGTCGAGGGCCTGCTGCCATCCCGCATACGGGTTGGCCGCGAAGACGTCGGCGATCACGGTGCCCAGGGCGCGGAACGGCGCGGTGGCCGCCTCGCCGGCGTCGGGGTCGCCCGACCAGCATCCGCCGACCGCGATGATCGGGGTGCCGTGGACCGATTCGGGAAGGAACGGCACCGGTGGCGCGGTCGTCAGGTTGACCAGCGTGGTCAGCTCGTCAGGGGCCGCCGCGCAGGCCGCCCGGTAGCCGGCCAGCACCTGCTCTGCCTCCTCAGCCGGATAGAAGACCAGGCCGGAGAGGACCGACGGACCGACCTCGTGGAGCTGGTACTCGAAGGAGGTCACCACCCCGAAGTTGCCGCCGCCGCCGCGCAGGCCCCAGAACAGCTCCGCGTTCTCGTGGGAGCTGGCGTGCACGAACTGGCCGTCTGCGGTGACGACGTCGGCTCCGATGAGGTTGTCGCAGGCCAGCCCGTGGTGGCGCATGAGCCAGCCGATACCGCCGCCGGTGGTGAAGCCGGCGATACCGGTCGAGGACACCAGGCCCCCGGTCACCGCTAGCCCGAACTGCTGGGTTTCCGCATCCAGGTCCTTCCAGGTACATCCCGCCTGTGCCGTCACGCTGCGGTGGTCGGGACGGGTCTCGATGCCGGTCATGCAGGAGAGGTCGAGCAGGATGCCGCCGTCGAGGGTGGAGAACCCGGGGATGGAATGCCCGCCGCCACGGACCGCGAGCGTCAGCCCTTCGGTGCGGGCGAGGTTGACCGTGTGGATCACGTCGGCCACACCAGCACACCGGACGATCACCGCAGGTTGCCGGTCGTGCGCTCCGTTCCAGATGCTGCGCGCGTGGTCGTAGTCGGTGTCACCCGGCAGCACCGCGGTGCCTCGTAGCCCGCCGACGAACTCGGTCAGGGTGTCGTTCCCGATCGGGCTGGGTGCGATCTGGCTGGTGGTCATGGTTCCTCCTGGTTGGGCCGTCGACTCTTGAACCGACGGGTTTGGCTCTGTTCAGCGTGGTGGTGGTGGTGGTGCGTGGTGCGTGGTGAGGGCCAGCTGGGCTAGTGCATTGGGATGTTGGTGCCGATTCCCCGTGCGGGTGTCGCCGCCGGTTCGTTCGTCGAACCGGTGGTAGCCGTCGCTGCCGAAAGCGTGTTGGCCCGGTGAGGGCGATCAGCACGTCGTCGCCTTAGCCGCTCGCGAGATGGCGCCCGCCTCTGGCGGCAGCCAGCTGGCTGACTTAGAGCACGTCGTCAGCGGTGTCCTCGCTCCGGTATGGGTGTCGCCCGGATGTTTGGACCTCAGTGCATGGGGGCGTGTCCCGGCACAACAGACCTATGGAACTGGCGCGGCATGCATGGCAAACGTCTGTGAAACGATCTTCCCGCCGTCTACTACGAACGTGTCAGTGCCGAGAGGAATTTCATTGCCCACCTTCCACGTGATGTAGGCGACGTTCCCCTCTACATGGAGGCTCCGAAGTTCGAACCGACTGATTCCTCCAGCCGGCAACGAATCGATGAAGTTTGTGAAGAAGCCATGGATCTCTTGCTTCCCGTGGTAGATCGTGGCCTCGCTGTAGAACAGCGCGGCTTCGTGGTAGTCCTTCACGATCGAGTCAACGCCTTTCTGCTCGAGGAAGGCTTGTAGGTGGTTTCGAACAACGGCTTCGGTAACTGACGAATCAGCGTTCATGACACATCTCCTAGATGAGTTTGCGTGCGGGTTGGCGACAGAGGGTGGTTCTGTTTGACCCTTTCCCGGTTGTGCCGGCCGAAATGGCAAGCCTGAGGTCTGGGCGCCTTCGATGACTGCAGCAGTGTCCGCGACCTCCCGCCCGACAATCTGCCCAAGGCCTCGCGCGGCTCGAGCCCGACCCGGTCGTAGAGCATGCCGACTCCGGCGAAGGAGTCAACGGCCTCAGTCGGCACCGTGGCCAGGTGCTCGGTGCCGTAGCCGACTCTGAGGGCCACCTCCTCGCCGAGCTCGAAGTGGAAGGCGCCGTCAGGACGCTCGGCCACTTCTCGGTACATGCGCTTCACGTTGGCCCCGAGAGCCTCGGTGCCCACGCGGGTCATCGCGCGTCTCTCTCACGCAGTGCGAGGAAGGCGATGATGGCACCCACGACGAAGAGCAACGTGTCGGCGTAGATCAATCCGAGGTGGCCGATGGTGGCGAATCCCCACGGGTAGTGGGCCGGGAGCGCCACCGCCAGCGCGACCACCGGTACGACGACCGCGCTCACCCAGGCCCACCACTCACCGCGACGGACGCCGTACCAGGCGATCGCGGCAACGGCGATGCCCGCCGCGGCGACGAAACCGCTGATCGCGATGTGCAGGTGGGTGATGTAGTGCTCGAGGTCGGGGCTGAACCGCTCGATCTCGGTCTTGGTCACATCGACCTGTTCGTGGCCGATGCCGAGCTCGAGGAACGAGTCGGTGAAGCTGCGGACGAAGAGGATGACGCCGTAGGCAACGAATCCGAGTCCGCCCAGCGCCATGATGGCCGAGCCGGTGCGGAGTCTGGGCGCGCTCACGGTATTGGAACCAGAACTCATGGTGGTCATGACCACCACCTCCTTGATCCAGAGAAGCCGTCGGGGTCGACGCCGTTGACTGTGCCGGTGGGGTGCATGGGGATCTCCAGGTGATGCAAGCGGATAGTCGGTGATCTAGGTCGAAGCTAGTAGTCAGCACGACTGATCGTGCTAACTCAGACTGTACGACCGGTCGTGCTAATGTGTCAAGCATGACGGTCGGCACGAGGAAACAGCCCAACCACACGCAGCGGCGCCGGCGGGCCGACGGCGAGCGCACCCGCAGCTCGATCCTGCGCGGAGCCGCGTCGCTGGCCACCGTCGACGGGCTGGAGGGGCTGTCGATCGGGAACCTGGCCAGCGCGATCGGCATCAGCAAGAGCGGCCTTTACGCCCACTTCGGCTCCAAGGAGGAACTCCAGCTGGCCACCGTGGCCGAGGCGGAGCGGATCCTTGGCGAAGAGGTCATCCAGCCCGCACTCGAGGCCCGTCCCGGACTCGCCCAGCTGGCGGCGGCCTGTGAGGCGTTCTTCAGCTACGTGGAGCGTCGAGTCTTCCCCGGCGGCTGCTTCTTCGCCGCCACGTCGATGGAGATGGGCGCCCGCCCCGGGCCGGTCAAGGACCGGCTGGCCGCCATCCAGTCGGATTTCACTGGGCTGCTGCGATCCTTCGCGGCCACCGCTCTGGAGCAAGATGAACTCCCCGCAGGCGAGGACCCCGACCAGCTTGCTTTCGAACTGCACGCCGTGCTGCTGGGTGCCGACACCAAGTTCGTTCTCCAGGACGACCCGGCAGTAATGGCCCTCGCCCGCTCCGTCGTCCGCCAGCGACTCGGACTGAATGACCGTGACACGATCCGCGGCACCTGACGCCGCTGCGCAGGGGCCCGGCGACGCGTGAGCGCTCGAGCACTACCGGGCGCGTCTATCTGGGCGATGTGCAGCAGGTCTGGGGGCTGAGCAGCCTCGGTCCCGCAAGCCGAACCTCAACTGGGGTGGGGTTGCTAACGAGCCAATCCAGGGGGGGCAAGGTTCCCAAGAGGGGTACCCCGCTGCGATACTCGTTGATAACCGTCCCCACGAGGAAGGCGTTCGCGATGGCAACCAAGGCACTGTTCGTTCGACTCGAGGCGAAGCCGGGCAAGGAGGATGCCGTCGAGGAGTTCCTGCTCTCTGCGTTGCCGCTCGTCGAGCAGGAGCCTGACACCCTGCCGTGGTTCGCAGTTCGGTTTGGTCCGACGACCTTCGGGATCATCGACGCCTTCCCCGATGACGCGGCCCGTCAGAGGCACCTTGACGGGCCTGTAGGTCAGGCACTCAGCGAGCGGGCCGACGAATTGTTCGCGTCTGCGCCGGAGATCAGCCCGCTGAACGTCCTCGCGAACAAGCTCTGATCAACAATCCGTCAGCCCGGATTTGACCGGGCATCCCGGTCACCGAAAGAGG
>JBOHDX010000050.1:0-55243 GCA_050700835.1 Nocardioidaceae bacterium
CCGTCGGCATCCGCCGGCGCCTTCTCGAGCCGCACCGGCTCGGCCCCGCCGACCGCGTCGGCTCCGTCGACGGTCACGACGTCGGGAGCCTCCTCCGCCTGCTCGATCTGCACGTCGACGTGGAACAGGAACCCGACGGACTCCTCCTTGATCCCGTCCATCATGGCCGCGAACAGCTCGAACCCCTCACGTTGGTACTCCACCAACGGGTCTCGCTGGGAGTACGCCCGCAGGCCGATGCCCTCTCGCAAATAGTCCATCTCGTACAGGTGCTCGCGCCACTTGCGGTCCAGCACCGACAGCATCACCCGGCGCTCCAACTCACGCATGACCTCCGAGCCGAGCTGCTCCTCGCGCCGCTGGTACGCCTGCTCCGCGTCCTGCGTCAACCGCTCGCTCAGCTCGTCGGCGGTCAGCCCGTTGATGCCGCCGACCTCGTCGATCAGCGCGTCCTGGTCGACCGCCACGGGATACAGCATCTTCAGCGCCGCCCACAGCTGGTCCAGGTCCCACTCCTCCGGGAATCCCTCGGTGGCGCCGCCGACGTAGGCGGTGACGACGTCGGTGATCATGCCGCGGACCTGGTCCTGCAGGTCCTCGCCCTCCAGCACCCGGCGGCGCTCGGCGTAGATGACCTCACGCTGGCGGCTCATCACGTCGTCGTACTTCAGGATGTTCTTGCGGGTATCGAAGTTCTGTGCCTCCACCTGGGCCTGCGCGGACGCGATGGCGCCGGTGACCCGCTTGTTCTCGATCGGTACGTCGTCGGGGATCTTCATCGTGGTCAGGACCCAGTCGACCCAGTCCGACTTGAACAGCCGCATCAGGTCGTCCTCGAGCGAGAGGTAGAACCGCGACTCCCCTGGGTCGCCCTGCCGCCCGGACCGGCCGCGCAGCTGGTTGTCGATGCGCCGCGACTCGTGCCGCTCGGTGCCGATGACCACCAGGCCGCCGACCTTGGTGACATCGTCGTGGTCGTTCCTGACCTGTTCCTCGATCGTCCGGACGGTTCCGGGCCAGGCCGCTTCGTACTCCTCGGAGTGCTCGACGGGATCGATGCCACGCTCGCGCAGGGTGCGGTCGGCGAGGAACTCGACGCTGCCGCCGAGCATGATGTCGGTGCCGCGGCCGGCCATGTTGGTCGCGACGGTGACGGCCCCCTTGTGCCCGGCGACGGCCACGATGGCCGCCTCACGTTCGTGCTGCTTGGCGTTGAGAACCTCGTGCGGGACGCCGCGGCGGCGCAGCAGGTTGGACAGCAGCTCGCTCTTCTCGACGCTGACGGTGCCGACCAGGATCGGCTGCCCGACGGCGTGCCGCTCCGCGATGTCCTCGACCACGGCGGCGTACTTCGCCTCCTCGGTTCGATAGACGAGGTCGGACTGGTCGACGCGCGCGACCGGCTCGTTCGTCGGGATCGGGACCACACCGAGCCGGTAGATCTTGTCGAACTCACTCGCCTCGGTCATCGCCGTGCCGGTCATGCCGGCGAGCTTGTCGTACAGCCGGAAGTAGTTCTGCAGGGTGATCGTCGCGAGCGTTTGGTACTCCTCGCGAACCGTGACCTTCTCCTTGGCCTCGATCGCCTGATGAAGTCCCTCGTTGTAGCGCCGGCCTTCGAGCAGCCGCCCGGTGTGCTCGTCGACGATCAGCACCTCACCGTTGAGCACGACGTAGTCGCGGTCGTTGCGGAACAGCTCTTTGGCCTTGATCGCGTTGTTGAGGAAGGAGATCAGCGGCGTGTTGACGGAGTCATAGAGGTTGTCGATGCCGAGGTGGTCCTCGACCTTCTCGATTCCGGGCTCGAGCACCGACACGGTCTTCTTCTTCTCGTCGATCTCGTAGTCGTCGTCAAGGCGCATCCGGCCCACGAGGGCGGCGAACTCGCCGTACCACTTCACCTCGTCCTGCGTCGGCCCGGAGATGATCAGCGGCGTGCGGGCCTCGTCAATGAGGATCGAGTCGACCTCGTCCACGATCGCGTAGGCGTGCCCGCGCTGGACGCACTCGGCGATGTCAGTCGCCATGTTGTCGCGCAGGTAGTCGAAGCCGAACTCGTTGTTGGTGCCATAGGTGATGTCGCAGGCATAGGCCGCGCGGCGCTGCTCGGCATTCAGGCTCGGGATGATGTTGCCGACCGTCATGCCGAGGAAATGGTAGATCCGGCCCATCCACTCGGCGTGGTACTTCGCGAGGTAGTCGTTGACCGTGACGACGTGGACACCCCGGCCGCCGAGCGCGTTCAGGTAGACCGCGAGGGTGGCGACGAGGGTCTTGCCCTCACCGGTCTTCATCTCCGCGATGTTGCCGAGGTGGAGGGCGGCGCCGCCCATGATCTGCACGTCGAAGTGTCGCTGCCCGAGCACTCGCTTGGCGGCCTCGCGGACCACTGCGAACGCCTCCGGCATGATGTCCTCGAGGGACTCGCCCGCCTCGAGCCGCTCACGGAACTCCGCGGTCTGTCCCTGCAGCTCGTCGTCGCTCATCGCGACGTAGTCGTCCTCGATCGCGTTGACCTGCTTCGCGACGGACTCGAGCTGACGCAGGATCTTGCCCTCGCCCATGCGGAGGAGCTTGTCGAGCATTGACACGGTGTGGAACTCCTGAATCGGGGCGGTCTCGCCCCGTCGGCTGATCGGACGGCCCCCGCGGCGGCTGCCCACCGCCCTGGCCGAGGCCCATCCTAGGCTGAACACATCCTAGGCAGTGCCGCCAAGGCGCCGGCGACCGTCCCGCGGGTGCGCGGAGCGACCGGGCCAAAGGTGCGCCCAGCGGCGCAGGATCGCAGGCGCGGGGCAGGATCGGCCGGGGTACGGCTGCACACAGATGGGAGGGCAGCGGCGATGACGGTGGTTCGACGACGGGCGCACCCACGGGTTCGACCCGGGCGACTGGCTCCTGCCCGCCTCTTGGCGGCTGCCCTCGTCGCGCTGGTCGCTGGCGCCGGCTGCGGTGGTCCCTCGGACGCCGCGAACCGACCGGCCGCACCCGCGCAGTCGGTGGGCACCACGCTGGACCGGGCCGTGTCGGGCTCGATCCTCGACCTCCCGCTCCGCACCTCCACCGGCCAAGCGACGTCGCTTCGGGCGTACGCCGGGAAGGTGATCGTGCTCAGCGACATGATGACGCTGTGCGCCGAGACGTGCCCGCTCGACACCGCCAACGTGGTGGATGCGGCACGTGCGGTCGAACGAGCCGGGCTCGGCGACAAGGTGGCGTTCCTGAGCATCACGGTCGACCCGCGCCGCGACACGGTGCCGCAGCTGGCGGCGTACCGGCGGCTGTTCACGCCGCCACCGTCAGACTGGGAGACGCTGACCGGTTCGCCGGCGGACCTGGCGCGGCTGTGGAAGTACTTCGGGGTCTACTACAAGAGGGTGCCGCAGGGCGTGCCCCCGGACAAGAACTGGCGCACCGGCAAGCCGCTGGCCTACGACATCGAGCACGCCGACCTGCTGCTGTTCCTCGACCACGCGGGACACGAGCGGTTCGTGCTCAACGGCGCTCCGCACGTCGCGTCCGGGGCATCGGTGCCGAAGAAGCTGCACGACTTCCTCGATGAGGCCGGGCTGAAGAACCTGCGCCGGTCGGCCGGCTTCGGCACCTGGACGACGCCCCAGGCGCTGTCGGCGATCAGCTGGCTGATCGGGCACGAGATCGCGGGCTCGTCAGGCTGATCGCGAGCTCGTCAGGTTGACGGGACCTGCCTGTCCGGGGGTGATCCGCGTGGCCGCGCGCTCGGGCTCCGGCCCGCCGGCGCCCGCGCCGGCCACGGCGGCCGCGAGATCGGGCGCCAGATCCCCACGAGGCGCGACGACCACGTCGTCGAGCCCGAGCCAGTCCGCGACCTGGGTCAGCTCCTCGGCCAGCTCGGACGCGGTCGACGCCGGCGCCCCCGGCTCGACGTGGGCGGCGCGGACCAGCAGCGCCCGGCGTTGCCGATCGGCCTTGAGATCGACCCGGGCGACGAGACGGTCTCCGAGCAGGAACGGCAGCACGTAGTAGCCGTGCACGCGCAGGTGCTCCGGCACGTAGATCTCGATCCGGTACTTGAAGTCGAACAGCACCTCGGTGCGGGTGCGCTCGAACACCAGCGGGTCGAACGGGCTGAGCAGCGCTCGAGCCCGGACGGTCCTGGGCAGCGCGGCTTCGTGATGGAGGTACGCCGGGCGCTTCCAGCCCTGAACGGCCACTGGAACCAGCTCGCCGGCGTCGACGAGGTCGGCGACGGCCTGCCGGGTCGCGGCCGGCTTCAGCCGGAAGTAGTCCCGCAGGCACTGCTCCGTGCCCACGCCGTGGGCCTGCGCGGACTGGCGGACCAGGATCCGGTGCGACTCCTCGACGTCGGGCGTCGGCGCATTGACGACGGCGGCCGGCAGCACCCGCTCGGGCAGGTCGTACAACCGTTCGAACGCGGAGTTGCGCCCCGCGGACGTGATCCGGCCGGTGTAGAACAGCGCCTCGAGCACCGTCTTGACCAGCGACCAGTTCCAGCCCCAGTCGGTGCGCTCCCGATGCACGTCAGTGTCGATCTGGCGCGCGGTCAGCGGCCCGCGGCGGGTCACCTCGTCGAGCACCCACTCAACCACGTCCGGATGCTCGGCGGCCGCGCGTTTCACCCCGCCCCACGCACCGTCGAGACTGGCCATCCGGAACCGCAGCGCGGGCTGGAGGTCGACCCGGACGAGCGAGGCTTCGTGGCCCCAGTACTCGAACATCCGCCGCGGCGCGCGTTGGAACGACCGCTCCAGCAGCGACGGAGCGTACGGCCCGATCCGGGAGTAGAGCGGCATGTAGTGCGCCCTGGTGAACACGTTGACCGAGTCGATCTGGAACAACCCGAGCCGGTCCGCGACGCGGTTGAGCGCCCTGGCGTCGGCGACGGTCGGTCGCCGGGCGGTGAACCCCTGCGCGGCCAGCGCGATCCGACGTGCCTGGGTCAGCGTCAGTCGTTCGGTCGTCCGCACGCGCGAAAGGCTAGGCGAAGGGTCCGACAACCCCGCCGCACGGGGCCACACCCGACCAGACCAGGCGGTACGTCAGGTGGTTGCTGATCCCACCATCGGATCCGCGGGCTCGGTCGGGTCGGAACCCTCGCCGTCACCGGAGTCCTCGCTCGCGCCTTCGTCGACCTGCCGACGCTTGGGCGGGGTCGTCTTCGTCCCCAGCACGAGCATCGCCAGGACGACCAGCACGATCGTCAATGGGTTGTGCAGTCTGGCGAAGAGGGAACCGACGCCCGGGATGCGGATCCACTCCTGCCCGACGATGGAGGCATCCTTGATGGTCCACGGGTCGGCCTCGGTGCGGTTGTCACCCCGGGTCTTGAATCCCGCCGACTCGCTGCCGCTGTTGAGGCGGTGGATCACCTGGCCGCCGTCGATGTGGAAGGCGACGACCTCGCCGACGTGATAGCTCGGTTGCTCCCGAGTCAGCACCAGGTCCCCGGTGTACAGGTGCGGTTGCATGCTGGTTCCCTGGACCACGACGTACCCCGTTCGCCCACCGAGGCTGGTCGGCCAGAGAAAGAACACCCACACCCCGAGGAAGGCGAGTCCCAGAACTCGGAGCACGATCTTGCGCATCGGGGGACGGGTGGGCCGGGGCAGTCGCAGTATTGTCATCGATCCTCGTTTCCGGTCATGGGGCGGATTCCCGAGGAATCCGCCCCATCCCGCTACGAAACAGTCCGACCGGTCAGGCCGGAGCGTTGTCGGAGAACGTCACGATGACGTGGTCGACCTGGTTCGCCGGAGTGTTGCCGTTGCTGTTGTAGTTCGAGTCGTTGATGTACTCGCCCGGGTAGCTTGACAGCGTCACAGCGCCACCGCCGGCAGGCACCAGAGCGTGGTCAGTGCCGTCGACCGAGCCATTCGGCCGGATGGTGCTGACCGTGACGTACTTGCCGCCGCAGTTGGCGTCGATGTTGCCGATCGTGATCGAGCTCAGCCACACGCCGGTGCTGTTCGGCGTGTACGCGACACTCACGTTGCTCGTCTGGCACTGCGCCGAGTGGGCGTTGCCACTCTGCAGGACACCTGACGACGAGAACCCGGGAAGGCTTGTCGCCGACGCCACGCCAGCGCCCGCCAGCAGCGTCGCCACCATCCCGTACTTGATCAATCCGCGCATGATCACCCTCCCGAGTGAGTCTGTTGAGTCTCCGCCGGTGTGGCGGACGGAGCAATCGTCGCGGAAAGCGAGAATCCGGGTCATCATCGAGATTGATGAATGTCCGTCGAACGGCTCGTCTATTGTTGCCGTCGGCAACGGTTTAGGACCTTATCTGCCCGCCGGCCGACCAAGTTCCCGCGCAATTGCGGGAAAGTGGCGCGAAGATGGGCCGGAATCGAGCCAGAATCCCGCAATTGCGGTCCGGCCCGGGCAGTGCGCCAAGGCTGCGGTCCGGCCTGGTGCCACGCGGGTCAGGACGTGTGCACGTTCGCCGGCGACGGCTCCGTTGCGAGCCTCATCCGACCGCCATCGCGGCCGTACGCCTCCGCCACGATCTCGGCGACCACCGACAAGGCGATCTCTCCGGGCCCCTTGCCGCCGGTGTTCAGCCCGGCAGGCACGTGCAGCCGCGCCAGCGCCTCCGGCGCGATCGAGTCCGACAACGCCGCCAGGACGGTGGCGGCGCGGCGGCGACTCGCCATCATCGCGATGTACCCCGTCCTTCCTGACAAGGCGTGCCGCAGCAGCGCCTCCATGTCAGGAGTGTCGTGGTCGCAGAGCACCAGCGCGTCGCGATCGTCGAGCGGGTGACCGGCCAACCAACCCAGGGGCGACGCGTCTGCGTCCTCGTCGGCCAGCAGCGTTGTGCGGCGCCCGGTGATCTGGGCGATCTCGACCACGGCACGCCCGATCGGGTTGTCGGTCACCACGACGACCTGGCCGTGGTCCGGGGCGGCGTCGGACCAAGCCTGCTCACGCCCGAGCGGGGCCCGACGATCGGCGGTGCTCATGTGGCCGACAGTACGCCGGCAGTCAGGGTCTCCGTGCCGGCACGATGCCCACGCGCCATGCGAGGAACCCACCGATGACCATCGCCCCGACGACCAACTCGGCGACGGCGACGTTCGTCCACTGGAAACTCCAGTTCAGGGACGACGACGGGAGAGGGATCCGGCGGTTGCCGACGATGCTCAGCACGAGTGGCTCGCCGATCAGTAGCAGCCCGCAGATCGGCACGGTCCAGTAGCGGTGCCGGTTGCCGACGTACGCCCCGATCACGCCCATCACCGGTCCGGCAACCAGGCCGAAAACGAGCCAGAGCAGACCGGCTCGGAACACCCAGGCGAAGTCGCCGAGCAGACCACCGTGGTTTCCGAGCTGCGGGACGAAAAGCAGCGTCTCGGTGGCGTAGAAGGCGACGAGGGCGGCGAGCGTGGCCACCAGACCTCTGACCGCGCCGGCCCGGATCGTCGGCGTTCCGAGGGACGACAAGAAGCCCAGCAGCAACCACGGCGTACTCAGGTTGCCCAACTCGCCGCGCACGTCGGAGGCCCAAGACCCCCGAGCCTTCATCAGCTCGACCGCCGCGCCGAAGACCAGGGACCCGACGAGCCAGCCGAAGCGCCTCATCGTCATACGCGGGATCATCTCACTCGCACGCCCGCTGGACGTGACGTTCGACAGCCCCGCCGGCCCGTGCGGGTCACGGTGACGAGGCGTAGAGGCAGAACGGATGCCCGGCGGGATCAAGCAGGACCCTGACGTCGTCCTGCGGCTGGTGCTCCGGAAGCTCGGCCCCCAGCGCGACCGCCCGGGCGGTCTCCCCCTCGAGGTCGGTCACCTCGAAGTCGAGGTGCGACATCATCTGCTGGCTCCCCGGCTCTCCCGGCCATGCCGGCCGCACGAAGTCGGGGTTGTGCTGAATGGCGAGGTACGCCACGCCCTCACCGAGATCGAGGGCCGCGTCGTCGTGGTCCTGCTTCCAGATCCGCCAGCCACGCAAAAGTGAGTAGAAGCGAGCCAGCTCGGCCACGTCCGGGGCGTCAAGGACCACGCCCCACCAGTCGGAGCGTTCCCATCTGTCCGCGGTCTGGTCGGACGGTGTCGATCCCTGGTCCATGGGCCGACGGTAGCGATTCCAGGAGTGGTTGCCACGCCACCTGGGCCACCCGCGGCACTCGGAGCGCCGGCCCGAGGCAGCCGAGCACTGTCCTGACCTGCCTCTAGCCTGAGCCGGACATCAGCCACGACCGCAGGGAGACCGCGATGGACTTCAAGATCGAGTTGATTCCGCTTGCCGTGCAGGACGTCGATCGCTCCGTCGAGTTCTACGGCGACGGGCTCGGGTGGAACGTCGACCACGATGCGACCGTGACCCCCCAGCTCCGCTTCGTGCAGGTGACGCCGCCGGGATCAGCCTGCTCGATCTGTTTCGGCGATGGACTCCAGATGATGCCCGACGGCTCCTCGCAGTTCATCCAGATCGTCGTCGCGGATGCGGACGATGCCCGGGCGTACCTGCGCGATCGTGGGGTCGAGTGCAGCGAAGTCGACGAGCAGCCCTGGGGCCGGTTCGTCCGGTTCGACGACCCCGACGGCAATCACTGGGCGCTGCAACAGATCGTCCGGCCGTCCTGACCGGATGCCTCGACCGGTACGAGCGGAACGAACTGTCAGCGCCGTGCCTTCGCGGCCGTCTTGTGACCGTTCAACCCGGTGGAGGTGACCTTCTCGGTGACGTTCCCGGTGGCCTCCGCATGAGCCTCGGCCGCCGTCGACGCGCCCGCGTCGAACCCCGGTTCCCCCGCCTCCGACGGCTGCGACGGGCGGTAGCGGTAGAGCATCCCGTTGTCCCAGACGAGGTACGCGTCGCCAGGCTGGTCGCTGACCTGCAGGATCATCGACTCGTACCGCTTGGCCAGCTCGGCGAGGGAGTCGATGTTGCCCACGTCGGCGACGGGGACATCCGGCAATGCGAGCGCCCGCACCTGCACGATCCGCGTGCCGTACAGCGTGCGGATCCGATCCCGTTCTCCACTCGAGCCGCTGTCGCGCAGGAGCGGCCGCGCCAGCCACAGCCCGAGCAGCAGGCACAACCCCGCGAGTCCGAAGCCGACGTACATCGTGATCTGGATCGGCGGGTGCACGAAGTACAGCGGCACGGAGCTGCTCACCTTGGTGGTGACACTCACCGAGCCGGCCTTGCTCGGCTTGAGCAGGTCAGCCGGCGTCGTCAGGGTGCCCGCGTTGGACGTGCCGCTGGCGATGCTCAGCGTCTTGCCATCCAGGGTGAAGGGCAAGGACGGCGAGTACGACGACTTGACTCGTTGACCGGCCACCTGACCGGCCATCGTGATTCGGGGCCGGATGGACACGGTTGCGCTGCTTTGGACCTGAGTGCCCAGACTGGCGTTGGCGGCCGCGATGTAGCTGGTGATGTCGCCCACCGGCAGTGTGCCCGACGTCGTGACCTGGCTGCCGTTGAACTTCGTGCTAGCGGCGACCGGGAACTGCCGTGACAGCCCCTGCCCGATCGTGACGAGGGCAACCATCCCGGCCGTGCCGTGCACGTCAACGGTTGCCTTGGTGTCGAGCCGGTACGTGAACCCGACATGGACCGGGCCAACGACCTGCGTGAGGATCGGCTCGCCCGTGGTCAGGCCCTGCGCGCCGTACACCGACGACGAGGGTGCCGTTGCCGAATAGGCGAAGTTGCCGGACTCTGTGTAGCCGAGCTTCGTCGAGTTGCTCGTCGAGGACGGCAGCACGAGCGCCACCAGTCCCAGAGCCAGCGCGAGCACGCCAACGACGCTGACCACGGCGAGCGTCTCGAGCCTGCCCAGCACCGGCGGCGCAGCCTCGTCCTGTCCCCGAGTTGTCATGTTCGGTGTGTCCCTCTCGATCGGCGCACGGGTCGGGCCAGTTTCATACTGAGCGCCGACCGGCGGAAAATCCGCAAAACGGTCAGACTCGTCCCGCTAGCCGGTGACCTTCGAGAACGCGGCGGTGCTGCTCGCCGGCGGAAGGCTGCCGTCACCGGCGAACGTCGCGGTGAACGCGCGGGGCTGTCCGGACGGGAACTCTGATGTGTCCACCTTGACATCACTCGGGCAGCTGGCCGAACCCGTCGAGTTGGTCGTTGCGCTGCACACCACGACGCCCGCGACGGTGAACATGACCCTCTCGTTGCTCACCCCTGTGCCGTTCGACGTCAGAGCCGCGCTGAGGTTCGTGAAGTGGTAGTAGCCCTGCGGCCCGCTCGCTTGCGCGACGTTGATCTTCGCCTTGTCGGTCGCGGACAGATTCGTCGGCACGCTGATCGCCACATGGGAGGTTCCCGCGTACGACGGGTCCACGGTGTTCGAGGCCTGGTAGGCGGTGCCGGCGGTGACGAACACCGAGACAGGGATCGCGAGCAGGAGGAGCCGCCGACGTCTAACGCGCATGGTGCCGCCTCCGCCGTCGACTCCGCCGCGGCATGCGGAGGGAAGCCAATGCGATAACGCCGATGATGAAGGCGAATGTGACCGGGTTTCGTAGGAAGGCGATGTACGTACCTCCACCGGGCCAGTAGACCCATTCCTTGCCCACAAGGTCGGCCTTCGTTGCATGGTAGCTGTCGCGAAAGTTGTTGTTGTCGCCCTTGAAGACGTAGCGGCCGTTTTCGATCGCCACGATCCGGTGCATGACAACCGTGTGCAACTGGTGGTTGTAGTAGGCGACGATGTCTCCTACTGAGTACGAGTTCTCGGTGTGCGTGATCACCAAGCCGTTCGCCCGGAAGTGCGGCAGCATACTGATGCCGTCTGTGACGACGTAGGAAGCTGGCCCGCCGACCTTGGTCGGAGCGAACGAGAGGAATGCGGCGATGCACAACAGCATCGCGCCGGCACTCTTCGCGGCAAGCCACCCGCGACTCCGGAAGTTCACCGTGCGTGCGGCCTGCGGCACCCGTGTGCTCACTTGGACCGCGCCCGCGATGGGTGTCATTGATCGGTCCTTCGATGAGTGCGTTGGGGGCGTGAGTGTACCGGCGTCAGCGCTGGGAGGGTCAGCAGACGACGACCCTCCCAGCGGTGACGCGTGAGCCCTACTGGGCTGCCGACACGTGCAACTGGAAAGCGTCTTGAGTGGCCGACCACTGGTGACCGTTGATCACGTTGGGGTTCTGGCAGGTCCACGTCCCGGTGGTTTCGGCGCATTGGTAGATCCCGCTGACCCACTGGCCAGAGGTGTCCTCGAACCAGGCGCGCGCCTGGGTGGCGTTGTCCGGTGACAGAGTGAAGGACACCTGCTGGATGTAGGTGCCTCCTGGCGTGTTGGGGTTGTCGACGATCGCGTAATGAACGTTGCGGACGTTGTAACCCGAGATCGCACCCGAGCCCACACCAGCGTTCGACGGCGCAACGGAGTTGCTCGCCATGAAGGCGAAGCCGGTGGTGCCCAGCATGATTGCCGCACCAATCGGGAGCGCCACCCTCTTCATCAGTCGGTTCATTTGGATTCTCTCCTTGCGCCGGCGCGGTCGCCCCGCGTCACTCTGAAACGTGGACCCGGGCCGCTCGGGCGACCCAGCCGATCCCGAGACAACCCGCGGATCGTGCACTCATCATGCACCGAGCCAAACATTGGCGACATCGTGAAAATTGATGAATTGCTGGCCATTCGCAGGAAGTGCTACGACCGTCCACGCGATGCATTTCCGCGGGCGATCCAGGCTCCAGCAACGGACTGGGCAATCGCTGCCCGGTCGTTGATCGGAACCGGCGCCGGCTAGCTCGAGGTTCCGGCCATGTCCAGACTCTCAGCGGTCGACGATCCGCCCTGCGTCTCCGGCTCGGCGTCGGTCGTCGACGCGGTGGACGGCTCCGAGCCCGCGGCGGTCGTCGGCCCGGCAGGGTCATCCTGGTTCACCGCATCGTCGCGCGAGCTCTTGGAGCGGAATCGCTTCGGCATCGCAAGCACTACCAAGGCGGCCAGAGCACAGAGGCCGGCCAGCCAGAGAGCAATCGTGCGAGTCTGCGGCTGATGCCACCAGATCGCGGCGTAGCCGATCAGCGGCAGGGAGAACTGCGCACGGTACGCCGTCGATCCGCGCAACGTCACAGTCCACGGATCGGGAACGGGGTTGTTGTCGCCCTGGGTCTTGATCACCAGGGCGTCGCCCACGTGCTTCAAGGAAATGATCCGGTGCACGACCAACTCGGCCGGGTTGTCCGGCCGGTGGAAGACGATGACGTCCCTGACCTGTAGCGACGAGATCGGTACCCGCTCTGTCACGACAACGCCTCCAACCGGGAGGCCCGGTCGCATGCTCCCGGTCAGAACCGGGCGCACCTGGTATCGACCCGAGAGGACGGCCACCGCCGCGCCAACCGCCAAGGCAACGATGAGCACCAAGACGGCCGTGCGAACCATGCGGCTGGCCGCGCCCGGAGGATCAATTTCAGCCGCCATGCGTTTCTCCAAACAGACTGCGAAGGCTGGCTGTGCAGAAACGATGAGTACCAGGTAGGTCGTCCACTACAGCGACCTACCTGGTACTCCGATGCCTCAGCCCTCGTAGTTGAGGTTTACGGTGGGCGTGACGCTCCCGCCCTGCGCGGCGTCAGTGAGGCTAGGCGGAGCGGTGATCGTGCCGCCGTAGGTGTTCAAGCCGCATGCCTGAGTAACGGTGCCGGCATGGAACTCCACTTGGTACGCGTCCTTGCCACCGGGCGCCAGCGGACCAGCAACCGGCCGCCCTGGCCCTCGGCGTCGTCGGCCTGGGTGCTGGCGCTACTTTTCTGAACGAGTACGAGACATGAGCATTCCTCCGAAATCCAGATGAGCCCCGGTTTCGCCTCTAGCTCCCCGCCTGGCCCAAAATGGCGACCACCCACCGGGCGGATCTGTGCCTCGCTCACGACTCGCTCGAGCCGCAGGACGAGTTGACCGCGTTGAGGCGTGGGCCACATCATCAAATTTGGGGAACTGTGCTTACCGCCGGCTTGACCTGGGAGTCCCTGGATCGGCCCCACGTCCGCAGCGTGAAAGCGTGCCGCGAGCACTGAGAGCTCGAGCCGTTAGGGCAGGTCGAGCAGCTTCTCCCGCACGGCGTACATGACCGCCTCCATCCGCGAGTGCAGCTGCAGCTTCTCCAAGATGTTGCGCACGTGGTTCTTCACGGTGTTCTCGCTGATGAACAACGTCTTCGCGATCTCGCGGTTGTTGTGCCCGCGAGCGACGTGTCTCAGCACCTCCAGCTCGCGCCCGGTCAGGCGGGGCGTCGTCACGTCGGCCTTGCCGGGGCGCGACATCTGCTTGAACTCGTCGAGCAGCTTCGTCGCCATCGCCGGGCTGATCAGCGACTGACCGTCCGCCACCAGCCGGATCGCTTCTGCGACCTGGTCGATCGAGGAGTCCTTCAGCAGGTAGCCGGAGGCGCCGTTCTTGACCGCGTCATAGAGGTCGGCCTCCTCGTCGCTGGCGGTCAGCATCACGATCCGGGTCGTCGGCGCGACCTGCTTGATCGCGGCACACGTGGCGATCCCGGACTGCTTCGGCATCCGCACGTCCAGCAGTACGACGTCGGGCGCAGTCGCCACCACGACATCCACCGCGCTTCGCCCGTCCGACGCGTCCCCGACGAGCTGGAGCCCCGGCTCGCCGGACAGCACCATCATCAAGCCGCGCCGGAAGAGCTCCTGGTCGTCGACCACCACCACGCGTACCGCTTCGTTCGGCGTCGGTACGGCGGGGACCGACTCCGCCGGGCCACCCGAACCGTCCGCCTGCATATCGCGATCATGGCATGACTGGGGTCGCGCGACGCTCAGAGTTGAAGGACAACCACTCCCGCAACCCGGAGAAGGCGCCGTCGCGCTCGAATATGTGGGGGCTCGGGGCTACGGCCGTCACGCTGCTACGGCGCGGGCAGAGGGCGCGAGACGACGACCGTCACGCTGCTACGGCGAGAGCAGGCAGAGGGCAGCCCGCGACCCGAGCGAACGGGAAGTTGCGCAGTACGGCACCACGGCGAGCGCCCGGAGTGGTGCGTTAGCGCGCAGCACTCGGAGTCAGGGGCGCCTGCCGCGGGATCAGATCGCGAGGTGGATGACGCCGTAGTCGTAGCCGCGACGGCGGTAGACGACGCTCGGCTGCTCACTGGCCTTGTCGACGAACAGGTAGAAGTCGTGCCCGACCAGTTCCATCTCGTACAACGCCTGCTCGAGCGTCATCGGGTGAGCCATGTGGGTCTTCTCCCGGACGACCAGGGGACCGTCGCCGTCGACCTTCACCGGGCCGGACTCGGTACGGCCGTGGTCGGACCCGTCCGAGGCATCGATCTCGCTGAGCGGCAGCGGGGCGGTCGCGGTGGCCTCCGCGAGCGACGTCGGAGTGCGGGAGCCATGGTGGACCCGGCGTCGGTCGGCGGCGCGACGCAGCCGCGCCTCCAGCCGCACGATGGCCTTGTCAAGGGCACTCAGCTTGTCCTCCGCGCACGCCTCCGCGCGTACGACGGGCCCTCGTGAGTGCAAGGTCAACTCGACCCTGGTGGCTCGGTCACCGAGACGCGGATTGCGCTCCGGCGACACCTCGACGTCGATGCGGATCACTCTGTGGTCGAACTTCTCCACCCGCGACAGCTTTTCCGCGACGTGTTCGCGGAATCGGTCGGAGATCTCGCAATGACGACCCTTGACCACCAACTCCATGTGGACCTCCACTATTCGGCATGCCGGACGGCGAAAGACGTCGGCACCCGCTCTGGACCATCCCGGTGCTGCGGTCCGATCCGCAGCCAGAACCGAGGTGGACCTGACCAGGTGCCATGCACCGACCGTAGTCGGACCGTTGCTCCGGCGGTAGCCGGTGGGCGGATTGCCTCGGATTCCGTACCGCTGAGTGCTGAGGTCGCTCGTCGCTCGTCACTGGCCGCACGTCACTGGCCGCGCGTCGTGGGCTTCGGGCGCGGATCTCGGGTTAAGGAGAGTGACGGCCGTAGATCCGCGCCCTCTGCCCACTCAACGCCACACCAGCGCTACCCCCCGTGGATCCGCGCACTCCGCCCACTTCTCGGCATACCGGCGGTACCACAATCTGCGGCCTTCGCCCATTCCCCGCCGTACCAGCGCTACCACCGACCCGCGCCCTCGGCCACTCGCCGAGGTACGCGGCTAGCGATGCGGGAGGTAGGTGCGCGGGGTGGCGGCTACGGTGGCGAGGGCAAATGGCTGGGTGCCGGCGGCGCGCAGTGCCCGAACTGCCTCGGCGAGGGTGGCGCCTGTGGTGATGACGTCGTCGACCACGATCACGCGGGTGATCGGCCCGGAGGTCGTGGCGGAGGTCGTGGCGGAGGTCGTGGCGCAAGTCGTGGCGGAGGTCGAGGCGGAAGTCGAGGCGGAAGTCGAGGCGGAAGTCGTGGCGGCGAACGCGCCGGCCAGGTTGCCGGCCCGTGCGGTGGCGGTGAGACCGGCCTGGTCGTCCACGACTCTGGCGTGCCTGAGAACTGTGCGGACGCGGGCGTCGACGCCGCAGCGACGCAGCGTCGAGGCGGCCGCCTGGCTCATCGCCAGCACCGGGTCGTGGCCACGCATCTTCACCGCGGCAGGGGAGGACGGCACCGGGACCAACGTCACCGGCCGGCCGACAGTCACCCGCTCGCCCACAGTCGTCAACCCAGGAGTCACCGACTCGCCCACAGCCCCAGGCAGGGCGCCTAGCGCGTACTCCACCACGGCTGCGAGGGCGACGCCGAGGGGGCGGCGCAGCCCGTATCGTCGCTGCTCCTTGTGGCCGAGGAGCATCGCGCGGACCGCGCCGGCGTACACGGCCATGGCGTAAGGCGGCACGGGCACCGGGATGGTCAGACCGAGCGGCACCGGGTCGGGCCACACCAGCCGTGGCTTGGCGCGCAGCGACGCCCGACAAGCCGGGCAGAGTCGTCGACCCGGCCTCAGGCACCCGGCGCAGGATCCGCCGAGCACGAGGTCAGCGGCGGCGTCTCGCAACGTGAGCATCGCAGGCATCGTGGGTCCGGCGGCCGGGTCGCGGGTAGAACCGGTACGCCTGTGGACGTGACCAGACACAGGCATCAACGGCCACGGGTCCCAGTCGGAACCAGGCGAACGCAGTGCTCAGCCGGGGAAGTTCGCGTCGGTGAGCGGGTCGGCGCGCACGTCGGTCTGGACAGGGGTCCAGGCGCCGTCGTTGCCCTGGAACCACCAGCGGCCCTGCCGGTCGCCGACATAGATCACGCCGTCGCCGGTGCCCGACGACGCGACCGAGACGGCGCCGACACGGCCGAGCAGCGAGCTGCCATTGAACTGTCCGCCGGTGACCGACGACCCGTCGATGCGGGCGGTGTACGGCTGGGGCGACAAGCCGCCCAGGGTGCTGAGCACGACCAGATCCGTCGGATCAGCCCAGGCGATGTCGAGCGGGTTGCTGAAGTCGATCGACGCGGCGGTGGTGAGCGGCCGGATCCGGCCGATTCCTTGGACCGTCCCGGTGGCGGTCCGGTTCACTCGGGCGATCAGGATCTGCGCGGCCGGCGGCACCGACTGCCCGGTGGGCGGGTGGATCGGCCCCGCCGGGCGTACCAAGACAGCGATCCGCGCCTCGTCCGGCGACATCGTGAAGCGCAGGATCCGCCGGTGTGCGAGCGGGCCGAGGGCGATGGACCCGACGGTGTGCCCGTGCAGCATCAGCAGCACGGCGCCACTCGGGGTCCGGTCGACCACCCAGAGGTTGCCGTCACGGTCCCAGGTCGGGTCGATCAGGTCGTGGCCGCCCTTGTAGAGGACGGATGCGGAGGCGTCGGTGGTGGCGCTGATCGGTCCGGAGAGCAGGGTCGTGCCGCCGTCGGTGACCGCGGCGAGAGTCCCTAGACCGGGCTGGACGTCGAACTGCCTGATGCCCTCGTCCGACTGGCCCCACAGGCCCTTGAATGGTGACACCTGGTCGCGGTTCACGGCAACGAGTCGCCCGTGCAGCAAGGCGAACAGCTGGTTGCGCGACGACGGGCCGGCCGGGTCGTACTTCTCCCACGACGAGAGCGGCTGTACGGCGGGGAGCCCCGGGATCACGATGGCCCGGTCTCCTTGCAGCAGGCGAACCCCAGTGACGCCGTCGACCTGCCCGAGGGTCCACACCAGCTGGGCCGACGCGAGGTCGGTCTCGGACCTGCTCCAACCGACCTCCGGCGGCCCGAACGAGACGTCGGCCACGCCGTCGGACCTGATGGCGACGGCGGAGCTGGCCTGGTCGATGGTCGGCAGCACCGTGCCGGCTTGGCCGCGCAGGTCGCTAGTTGGCCCCTTCTGCAGGCCGTGCACGAGATTGGCGGCGACGCCGGTGCCGGACGCGAGATAGATCGGGTCGGCGACGAGGTCGTCGTTGGCGCGGTTGACGAAGTAGAGCGAGTAGGGCCGGTAGTAGCGGGTGAAGAAGTCGGCACTGATGAACCTGATGTCCGGTGGGTCGATGATCCGCCACTCCCCCGCCACCTTCCGCAGCGTGAACGTGCTGTCGCTCACCGACACCAGGCCGGACGCGGTTCGATAGACGCCGCGCGGGCTCAGCGAGGCTACCTGGTGTGCCTGCACGAGCACGTGGTTCGGCGCCGCCGGGTGCGAGGTCTCCTGGTCGTAGACGACGGTCGCCCGCTCGGGATGCCAGCCCGCGGCCGACCCCGGCGCGAGGTACTGCGCGGCGACCGCGTTCGAGATCGGGTACGCCTGGAACGAGTCGAGGAAGCCCTGCACGATCTGGGTCTGGTCGCTGCCGGGCTGCGGACCGGGAGGGCTGAACCGCACCTGCAACGCCTGGTCGGACCGCGACCCGGTGGCGGAGTGCACGGAGCCGCCGGACGGGATCGAAGCGCAGCCGGCCGCAAGGGTGGCGACGGCCACCAGCAGGCCGGCGAAGCGGCGGGCTCCGCGGGTGGTGGGCCGGCTCACCGGTCCACCCCTGCCGGGTCGACCCGGGCGTACGCCTGGCCGACGGCCTGTGTGTCGCGGTCCTGCGGCACCAGCGGCAACGGCGACCGGACGATCTCGGTGCCCAGCTGACGCGGCAGGGTCAACCGGAACTGTGCCCCGTGACCCGGCTCGCCCCACGCCTGCAGCCAACCGCCGTGCAGTGCCGCGTCCTCCGCGGCGATGGCGAGTCCGAGACCGGTGCCCCCACCGGTGCGGGTACGCGCCGGGTCGGCCCGCCAGAACCGGTTGAACACCAACGTCGACTCCCCTGGGCGCAGGCCAATGCCGACGTCGCGGACGGCCAGGGCCGCGGCCGACTCGCTGCCGGCGATGCGGATCTGCAGCGTCGGCGAGCGGCTGTAGCTGATCGCGTTGGCGACGAGGTTGCGGACGATCCGCTCGATCCGGCGCACGTCGGCCTCGACGATGCACGGCGTGGGGCCGGCCACGACCGTGATCACCATGCCGTGTCGTTCGGCCAGCGACTGGTAGAGGTCGGCGACCCGGCGAGCCACCTCGACCAGGTCGGTCGGCTCCGCCTCGAGCCTCGCCGCACCGGCGTCGAACCGGCTGATCTCCAGCAGGTCGTTGAGCAGCGATTCGAACCGGTCGAGCTCGGTCGACAGAAGCTCCGCGGAGCGCGCCGTCGCCGGGTCGAAGTTGGCGCGGGCGTCGTGCAGCACCTCGGTCGCCATCCGGACCGTGGTCAGTGGCGTCCTCAGCTCGTGCGACACGTCGGAGACGAACCTGCGCTGCAGCCGGGACAGCTCCTCCAACTGGCGGATCTGCTTTTGCAGACTGGCCGCCATCTGGTTGAAGCTCACGCCCAGCCGAGCGATGTCGTCGACCCCTCGGACGTGCATGCGCTCCTCGAGCCGACCGGCCGCGAGGCGCTCGGCGATGCGTCGCGCCAGCCGCACCGGCGTCACGACCTGCCGGGTGACCAGCCAGGCGACGCCCGCGACGAGGATGGTGAGCACGAAACCGGCCGACAGCAGCCCCTGCTGCACCAGGGACAGCGTGCGCTCCTGGTCGGTCATCGGGAACAGGTAGAACAACGCGTACCGCTGGCCGGCGGTCGCCAGCTGAAGCCGGCCCCCGACGACGACGGCAGGCACCCGGCCCGGCTGGTCCTGGTAGGCCAGGGACGAGAACGCCCACCAGGTGCTGTCGCTGCCCTCGACCTTCGTCCGCAGCGACGCCGGGATGCTGGCCGGAGTCACCGCCGCCGACGAGCGCTGTCCCGCGAGGCGGTCACTCGTCCCCCCGACGCCGAGCGGACCGACCAGCACGATCTCGTACGCCCGGGGGTTGCCACTGCGACTGGCCAGCGAGTCGACCAGGGCGATCAGCAGCTGCGAGTGGTCGCTGGCGCCCGGCAGGTCACTGGCGTCCAGCTGCGTCTGCGCGTCCCGCAGGCCTGCCTGCGCCTCGGCCACCGACGCCGCCCGCTTGCCATCCACCAAGCCGTCGGCGACGCGATGCGACAGCATCCAGCCGACCAGCATGATCACGATCGTGCAGAGCAGCACCGTGGACATGACCACGCGTGCCTGCAGGGATCGCAGCCAGGCGTACCCGGCGGCGCGCAGTGGTGAGGTGAGCGCCCGCCACACCGTGTCGGCCACGACCGCAAGCCGTCCTCGACGTCGCGGACCGGCCATGTCCGGAGCAGGGCCGGGCGTGCGGAGCGGGTCCGGCGAGGAATCGGTCGAGGCGGTCACGAGGAGGTCGTCAGGGTCAGGAGGTGCCGGCCTTGTAGCCGACCCCTCGCACGGTCAGAACCACCTCAGGGTGCTCGGGGTCGTGCTCGATCTTGGATCGCAGCCGCTGCACGTGCACGTTGACCAGTCGGGTGTCGGCGGCGTGCCGGTAGCCCCAGACCTGCTCCAGCAGCACCTCGCGAGTGAACACCTGCCACGGCTTGCGGGCCAGGCAGACGAGCAGGTCGAACTCGAGCGGCGTCAGGTTGATCGGCTCGCCGTCGCGCTTCACGGTGTGGCCGGCCACGTCGATGGCCAGGTCGACGATGTTGAGCTTCTCGGGGGTGACGTCGTCGAACTGTCGCAGTCGGGCGCGGATGCGGGCGACCAGCTCCTTGGGCTTGAACGGCTTGACGACGTAGTCGTCGGCGCCGGACTCGAGACCGACCACGATGTCGATGGTGTCGCCCTTGGCGGTCAGCATCACGATCGGGACCCCGGACTCAGCGCGGATCGCCTTGCACACGTCGATCCCGTCGAGCCCGGGCAGCATCAGGTCGAGCAGCACGATGTCTGGCTGGCAGTCGTGGAACACCGCCATCGCTCGGTCTCCGCGACCACAGACGACCGGCTCGAAGCCCTCCTGGTTGAGCACGATCGTGAGCATCTCCGACAGGGCCGCGTCGTCGTCGACGACCAAGACGCGACCCTTCGACGTTGACACCGGCGCTGCCGCGCGGAGCTGGCTGTGGGCCGGGCTGTGCTGTGGTCCCTGGTCGTTCGGATGCGCAGCGGAGCCCGCCTGCCCCCGGTCAGCTGAGGTTTCCACGCGCGCTCCTGTCCCCGTCAATGCTCGCGCCGCCCTGCGTACCGGCGCGACCCGACCCACCGATCGTGAGTGATCCCAGCGTACGGCGCCCCCTGCGGCCGCAGCCGGAACTCCCCGGGACCGTGTCGGCACCCGACCCCGACCCGCCGACCCCGACCTCCCGACCGGCGGGGCGGTCGGGACGGTCGGGGACAGGCGGGGCGATCGGGGACAGGCGAGGCAGGCGGCTGTACGTCAGGTGCGGCCGGGAGATCCGGCCCGCCGGGGCCTCAGTAGCGGTAGAGGTCCGACTTGTAGGGGCCGTCGACGTGGATGCCGAGGTAGTCGGCCTGGTCCTTGGTCAGCTCGGTAAGCGAGACCCCCAGCGCCGACAGGTGGAGCCGGGCGACCTCTTCGTCGAGGTGCTTGGGCAGTGTGTAGACACCGACGGGGTAGTCGTCGGTCTTGGTGAACAGCTCGATCTGCGCCAGCACCTGGTTGGTGAAGGAGTTGGACATCACGAACGACGGGTGACCCGTGGCGTTGCCGAGGTTCAGCAGCCGCCCCTCGGACAGCACGATGATGGCGTGCCCGTCGGGGAACGTCCAGACGTCCACCTGAGGCTTGACGTTCTTGCGGTGGATGCCGGCGGTCGCCTCGAGACCGGTCATGTCGATCTCGTTGTCGAAGTGGCCGATGTTGCCGAGGATCGCCTGGTGCTTCATCGCGGCCATGTGGGCTGTGGTGACGACGTCCTTGCAGCCGGTGGCGGTGATGACGATGTCGGCAACGCCGATGACGTCGTCGAGGCGGGCCACCTGGTAGCCGTCCATGGCGGCCTGCAGCGCGCAGATCGGGTCCACCTCGGTGACGACGACGCGGGCCCCTTGGCCGCGCAGCGACTCGGCGCAGCCCTTGCCCACGTCGCCGTAGCCACAGACGACCGCGACCTTGCCGCCGATGAGTACGTCGGTGGCCCGGTTGATGCCGTCGATGAGCGAGTGCCGACAGCCGTACTTGTTGTCGAACTTCGACTTGGTGACCGAGTCGTTGACGTTGATCGCCGGGAACGCCAGGGTGCCGTCGCGGTGCCGCTCGTAGAGCCGGTGCACGCCAGTCGTCGTCTCCTCGGTGACGCCCTTGATCTGCGCGGCCACCCGGGTCCACCGCTTGTCGTCCTGCGCGAGCGTCGTGTTGAGCACGGCAAGAACCTCGCGGAGCTCGGCGTTGTCGGTGGAGTCGACCGCCGGGGCGGCGCCGGCCGCTTCGTACTCACGACCGAGGTGCACGAGCATCGTGGCGTCGCCGCCGTCGTCGAGGATCATGTTGGCCGCCGCGCCGCCCGGCCAGGTCAGGATCTGGGTGGTGCACCACCAGTACTCCGCCAGCGTCTCGCCCTTCCAGGCGAACACGGGTACGCCCGCGGGCTGCTCAGGGGTGCCGGTCGGTCCGACGACGACCGCCGCGGCGGCGTGGTCCTGGGTGGAGAAGATGTTGCAGCTCGCCCAGCGGACATCGGCGCCGAGCTCGACCAGCGTCTCGATCAGCACGGCGGTCTGGATTGTCATGTGCAGCGACCCGGCGATCCGGGCGCCGGCCAGCGGCTTGGTCCCGCCGAAGCGGTCCCGCATGGCCATCAGGCCGGGCATCTCGTGTTCGGCGAGGGTGATCTCGGTGCGGCCGAAGTCGGCCAGGGCGAGGTCCGCGATCTTGTAGTCGTCGGACGTGGGTGTGTCAGGCATGAGCGGCCCTCCGGTTGCGCGCACAGGGCCGTGCGCGGAGCGGTCAGTCCTCGTGCCAGGCGCGTCAGCGCCCGGAACCACGGGCCATCTGGCCCCACGCGGGAGGACGCGCACAGCCTACGCGCCCCCGGACCGGTTTCGGCCATCCACCCCGCCCCCGGGGCCGATCCATCCCGCCTCGGCCCATCCCCGCCCCGGCCCACTCGCATCCGCCCCAGGCCCATACCACTTCACACGCCTGCGGTACTAGTGAATCGGGCAAAACGGGCGGGAATCGGTGCGCTCGGCGTGTGAAGCGGCACGTCGCCGACGGCGACCGACAGCGGCGGCGCGCGGCATCAGTCACCCGCCGATGCGGCGGTACCCGGGCGCCGGCTGGGTGCGTAGTCGTGGCGATGAAGGTCGGGCTCCAAGAAGATCTCCTGGGCGGCCGGCTCGGCAGCCCGGATCGCCCGCTCGGCGGCGTCGATGGCAGCGGCCACGGCGGCTGCGGAGTCGTCATGCACGACGGCGATCTTCGCGGTGACGAGCAGCTCGTCCGGGCCCAGGTGCAACGTCTTGAGATGGATGATGTCCTCGACCCCGTCGGTCCCCGACAGCGCGGCACGGATCGCGTCGATCGACTGGCGGCTGGCGGACTCGCCGATCAGCAGACTCTTCATCTCGATCGCGAGCACGACAGCGACGCTCACCAGCAGCACACCGATCGCGGCCGCGCCGATCACGTCGAACACGGCGTTGCGGGTGATCAGCGTCAGACCCACGCCCAGCAAGGCGAACACCAGCCCGAGCAGCGCCGCGAAGTCCTCCAGGAGTACGACCGGGAGCTCTGGTGACTTGGCTCCTCGCACGAAGGCGACCCAGGACCGGTGTCCGCGGCTTCGGTTCGACTCGCGCACCGCGGTACGGAACGACAACCCCTCCATCACGATGGCGACAGCCAGCACGACGATCGGGATCCACCACCACCGACTCTCCAGCAGCTGGTCCTTGTGGCCGGCGCGAACCTCGGAGAGCTTGTGCCACGCCTCGTACAACGCGAACAGGCCACCGACGCTGAACAGCACGATCGACACCACGAACGCGTAGACGTAGCGCTCCCGGCCGAAGCCGAACGGATGCTCCGGCGTGGCCTCGCGACGCGACCGCTTCGCGCCGAGCAGCAGGAGGGCCTGGTTGCCGGAGTCGGCGATGGAGTGCACGCCCTCGGCGAGCAACGACGTCGCCCCCGTGAGGGCCCACGCGGCAAGCTTGATGACCGCGATGCCGAGGTTGGCCGCGAGCGCCGCGAGCACCGCCTTGGAGTCACCGTGCGCTGACATCAGGCGCCCTGGTCGCCGGCCCGGCCCAAACCGATCCCGAGGTACGCCGCGGCGTAGCTGCCCTGCGCCAGCAGGCTGGCGTACCTCGCCACTCCGGAGCCGCGTTCGGCACGCAGGTAGTGCACGCGGGCGCCGTGGCTCTCGGCCTGCGTCACCAGTCGCCCTCGCTCGACCCGCACGGGCGACTCCTGAGTGCCGTCGTCGAGAACCACGAGGGCGACGCCCAGCTTGTCGTCGCCGCCGGTGAACGGATCGGCGAACAGGTCCCGGGGCCGGGTGGCGGACAGCACCGGCAACAGGTGTTCGGCGTCGGCGGCGAGCGCCGAGCGCCCCGTCGCCCGGCGGATCGCCTCGGCCACTCGGCGGGCGGCGCGGGCAGCGAGCACCGATCCGCCCCACAGCACCGGGTTCACGTCGGCCAGCGCGATCGCCAGCTCCTTGGCGGGGTTGTTCGACAGGTCCTGGAACGGCGAGCACGCCACCGCGACGTCGTCGAGGGACTGCGCGACCTCCTCGGCGTCCACGTCGGGACCGAGGCCGTACCGATGCAGGGCCTGCAGGAGAACCACCGCCGAGGCCAACGGGTCCTCCGTGTGCGTGGGCAGCAGGGTCGTGTACCGCCCGGCGGCGGTGTCGGCGGCCACCGAGTGCGGGGACGCGGTGATCACCAGGGTGCAGCCGCGGCGTACTGCCTCGCTGATCGCGCTCGAGGCGGCGAGGTCGCCGGCAGCCTGCGCCAGCACCACCACCATGTCGAGCGAACCTGCCCAGCCGGGTAGTCCCGGTCCTGGCCACGCCACGAACGGGACCGGGCACCACGACTCGAGCACGGCCCGCAACAGCCGCGAGTCGGCGCCGGCCACGATCACGGCTCGGGGGCGTAGGTCGTCCTGGAGCGCGACGATGGCCTCCGCGGCGGCGCCGGACTCGCGGCGTACGCGGGATCCGGCGTCGGCGAGTCGGCGCAGCAGCGGATCGGCAGCGGCCAGCGACTCGGCGTCGTCGAGGAGGTCGTCAGCGAACATGTCGTCGGGTCCGGCGCCGGCTCAGGCGGGGTCGTCGGACGGCGGGGTGGCGATCGACTGGGGGGTTGGCTTGCGCGCCTCGTCGACCAGCATGATCGGGATGTCGTCGCGCACCGGATAGGCCAGACCGCAGCCGTTGCACACCAGCTCCTCGGCGTCGTGGTCGACCGACAGTGTGGCGCGGCACGCCGGGCACACCATGATCTCCAGCAGCGTCGGGTCGAGGTTCATCCGTGCCTCCTGATCCGGTCGAGCACGTCGTCGCGCACCCGCGCCATTGTTGCGTCGTCCCTGCCCTCGACGTTGAGCCGCAGCACCGGTTCGGTGTTGGACGGTCGTACGTTGAACCACCAGTCCGGATGGCTCACCGTCACCCCGTCCAGATGGTCCACGGCGACGTCGGAGGCACCAGCGTAGGCGGATTCGACGGCGCCCATCACCGCCAGCGGGTCGCCGACCACGGAGTTGATCTCACCGGAGCGCCGATAGCGCCGATAGCCCGACAGCAGAACGGACACGGTGTCGTCCGTCTCGGCCGCCGACGCGAGTACGTGCAGCGCGGCCATCATCCCCGAGTCGGCGTACCAGAAGTCACGAAAGTAGAAGTGCCCCGAGTGCTCACCGCCGAAGATCGCCGACTGTGCGGCCATCTCGGCCTTGATCAGTGAGTGCCCGACGGGGGTCCTGACCGGGTGGCCACCGCGCTTGATGACGATCTCGGGGACGGCGCGCGAGCAGATCAGGTTGTGGATGATCACGGCTCCGGGCTCGCGGATCAGCTCTCGGGCCGCGATCAGCGCAGTCAACCCAGAAGGGTCGACCACCCGACCGCGCTCGTCGATCACGAAGCACCGGTCGGCGTCGCCATCGAAGGCGAGACCGAGGTCGGCGCCGTGCCTCACCACCGCCTCCTGCAGGTCGACGAGCGTCTCGTGGTCGAGCGGATTCGCCTCGTGGTGGGGGAAGGTGCCGTCGAGCTCGAAGTACAACGGGACCAGCTCGACATCGAGGTCGGCGAAGACCGCCGGCACCGTGTGCCCGGCCATGCCGTTGCCGGCGTCGACCACAACCCGCAGGCGGCGACCCCGAACGGGGACCAACCGGTGCAGGTGCTCGGCATAGAGGCTCAGCGCGTCGAGCCGCTGACGATCCCCCATGGACCGCGGTCGTGGTGGCGCATGAAGAGGTGGTGTACGACCGGCGTCGAGTGCCCGCGCGGTCAGGTCGGCGACGTCGGACAGACCCGTGTCCCGGCCGACCGGTCTCGCCTGCGAAAGGCAGAGCTTGAAGCCGTTCCAACCGGCCGGGTTGTGGCTCGCGGTGACCATGACACCGGGGACGTCGAGGCGGCCGGAGGCGAAGTAGAGCAGGTCGGTGGACGCCAGGCCGATGTCGACAACGTCGGCTCCTGCAGCCACCAGGCCGTCGCCGAGCGCGGCGGCCAGGTCGGGCGACGAGGTACGCATGTCGTGGCCCACCGCGACCGCGCCGGCAGCCTCGGCCGCGCCGCTGACCTGCGCGAACGCCCATCCCACGGCGTATGCGAAGGCGTCATCGAGGCCGCCGGGGACGTCGGTGCGGCCACGCACGTCATAGGCCTTGAAGCAGGCGGCCACCCGGTCGGCGCCGCTGGACGTCATGCGCCCGCGCCGATCAGGACGGGTCGACCGAGGACAGCACCCGCAGGTGGCCGCGCCGACCGACCTCGATGCCCTGGCCCGAAGGTTCGGAGACCGGGACCGGCCGGGCCGCCTCGCGGACCGCGTCCGCCAGCGCGAGCAGGTCGTCGCCGTTGGGCTGACCCGCATCGGGGTCTGGTGCCAGCCGCATCACTTCCCAGCCACGCGGTGCGGACAGCCGCTCCGCGTGGTTCTCGCACAGGTCGTAGCTGTGCGGCTCCGCGAACGTCGCCAGCGGCCCGAGCACAGCCGTCTGGTCGTTGTAGACATAGGTGAGGGTCGCGACAGCGGGCCGCGCACAGGCCGTGCGCGAGCATCGACGGGCCGGGCTCACGGGGTGACCGTACTCGCCCGGCGAGCCGCCGCCAGGGATTGGGCCGGCCCCGGAGCCGTGTCGGAGCCGTGTCGGAGCCGTGTCGGTGCCGCCTGGTGGCGTCTTGGGAATGCAACTCGGCAGCCGCGCCGAAGCAGCCTGGCGGCGCAACGGGGTTGATCCGACCCACCAGCTGCGTCCGAACCACCCCGATGGGGCGAGGGCGGCGTCGGCCGCCGTGGCGATGCGCCACCGGCCGATATCGTGTCGTTATCGTGTCGGGGCGATGGACATGCCCCCTCCGACCCCGGTGCGCCGCGGCCCCCTGCGTGATCGGCGCGGGCGCGGCCGGCGCGGACCGATCGCGTTGCCGGGGCCGCTCTCCCCCGACGGCGTACCTGTGCAGCTGTCCCCGAGAGAGCGGTTCGACGACCTCGTGCTCAGCCTCGTGCAGCGGCTGGTCCAGGCATGGCCGTCCGAGCTCGGCGAGGTTGTGTTCGGTGTGGAGGAGACACCGACCCTGCCGGAGGGCTGGACCGACGACGTGGTGCCGCTAGGCACGGTGGTACGCCCGACACCCAGCGAGTCGGCCCGGATCGTGGTGTTCCGGCTGCCGGTGCAGCGGCGAGCCCGCGGCCGTACCGACACGGCGGGCCTCGTCTGGGATGTCCTCGTCGAGCAGGTGGCCGACCTGCTCGGACGCGACCCGGAGGACATCGACCCAGCACCGTGAGACCCGGCGACCAGCACAGTCGGCGACGAGACGCTTCGGTCGTGAGTACGGTCAGGGCGAACCAGGCGGGACGCTCAGCGAGCCGGGCGTACGCCTGGCGCGAGCACCTGTGTCGGTGCCACCGTCAGAGGCAGGATCGACACACCCGTGGAGCCGCTGCGATAGACCGCGGACGCGACGACCGGCGCCGCCGGGTCGACGACGAGATAGCTCACCTTGCGCCATGGGACCGACACCGACTTCGCGAGCTTGCTGCGCGGCGCGACCGCCACGGTCTGTCCTGCCGGCACGGACACCGGCATCGACCCGACCTGGTTCCCGCCTGCGTCGAACGCGGTGACCCTCGCGGTCGTCGCCGTGTCCGGGTTGACCGCGGTCAGCACGATCTGGGTCGGGGACCCCGCCGGTGCGAGGGCGGCCGGCACTGCCGCCGCCCCAGACAGCGGCACCGACGCCGGCGCGTACGCGATGTCCGGGTTGGCGCCCTTGGTCACCACCCGGACCGACGCGGTGACCGGATAGCTGGACCGCAGCCGCAGGGCGACCGGCTTGGAGCCGAACGACGCGGGCAGCTTCGCGGTCGCGACCGACCCTGGACCGACTTCGAGCTGCGTCAGCCCGGTCGCCGGGAACGTGCCGTCCGCGGCGACCACGTCCACGTGTACGTCCGCGGTGCGGTCACCCGGGTTGGCCACCAGCAGTGTCCGGGCCGCTCCGACCGGCACGGACCCGATCATCGTGGTCGTCGACGGGGTGGCGGCGCCCGGCATCCACTCCGTCCCCTGGGGCTGGACCCCGGTCACCCAGGTGTCGAGCAGGGCGGCGCTGACCCGGCCGCTGCTCAGCTGCACCGACACTGCCAGGTCGTCGACGCCGGCCGCGATCTTCGCCAGCGGTACGACCACCGACCCTGACGGCGGCACTACCAGGCCGTTGCCGCCGACCGTCTCGACCGGGCCGTTGCGATCGGACAGAGTGACGGTGGCGACCGCCTGGGTGGGGTCGGGGTTGACGAGCACGACGACACCACCGTGGTCGACAGTGCTTCCGGCGCCGACGAACGTCCACGACCTGGCCGGCGGCGTGCACGCGGCCACCGCCAGACCGCCGCCGGCCTGTGACTTCGCCGTCGTCGCATCGAAGGCGCCGAGTCCGGGCGCGAGGGCCCCGTGGGTGCCGAACAACAGCGTGGCCGTCTTGATGCCCTTGACCGTCCGGGTCGACCAGGTCCCCCGACGGGTGCCGCCGAGATCGAACGGCGGTGTCGCGTGCGTCGTCGCGGCGCCCTTGCCGAGAACCTTGGCCGGCGCCACCCTCGTGGTGATCCGCCCCCTTGCTCCGCCCCCGCTGGCGGACCGCAGTGGCAGCACCCCATAGCTCGTGTCCGACCCAGGCCTTCCGGTGTCGCCGACTGCGGGACAGGCTAGGGAGGTACGCGACAGGGGCACGACCGTGGCTGGTTGCGCGATCGCCGGCACCGGCGTGGTACGCGTCGCACCGACCGCCACGGCGGCAGCGGCGACCAGCACCACCGTCACGGCGAGCCCAGCGCCTAGTCGAGAGGTGACGGCGCGGGGCGCGGACGGTTTTCTCAGATGCCCGCCGTGGCGAAGTCCCCGGCCCCGACCTGGTCGGGGCGCTGAGGCCTGTCCGTCTGGTTCGGTCATCGATGCTCCCTGCGGCGTCCGGGCGTCGCCAGCACTATCGCGACCAGGGCGAGAACCAGCTGCGCCAGCAGCCACCAGCGACGCGACGACTCGTAGGTGAGATGCACCGAGCCGCCCTGCGCCGGGACCGCGAACGCCTGGAACCCGTGGTCGGTCACCGGGGTCAGGGCACCGGCAGGGCCCTCCGCATGCCAGCTCGACGACGCGGGCACGGCCACCGCCAGCACCCGGCCGCTGGACCCCGCGGGTACGTCGACGGTGTCAGGGACGCTGCCTCTGGAGCCCAGCACGATCGCCCGGGTCTCGGCGGCGTGCAGGCTTGGCAGCAGCCGGACGGCTCCGCCGGGCGCGGACAGTTGCCACGCGCTGGCATGCGGGTCGAGGGTGCCGGCCCGTTGAAGGCCGGGTGCACCGTCGAGCATGCTGGCGAGGTCCGGATCGACCGGCGGCGGCGCATAGATCGCTCCGATCCCGGCGGCGAGCAGCTCCGAGATCTCGGTCGGGGTCGGGTTGGACACACTGCGAGCCACGGTCGCGTCGAACGCCGCGGTTGCTGCCGGGCTGGGCAGCACCGCCTCGTCGCCGAGCCGCAGCCCGTCCGCGCGTACCACCGTCTGCACGATGCCGCTGCGCAGCGTGCCGGATAGCATGAGCGTGCTCGCGTGCGCGGGACCTGTGGCCGCCTCGGTGAGATAGGGCGGGATCGGAGTCGCCGCGGCCCGCTCGAGCGGACCGGCCTCGCCGATCACGACCCACCAGACGCCCACGCCGAGGGGAACGGCGGCGGCCGCGAGCGTGACGGCCACGGCGAGCGGCTGTCGCCATCCGAAGTTGCGACCAGCGAGCCGCTCGAAGACACCCTCGGCAGCCAGACCCGCCGCGGCCGCAAGGCCGCCCAGCCACACCAACGACCCGAAGCCGACCCAGACCGGGACGCTGCCGGCAGCACCGCCGACGTCGACCTGGCGGTTGGCGCCGACCGCCACGGCGGCGATGCCGGTGAGCGCCACGACCCAGGCCACGAGCACCGGACGACGTCGGTCGGATCGGGTCAGCGCGACGAGCGCGGCAACGAGCAGGGGCAGGGTCAGCCAGGCCGGCGCGCCGCCCGGGCCACCGGGTCGGCCGAGCGCGATCTGCCACGCGCCCGCGTGCAGAGGTCCGACGCCGGCGTCCGCGCGCCCCGCCTCCCACCACACGCCGCTCGGGTCCAGCGCACGTGACCACATCCACCACCCCAGCAGCAGCCACGGCACCGCCATCGCGACCAGCACGGCGAGCCACCGCCGACCCCGGCAGATCGCGATCGCGACGACCAGAAGACCGACGACGGTGACGGGGTAGGCCAGCGGGACGAACGCCGTAGTCAGCGTCAGCCAGAGGCCGAGCCGAAGTCCCTGCTGCCAACGGCTCTGACCCTTGCCGGAGGCGAACATGCTCAGAGCGGTGCTGACCACGACCGGCATCACCACGGTCGCGACGACCGTTCCGAGCCGGCCCTGCGAGACCGCGCCGATGGCGACGGGTACGACCGCGTACGTGACCGCGAACCAGATCTGTGTCACCCGGGCGTCGAACAGTCTGCGGCCGAGCCGGTGCGCGGCCAGCCCGGCGAGCGGGACCGCCCCGAGCATCGCCACGTCGACGACGAGGCCGCCGCTGCCGAACGCCCCGATGCCGGCGATCCCGAGTAGCGCAACATAGGGCGGCGTGGCGGCCGCGCTTCCGGTCCCGACCATGTGCCACGTGTGCAGGTAGAGACCCCACCAGGAACCGATCCCGCTGGGGGCAGGCAGCAGCGCACCACCCTGGAGGGACCCGCCGGAGTAGAGGCCGCGGGCCGAGACAAGTGCGGCGATCACCAGCAGCAGCACGGTGCTGAACCATGGTCTCTGCGCCAGCCGGGCCAGCGGACCGGTCTCGGGCGGCAGCTCCTCGGCATCCTCCGGCACCGGGCCGGTCTCGACCGCGACGACCCGGCGCCCGGCTCCCGTGACCTCCTGGGGCCGGACGATCGCCCGGACGACCTCGACCACCGCGTCGGCGCCGTGACGGTACGGCAGCAGGGAGGGCGGCAGCAGGGCGCGGACCGCCCGGGCCGGACGCCGTGACGTCCGGCGCCGCTCTCGGCGGGCGGCCAGCAGCCGGCCGGACCGGCCATGCACCGAGGCGACCGCGCGCAGCTCGTCGAGTGCATCGGCGGGGGCCTTGGCCAGCAGCAGACCCCCAGCTCGCAGCACCGACCCGAGCAGCAGCCGGAACCACTGCCAGACGAATCCGGGCGTCGACGCGTTGACCAACAGCGCATACAACGCACCGGCCCGGCGGGCCTGGCGTACCGACCCTGCCACGACGGCGGTCGGGCGGAGCCCCCGCGTCGACGCCTCGGCGTGGAACACCACGGCGTCGGGAGCGACGCGTACCCGGTGACCGGCCCGCGCGGCCCGCCAGCCCAGGTCGAGATCGTCCCCGAACAGCGGCAGGTGCGGGTCGAAGCCGGCCAGGTCGTCCCAGGCGTCGCGGCGGATCAGCATGCCGGCCGTGCTGACAGCAAGGACGTCACGCGGTCGGTCGTGCTGCCCCTGGTCGGGCTCCCCTCGCTCCAGCCCGGTCTCGCGGCGGCCGGTGCCGGTCACCGTCACGCCGACCTCGAGCAGCCGTCGCAGCGACGGCCACTCCCGCAGCTTGGGACCGACGACCGCCGTGTCGGGGGTGCGTGCGACCTGGCGGAGCAGCTGTTCGAGTGCATCCGGCGCCGGGGCGCTGTCGTCGTGAAGCAACCAGACCCAGTCGGTGACGTCGTCCGAGTCGCTGCGCGCGTGGCTGCCGGTCGTCACCATGCGGTGCTCGTGCGCATGGGCCAGCGCCGCGTGCACGGCGGCACCGAATCCGGTGTTGCGGGGCGCGGTCACGACCTCGTCGGTGCCGAGCTCTGACACGAGGATGCGCGCGCTCGCGTCTTCGGAGCCCGTGTCGACCGCGACGATCGCCTGTGGCGTCAGGGTCTGGTCCGCGAGGGCGCCGAGAACCCGCGGCAGCCAGCGGGCGCCGTCGTGCGCGACGACGACGACGGTGATCCGGGCGGGTGGGAGCGCGACCTCCTCCGGCTCGTCGAGCCAGGATTCGGTGGCCTCGTCGTCGGCGCCCGGGAGGGCCTGCTCCGGCAGGACCTGCTCTGGCCGGGCCGGCTCGGGCCGACCGGGCGCGTCCGCGCCGGAGGTCCGGTGGTCGACGGCGCTCACGTGCCCGCCTCGCTTCGCTCACACATGCGCGCGGGACACCTTCGGATCGGCTGCGGGGTCAGCGGGCGGCCGACTCGAGACGGCTCACTCCGCGGGTCGCGCGCCGCTGCGTGCGGCGCATGACCCGGCTACTGTAACCACCGCCGTGCGGCGCCTAGACCGCGCGTTGCTTGAGCTTGCGGCGCTCGCGCTCGGACAGTCCCCCCCAGATGCCGAACCGCTCGTCGTGCGCGAGGGCGTACTCCAGACACTCGGTCTGCACCTCGCACGACAGGCACACCCGCTTGGCTTCGCGGGTGGATCCTCCCTTTTCTGGGAAGAACGCCTCAGGATCGGTCTGCGCGCACAGCCCACGCTCTTGCCAGCTCATCACTGCGGCGTCTCCGTCGAGCATCTCGAGCTCCGTCACGGTCCCGCCTCCTCGACCCTCGTAGCCCCGGACCTCCGGTTGGAGGACCCGGGATGGTGTGTCGCCTTGACGGGAGGTTCGCGGCCTGACCCGAGTGGACGACACGTGTGGAATTACATGCCTGTCAATCCACTCTCGTCAAGCAGAACCCTGGTATTGGCCGATAATTTCTGGTCACGGACCGTAGTCAGGCCTGCCACCGTGGGCGACGCTGTCCTCAGTCGCCGGAGCATGCGACCACCATGCGACCACTATGCGACCACATGGAGTCATCCGAAAGGCGTACGAAACGGGTGGGCTCACGACGAGCGATCCGCCCGTTTCGGCGAGATCTCGCCTAATAAGGCCGATTCGAGGCAGAAGTCTGGTCAGGAGCTGGAGGGATTCCACCACCCTGACTTGTCCTCGGCGCTGGTGTCCCCGTCGTCCTCTGCCGCCGGAGCCTGCGCCGGATCCTGGGCCGGAGCCTGGGCCGGATCCTGGGCCGGATCCTGGGCCGGATCGTGGGTGGCGTCCTCGGTTTGACCGGTAACGGGGAGTCCGGTGACCTCGGTGGTGGGTTCCGCAGGCTGTCCCCACGTCGATCCACCCGGCGGCGTTTCGGGCTCCGCCCAGGTCTGAGCGGTGGGTGCTGGCGGCGACTCCTGGTTGGGCTGGGTCCAGCTCACCCCGGCCGGCGGTGACGACTCGGTCTGGCCCCAGCTGTGCTGAGCATGCTGGCCCCCGGTCTGACCGGTCACGTCCGGCTCGGCGTGGCCCCAGCCTTGCGCCGCCTGACCCCATCCCTGCGGCGACTGTTCAGCAACAGGTGTGGGTCGACCCCACTGCTGACCGGGCTCGCCAGCGGCGCCGGGCTGGCCCCACTGCTGCCCGGCCTCGCCCGAGGCACCGGCCTGGCCCCATTGCGGCTCCGGCTGCCCCCACTGCGGCGCTGGCTGACCTTGCTCTCCCCCTGCGTACGCACCGGAGGCCGCGCCCGCGCCCCAGGCCGCCGAACCCTGGCCACCCCACTGTCCCTGTCCCTGCTGGTTCGGGTCGGCCCACTGCGCCTGCTGCCCCCATGCCTGCTGGTCTCCCCACTGTCCCCACGCCTGCTGACCCGCCGGCACACGCTGCGCTCGCACCGGCGCCGGCAGCGCCTGGAACACGATGAAGGTGAAACCGCCCGCCGCCGCGACCAATGCGAGCTTCAACAGCCAGAAGACACTGCCCATGAGCTTGCCCGCGAGGATGGCCCGTCCGAAGCCCGCGTTGACCGCGAACGACTGGTCGACGTTGTTCGCGGTCAGGGCGGCCACCCAGGTGATCACACCGAGCAGCAGCATCGCGCCGAGCACGCCGAGCGCGGCCAGCGTGATCGTGCGCGCCTGCGCGCTGGGGGTCCCCAGGTGAGTGGCGATCACGACCGCGGCGACCGTGAGGACCACGAAGATCGGGTTCACGATCTCGGCACCGCCGAGCGCGCTCTTCACCGCGAATCCGACGCCGAGATCGCTGAGGCTCTTGAACAGGACCAGGAAGCTGAACAGCACGCTGAGCCCGGTGAAGCCGAGCAGCGCGAAGGCCAGCAGGTCGCGCAGTTTCTTCGTCGAGTCGGTTACCACGGGCACTCCTGGGTTCGTCCGGTGACAGGTCCGCCAAGTTGTCACCATGCCACAGTCGGCGGTCGCCCACCGACCAGGATGGGGCGGTGACGGGCGTACCCACTCCACCCCGCAGGGCGCCCAGGGACGGCTGTTGCCAGACTGTCGGCCATGCACGTCACCGCACTGTCCGGGGGCATCGGCGGCGCCCGGTTCCTTCGGGGGCTGCTCCCCATCCTCGGTCCCGACGACGACGTGACGGTGATCGCCAACACTGCCGACGACCTGTGGCTGTTCGGGCTCAAGGTGTGCCCTGACCTCGACACCGTGATGTACACCCTGGGCGGGGGCATCGACGACGAGCGAGGCTGGGGACGCGCCGACGAGACGTGGTCCGCCACGCACGAACTGGCGGCGTACGGCGTGCAGCCGGACTGGTTCGGCCTGGGTGACCGGGATCTGGCCACGCACGTGGTGCGGACACAGATGCTGACCGCCGGCTATCCGCTGTCCGAGGTTACCGCCGCACTGTGCGAGCGCTGGCAGCCCGGCGTGACCCTGCTGCCGATGAGCAACGACCGGGTCGAGACCCACATCGTGATCGATGACCCGCAGGAACCCTCGGGACGCCGGGCGATCCACTTCCAGGAGTACTGGGTGCGCCTGCACGCGTCGGTGCCGGTACGCGACGTCGTGCCGGTCGGGTTGGCGGACGCGGGGCCCGCGCCCGGTGTGCTCGACGCGTTGCACGTTGCCGACGTCGTGCTGCTCCCGCCGTCGAACCCGGTGGTGTCGATCGGCACCATCCTCGGCGTGGCCGGGGTTGCCGACGCGCTGCGAGAGTCGGCGGCGCCCGTGGTGGGCCTGTCCCCAATCATCGGCGGCGGCGCCGTGCGTGGGATGGCGGACCAGCTGCTCACCGGCCTCGGACGCGAGGTGTCCGCCGGCGCCGTGGGTCGCGACTACGGGGCGCGGAGCAGGGGCGGAGTGATCGACGGCTGGCTCGTCGACTCGACCGACGCCGACCAGGTCTCTGCGGTGGAGGACGCCGGCATCCGGTGCCGGGCGGTGCCGCTGCTGATGCGTGACGCCGCCGCGACCGAGGCGATGGCGCGGGCGGCCCTGGAGCTGGCCGACTCGCTGTCCTCCGACCAGGCGGCTCTCCCGTGACACCCGCCGAACCGTCGGCTCTCTCGTGAGCCTTACGTCTGCGTGCCACCCGCGCGCGTGCCCGCCCCGAAACGTCGGGCCCAGCGGTCTGGGCGGGACGTCGGATGCTTGACCGGTACGCCACGGACCTACGGATCGTCGGCGTACCCGGCCTGCCGGAGATCACCACCGGCGACGACCTCGCCGCGCTGATCGCCGAGCACGCGACCGGACACGACTGGGCCGACGGCGACGTCGTGGTCGTGACCAGCAAGGTGGTCGCCAAGGCGCAGGGGCTGCTCACCACGGCTGATCCGGACCTGGTGCTGGCAGCGCAGACCGACCGGGTCGTGGCCCGGCGCGGTCTGATGTCGATCGCCCGGACCAGGCACGGACTCACCCTGGCCAACGCTGGGATCGACCACTCCAACACGCCGCCCGGCACCGTGCTGCCGCTGCCCCCGGATCCCGACGCCGCCGCCCGCGCGCTGCGCGCGGCGTTGCAGGAACGTGTGGCGGTACGCCTTGCCGTGGTGGTCACCGACACGGCCGGGCGCGCATGGCGGCTCGGTCAGACGGACCAGGCCATCGGGGTGGCCGGACTGACGCCGCTGCTCGATCTGTCGGGGGACGCCGACATCCACGGCACGATCCTCGCCGTGACCGCGCCGGCCGTCGCAGACGCCGTCGCGGCGGCCGCCGATCTCGCGAAGGGCAAGGTCAGCGGGACACCGGTGGCGATCGCGACCGGACTGGCTGCCCTGGTGACCGACGACGACGGGCCAGGGGCGGCCGCCCTCGTCCGTCCGGAGGACACCGACCTGTTCGGCTACGGCGCCGCCGACGCCGTGCGCGCCGCGGCCCTGCGTGACAACCCCGCCGGGTGGCGCGGCTTCGCGCGCGACGACGGATCAGTCGGTGACCTCGTCACGCTGGTGACGCCGTCGCTCCAAGCCGGCATGGTCGACGCGGTCCAGCAGCAAGACCCTGTCGGGGGCGGGGTGGCGACCATCGACGTGCGCGTGCGCGGGGGTGCGCCCGCCGTGGCGTACCTGCGTGCCGGGATGCTGGTCGAGCGGCTCGCTGCGCTGGCCACCGCCTCGCGCCGACGGGTCGACGTCGAGACCGTCGAACAGCCTGGCCGCGGACCCGATCCGGCCCCGGCCACAGCCGGTGACCGGACCACGGGCGGTATCGGCTGGATCGTAGTCGCCCGGGTGGTCGTCAGCGAACCCGACGACCCGTCGAGCGGCGCGGGCTAGCGACGCGCACGACCGTGTCCGCAGGAACGGTCTCGCCCACGCCGACGGACGCTCCGGCGAGCAGCCGGGTGCGCTCACCGATCGTCGCCTCGTCACCGACGACCGCATCGGTCACGACCGCATACGCCCCGAGCACGGCCCCCGGCCCCACCACGCTGTCCCGCAGCTCGACGCCCGGGCCAAGCCGTGCCCCCGGCATCACCACGCTGCCGCTGACCAGCGCTCCCGCTCCGATCTCGGTGCCCGGACCGATGACGCTGCCCCGGTTGACCGTCGCGTCCGGAGCCACCTGTGCGCCGTCCTGCACCAGCGCGGCCGAGGGAACCGCCGGGTACGCCGCCGACACCACCCGGCCGAGCACCAGGTCGCAGGACGCGCGGACCAGCAGGGCCGGAGTCCCCACGTCGATCCAGTACGCGTCGTCACGATGGCCCAGGACCCGTCGCCCGGCGGCGACGAACCCGGGAAACGTCTCGCGCTCCACCGACACGACGCGGCCTGCCGGGATCCGGTCGATCGCCGATCGCCGGAAGACATAACCCCCGGCGTTGATCTGGCTGGCCGGAGGATCGTCGCTCTTCTCGACGAAGGCGGTGACCCACCCGTCCTCATCGGTCGGCACCACTCCGTAGGCGCGTGCGTCCGGCACCTCCACCAGATGCAGCACCACGTCGGCGTCGCGGGCGTGCAGCGCCGCCACTTGAGCCGCCAGGTCGTGGCCGGACAGCTGGTCGCCGTTGAGCACCAGCACCGGGTCGTCCGGTGCCGCGTCGAGCAGCGCCGCGGCGTACCTGATGGCGCCGCCGGTGCCGAGCGGGGGATCCTCACGGACGTAGGTGATCGAGAGCCCGAGCTCCGATCCGTCACCGAGCACCGGCAGGAACGCCTCGGAGTGGTAGGACGTCGCGAGCACCACGTGGTCGACCCCGGCGGCCGCCAGCTTGGCGACCTGGTGCACGACGAACGGCACCCCTCCGACCGGCAGCACGTGCTTGGGGCGATGCTCGGTCAGCGGCAGCAGGCGCGTGCCCAGACCACCGGCGATGATCACCGCCTCCACCCGGCCACCGTACGCTGCGGGGCATGGGTCTCGACTCCCCGACCGTGCCGCGACTGGTCGCCCGGGCACTCGCGTCCCACGGTCCGCAGCCGCTGTTCACGTGGTACGACCAAGCCGACGGCGCACGGGTCGAGCTGAGCGTGGCCACGACCGCCAACTGGGTCAGCAAGACCGCCAACCTGCTGCAGGACTCGCTGGGTCTCGCCTCCGGTTCGACGGTCCGCATCGCGTTGCCGACGCACTGGCTCGGGGCGGTCTGGCTGCTCGCGGCCTGGAGCGTCGGAGCAGTCGTCACCGACGGCGCCGACGGGGAGGCAGACCTCGCCGTCGTCACCGCGGAGGAGGCCGGCGCGGCGACCGAGGGGGACGTCGTCGCGGTGGGGCTGGCGCCGCTCGGCGGACCGGCCGGCGTCGCGCTGCCCCAGGGAGTGCTGGACTTCGGGGCCGAGGTTCTCGGCCACGGTGACCACTTCACCGCCTTCGGACCGCCGGGCGCCGGATCCCCGGCGGTCCGCACAGCCGGTGTTCACCAGACCCAGCAAGAGCTGGTCGAAGGTGTCGCCGCGACCGCTAGGAGATGCGGACTGGCCATCGGCGGAAGGCTCCTGACCGACGCCACCCCGACCACTGCGGACGGCCACGCGGCGGTCCTGGCTCCGCTGCTCCTGGAGGGGTCGACTGTGCTCATAGCGCACCCCGACCACACTCGCCTCGACGAGCTGGCGCAGGTCGAGAGGGTCACCGCACGGCTGGGCCGCATGGGCTAACCCATACCCTGTCGGCCATGACCGTTCTCGTCACCGGCGGTGCCGGCTACATCGGTGCCCACGTCGTACGCCTGCTGCGTGAACGCGACGACTCCGTCGTCGTGGTGGACGACCTCAGCACTGGGTCCGCCGAGCGGATCGGCGACACCCCCCTGGTCCGGCTCGATCTGGCAGCCGCCGATGCCCGGGAGCGACTGGCCTCGACCATGCGTGAGCACGCTGTCGAGGCGGTGATCCACATCGCGGCCAAGAAGCAGGTCGGCGAGTCGGCGCAACGTCCGGCCTGGTACTACGCCCAGAACGTCGGCGGCAACGCGAGCCTGTTGCAGGCGATGGAGGACGTCGGCGTCGGCCGGTTGATGTTCTCGTCGAGCGCGGCGACCTACGGCCTGCCGGACATCGCGGGCTCCTTGATCGGGGAAGATGCGCCGCCTCACCCCATCTCGCCTTACGGCGAGACGAAGCTGGCCTGCGAGTGGATGAACCGCGACGCCGGTGCCGCTTGGGGGCTGGCTAGCGTCAACCTGCGCTACTTCAACGTGGCCGGTGCGGGGTGGCCGGACCTCGGGGACCCCGGGGTGCTCAACCTGATCCCGATCGTGCTCGACCAGCTGACCCGCGGCGAGCAGCCGAAGGTGTTCGGCGACGACTACGACACACCGGACGGCACCTGCATCCGGGACTATGTGCACGTGCTCGACCTGGCGCAAGCTCACCTGACCGCGCTGGACTACCTCGGTCGAACCGACCGGGCGTACGACACCTTCAACGTCGGCACCGGACGCGGGGCTTCGGTGACCGAGGTCCTCGACCAGATCCGCGCGACCACCGGCAAGGAGGTCGACCCCGTCGTGGTTGCGCGGAGACCCGGCGACCCGGCCCGGCTGGTCGCCGACGTCGCGCGGCTGCGGGACACGCTCGGGTGGACGGCGCGGCATGACCTGTCCGAGACCGTCGAGTCCGCCTGGGGAGCGTGGCCAACGACAGCAGCGTGACCGATGCCGTGCGGTCTAGACCTCGCCACCTTCCCCGTCCATGTCGTCGTCGTCCTCGTCGTACTGGAGGACGTGGATCGCCTCGGGAACGCTGCCGTCGAAGATCAGCTTGCCGTGCTCGAGCACCAAGGCCCGCGTGCACAGGTTCGCCACCTGGGTGACGTTGTGGCTGACGTAGAAGATCGTGCGCCCTTCCTCACGGATCTCCTTGATCCGCTTCAGGCACTTCTTCTTGAACGGCGGGTCGCCCACGGCGAGCACCTCGTCGATGATGAAGATGTCGGAGTCGGCCGCCACCGAGATCGAGAAGCCCAGCCGGGCGAACATGCCCGACGAGTAACGGCCGACGGGGGTGTCGAGGAACTTCTCGATGCCGGAGAAGTCGACGATCGAGTCGAACTTCGCGTTCGTCTCGGCCTCGGACATGCCGAGGATCGCCGCGTTCAGATAGATGTTCTCGCGCCCGGTCAGCTGGGTGTGGAAGCCGGCCGACACCTCGATCAGACCCGCGACGGTGCCGCGGATCATCACCTTGCCCTGGTCGGGTCGCATGACTCCGGAGATGAGCTTGAGCAGCGTCGACTTGCCCGAGCCGTTGAGTCCCATCAGACCGATGGACTCACCTTGCTGGACGGAGAACGACACGTCGTCGGTCGCCTTGAACGACACTTGGATGGGCAGGCCCTTCGCCTTGCGGATCAACCGCTGCTTCAGCGTCTGGGACTCGTACAAAGTGAAGTGCTTCGTGACGTGGTCGACCGTGATGGCCTCAACCATAGGCATGCAGCTCCTGGGGCGGCGTGGGCAACGGGTTCGGCGCAGTCACAGCTGCTCGGCGAACCGGGACTCGAGACGGGAGAACAGCAGTTGGGCAACGGCCACGAGCACGAGTCCGATGGCCAGCATGATCAGCCCGCGCTCGAGGATATGGGTCGGCATCAGACCCCGGCGATCCTTGACCGGGATCGTCGCCAGCCAGAAACACCGCTGCACCAGCAGCACGGCGTCGGCCAGCGGGTTGGCGAGGTAGACGGTGGGGAACCAGCTGCCGTGGGTGGTGTTCTGGACCTGTTCGTACGTGTAGATCATCGGCGTCGACCACATGATCATCTGGTTGATCGTGACGACGAAGTTCTGGAAGTCCCGGAAGAACACGTTCAGCGCTGAGAAGGACAGCGACACGGCCAGCGAGAAGACGGCCACGACGGCGAAGCCGATGAGGCCGCACAGGATGCCGTAGGCGTCCGGATGCCATCCGACGATCGCGCATCCCACCGCCAGGATGATGTACTGCGGACCGGAGTGCCAGATTGTCACCAGCAGCGAGGCGACCGGGAACATCTCCCGCGGAAGGTTCATCTTCCGGACCAGCGACTTGTTCTTGACCACCGACGTGGTGCCGGCGCCCAGGGACTCGGTGAAGAACGTCACCACGACCAGACCCGAGAAGATGTGAAACGCGTAGTTGGGTACGGCCCGGTGCATGTTCAAGATGTAGCCGAGCACCACGAAGTAGGTGAAGAACCGCATCAGCGGCTTGGCGTACGACCAGAAGATGCCGAGCAGCGAACCCGAGTAGCGGACCCGAACCTCCTTGCGGACAAGGAGCTTCAGCAGGTAGCGCCGGCGGAAGACGCCGAACAGCCCGGTCGTGTCACCGGGTGGGCGCATCGGCTCCAGGTGCTCGCCGAAGTCCGCGTGGTGCGCCGACCCTGCGGCCAACACGTCTGTGTCGCTCATCCTTGTTCTCTCACTTCGCCGCGGGCTCGTCGGCCGCCGGTCGGGCTGCCTCGAAGGTGGTCTCCCAGGTCGCGGGAGACGTGACTCGGGGCAGGTCTTGACGGTACTCGCGCGCGAGGCGCGGCCACTCGCGCTGGAACCGTTCGTGCACCCGCACCGAGCGGGCGAGCAGCTCACGGAACCGTTGCGGGTCGCGTTGGTACCAGGCCGCTGCCGTGCCGTCGGTGGTGGACACCACGGCGCTGTCGAGCTGTGCGAGCCGCCACCAGTGGGCGTCCCGCGCCGCCACCCGGTCCTCGGGATGCCGCTTGGCCAGACCACCGACGGACCGGAACTGCCGCAGACCGCCGGCGGCCGCGGCCATCAGCTGGCCGGCGATGCCCTGGGGGACCCCCGGCGCGTGCCCCCGCTTCGGCGGCCTGGACCGCTTGACCGCCGGGAAGGCGTCCGGATGCGGCTTGGCCTGTGCGTCGGCGTGACCCGAGCGCAACGTCCGAACCTCGGTGAGCTTGGTGAGGATGCTGGGGTGCAGGTGCCCAGGCCCCTCCAGGACGTCCTCGAGCGCGACCAGCCGCAGTTCGGCCGTGGAGTACTGCATCGCGAGCAGGTGCTTGACCTGGTGGTTGAAGCTCTCCCGCACCACCCGCCCACCGAAGTCGTACGGCGAGTGCAGCAGCGCCGTCACGGTCCGATTGCGCTGGTGGAAGTAGGCCTGCCAGTCGAGGGCGTCGTTCTTGTCCGTCCACGGGACGTGCCACACCGCGACGCCTGGCATCGACACTGTCGGGTAGCCCGCCTCGGCGGCACGCACGCCGTACTCCGCGTCGTCCCACTTGATGAACAGCGGCAGCCCGAGCCCGATCTCCTCCACCACCGCACGCGGGATCAGGCACATCCACCAGCCGTTGAAGTCGACGTCGACACGACGGTGCAGCCACCGGGCACTGCGCAGGTTGTGCTCGGAGAAGTCGTGCTCGGGGCGCACCTGGGGGGCCGGCCCCCACCAGTAGCGCCACTTGTTGATCGTCTCGCCGTAGGAGTGCAGCTGCGACCGGGAGTACAGGCTGAACATGTGGCCGCCCACGATCGTGGGCCGTGACGCCAGGTCCCCGAACGTGACCGCCCGCAGGATGCTCTCCGGCTCGGCGACGATGTCGTCGTCGAGCAGTAGGACGTACCTGCTGCGGCCGGCCTTGACGGTTTCGTACTGCGCGCGCGCGAAGCCGCCCGAACCGCCGAGGTTGACCTGCTCGATCACGCGCAGACGATCGCCCAGGCTGGCCGCGACCTTGCCGAAGCCGTCCTCGTCGCGGACCCGGTCGGTGCCCTGGTCCACGACGATCAGCTCGTCGAGCAGAGCGCACACATCCGTGTCCGCAGCGATCTGGCCGATCAGGTCGACACAGGAGTCGGTCCGGTTGAACGTCGTGATGCCGATCGTCGCGGTGCCTGGACTGGCCAGCTCGGAGGGTACGTCGGCGGACCAGCTTGCCTCCTCGAGCACGGCGTCGCGGGTGCCGGCGAAGATGTCGAACCAGTACCAGCCGCCGTCACCGAACGGGTGCAGGGTCAGGTGGAACGTGAAGTCCCCACCCGGCTCGACCTCGGTCGACTCCGATGCCACCCGCTGTGAACGACCGTCGGGGGTCGAGCGGTAGACGATCACCGTGGCCGAGCCGCTGACGCGCACCCGCAGCACCACCTGGTCGATGACGGAGTACATCCGCCAGTAGCTCGCGGCGAACGCGTTGAAGTAGGTCCCGAACGACACCCGCTGGTCGGCGGGCACGCGGAGCCGGCAACGGCTGAGGATGTTCTCCGGGTGGCGGGTCGCGGACAGCAGGTCGACCGGCGCCGCCGCGGGCACCTGACGCCCCGGCTCGGCCTCGCGCAGTCCGGCGCCGTAGTCGACGTACAACGGCAGCACGTCCAGGTCGCGGTCGGCGGGGAGCACGACGCGCTGCAGCACCCGGCGTACCTTCCCGGGCTCCTCGTGCTCGGTCTCGGTGCTCTCGACCGTCGCGCCTGTGAGTGACCCTGAAAGTGACCCTGAAAGTGAATCAGTCATGCGTCGACTCCCCCGCTGGTCAGGTCGTCACCATCGGCGAAATGGGGACGGATCTTGTTGTCGTACGCCGACAGGGCCGAGCCGATCGCCATGTGCATGTCGAGGTACTTGTAGGTGCCGAGGCGACCGCCGAAGAGAACCTGCGGCTCGCCCCTGGCCAGGTCGCGGTACTTCAACAGCTTCTCCCGATCCTCGGCGGTGTTGATCGGGTAGTAGGGCTCGTCGCCCTTGACCGCGAAGCGGCTGAACTCGCGCATGATCACGGTCTTGTCGGCCTTGTAGTGGTCGCGCTCGGGGTGGAAGTGCCGCGGCTCGATGATCCGGGTGTAGGGCACCTCCTCGTCGGCGTAGTTCATCACCGGCGTGCCCTGGAAGTCGCCGACGTCCTTCACCTCGTAGTCGAAGTCGATCGTGCGCCACGACAGGTCGCCGGCGGAGTAGTCGAAGTACTGGTCGACGGGCCCTGTGTAGACGACTGGAACGTTGCCGAGGACGTCGTCGCGGCGGTCGAAGAAGTCGGTCTCGAACTCGACCTCGATGTTCGGGTGGTCCGCCATCCGGGTCAGCCACGCGGTGTAGCCGTCGGTGGGCAGGCCTTCGTGGGTGTCGTTGAAGTAGCGGTTGTCGAAGTTGTAGCGCACCGGCAGCCGGCTGATGATCTCCGGCGGCAGCTCCCGGGGGTCGGTCTGCCACTGCTTGAGCGTGTAGCCACGCACGAAGGCTTCGTACAGCGGACGGCCGATCAGGGAGATGCCCTTCTCCTCGAGGTTGGCCGCGTCGGCGGTGTCGATCTCGCCGGCCTGCTCGTGCACCAGCGCCCGCGCCTGGTCCGGCGACATCACCTTGCCGAAGTACTCGCAGATGGTCGCGAGGTTGACCGGCATCGGATAGACGCGGCCTTGGTACGTCGTGAACACCCGGTGCTGGTAGCCGGTGAACGACGTGAACCGGTTGACGTAGTCCCACACCCGCTGGTTCGAGGTGTGGAACAGGTGCGCGCCGTACTTGTGCACCTCGATGCCGGTGTCGGGGTCGGTCTCGGAGTAGGCGTTGCCGCCGATGTGGTTCCGTCGGTCGAGGATCAGCACCCTCAGTCCGAGGTCGTCGGCGCAGCGTTCGGCGATCGTGAGGCCGAACAGTCCGGATCCGACGACGACGAGGTCAACGTTCACGAACACTCCAGATCAGTGGCCCAGCGGATGGGCACAGCGTCCTCCAGTCTATCGGCGCCGCGGTGATGGACCCGCCGCTGCGCCAGGGTGATCCGCCCCACCTTCCGGGGAGCCGGCGACGCCTCGCCTGGCGATCAGCCGGCGGTACGCCACCCGCCGCAGGCCCTGGGGTACGAGCCGGTAACCACCGCGAACGACCACGTTGCGGACGTACTCGCGGCGGGTAGTGATCCCCAAGTCCCGGAACCGGCGTTGCAGTGCCAGCTCGGAGCGCAGCAACGCCCGCCCTCCCCGACGGGCGTAGGCGCCGGCGCTGACCCGGTAGTAGACGAGCGGTTCGGCCACGTTGGCCGGCCGGGCCCCGGCCGCCAGCATCCGGGCGAACAGCAGGTAGTCCTCCATCAGCGGGAGGTCCTGGTAACCGCCGGCCCGTTCGACGGCGGCGCGACGGTAGACGACCGTCGGATGGTTGAACGGGTCGCGGAAGCGCGCGGCCGAACGGATCCAGTCCTCGTCCAACGGCGGCACCCGGGTGAGGACGACGTGGTCGATGTCGTCGACGAACTCCATCAGCGCGGAGCCGACGATGTCGGCGCCGGCCTCGATCAGCGGGATCTGGACCTCGAACCTGCGGGGCACGCAGACGTCGTCGGCATCCATCCGGGCCACCACGTCGTGTGCGCACGCGGCCAGCCCCTGGTCCAGCGCCGGCCCGAGGCCGATGTTGTGCGGCAGGGCCAGCACTTGGACGGGTACGGGACTGCGGTCAGCGAGGACGGCCAGGGTGGCCGCCAGAGGTGTGGGGATCGGCCCGTCCTGGACGAGGACCACCTGGTCGGGGCGGCGGGTCTGGTCGTCCACGGCGCTGGTGAAGGCGAGCCGCAGGAAGTCCGGGTCGTCCCCGGCGTACACCGCCATCAGGAGGGAGAACGCCACCCGATGCAGCGGCTCGGCCACGCCCGGCGCGCCGGAGCCGGCTGGCACATCCGGCGGGGCCGTCGGGCCCGAGTCGTCAGTCATCGTCGTCCCCTGCCGCCTCGACGTGTCCGGGCAGCGCCGACGCCACGACGTCACGCGTCGGTCGGGGACCGTGTCGCAGCCCCGCCACCACTCCGCGGCCGAGCCCGCGGAGCAGAGTGCGGCGATCGGACGACGACGCGAAGGTGCGTGCCCAGCGGCGAGCGGTAGAACCGGCGTACAACAGACGCTCGAGCGGTGCCAGCCCCGGCGAACGGGTGAACAGCCAGACCTTGTTGCGCACCTCGAAGAAGAAGCGGTCGCCGGGGTCGGCGTCGGTCGAACCGAACGTGCGGGTCTTGTGTACGACCCGGCTCGCCGGCACGTGCAGACCGACGCGGTCCCGGAGCAGTCGGGTGGTGAACTCGAAGTCGTCGTTCCAAAGGAAATAGTCCGCAACGGGGAGCCCCCGCTCGCGCACGGCCATCGCGTCGACGGCGATCGACACGAACGACGCCGATCGCACCGGCAGCGCTCCCACCGCGCCGGCGTCCGCGCGCTCCGGCGCCGAGACCATGGGCTTGCGCCGCGGCGTGTTCATCGGGTGGTCGCGGCCGTCCGTCCACACCACCCGGCTGGCCAGCACACTCGGCGGGGTCCCTCGATAGCGGCCGCGGGCGGCGACGAGCGCCTCGAGGGCCGTCGGGTCTGGAACGGTGTCGTCGTCGAGCAGCCACAACAGGTCCGGGTGGTGTGTCTCGAGGGCCCGTTCGATCCCGACGGCGAAGCCGCCCGCGCCGCCGGTGTTGCGGGTCAGCGGCACCAGATCGACCGAGGGGTACGCAGCGCGTACCCCTGCGGCAGTGCCGTCGCTGGAGGCGTTGTCGACCACCACGGTCCCGGCCAACGGGTACGTCTGGGCGGCCAGCGCGTCCAGGGCCTCGGTCAGCAGCTCACGGCGGTTCCACGTCACGACCACGGCGACGACGCGGGGACTGACCGGCACCTGCGTCCCCTCCCTTCGTCTCGCCCGCTGGCCCCCGTCCTAGCCCCGGGCTGCCGCCTGGCCTCCCGCTGGCCGAGCGCCGAGCCTAACCACCCTCGCATGTGCGGGAAGGTGGTCGAGCTGGGCGCCGGATCCCAGCCACATTCCCGCAATTGCGCGTCGGCGCGTCGGGGGCCGCGCCGGGAGGGCACTCCGGTTGGTCGGTCAGCAGGCGTTGGTGAGGTTGGACGCGTCATTGGCGGCGGTGTTGTCGGTGTGGCGAAGCCGGTGCCTTCCCGTCTTGGCCGGACCATTGCCCTCTGCCTTGGAGATCGCCGTCGACACCATGGTCCGGATCTTGGCGAAGTCGGGTGCATACGTCGTGATCGCCGGGGGGACCAGCGACACGGTCGACACCGGCTGGGACCGTGCCTTCAGGGCCAGGTCGATGAAGGTGGCCAGCTGGGACGCCGGGATGTCGGTACGCAGGATCGACTTGCCCGCCTTGGCGATGTCCTGGCTCTTGAGCACCACGGTCTCCGGGCTGAGCTGGTGCAGCATCGCGTTCATCACGCACTTCTGCCTGGCCATCCGGTAGTAGTCGTCAGTCGCCACCCTGCTGCGCGCGAACCACAGCGTCTGGAACCCGTCGAGATGGTGTACGCCCGCGGGGATGTAGCCGGTGATCGCGTGACCGATGCCGCCGATCGGGATGGGCGTCGGCACCCGGATCGTGACCCCGCCGAGCGCGTCCACGAGCTGCTGGAAGCCGCCGAGATTGACCATCGCGTAGTAGTTGACCTTGAGACCGGTGATCTGCTTGACCGCCTGCTCGGTCGCGTAGATCCCGGGGTCCTTGACCGTCGAGGGGAACACCGACCGGTGCTCTGTGGCCCAGGTGTTGATGGCGTTCAGCTCGCAGGTCGCGCAGTTGAACCCGTGCGGGAAGCGCTTGGCCATCGCACTACCGGCCGGGAAGGGCGCGTTCATTAGGTTGCGCGGCAGGCCGATCAGCACGGTACGTCCGGTCGCAGCGTCGATGCTGGCCAACGTGATCGAGTCGGGACGCATCCCGACCCGCGTCGGTCCCGAGTCGCCGCCGAGGAGCAGAACGTTGTAGCGGCCCTTGACGGCCTGCGACACCGTCTGCGAGCCGAACACGCTGGTGATGAAGTCCCGCTGAACCGCGACGATGTGCGCGGAGAGCAGGAGCGCGCCCGCGGAGACGAAGCACAGAGCGGTGTTGATGCCCGCCATCGCGGCCCGGTGGGCCCGGGTCAGACCGAGGGGCTCCCCGAGGCGCCACGCGTCGACGAACAGCACCACCCAGCCGACCGCGGCGGCGCTCAGCACGATCCGAAGCGCCAGCAGCCACGACGTGTCGGTGAACAGCCTGATCAGCTCGGATCGCCACGTGAGCCCGACCAGGATCAGCAGCAGCAGCGCCGCGACCAGCACCGCCCAGATCCGGATCGCGAGCCGACCGATCCTGCGGTTGCCCGCCGCGAGCTGCGCTGAGCCGGGCAGCAGCAACGTCATCAGCATCAACGTCAGCGAACGCCGGAACCGCACCCGGTCGCTGCGTGCTCCGGTGCGAGAGCCGGCGCCGATCGGGACTCTGCCGCCGGCTCTCGGTGAGGCGAGAGTCATCAGTTCCTCTCGGGACGGGAACGGGGCGGCGCACCGACGCCCGCCGGACAGTCTCGTGCATCACATCGGCCACATCGGTCACATCCGTTCCCGGCGTGGCGCGGGAGTGACGCTGCTCCCACCCGCCGCCTCTCGCGCCCGATCGGCTGGAATCGCTCCGCTACCGTCGACGCCATGTCAAGCGATCGACCGCCCCCGTCGCCCCCGGACGACGACGGGTACAGCTGGCTCTCCGGCGGCCCCCGGCCCTCGTCGTCACCACGGGACAACGGCTCGTCCGAGGCCCCTGACCACGCCGCCGGGGCCTCGGGGTCGGGCGATCCCGAGGCGACGCAGGCCATCCCCGGTCTTCCGCGGGGAACCAACAGTGCGGGTTCGTCGCAAGACCCCGACGCGACCCAGATGATCGGGCAACGGCACCCCGCCGGACCGCCGCCGTCCCCGCCGACGGGCGCGGCCAGCCCCGCCGCTCCCGCAACGACTCCCGCAAGGACTCCGGTCGGCGCACCAGGCGGCGGCGACCAGCTCCCTCCGATGCAGCTCCCACCACCTGGTGGCAAGCCGGGCGGTGGATCCGGCACCCCCAAGCCCCCGCGTACCAAGCGCCGGCGCCGGTGGATCTGGCGGGCCGTCCTTGCCCTTTTCCTCGCCTGGATCATCTTCCTGGTCGCGGTCCCGCTGTGGGCGTGGTCCAAGATCGACAAGGTCGACGCCTCGCCCAGCGGCAGTCGCCCGGCCGACCAGCCGGGCACGACCTACCTCCTCGTCGGGTCCGACAGCCGCAAGGGCCTCGACGCCCAGCAGCGCAAGCAGCTGCACACCGGCAAGGCCAGCGGTCAGCGGACCGACACCATCATGCTGCTGCATACCGGCAGCGGTCCGTCGCTGCTGATGTCGATCCCACGCGACTCGCTGGTGCCGATCCCGGGTCACGGGACCACCAAGATCAACGCGGCCTTCGCGTACGGCGGACCCAAGCTGCTCGTCAAGACCATCGAACAGGACACCGGCATCCGGGTGGACGACTACATCGAGGTCGGCTTCGGCGGGTTCGTCAACGTCGTGGACGCCGTCGGCGGGGTGCAGATCTGCCCGCACGGGCCGGTGCAGGACAGGAGGGCCGGGCTGCACATCACCAGGTCCGAGCTGGACAGCCACGGTTGCCTGCACGCCGGTGGCATCACGGCGCTCGGGTACGCCCGGTCACGGCACGCCTTCGCCCTGTCAGACATCGCTCGGATCGAGCACCAGCGTCAGGTGGTCAGCGCCATCGCCGCCAAGGCGGCGTCGTGGCGGAGCCTGGTCGACCCCGTCCGCTACTTCAACCTGACCGATGCGGCGGTGTCCTCGCTGACGGTCGGCGACAACGTCGGCCCGTTGGACCTCGCACGCTTCGTGTGGGCGATCGCGCATGTGACCGGGGGCAGCGGCCTCAACTGCTCGGTCCCCATCTCCGACCTCGCCGTGCACTGGGATCCCACCCGGTCGAAGCAGCTGTTCAACTACATCAAGCAGGACAGGACGAAGGACATCCCGAAGGGGCTGTGCACCAAGACCGGGATCAGCGGGCACGGCTAGCCCGATCTCGGTGCCGCCGGCCCGGTGACGTCGTGCGACGTGTCCCGTGAGCCGGTCGCACCATCCCGCGGGGAATCGGTGGCAGCCTCGACTGGGTCGTCGACCGGCATGGCCGGCAGCAGCAGGGTCAACCTCGTCGTCGTCTCGTTCCACGCATGCACGAGCCGACCGCCCTCGCCCTCGGCCAGCGCCCGGGCCATCGACAGTCCGAGCGCCCGCCGCCCGTCGTCGTCGCCACTCAGGGGCCCCGCCAGCAGCGAGCGGCCCTCGGTGCTGCCCGCGTCGCACACGTCGAAGGCGAGCGCCCCTCCCGCATCCCGAGCGGTGACGCTGACCCGACCCCTGCCGTGTCGCAGCGCGTTGTCCACCAGCACGTCGAGGATCTGGCGTACAGCGGGCAGTGACACCGTGGTCGACGGCGGCTCGTCCGCGGTCACCACGAGGACCCTGCCGAGGTGCTCATACGTCTGCTGCCAGCGCGCCGACAGGTCGTCCAGCACCCCGGTCACGTCCAACGGCAACGTCGCGGTGCTGGAGCCGCGGGTCAGCGCGAGTACGTCGTCGACCGTCCGGGACAGGTTGTCGACGGTGTCGAGGGCCTGGCGCAGGGCCTCCCGGGTGTCGGCATCCGGGTCGGCCAGGGCGGTCTCGATGCCCAGGCGCAGCCCGGTGAGCGGTGTCCGCAGCTGGTGCGAGGCGTGCGCGGAGAAGTCACGTTCGCGGGCCAGCAGGTCGCCGAGCCTCGCCGCCGTACGGTTCAGCGCGTCGCCGGCCCGGTCTACCTCACCGACCCCGCTGGTCTGAGCGCGCACGCTGAAGTCGCCGGCGCCGAGGCTCTCCGCCACCTGTTCGAGATCCTCGATCGGGGTGCTCAACCGGCGCGCCTGGCGCCGCGCCAGCAGCACCGCCGACCCGGTCGCCACTGCGGCCAGACCGAGCATCGCCAACCACGAGCCCCACACCGTGGCGTTCAGCAACGTGGGGGACGACGTGGCTCGCACGGCGCCAAGCACGTGTCCGTGGCCGTACACCGGTACCGCGACCACGAGGTCTCCGGTGCCCTGGGCACGGACCACGATGCCATGCAACGCCTGGCGCACCTGCGGGTCCGCGCTCGACGGACCCTGACCGCTGACCCGCCGGCCATGCATGTCGTAGCTGCCCAGCTGGACCGATCCCTTCGAGCCGGATGCGAGGTCCAGATCACCTTGCGCCGAGAGCTCGATGGCGGTGCGCGACGCGACCCGCTCGAGCTCGTCCCCCTCGCCGCCCACCAGCAACCGCTGCACCGCGATCGCCAGCGGCACGCCGAACAGTGTCACCGCCAGCATCACCGCGACGACAGCAACGGCGAGGATCCGGCGACGCATGCTGCCTCCTCCGGCTGGTACGACCGCGCGACATCGATCGGCCCGGTCGACGCCGGCCACCCGATCTGCGGCATCCCCCGATCTGCTGCCACCACTGTGCCCGACGTGCCGGATACGCGTCGCGGGGGACGCCTGACCGGCCGGCAGGAGGGTTCACGCCAGGGGCATGTCGGGCATCACCCCATTTCTTACCGCGCTCTGACCGGGATCGAGGCGGGATGGGCGGCTGACATGCTTTGCTTGGGCTAGTCGATGATGACGGGAGGGCTGCACGGTGACCAACCGCGTCGCCCCCGCGCGACAAGGGGACCCCGCAGGAGCGGACGAGGCAATGGGCGCCCACGCGCCGCAACACGTGTGGACGTTGTTGCGTACGCACGCGAAGTGGTGGCGGGTGCTGATCGCCCTGGTGATCGTCACCGGGGTCGCGATCCTGCTGCCGCGCCTGGCCGGCACCCACTGGTCGGACATCGGCACCGCTCTGGGCGCGGTGCATGCTCCCGGCGCGATCCTGCTGGTGACGTTGTGGTTCGCCGGCCTGGTGGCCTACGCCGGAGTGCTCACCGCATCCATGCCTGGCCTGTCCCGTCGACGTGCCCTGACCCTGAACCTGACCGGCGGCGCCGTGGCCAACGTGCTGCCACTCGGCGGGGCGGCAGGGATGGGCCTGAACTACGCGATGTGCCGGACGTGGGGGTTCCGCGGTCGAGACTTCGCCCGGCTGACGATCGTCTCATCGGTGTCGCACGCAGTGTTCAAGCTGCTGCTGCCGATTGTGGCCTTGGTCCTGCTGCTGATCCACGGTGGCCGGCACGGTACGACCCTGCTGATCGCCTCGAGTATCGGCATCGGTGCGCTGCTGGTCGTGCTGGCCGTCGCTCCACCGATCGTCCGGCGAACCCGGTTCGCCGACGTACTCCGCGATGTGGAGTCCCTGCTGCGCCGGGCGTGGCCGGCGATCACCGCATCTCTCACGATCTACACAGCACTCCAGTTCGCCCTGCTGCTGCTCGCTCTGCGGCTGGTCGGCGCCCACCTCGGCTTCGCCGAGATCTTCGCGGCGTTCGCCCTCGAGCGGGTGCTGACGATGATCCCGTTCACACCGGGAGGCTCGGGCTTCGTCGAGCTGGGCATGACCGGACTCCTGTTGACGTTCGGCAGCGACCACGTGGCCATCGCCGCCGCGGTCGTCGTCTATCGCACCTGCATCTTCCTGCTGGAGATCCCGGTCGGGTTCGTCTGGCTGGGTGCGTGGGGATGGGTGCACCGCAGGCGGCGTGGGCTCGCCGTGGCCGGCCCCCCTGCCGTGGTTCTGACCAAGCCGGTGGTGCTGACAAAGCCGGTGGCACCGACCGGGCACACCGCCTCGTCCGAGCCCACCACGAAGGCGGGCTGAGCATGTTGCGCATCGCGCACGTCACCGACAACTACCTGCCTCGGCTGGGCGGCATCGAGACACATGTGCACGACCTGACCGGTTATCAGCGCGCCGCCGGTCACCACGTCGACGTGCTGACGATCATCCCGGAGAGCGCCGACGTCGCACCGGCGTCCGGACCGGACCCGGTCACCGACAGCGCGGCCGGGGGTCGCATCATCCGGTTCCCGACCCGTACACCCATCGGGGTGATGCGGGCAGGCAACCGGTTGTTCGACCCTCGCCACCTCGCGCCGGGCATGCTTGAGCAGTACGACATCGTGCACGTGCACATCTCGATGATCTCGCCGTTCGGGGCCACCGCCGCCAGCTCGGCCTCGCGGGCCGGGCTCCCCACGGTCATCACCGTGCACTCGATGTGGCCGGCGCCCGGGTTCCGCTGGGCCGACCTCGCCGTGGGTCATCGGCGCTGGCCGGTCGTGTGGAGCGCGGTCAGCGAAGCCGCCGCCGAGCCGATCCGGCGGGCGCTCGGGCCGGGCCGGTCGGTCCGGGTGCTGCCCAACGCCGTCGATACCTCCGCCTGGCAGCTGCCCGAGAGCCCCCGCCCCGACGGTGACGTCACCATCGTCACCGCGATGCGCCTGGCTCCGCGCAAGCGGCCCATGCCGTTGCTGTCCATGCTGCGGCGTGTGCACCGCGCCGCTCCGAGCGGAATCCGCGTCCGCGCCGTCCTCGTCGGCGACGGCCCGCAGCGACCCGCCATGGAGCGCTACATCGACCGGCACCACATGGCTGACTGGGTGGAGCTGCCCGGACGCGTCGCGCGTGACGACGTACGCCGCATCCTGGGTCGTTCGGACGTGTACGTCTCGCCGGCGCGGCTGGAGTCGTTCGGGATCGCCGCCCTCGAAGCACGGTGCGCGGGCCTCCCGGTGGTCGGCTACGCCAGCAGCGGGGTGTCGGAGTTCGTCACGCACGGCCGGGACGGTTTGCTGGCCAGCTCGGACGCCGAGATCGTGCGAGCGCTGTCACTGCTCGTGGCGCGTCCCGACCTGCGCCTCGCGGTGCATCACCACAACCGGATGACGCTGCCGCCGTTCTCCTGGCAGGAGGCGCTCGTGCGTACCCACGACGCCTATGCGGAGGCCCGCCTGCAGGCGGGCGTGATCACCATGCCGGAGGTGTCGTCGAGCCAGGTCGGGACGCCATGAACGACGCGGCTTGTCTCACCCTCGTCGCGTTCCACGCTCACCCGGACGACGAGGCGCTGCTGACCGGCGGCACGATGGCCAAGGTGGCCGCACAGGGTCACCGCGTCGTGCTGGTGGTCGCCACCGCTGGTGAGGGAGGCCTCACCAGCGCCGAGTTCGTCGACGACCTCGGCACCCGACGCATCGCCGAGGTGGAACGCTCCGCCGCAGCCCTCGGCTGCTCCCGCGTCGTGCTGCTCGGCTACGGCGACTCCGGCATGGACGGCACGGGTGTCGACGGCGCGGGTGTCCACGGCGCGGGTGCCGACGGCGCGGGTGTCGACGGCGCGGGTGTCGACAGCGAGGGCGCGGGTGACCACGGCACCGTCAGCGCGGCCGCGGAGGGCGCGGGCGCAAGTGTGGGCGGCGCGCGCCGTGACCAGCTGCCGGCGTTCGCGCATGCACCGGTCGAGGAAGCGGCGGAACGGCTTGCGGAGGTGCTGATCGAGGAGCGCGCCGACGTCGTCACCAGCTACGACCGGCGCGGGGGCTATGGGCACCCGGACCACGTGCAGGTGCAGCGGGTTGCGGCCCGGGCCGCCGAGATCGCCGGCACGCCGGTCGTCCTGGAGGCGACCGTGGACCGGAGCAAGATCCTGCTCGGCCTGCGGCTCGCCAAGCTGCTTGGCCGCCGGGTTCCGGAGTTCCCGCTGGTCAAGGCCGACCAGGTCTATTCCGCGCCGGAGTCCATCACGCACCGGATCGACGTACGCGGGCATCTTGACGCCAAGCGGGCCTCGATGCAGGCGCACACCAGCCAGGCGAAAGCCGACGGTGCAGACCGCACCCTGGCGGTCGCCCTGCGGCTCCCGCGCCCGGTGTACCGCCTCGTGTTCGGCCACGAGTGGTACACCGAGCGGGGACGCCCTGCCGGGCGCCCGTTCTCCGACGACGTCTTTGACTCGGTGCGCGGGCGTACCTGCGTCGTCGGGTCCGATCCCTCGGGGGGCGAGCAATGACCGCGGCGCCTGGAGCGGCTCTCTACGATGGTGACGTGCCGAACCTGCTGCTGGTCGAGGACGACCACGTGATCGGGTCCTCGCTCGACTCCGCACTGCGCGCCAACGGCCACGCGGTGGCCTGGGCCCAGACCGGTGCGCATGCCTTGGAGCAGATCCGCGGCAGCAGCTTCGACCTGGCCCTGCTGGACCTGGGGCTGCCCGATATGGACGGTGTCGACGTCTGCCGCGACCTTCGGCTGATGCAGCCGTCGTGCGTGATCGTGATGCTCACGGCTCGCCGCGACGAGATGGACGTCGTGGTCGGCCTCGAGGCCGGCGCCGACGACTATCTCACCAAGCCGTTCGGCCTGACCGAGCTGCTGGCCCGGGTCCGTGCCCATCTGCGCCGAGGCGCCGCCGAGTACGGCGTGGAGGCGAGCGTTTTCTGCTCCGGCGACCTGCGGCTGGACATGCAGGCGCGCCGGTGCACGATCGCCGGCGACGAGGTCTCGCTGCGGGCCAAGGAGTTCGACCTGCTCGCCCGGCTGGCCAACTCCGTGGGCCGCGCCCTGAACCGTGACACGTTGATGTCTGAGGTGTGGGACGAGAACTGGTTCGGGTCGACGAAGACGCTCGACGTCCACATCGCCGCCCTCCGCAAACGGCTCGCCGAGGCGGCCGAGTCACATGAGCCGGTCGCGAAGCTGCCGGCGATCACCACGCTGCGCGGACACGGCTACCGCCTCGACCCGGTCGCGGCAGACGGCTGACGCCTCG
>JBOHDX010000051.1:0-7264 GCA_050700835.1 Nocardioidaceae bacterium
CCGTCGGCATCCGCCGGCGCCTTCTCGAGCCGCACCGGCTCGGCCCCGCCGACCGCGTCGGCTCCGTCGACGGTCACGACGTCGGGAGCCTCCTCCGCCTGCTCGATCTGCACGTCGACGTGGAACAAGAACCCGACGGACTCCTCCTTGATCCCGTCCATCATGGCCGCGAACAGCTCGAACCCCTCACGTTGGTACTCCACCAACGGGTCTCGCTGGGAGTACGCCCGCAGGCCGATGCCCTCGCGCAAATAGTCCATCTCGTACAGGTGCTCGCGCCACTTGCGGTCCAGCACCGACAGCATCACCCGGCGCTCGACGGGCGCTGTTTCGGGAGATAAGGACCGGTTTGGCATCTTTCGTGCGCCACCGCCGGACTTGACAGGATTTAGACAAGCGGCTAAGGGTGGTTGCCTACAGCACCCTTGTCGTACCCATGGAGAGGAGGTTTCAACATGACCGAGATCCTCGCACTACAGAGCATGGCTGAGGACGCCGACTCCGAACTTGACTTGCCGGCTCCCTTCAGTAGCGTCAGCAGCAATTGCTGACTTCGGCGGCAGCGCGGTGCGGCGTCGTAGCGTGGTAACGCTGCGGCGCCCACCTCGCGGGCCGAAGTGGCCTCCCGGAACCCCTGTCACCGAACTAGGCCTTGCCTGAGGACCCTGCTGAGCATCAACAGAACGTGCCAGATTTCAGCGGGTCAGCAGCCAGCGACCGACGTACCGGCGTCCCCGGTGACCACCGTCTCCGACGCCCCCCGCAGGACGGTATCCCCAGCGAAGCAAGGAGACCGATGTCCATCCTGTTCGGGACCCGCGACTACTCGACCTACGTGATGGGGAGCGACCTGTTTTTCGAACAACCTCTTGTCGAGGAGACCGCCGACCTCGTCACCCTAGCCAAAGACATCCTCCCTCGCGACTGGCGGGTTGAGCGGGCGTCGCTATGGGTCCACTGCCAGCCTCCCGGACTGGCCCTGCCGGAGCAGGGCTGGAAGATCCACGTATCTACAGACTATATGCACCGCTACGAGATCCTCACGCGCACCGCCCGCGTCGCGCTCGAACATCGATGCGCGTTCAAGGCCGTCGGGTCGACCCGTTTGCTTCAGATCCTCAATAGCAAATGGATGTCGCGCACCGCGGCTGGCAAATTCGTCACCCTCTACCCCCGCGACGACGACGCCTTCGCAACCATAATGTGCGAACTCACGGCCACGCTGCACGGCTATCCTGGGCCATACATCCTCACCGACGCCCAGGACGACCCCGACAGTTGCGTTTACTACCGCTACGGCGCGTTCAAGACGCTCACTCGGCTGAACCCGGACGGCACCACCACACCCCAGATGCGCGACCCAGACGGCAGCCTCGTTCCGGATCCGCGAGCCGTGCCCTACTCCGCACACGTGCACGCCGATAACCCTCTGCCTGGCGTCGTCCCCACACTGGCCGGTGCTGTAAACACCGCAGTCCAAGAATCCCCGGGCGCGCGCCACATCGGCACCAACTACCAGGTTGAGCGAGCACTCCACTTCTCCGCCGGTGGAGGCGTCTACCTGGGCCGACGAGTCGCCGACGACGTCCCCGTGGTGCTTAAGGAGGGACGCCCTCACACCGGCTGGCACCGCACCACAGACACTGTTGCGCGGCTGAACAACGAGTACGCCTGTCTAGAGCGGCTCGCTGGCGTGAGGGGAATCCCGCACGTATTCGATCTCTTCACCGAGTGGCAGAACACCTACCTCGTTGAGCAGTACATCGCCGGCACCTCGTTGGGCGCGTTATTGGCCAGAAGCCACCCGCTCCTGCGTGCCCGTCCCACGGATGCGGGCCGCTCCGGCTACCGCAAGCTTGTGATGGATCTGTGGAACCAGCTCGACACGCTCGTCTTGGCCGTCCACGACCGCGGGGTCGTGATCGGGGACCTGTCGCTGAACAATTTGCTGTGGGACCCTGCGAAGCGCACTCTGCACCTGATCGACCTCGAGACGGGCGCAACCAACGCCGGCCAGCCTCCGATGGGCCCACTCACTCACGGGTTCTTCCTGCCTTGGCGGTCACCGGCAGACCCGCTCAACCCCAATGACGATCTACATGCTGTGCGGATCGTAAAGCTAGCGAGCCTTATGCCGGTCACCAATCTCCTCGCGCTCGCCCCCGGATCCGCAAGAGCGATGCTGCGCCGCGCCAGCGCAGCTCTCGAACTGGAGGAGGAGGCAGATGACCTCCTCGCAGACCTACACGACACCTGGCTGAGCGCTACGTCCGCTGTGACAGTTGCCGCCAGACCAGCGACCGACCCACATCCCCGGATTCCGAGCCACGAGTTCAGGGAGAACGTTCCGCAGAACCCCATCGCCGTGACGGAAGGGCTCTACCGGGCCCAGGTCGCACATCTGACCCCGCACCGTCAAGACCGCCTGCTGCCGTCGGACTACCGGACCTTCCTCACCAATCCACTAAGTGTCGCCTGGGGTGCCGCCGGCGTACTGCGGTCCTGGCATTACTGCGACCTGCCGGTGCCCGCAGCAGCGGCCGAATGGTTCCAACGCAACGCCGAGCAGATGGCCCCACGGCTGCCTCCAGGCCTGCTCACCGGCCGCGCTGGCGTCGCGTGGACGCTGCTCGAGTTGGGCGCCCACGCGAGTGGCGAACGACTCCTGCTCGGCGCGCTCGAGGAGACACTGGACGGCCCCTCCCTCGATTTCGCTGAAGGCGTTGCCGGGGTGGGCATGGCCTGCTTGAAGTTCTGGGCAGAAACCGGTGAGGACCGGTGGGCCGATGCCGCGTTACGATGCGCGCAGCAACTGCGCGCCACTCAGCAGCAAACGGGCAACGGCCTTACCTGGGCGGGTTGGCGTAACCGGCAGTATCTTGGTCTCGCGCACGGAAGTTCCGGTGTCGCGCTGTTCGCCCTCCACTTGTCGCAGGCGCTGCCAGACGGGGACCGCTGGCTCGCGCTCGCGATCCGGGCCGCCGACTTCGACCTCGCGAAGACAGTCACCCAAGACGGTGTCACAGCCCTACCCGACAGCACCACATCAGGCACGCTCTATCCAGGCTGGAGCCGCGGCACGGCCGGTCTCATCACGGTGCTTTCCCGGCTTCACCACGTGGTCCCCGACCCCGACCGATTCGCCGCCCTGATCAAGCTGACCACCTCGGTGGCCTCCAAGTTCTCCTCCAGCCCGGGCCTGTTCAACGGCATCGCCGGGTTTATCAACTGCCTGCTCGACCTTCGGCGGTTCACCCCCGAGGTGTCCGTCCCAGACCCGGCGGATCTGCTTCTGCCCCTAACGGAGTTCCTCTCGGCGGGCACTAGCGGACTGCTCTGCCCAGGCGAACGCCTTTTCCGATACTCGTTCGACTATGCCACCGGATCCGCTGGCCTCATGTGCGTCCTGCATCGGCTCGCAACCGACAAGCCCGACTTCAACTTCACGCTGAGCCATCTGCTGCTCACCCCAGCCACCACCCGAGAAGGAGATTACGATGCTACCTGAGGCCCAAGTCCTCACCCATGACCTGCACCACCGGTGGCTGGCGGCCGGAAGAGACCAAGGGGCGTTCGCGCGCCTGGCTCAGGACTGCCTCCTCGAGCACCCATTGTGGCAAGCGACGACGATGCGCCATTTCGCAAACACGCTGCGCGAGCCCGGCATAATCTGCGAGCAATTCGATGTCCACGGCGCTGTCGGCCGGGCTCCGCTGACGCTGGCGGTCGCGCCAGAGAACGCCTTCTACGTCACTGCCGCCATCTGGTTTAGTGAGGACATGGCGATCCACGACCACAACTTCGTGGGAGCGTTCGCCGTCGCCAGCGGCGACTGCAGGCACTCGGTCTACAACTACGACGTCGAGGTCTCGCTCGGGGACCTCGACGTGGGGTCCCTGACCGCCACGGTCAACGAGCCACTGGTGCCCGGCACGGTTCGCCCTATCCTGTCTGGCCGCGACTTCATCCACAAGAACGTTCACCTGACAAAGCCGACGCTTACCATCGTCGTGGCTGCCCCCGTCGACGGAGTACCCCGCCAGCAGTACCTTAGCAGCGGCGTCAGCCTCATGAGCAAGCCGCCGGATACCGTCGCGCGTCGTCTACATCTGCTCGCTGCTCTGCTGCGAGTCAACGACCCCGAGGCCGTCGACTTCATGCGGTCGGTGCTAGGCCGGCCTGTCAGCGCGGCGGAATGGTTCCGGGCCGTCCACACCTGGCACCGCTGCCGCCCGGACGCGCAAGAACTTACCGACATGGTCGCCGCAACCCCTTCCCCCTTTGGCTCCTCCGTCTCGTCTGCTCTGCTACAGGCTGTGTTCCACGACCTGCGCTACAAGCGGACTGATCAGCGAGCGGTATGTTAGCATGCGCTGCGGCTTCGTTCTGCCCCACACCGCAGGACCGTTCAATGACTCCGCCGACGACATCGTCGCGCTCGAGAAGCTCGGGTTTACTTCCATCTGGTTCCGTGATTGGCCGCTCGGTCTGGGCGGAGATTTTGCGGATGGATACGACCCTCTCGTGTACGCCGGCCAGGTCGGCAGCCTGCTGCAAAACGCCGAAACCGAGCTCGGGTTTGCCGCCATTCAGTTGGGATACCGCAGCCCCCAGGTCACTGCCAAGAGTCTCGTCAGCATCGCTGCACTAACCGGACGGCGCCTGCGAGTCGGCGTCGGCCCGCGGGGGCCTATCGACCTGGCGCAGACCTGGAGGCAGCTTTACGGCTACCTTCGCGGCACCTACGAACCCGAGCTGTTCGCGCGACCGGACGGATGGATCACCCCTGACCTCCTGCTGTGCTCAAACAAGCCGGAGGTATGGGAAGCGGTCGACGGTCATGTCGACGGCTGGCTGTGTGGTGGCCTGGCGGCCAAGGGCATTGACGACAAAGCTCGCGAACTGCTCGATGGCGCTGAGGGAGACACGGTCGTGGTTCAACTCAGCCTTCGCGTCGACGCCGGAAACCCCGACACCGTCGAGCGAGACGCCCAGGGACACTTGCGAGCGGGCCAGCGCAAGTTGGCCGAGCTCATGCGCCGCTACAGCGTCCGCGGCGTCGATGAGATCATCCTGCGGCCGCCAGACCACCATTTCACGGCCCGCGAACTGGCCATCGCCGTCGACACCGTACGGTCGGCCGGGTCGTGAGCGACCCGCTGCGTCGCGCCCTAGCCGGGGAACCCAAAAAGCGAGGTTTCGCCAAGCACGTCAGATCAGATGCCGGCAGTAGGGCCCCGGAGCCCTCGGATGAGAACCACCGACGGCCGCATGCGCCGGACGACGACGGAGACGGGGCGTGAAGAACAGCACGGCACTATGGCGCAACCGCGACTTCATGGTGCTCTGGACGGGCCAGACGTTGTCTGTCATCGGGTCGTCGATGAGCATATTTCTGTTCCCGGTCGTCGGCTACTCCGTCACTGGATCCACCACGCAAGCCGCGCTGTCCGGAACCAGCTTCCTGCTCGGGTCCGCGACCACCCGCCTGCCCGCCGGTGCCTTGGCGGACAGATGGAACCGGCGCTTCGTGATGTCTGGCTCAGCGGGGGCGGGGGCGATGCTGTACGCCGGAATGACCATCGCGCTGCTCCTCGATGTCCTCACTCTGCCAATGCTGCTTGCCACTGCCTTCCTGACCGGCGTGGTCTCAGCATTCTTCGCGCCCGCCGAGGCGGCAGCCGTCCGTAAGCTGGTCTCCAGCCAGCAGTTGCCGACGGCGCTGAGCCAGAACCAGGCCCGTCAGTTCACCGCCAGCCTGGCCGGGCCGCCGCTCGGAGGTGCGCTGTACGCGATTACCGCCTGGATCCCATTCTTGGTCGACACGCTCAGCTACCTGACCGCCGCCGCGGCTGCACTCACCATCCGCCATCCCCTTGCGCCTCCGGCAGATGCGCTCTCCGCGCGCCTCACGCTGCGTGCCGACATCCTCGAGGGCCTGCGGTACCTACTCTCGCGCGGCGTATTCCGAGCGATCGCGGCATCCGCGGCCCTTGTGAACTTCGCGATCTCGTCCATGTTTCTGGTGCTGACGCTCAAGCTCTTGCGTGCCGGCGTTCCCACCGCCGCGATCGGCAGCATCGAGACCGTGGCCGCAGGCGCCGGCATTCTCGGTGCACTGACCGCCCCTTGGCTAATCCGCAACGTGCCGACCGGACGCATCGTGCTCACCTCCTGCGTGCTCATCCCCGCGGGTACAGCGCCGATGGCGTTCAGCACCAACGTCGTGGTGCTCGGTGCGCTGCTTGCTGCGGCGATCCTTGGGCTACCGGGCCTGAACGCCGCCATAGACTCATACCTGTTCTCCGTCACTCCCGACCGACTCCAAGGACGAGTGAACGCGGGCCTGGGGTTCACCACCAGCGCCCTCCAGCCGGCCGGTCCCTTGGTGGGAGGGTTGCTGATGGCCTGGGTCGGCAGCACGAGCGCGATGCTGCTCACATCCGCGGTGATTACGTCAGGGATGCTGGTCCTGGCGACCTGCGCGGAGGTCCGCCGTCTGTCGACGCCGGACGGGTGGGTCGGACCAGAGCTCAGCACTGATCTGTGAGTTCTTGGGTGGCCCGGGAGGGGCTGGGGTCTCCAGCACGGACAGGTGACACGTCCCTGCAGTGCTGAGACGTGCCGCAGGGAACGATTGCGCCACGCCGAAGCGCTATCCCACGGAGTTCCGGGAGGACGTGATCCGGGTTGCCCGGAACCGTGAGCCGGTGCCCACCTGCAGCAGATCGCGGCCCGGTTTCGGCAGCAGCAGCCGTGTCTAACAACGACGGGCTGGTCCGTTGCGTCGCGAGGCGATGCTCGCGGCGGCGTGGCAGGCCGAGTCGCCGCCTACGTCGACCAGGTCGACGAGGCCAGTCGCCGACTTGTGGTTCGCAACGGCAACCACGGCGCGGCGGGTGACCTCGGCCGCGGGTGAGGTGCCGTTCCGGGCGCCGCGGGTAACCGAAGCGTGCACCGACGAGGTGACACGCGTACGTGAGGGTCGACGGAATCCACCTCAAGGTCCGCCTCGAGCAGGACGAACTGTGCCTGCTGGTGATGATCGAGGTCCGCGCCGACGGCACCAAGGAGACTTCTGCAATCGCTCTGGCCGCCTCGCTCGACGGCCCGGGCACCGCGACAGCGCGCCGCTCCCCCTGCCAGGTCGCGTCGGTCAAGGTGTTCACACCGCGGTCCGGGGTGGCAGAGGTCGCCGCGCGAGTGCGCCAGGGCACCCGCTCACGAGCGGTGGCAGCGCGACTCGAGAACGTCGAGGGCCAGT
>JBOHDX010000052.1:0-28642 GCA_050700835.1 Nocardioidaceae bacterium
TGCGGCGGTCGGCCCGGCAGGCGGGGTCGCGTCGCCACCGCGACCAGCAGGAGAGCGCCGCCGGCGATGCGTTCGGGCCAGTTGACGCCGCCCACGAGGAAGGCACGCCCTCCGACGGCGGCGACAGCCGTGACCAGATTCACCGGCAACGCCAGCAGGGTCCCGGCGACCGCCAAGCCGCCACCGGGAGTGGCGGGACCACGGGTGCTGGAAGCGACGTCCGAGACCAGCCGCTCGGCTATTGCATCGACCAGCCGTCTCTGCAGGGCCGACAGGCCGCTCGCGGGCTCAGGGCTCCGTCCGGTGGGGGCGACGTTCCAGTCGCAGCGCGGACACCAGACGGCGAATCCGCTATGCGTGTCCACGTCGGCGTCACACTGTGGACACTTCGTCAACGACTGCACGCGAGGAGTATCGCGGCGCAACTGCCCTTCCGGAGGACAATCCGACCTTTCCGACGCCGCTGGTCTTCAGCGCCGTGGCGGCAACGCGTTGACCTCGTCGCCATCCAAGGAGAGGTCGACGGTCGACGGTACCGGGACGGCCTCCAGCCCCGGATGACGGACGATCTCGTCGATCAACGACTGCGACCCTGCCGTCCCGCGGCGACGCCACGTTGTCTCTGGTTGTACGTGTGGCCGACGTTCTCGACGTCACGGCTTCGCCGTTGCAGCCGACTGAGTCAGGTCCTACCGCTCGAGCGCCAGGTCGAGCACCGGCTTGACGTCGACGATCGGCGTGCCGTCGAGCACTTCGAGATTCCGCACCCGGACCCGCAACTCGTCGATCGAGACGATGCGCACGCGGTGCAGACCGATCGGGTTGGGCCGATCCGGCGAGCGCGTGCTGAACACCCCCGTGATCGGCTGCGCTGGGTCGTCGCGCGGACGGGTCGACAACTCGTCGCGGCGGGCTCTGTCGAGCCAGGTCAGCACGATGACGTCCGTACTCACCGCCAGGTCGCTGAGCCCCTCGGCAACGGCGGGCCGGAAGACCAGGACCGCCTCCGGAGCGCCCTCGTCGCCCTGGCTGGGCGCCAGGCTCTTGTCTGTCAGTGGGGACTCGACCCGGCCGATCGGGTCGATCAGGTAGACAGGTTCGCCCATGACGGCTCCTTCGGTCAGTGGCACGGGCCGGTGACCCCGGAGTGCTAGTCCGGCGGGACGGCGACGTCGAGCAGCCCGGTGGCCACGTCGTACACGCAGCCGGAGACCGGCAGCCCCGGCGGAAGGTACGGAGAGCTGCGAACCCGCTGGACGTCGCCCCTCAGGTCCGCAGCCTGGTCTCTGGTCGTGCCGAACTGCAGGCTCCGCGTGTCGACCCCGCGGGTAAGGATCGCGGCGTGCACCTCGTCGTCGGTCACCTTGGTCATGCGGCAGTCGGTGTGGGCGATCACCATCACCCGCTCGACGCCCAGCAGGTGCACCGCCAGGACAAGCGTGCGGAGCACGTCGTCGGTCACCCGTGCGCCGGCATTGCGCAGGATCTTGGCGTCGCCGGCCTGCAGTCCGAGCATCCCGAACGGGTCGATCCGGGAGTCCATGCAGGTCACGACGGCTAGGCCGCTGGCTGCTGTGCCCGGGATGTGTGCGCCCGCGAAGGTCTCCGCGAAGAGGGCATTGGCGGCCAGCACGTCGTCGAACGGGTCCATGCCTGCCATTCCACCAGACCGGCTAGGTTGCCACGGTGACGGGTGACCGCAGGCAGATCTTCGCGTTCTCCGGGATTCTCGAGCCGGCGCCGGGCGACCGCAGTGGCGGTGACCTGGTGGAGTACGCCGTGGGCTTGGCGGGCCGCCCTGACGACGGACTCGCCGTGTGCTACCTGCCGACGGCAGTGGGTGACTCCCAGGCGGTCATCGACGGCCAGTCCGCCTGGTTCGCCGAGCGGCGGCCGGAGGTCGCGTTCTCAGTGCTCCGGCTCTTCGACCAGCCCAACGTGCCGGACGTCCGGGCACACCTGCTGGCGCAGGACGTGATCCTGGTCTCTGGCGGCAGTGTGGTGAACCTCGCCGCGCTGTGGCGCGCCCACGGGCTACCCGCGATCCTGCACGAATGCTGGGTGGCCGGGGTGGTCCTGGCCGGGGCCAGCGCGGGCAGCCTGTGCTGGCACCTAGGCGGCCCGACCGACTCGTACCGGGACGGGCTCGACCCCTTCACCGACGGTCTGGGGTTCCTGCCGTACACCAACGGCGTCCACGACGACTTCGGCGACCAGCCTCGCCGCCAGGCGTACCGCGACATGGTGGCCGGTGGCGCGCTGTCGGCCGGATACACCAGTGAGGACGGGGTGGGTCTGCACTACGTCGGAACTCGGCTGCACGAGGCGGTCTCGATCCGTCCGGGCGCGAGGGCGTGGTGGGTGGAAGCCGACGGCCAGGGTGGGTACGCCGAGAAGCCCATCACCCCCCGGGGCATCTGAGTCGTCGGCCCTGCGGCCGGCTGGTCAAGGCCGACGCGTCGGGAGCCGGTGTCGTGACTCTTGCACCCCAACCAGGGCCGATTCCGGGCAACCGTCACGACACCGTGGCCCGCGAGGCACCAGGGCCGCCAGGGACGCCAGGGACAACCCCGCCGGAGTGCCCGCAGGGCGCCCGGAGCCGGTGTCGTGACAGTTGCACCCAGACCAGGGCCGATTCCGGGCAACCCTCACGACACCGGGGCCCGCGGGGCGCCAGGGCCGCCAGGACAACCCCCAGGTCGGGCTCTGGCAGGGCAAACCCCTCCGGCGCGCCCCGGCCCCGCTTGCCAAGCCACCAATCCGCCAGAACCGACCCGGAGGGGGCAGTCGACCGGAGGGCGGCGGCCGGGCCCGTGGACCCGAGGGACCTCCCCAGCTCAAACCCCGCGACACGCGGTCGAACATATGTTTGATCCGCCGAGGGTTTCGCACTAGCGTGTGGCCACCGCCATACCGGCGGTCGATCACGGTGACAATGACACGGTGACAGTGAGGGGACGCGCCATGGCCAGGGCCAGAAGCGACAAGGGGAAGGCGCCCGCTTCGAGCGAGCGGATGGACGTGGTCACCGAGCTGCCCGACGGCCCCCCCGATGCCCACGGCCTGACACCACGGCAGCGTCGCGTGCTCGAGTTCATCCGCAGCTCGATCGAGTCGCGTGGCTATCCGCCGAGCATCCGTGAGATCGGCCAGGCGGTGGGGCTCACCAGCTCGTCCTCGGTCGCCCATCAGCTCAAGGGCCTCGAGGCACAGGGGTTCGTGCGCCGTGATCCCAACCGGCCGCGTGCGCTCGAGGTGTTCCTGCCCGACGTGATGGCCGCCCGGCGCGCTATCGGCAACGCTGCCGACTTCGGCTTCGACGAGACCGACATCGGCAACGCGCGACCTGAGCCGTCGTACGTCCCGGTGGTGGGCCGGATCGCCGCCGGCGGCCCGATCCTGGCCGAGGAGCGGGTCGAGGAGATCTTCCCGCTGCCCAAGACGCTCGTCGGCGACGGCACCCTGTTCCTTCTCGAGGTCGCCGGTGACTCGATGATCGACGCCGCGATCTGCAACGGCGACTACGTCGTGGTGCGCCAGCAACCCGATGCCGAGAACGGCGAGATCGTGGCGGCCATGCTCGACGGCGAGGCGACGGTCAAGACATTCCAGCGCAAGAACGGCCAGGTGTGGCTGCTGCCGCACAACGATGCCTACTCCCCCATCGACGGCACGCACGCCACCATCCTCGGCAAGGTCACCGCGGTTCTCCGCCGGGTCTGAGCGTTCGGCTCGCGAGGAGCCCGCACCCGTCCGCCCCGCACGGCGCTGACGTCGGTTTACCACGTTCTCGTGGTAAACCGGCACTTCTCATGGGGTGCATGCCGTGAGAAGTGCCAACCTGCCACGAGAAGTGCGTCCACCGCGGGTGCGGATCAGGCCGACTCCACCGCGGCGCGGGCCAGCGCCTCGGCGTCGAGTCGACGCAACGCGGCACGCGCAACGTCCGGGTCGGTGGTGCGCCACATCGGGGGCAGCGACGCCGCGAGGAACGAGCCGTACCTCGCCGTCACCAGACGCGGGTCGAGGATCGCCACGACCCCTTTGTCCGTGCTACGCCGGATCAGCCGGCCGGTGCCCTGGGCAAGCAGCAGCGCTGCGTGGGTGGCCGCGACCGACATGAAGCCGTTGCCGCCCCGGCGTTCGACCGCACGCTGCCGGGCGCTCAGCAGCGGGTCGTCGGGCCGGGGGAACGGGATCCGGTCAACGATCACCAGCTGGCAGGTGTCGCCTGGCAGGTCCACCCCCTGCCACAGGCTCAGCGTGCCGAACAGGCAGGCCGCAGGATCCGCGAGGAACCGCCTCGCCAGCTCCGGCAGCTGCGCCTCGCCCTGGCAGCCGATCGCCACGTCGGGCAGCCGTTCGCGGACCGCCGCCGTCGCAGCCTCGGCCGCCCGGCGAGAGGAGAAGAGGCCGAGGGTACGCCCGCCCGCCGCCTCCACCAGCCCCGCGATCTCATCCATCTGCGCGGTCCCGAGCCCGTCCCGCCCGGGCGGGGGCAGATGCCGGGCGACGTACAGGATCGCCTGCCGGCGGTAGTCGAACGGCGACCCCACGTCGAGCCCGCGCCACGGGATCACCGCGGGTACGCCCCCCTCCTCTGACTCGTCGGCGTCGCGCCGGGCGTCGGCAACGTCGCCGGACTCGTCATCCGACACGCCACCAGCCCGACCCGACACGCCACCAGCCGGACCCGACACGCCACCAGCCGGACCCGACTCGTCACCGGACACGCCACCACCCGGACCCGACACAGCGTCGGCGTCTCCCGGACGGGCCAGCGGCCGCGGCGTACCGACCTCGTCGACCCGCTCCGCCGGCTGCAGTCCCATCGACGAAGCGATCGGGTCGAACCCGCCGCCGAGCGCGAGCGTGGCGCTGGTCAGCAGGACCGTCTTGCGCCCGAACAATCGCTCGCGCAGCGACGACGACACGTCCAGCGGCGCGATTCGCAAGTCGTTGCCGCCCCGGCCGGGATCCCGCTCGCCCACCCAGAGCACGTCCGCGCTCGAGCCGGCGGCCATCCGCTCGGCGATCTTGCGCACCTCGTCGACGAGTCCCCGCGCCTGCTGGCGGATGGGGTCGGCCTCGCTTCCCGGCTCGTCCTTGCCGATCGCCGACCAGCAGCCCCGGGCCGCGTCGCGGACCATCGCCAAAGCGTCTCGCAGCTGCTCGGACAACTCGTCGACCCGGCCGGGCGACGTCGCGTCGATGGCCTGACGCAGCGCGTCGGCCGCGTCGGCCAGATCGTCCGGACTCGCATCGTCGCGAACGGCGTTGCGGGCCCGCCGCGCTGCCCTCTCGACCATGGGAGGTGACAGCTCGTCGGTGGCGGCCTGGGTGACCCGGGCGGTCAGCTCATGCGCCTCATCGACGACGACCGCGTCGTAGTCGGGCAACATGGGTACGCCGTCGATCGCGTCGATCGCCAGCAGCGCATGGTTGGTCACGACGAGCCGGGCGCTCATCGCGTCCTCGCGGGCGAGCTCGGCGAAGCACTCGGCGGCGTACCGGCAGCGCTGGGCGCCGAGGCACTCGCGATGCGACACCGACACCTGCGCCCACGCCCGTTCGGTGTGCGGCGGCGCGGCGTCCTTGTCGCCCGGGCCGTGCTGCTCCGCCTGCTCCTCGGCCCAGCTCCGCAGCTCCACCACCTCGGCACCAAGGGCTCCGGCGGGCACTTCGACCAGCACGCCTTGGTCGTCCGGTGCTCCGTCGCGGATCCGGTGCAGGCACGCGTAGTTGGACCGGCCCTTGAGCACTGCGTAGGTCGGGTGCCGGCCGAGCACGGCGTCCGCCGCCTCGAGCAGAGCAGGGATGTCGCGCTGCACCAGCTGGTGCTGCAGGTTGAGCGTTGCGGTGGCGACGACGACTCGGCGGTCGTGCAGCACCGCAGGCACCAGATAGCCGAGCGACTTGCCAGTGCCGGTGCCGGCCTGCACGAGCAGGTGCCGGTTGACGTGCAGCGCGTCCGCGACCGCCTCGGCCATCGCCACCTGGCCGGGGCGTTCGGTCCCCTGGATCGCGGCCACCGCGGCCGCGAGGACCGTGCGCACCGACGGCGCGGCGTTGACCTCCTGGGTCTCGCCCGCTTCACTCACCGGGCGAGGCTATCCCGGCGCCCGGACGGGTCGGACCGCCCGTCCACAAGCTCCCCCACCCCCGATCTCTGGCCGTTCCCTTGGCCACGCCGACGCAGATGGCTCACGATCGAGTCGGCGGTCAACGCTTGCATCACCGAGCTTTTGACGCTCACATACCCAACCGGCGCAAACGGCTAAAGGCCGCGACAGTGCGTCACGCGTCGGCGTTGGCATACTCCGCGAGCACCCCGGCCAGCGACTCGTGCACACGCGCGGACACGCGGGTGCCGTCCGGCTGGTGCTCGAGCGCGACGAGCTCGCCGTGCTCGTGGATCTGGTTGAGCAGGTCGCCCCGCGCATAGGGAAGAAGCACCTCGACTCGCACCTGCGGCCGCGGCAGGTCCGCCTCGACAGCGGCGAGGACGCCTTCGATGCCGTCGCCGGTGCGGGCGGAGCAGACCACGGAGTGGGGCTCGCGAGCAAGCAGCCGCGCGATCACCATGGGATCGGCGGTGTCGGACTTGTTGACCACGATCAGCTCGGGCACCGTGTCGGCGCCGATCTCGGCGAAGACCTCGCGCACCGCCGCGATCTGGCCCTCGGGGTCGGGGTGGGAGCCGTCGACCACGTGCAAGATCAGGTCGGACTCGGCCACCTCGTCCAGGGTCGACCGGAAGGCCTCGACGAGCTGGTGTGGCAGGTGTCGCACGAACCCGACGGTGTCGGACAGGGTGTAGATGCGCCCGTCCGACGTGGTGGTACGCCGGGTCGTCGGGTCGAGCGTGGCGAACAACGCGTTCTCGACGAGCACGCCGGCGCCGGTGACCCGGTTGAGCAGCGACGACTTGCCCGCGTTGGTGTAGCCGGCGATCGAGACCGCGGGGATCTCGTTGCGCCGGCGTACCGACTTCTTGGTGTCCCGGGTGGTGGCCATCGCGGACAGTTCGCGACGCAGCTTCGCGATCTTGGTGTTGATCCGGCGGCGATCCGTCTCGAGCTTGGTCTCGCCGGGGCCGCGGCCGCCGATGCCGCCACCCTGGACCCCGACGCGACCGCCGGCCTGGCGGGACAGATTGCCGCCCCAGCCGCGCAGCCGCTGCGTCATGTACCGCAGCTGGGCCAGCTCCACCTGCGCCTTGCCCTCCTTGGACTTGGCGTGCTGGGCGAAGATGTCGAGGATCAGGGCGGTCCGGTCGACCACCTTGACCTTGGTGCGGTCCTCCAGGTTGCGCAGCTGGCTCGGGGCCAGCTCTCCGTCGCAGATCACCGTGTCCGCCCCGGACGACTGCACCGCCTCGCGCAGAGCGTCGACCTTGCCGCTGCCGATGTAGGTCGCAGGGTCGGGGCGGCGCCGACGCTGGATCAGCGCCTCGAGCACCTGCGAGCCGGCCGTCTGCGCCAGCAGCGCCAGCTCGGTCAGCGAGTTCTCGGCGTCGTCGAGGCTGCCGTCGGTCCAGACACCGACCAAGACGACCCGCTCCAGCCGGAGCTGGCGGTACTCGACCTCGCTGATGTCCTGCAGCTCGGTGGACAACCCGACGACGCGACGCAGCGCCTGCCGGTCCTCGAGGTCCATCTCCCCGGTGCCGGGCTCGAGTCGGTCGCCGTCGGAAGGTTCCTCGACGTAGCCGGACACGAAGTCGTCACCACCGTCGGTGTCGAGCTCCGGACGCTCCGACTTCACGTCTGGGGACTCCACCTCTGGGGACTTCACCTCCGGCCGGGAAGTCGGGTCGAGGGACTCGTCGTACGCATCATGGAAAGCAGTCATCTGGTGGTGTCAACCTCGGTCGGGTGCAATGTGTTCCGGCGCGACGATCGTGACACGGATCGGACCCGGCTTCATCCCAGTTAGCCGGCCGACCGCCGGTGCGGCGATCCGCGTCAGGCTCGTTCGCCGGCTCAGCACCCGCTCCACGTCATCGCTCCGGCGGCGACGATCTCCGCCGGGCCCGCCAGGTGCAGGTGCCCGTCGGCACACCAGGTGACGTCGAGCCGTCCCCCGGCAACCTCGATCTGGTACGCCAGGTCCGACGCCGGAGCCATTGCCGGCCCGGAGGCGTCCACATCGCCGGCCACCTGCGTCACCGCAACGACCGCGGCGCAAGCGCCGGTGCCGCAGGAGCGGGTTTCGCCTGAGCCACGCTCGTGCACCCGCATCGCGAGGTGTCCGGGGGCGACCCGGCGCACGAACTCGACGTTGACGCCTTCGCCGAAGACGCCGTCGTCGTGATCGGGTGGATCCAGCAGTGGTCCGGCGTCATCCAGGTCCTCGACGAGGACCACGGCATGCGGGTTGCCGAGGTCGACCCCGTACGCCGGCCAGGTGCGCCCCTGCACCCCGATCTTTGTCTCGGGCAGCGGCCGAGCCGTTCCCATGTCGACGCTGATCAGCCCGTCGTCGGCGAACGTCACCCACTTGATCCCACCGCGGGTCGCGATGGGCAGCGGGTCGACCGTGTCGACGAGGCCCTCACGCGCCAGGTGCAGTGCGAACACCCGGATCCCGTTGCCGCACATCTGCGACAGTGAGCCGTCGGAGTTGCGATAGTCCATGAACCACTCAGCCGGGCCTGCCAGCCCGCTCGCGTCCGGCTGGGCGAGCGCCGAGGTGCGCAGCGCCCGCAGCACTCCGTCGGCACCGATCCCTCGCCGCCGGTCACACAGGGCGACGACGAAGTCGGCATCGAGCTGTCCGTGCACAGTGCCGTCGGGATCGGGCAGCACCAGGAAGTCGTTCTCGGTGCCATGCCCCTTCACCCAGCGCATGAGTCCAGCCTAAGCGTCTGGCACAAGGGTCTGGCCCACGACCCGGGCGTACCGCTCATGCGTCCTGGAGCGTGTCAACAACCGAGGACGACCGGTGACGCAGAAGGGGTACGGCCACCGGCTGTGGTCGTACCCCTTCGGTCCCGCGACGGTCAGCGCAACGTGATCCCGCGGTACATGCCCATGAAGGCGTGCGGCATTCCACCCATGTCGGCGTCGGGCCACCAGCAGACCAACACGTAGTGGCCAGGTGCAAGCGAGTACTTCGACTGCATGCTGGCACCCGGGCTGACCACTCCGGTGACCATGTCCCACGCGGGGTTGAGCGGCGGACGCCCCGGGTTCTGTCCGGACTTCACCTTGTTGATCCAGCGGCGGAAGTCAGCGATCGTCTTGCCCTTTGCCAGCTTCGCCAGCTCGACGAAGTGGTTGTCCCGGGCCTTGTTGGTGAACGTCAAGACGCCCGTGTGGGGGATCCATCGTGGCCGCGCGGCCCAGGTGGTGTCCCGGATCGCCGCGATGTGCGCGAAGGACCGCACCGCCTGGGTGACCAGACGTGCGCCCGAGACGTGCAGCGTGCGGATCTTGCGGGGCAGCGTCGGCGTGGCGTTGGTGTCGGCGACCCAGTAGTTGCCGGGCCGCAACGTCACCCAGAGGGTGCCGCTGTGCCCGGGCGAGGCGGCCACTCCACCGAGCAGCCGGGTGTGCCGCTCGAACCGGTGCTCCCAACGGACCTTGCTTCGGCCGAGCCCCCAGTTGACGTCGTGCGCCAGCTGCGCCTTGGTGTAGGCGCCATGCACGCGGACGATCTGGAACGCGGCGTGACCGCCCGAGCGGACCACGAACTTGTGCATGCCTGGACGCAGGTTGACCGGCATCAGGATCTGGTGGGCCTTGGTGACGAACACGTGAGCCACCGGCGCAGGCGCCGGCCCGCTAGCAGCCGACGCCACCGACGCAGGCCCGGCCAGGGCGACGACCGAGCCGGCGAGCGCCAGTGCCCCGCCCACGGCCGTTCCCTTGGTGATGATTCGCATATATTCCTCCCCAGTTGTACGGCACGTACGGCGCCGCAACTTTCCCGGGAAACTAGCGGGCCTCACCCGGCGCGTCAGGAAGTTCGAGGAAACTCGCGACCTTGATGATCTGTTTTGCCGCGTCGGTCCGCTTTGGGTCGTCGTAGAAGACCCACGTCACCCTCGAGTCGCGCTTGAACCAGGCCTCCTGTCGTCGCGCGAACCTCCGCGTCGCCTGAACCGTCGCCGCGTGGGCCGCCTCCTCGCTGCACTCACCGGCGAGGAAGGCCAGCACCTGGGCGTACCCGAGCGCGCGCGACGCCGTTCGTCCGTGCCGCAACCCGGCGCGTTCCAACCTGCGGACCTCGTCGACGAAGCCGGCCGACCACATGCGCCCGACCCGGGCGGCGATCCGCTCATCCAGCGCGGCCCGCGGCACGTCCACGCCGATCTGCACTGCCGGATGGTAGGCGTACACCTTCGCCGGCAGGGCAGCGGTGAACGGCCGCCCGGTGATCTCGATGACCTCGAGCGCCCGCACCAGTCGTCGGCCGTTGCCCGAGAGGATCTGCGCCGCCGACGCCGGGTCGACCGCGGTCAGCTTGGCGTGCAACGACTGCGGACCGTGCTCGGCGAGGTCGGCCTCCAGCCGCGCACGTACGGCCGGGTCAGTGCCGGGGAAGTCGAACTCGTCGAGAACAGCCCGGACGTACAACGCGCTGCCGCCGGCGAGGACCGGCACGACGCCGCGGCCGCGGCAGTCGTCGATGGCCGCCCGGGCCCAGCCCTGGAACTGCGCCACCGTGGCCGGCTCGGTCACGTCGAGGACGTCGAGAAGGTGGTGCGCGACGCCGCGTCGCTGCCCAGCCGGCAGCTTGGCTGTGCCGATGTCCATGCCGCGATACAGCTGCATGGAGTCCGTGTTCACGATCTCGCCGCCCAGATCGACGGCCAGCTCGACCGCGAGCTCTGACTTGCCGGAGGCGGTCGCGCCCACGACGGCAACCACCGGCACGGCATCACTGGCCGACAGTGTTCGCGGCGGACTGGTCACCCGCCGTAGTGTGGCAGCCAACAGTCCGGAGCCTGACTCACGCCGGGCGGCACGCGAGGAGGACCCATGTCATTCCTGGACAAGCTCAAGGGCACCGTCAAGTCGCTCGGCGGCTCCTCAGGCGACCTCAAGGCGAAGGCCGCGAAAGCCGTCGACGATCACAGCGACCAGATCTCGGCCGGCCTCGACAAGGCCGGCGAGGCAGCCAGCAAGGTCACCAAGGGCAAGTACGACGACAAGATCGACAAGGGCGTCAGCAAGGCCAAGAACGCGCTCGACAATCTCGACGGCAAGAACGACGACCTCACCTGACCGCTCAGCCGGCCGGCCGCCAAGTGGCAACCACGTAGTCGATGCCGTAGGGCGCCCCCGCGTGTTGAACCTCGGCGGCGACCCCGGTGGCCCAATGTGTGGCGGCCCGGGCAAGCGCCTTCAGGGCCGGCACACCGGCGACCCACAGCTGCGACGCGAGCTCGTCGTCCAGCGCCAGGAGCGCCGCCGGGTCGCCGACGCCCAACGCCTGCTCGACCGCGTCGTCGAACGGGACGGCTCGCGCGTCGAACGGCCCCGGTGAGCGGTGGGTGCGCCGCGCCGACCCGTCGGCCATAACTAGCAGGGCCACCCGCGCCTGACCCGAGTCCGGGACGGACGGGTCGGCGGCCGACACACCGACGTACGCGCGCGGCCCGGTCCATCCGGCCCGGTCGAGCAGCCATGCGCCGACAGTCAGCGAGAGGGGCAGCGACGCACCGTCGCCGCCGCCCGCACCATCGCCGCCGGCCGCACCGTCGCCGGCCGCGACGTCACCCCCGGCCGCGACGTCCACGCCGTACCCCGCGAAGCTGCCCGCGGAATCTCCGGACCAGAGGCGGGTCTGCGCGGCTCGCCCCACGACCCAGATCGCCTCCGCCGCGGAGTCGGTGAGCGACCCGACCGCCATGTCGCACGCGCTGCGCAGACCGTCGAGCTCTGCCGCAGCTCCCGAGGCCACCTCAGGCACGAGCAGCGGAGGGTGCGGGCAGACCGCAGCGGCCACGAACATGGCCCGAGCGTAGGGCGCGGCCCGGCGCCGACCAGGCGATGACCCCGCGACCGGCTCGGCGCCGACTCGGCGTTGACTCGGCGTTGACCAGCGATGACCCCTCGTTTGACCCTGCGTTGACCCTGGGTCATCGCCGCTGCGAGAGTGCTCGGCAGGAAGCTTCGCCGACGACGGCAGGGAGATTCGGGCATGCAGCGGGGAGACCCGTCCGAGAACGGACCCACTATCACGGGCATCTTCCGGCGCAAGCCGATCACGGCCGACGAGAGCGATCAGCTCGAGCGCAGCATCGGCTTGTGGCAGCTCACTGCCATCGGACTTGGCGCCATCATCGGCGCCGGGATCTTCGCGCTCGCGGGACCGGTGGCCAAGACGACCGCGGGCCCGGCTGTGTCGATCTCGTTCATCATCGCGGGCATCGCGAGCGCCTGCGCCGCCTTGTCGTACGCCGAGTTCGGGGGACTGATCCCGCGGGCCGGATCGGCGTACACCTACGGCTACGCCGTGCTCGGCGAGGTGGTCGGCTGGTTCATCGGCTGGGACCTGCTGCTGGAGTACACCGCCATCGTTGCGGTCGTCGCGATCGGCGTCTCGCAGTACGTCACGTTCCTGCTCGACGGGTTCGGTGTGCACCTGCCGGCATGGATGCTGGGAGCGCCCGGCACCGGCGGTGGGCACCACATCGACCTCTTCGCCGTGGTGCTGTGCCTGGCGGTCGCGTGGCTGCTCAACCTGGGCATCAAGACGAGCGCGCGGATAGAGACCTACCTCGTGTTCGTCAAGATCGTGATCGTGCTCGCGGTGATCGCGGTCGGCGTCTTCTACGTGAAGTCCGACAACCTGACGCCTTACTTCCCTTACGGCTTCAGCGGTGCAGCGACCGGCGCGGCCACCGTCTTCTTCGCGGTGTTCGGCTACGACGCCATGAGCACGGCCGCGGAGGAGTCCAAGGACGCCGAACGCAACCTGCCCAAGGCGATCGTGCTGTCCTTGGCCATCGCGATGGTGCTCTACCTGCTGGCGGCTACCGTGCTGACCGGAATGCAGAACTACACCCAGCTGTCGGAATCCGCGGCGTACGGCGTCGCGTTCCAGTCCGTCGGCCTCCCCACGTTCGCGAAGGTGGTCGCGTTCGGCGCGATCATCGGCATCATCACCGTGCTGTTCTCGTTCTCGTTGGGCGCGTCGCGGGTGTGGTTCGCGATCAGCCGCGACGGTCTGCTGCCCAGCTGGTTCGCCAAGACCAACCGCGTCAACTCCCCGCACCGCCCGGTGTGGATCGTCGGTCTCGTGTCCGCCGGGATCGCCGGCCTGGTGCCGATCGGGGACGCAGCCGAGCTGACCAACATAGGCATCCTGCTTGCGTTCGTCGTGGTGTCGGTGGCGGTCATCGTGCTGCGCTACCGCTCCCCCGAGCTGCCTCGCACGTTTCGCACGCCATGGATGCCGGTCACGCCGTTGGTGGGCATCGCCTTCTCGCTGTGGCTGGTCAGCAAGCTACAGGCGGTTACGTGGCTGCGGTTCATCGTGTGGTTCGTGATCGGTGCGCTGATCTATGCGTTCTACGGCTATCGGCACGCCAAGCTGGCGCGCGGCGAGGTCGTCGAGACCCCCGACGCCTGATCCCCGTTCCCGTGTTCGTGACAGGTACGCCGCCCAGCCAAGGGCCCAGCAACGGGGCCCGGCAAAGGACCCAGCGAAGGACGGCCATGCATCGCACCCTGACCAGAGTCGCGCCGATGGACCCTCCGGCCGAGTCGCACGACTCCGGGGTGTGGCAGTGAGCGGCTACGCGCTGATTCCCGCGTCGTACGTCGCGCTGCTGCGCGACGGCGGGCGCGGCACCGAGGTGCTGCTGCTGCGCCGATCCGGCACCGGCTACTTCGACGACCACTGGGCACTGCTCGCCGGGCACGTGGAGGAGTTCGAGTCGGCCACGGACGCCGGCTGCCGCGAGGCGCTCGAGGAGAGTGGCGTCATCGTGGCGCCCGCTGACCTGCAGATGCTGACGGTCATGCAACGTTGCCAGCGCGACGGCGGTCCGGTCGAGCAGCGCGTCGACTGGTTCTTCTCGACCCGGTTGTGGACTGGCGACCCCACCGTGCAGGAGCCCGACAAGGCCTCGGACATGGGGTGGTTCCCCCTGTCGGAGCTACCCGACCCAGTCGTACCGCACGAGCGGCTGGTGCTCGAGGGACTTGCCCGCGGCGACCTCGCTGCCTACCTCGCCTACGGCTTCGCCTGACGTGTGTTCGGACCGACCGACGGCATCCCCAACGACACCCCCACCTTGGCAGGGGCGTCCTGACCCTCCCATGCGTCGCCGGCGCGAGTTCGCCGCACCGACAGGACGGGCGCATCCGACACGAGGTGGTGCGGCGCGGCGTACGTCACCTCGACGGTGACGACGTCACCTGGGCGTACGACCGCGTCCGTGGGCGGGGTGAAGTGCACGAGGCGATTGTCGGGGCCGCGGCCGCTCATCCGCTCGGTTGCGGCGTCCTTGCGACCCTCGCCGGCGGCAACGAGGAGCTCCACGCGGTTGCCGATCAGAGTCTGGTTCTCCTGCCAGGTGATGTCGTTGACGAGGTCGACGAGCCGCTCGTACCGCTCCTGCACGACCTCCTTGGGCAGCTGGTCCGGCATCGTGGCCGCGGGGGTGCCTGGGCGCTTGGAGTACTGGAAGGTGTACGCCCCGGCGAACCTGGCCTCGCGCACGACGTCGAGAGTCTGCTCGAAGTCGCCCTCGGTCTCGCCCGGGAAGCCGACGATGATGTCGGTCGTGATCGCTGCCTGCGGCATCGCGGTGCGGACCCGTTCGATGATGCCGAGGTACTTCGACCGGCGGTACGACCGGCGCATCGCCTTCAGCACGGTGTCCGACCCCGACTGCAACGGCATGTGCAGCTGCGGCATGACGGTCGGAGTCTGTGCCATCGCGTCGATCACGTCGTCGGTGAAGTCGCGGGGGTGCGGTGACGTGAACCGCACGCGCTCGAGACCAGAGATCGTCCCGCAGGAGCGCAACAGCTTGCCGAACGCCAACCGATCGCCGAAGCCGACTCCGTAGGAGTTGACGTTCTGCCCAAGCAGCGTGACCTCCAGCACGCCCTGGTCGACGAGCGCCTCGACTTCCGCGAGGACGTCAGCGGGGCGCCTGTCCTGCTCGGTGCCGCGCAACCTCGGGACGATGCAGAACGTGCACGTGTTGTTGCAACCGACGCTGATCGAGACCCATGCGGAGTAGGCGGACTCGCGCTTGGTGGGCAACGTCGACGGGAACACCTCGAGTGACTCGAGGATCTCGACCTGCGACTCCTGCGCGATCCGGGCCCGCTCCAGCAGAATCGGCAGTGACCCGATGTTGTGGGTGCCGAACACCACGTCCACCCACGGCGCCCTGCGGGTGATCTCCCCGCGGTCCTTCTGCGCCAGACAGCCGCCGACGGCGATCTGCATCTCGGGCCGGTCGGCCTTGACCGACGCGAGGTGGCCGAGGTTGCCGTACAGCCTGTTGTCGGCGTTCTCCCGCACCGCGCAGGTGTTGAGCACCACGATGTCGGCGACCTCGTCGGTGTTCGCCTGGTGGTAGCCGGCGCGCTCCAGCAGTCCGGCCAGCCGCTCGGAGTCGTGGACGTTCATCTGGCAGCCGTACGTCCGCACCTGGTACGTCCGGGGTGCGCCGGTGCCTGGGCCGGAGGCTGCGCCGGTCGCTGGGCCGGAGGCTGCGCCGGTCGCTGGGCCGGTGCCTGGGCTCGCACAGGAAGTGGGGGTGCTGGTCATGACCGGCCAAGCCTACGACGTGCCTCTCCCCGCACCCCCCCCGCGAGCCCCCTGCCCGCGATCCGACAGTTACGCACCACGCCGCCACCCCCGCGAGCCCCCGCCCGCGATCCGACAGTGACGCACCCCGACGCGAAGCGCGCGCAACTGTCGGACGACCAACCAGAAGATCAACCCGACCGGATCAGCCGAACACCCGCGCCACGTCGAGAACGCACATCCGCTGCGGGATGTGACCGTCCTCGTACACCGTTCGGGAGGGTGCGAAACCAGCCTTCTCCAGCACACGCACCGATGCGCCATTGGCCACCTCCGGCGTCGACACGACGTGCCGCAGACCCCGATAGGTGGGGAGCACCACGTCACGGACGAACGCAAAGATCATGGCGGTGCCCACACCTCGGCTGACCAGTGCCGCGTCGGTGATCGCGTAGTCGATGCCCACGGCGTCGGGCATGCCGGTCAGCTCGGCGAATTCGCGGTAGTCACGCGCTCGGTAGTCCTGGATCTGTCCGGCATCCACCCCGTCGAGCTGGAACACCCACATCCTGGTCGGCCGCACACCGTCGATGCTCGGCCCGTAGTGGTCCCGAACGTAGTCCAAGCCCTCGCTCTCGCGGCCGTACCAGCGCGCGACGTGCGGCGCGGTCAGCCGCTCGGCGACGGCCGGCAGGTCCGCGCGCGTCATGGGCCGGAAGCCGATCCTGGAAACCGGGCTGCGCTCGACTCGGCCGATCTGCTCCCGCCCGACCCAGTGGGGCGAGATCCGGGCCATTGCCTCGTCCGGTGGGAGCCAGTCGTACCTGTCGTGCTCGGGATCAACGAGGTCGATCCGGACGTCCACGCCGATGTCGGCCGCGAACACGGCCCACCGCCCCGACAGATCGACCGCCCGAACGTCGGCGCCAGCGATCCCGGTCTCCTCGACGAGCTCGCGCTCCGCACCGGTGACGATCGGTTCGCCGGGCCGGCGGTAGCCGGCGGGCGACGTCCAGGCCCAGTCACCGGCATAGTCGGGACCCTCATGGGCGCGGTGCAGCAGGAGGTAGTCGTGGCCCCCGCGGCTGGGACGTCGCACGACCACGCTCGCACCGATCGGCTCGTCGCCCGCGATCTGCAGGCCGTCCCACGTGGTGTCGACGTCCGCGTGGGCGGGCGGAAAATCAGAGGCGTCGGCCATGGCCGCCACCCTAGAGTCGCCGTGTGGCGAAGCGAGCATGGTGACGCGGACAAAGTGGCGTGCAGAGGCCGACGTAGAAGAACGTGACGTGCAGAAGGTGACGCGTCCATGGTGATGGTGCACGAGGTGCACGGCGATGGTTCCCCGGTGGTCTTCCTCCACTCCGGGGTCGGCGACCGGCGTCAGTGGGGGCCGCAGGCACCGTTGTCGGATCGACTGACGACGATCACCTGCGACCTGGCCGGCTTCGGCGACACCCCGCTGGAGCCCGGTGAGTTCTCCTGGGCCGAAGACGTGATCGCGCTTCTCGACCACCTCGCACTCGACCGGGTCGCGATCGTCGGATCATCGATGGGCGGCAAGGTCGCGATCGAGGTGGCGGCAACGTGGCCGCAACGGCTGTCGTCGTTGGTGCTGCTCTGCGCGGCGTACGCCGGGGTCGAGGACGACGACGAGGAGTGGAACAAGATCGGCTCGGTGGAGGAGCGGCTGCTGGCCGCCGGAGACGTCGACGGCGTTGTGGAGCTGAATGTGCGGACGTGGCTCGGTCCCCGAGCCGATGAGGGCGTCCGTGAGTTGGTTCGTACGATGCAGGCCCGGTCGTTGGCGGTGCAGATGCAGGCCGACGAATGGTCTGAGGTGCCGTCCCCGAAGACCCGCGACATCGACTTGACCGACATCCACGCACCGACCACCGTCGCGCTTGGCCGGCACGACCTCGGGTCGTTCCAGCGGGTCGCCCAGCATCTCGCGGTCGGCATCCCGGACGGCCACCTCGTCGAGCTGGACTGGGCCGGCCACCTGCCGAACCTGGAAGATCCTGGCGAGACGAACGCCCTGCTTCACCGCGCGCTCCTGTCGTCCTGACGGTCGACATCGCAGTCGTCGGCGAGCGCGGCGAGCTCCTCGCCGACCACCCTCGCCGCGACGCCGGCGGGATAGCCTCTTCGCGCCAGCAGACCGACCAGGCGGCGACGACGTACGGCTGGATCCAGCCCGGCGGTGGACGTCAGCTTGCGCCGCACGAGCCGCCGGGCAGTCTCGGTCTCTGCGTCGGGGTCGAGCTCATCGAGCGCCGCGTTGGCCACGTCGTCAGGCACACCCTTGCGGCGCAGCTCGACGGCGAGGGCTCGTCGCGCCAGTCCGCGACCCGCCTGCCGCGACGACACCCACGCCCGGGCGTAGGCAGCGTCGTCCAGAAGTCCTACCTCCTCGAACCTGTCGAGCAGCGGCACGGCGACATCGTCGGGAACGTTGCGCTTGGCCAAGGCCTGGGCCAGGTCCGCCCTGGTACGCGGCTGGTCGGTGAGCCGGCGCAACGCGATGCGACGCGCCACCGTGCCCGGGTCGGCGTCTGGCCCCTCATCGGGATCCGGGTCGACCTCCCGCCCGTCGAGCGGCAAGGCATCCACCGCGTTGGACGACTCGCCGGACCGCCCTGCTGACCTGGCGGGGCTCGAACGGGCGCCTCGGGCCATCGGCCGGCTCAGAAGTCGATGTTGGTGGGCTCGCTGGCTGGGGTCGCCTCCGGCTCCTTGATCCCCTTGGTCCCCTTCGTCGAGCTCGTCGGAGCCGGCTCGTCGACGTGCGGACCGATCCCAAGCTTCTCCTTGATCCGCTTCTCGATCTCGTCCGCCAGGTCCGGATTGTCGCGCAGGAACGTGCGGGCGTTCTCCTTGCCCTGGCCGAGCTGGTCGCCGTCATAGGTGTACCAGGCGCCAGCCTTGCGGATGAGTCCCGCATCCACCCCGACGTCGATCAGGCCACCCTCCCGGCTGATTCCGAGGCCGTACATGATGTCGAACTCTGCTTGCTTGAACGGTGGTGCGCACTTGTTCTTCGCCACCTTGACCCGAGTGCGGTTCCCGACCATGTCGGTGCCGTCCTTGAGCGTCTCGATCCGGCGCACGTCGAGCCGCACCGATGCGTAGAACTTCAAGGCGCGCCCACCGGATGTCGTCTCGGGAGACCCGAACATCACTCCGATCTTCTCCCGGAGCTGGTTGATGAAGATGCACGTGGTGTTGGCACCGTTGAGGGCACCGGTCATCTTGCGCAGGGCCTGGCTCATCAACCTGGCTTGCAGGCCGACATGGCTGTCCCCCATCTCCCCCTCGATCTCGGCGCGAGGCACCAGGGCCGCGACGGAGTCGATCACGATGATGTCGAGGGCCCCGGAGCGGATCAGCATGTCGGCGATCTCCAACGCCTGCTCACCGCTGTCGGGCTGCGACACCAGCAGGGCGTCGGTGTCGACCCCGAGCCGTTCTGCGTAGTCGGGGTCGAGCGCATGCTCGGCGTCGACGAAGGCGGCGATGCCACCGGCCCGCTGGACGCTGGCGACCGCGTGCAGTGCGACGGTCGTCTTTCCGCTCGACTCCGGTCCGTAGATCTCCACCACCCGGCCGCGTGGCAGGCCACCGATGCCGAGCGCGACGTCGAGTGCGATCGACCCGGTGGGGATCACCTCGATCGGGGCGCGGCCCTCGTCACCGAGCCGCATCACCGATCCCTTGCCGAACTGCCGCTCGATCTGCGCAAGCGCGGTGTCGAGAGCCTTGTCGCGGTCTGCTCCGGCCATGTGCCCGTCCGTCCTGTCGGTGCTGCCAAACACCTGACTCGTGGTTGTCTCTTCGGGAATCTAGGCGCCCGCACCGACAGCGGTGGGACCGGCGACACGATCTGTGGAAGACCGGCTCTGCCGATCCGCTCCGCTGCCGGACGAATGCCCGAACCGAGGCGGTGCCATTACCCTAGGCACCCTAGGCCGAACACGTGTTCGAAGCGCCACCGACACGCCGCGTCCTCCGTCTGCCCTCGACGTGACGGCGCTCGTCGCCCAGAAATCGACAGTCGGGTAGCCCGGGCAACCGCATTGTCGATTCCTTCGTCGCACGGGCCGAAGGTCGGGCCGTCAGCGCTCGGACGGCGGCAGTTCCAGCGCCGCCCACACGGCGCGCCACACTCTCTTGGGTGGCTCCCCGGCATCAAGCGCCTGGCGAACGGTGCGCCCGTCCAGCTCGCGCAGGACGTACTGCTCCGACCACACCTGGGTGTACGCCCCGCCCAGGTGGGTCTCCATCCGGGCCCAGAACTCGCTGTGCTTCACGTGGTGAGTATCCGTGACGGCCCCGACGCACGGCACGGATCCCTCGCGCGGCGGGACGAACGTCAGCGCAGCAGCAGCGTTCCGAGCCGGCGCGAGGCGACGCCAAGACCGATCGCGCCGAGCGCCGCGAGGTAGACCACCGCGGTCAGGGTGTCCCAGCCGAGCTGGCCGGTGGTGAGGTCACGACACAGCGCAACACCTTGGTAGAGCGGTGTGCACTCCACCACGATCTGAAGTGCCCGGGGGTAGGTGGACAACGGGTAGAACGTGGCGGAGAACAAGAACATCGGGATGATCGCGAGGTTGATGTACTCGAAGTCCTGCCACGACCGCATGAACGTCGTCAACGCCATGCCGGCGCCCGCGAACCCGAAGCCGATCAGCATCACAGCGGGAACCGCCAGCACCCCCACCGGCGAGCCGACCAACCCCATCAGGGCCATCACCAGCACGAACATCGCGGAGTAGCAGGTGCCTCTCAGCAGGGCCCAGGCGATCTCGCCGCTGGCGATGTCGCGGGTACGCAGCGGGGTGGCCAGCATCGCGTCGTACAGCTTGGCGTACTTGAACCGGAAGAAGATGTTGTAGGTCGCGTCGAACAGGGCGCCGTTCATGGCCGACGCCGCGAGCATTCCGGGGGCGACGAACGCGGTGTAGCTGATCAGCGTGCCGTTGGAGAGCCGGAAGTCCCCGATGAGGCCGCCGACGCCGACTCCGATGGAGAACAGGTAGAACACGGGCTCCAGGAATCCGGTGAGGAAGACGACCCAGCTGCGGCGATAGACGAGGAAGTTGCGCTCGACGACGCGCCAGCCCTGCCCGATGCCCGGCACCGGCACGACGCGTGCGCCCAGGGTGGCCATCGGGTCAGCCCTTCTCGACGAGTCGGTGGTGCAGGGCGCGGCGGGCGAACCACCAGCCGACGACGAGCCAGGCCAGGAGGTACGCCACATGCCCGACCGCTGGCCACCACGAGACGGCCCCAGTCGTCGACATCCGGGCCAGCTCGACCCCGTGCCACATCGGCGTCTCGTAGGCGATCCACGAGATGCCGGCCGGCAGCTGCGAGACGGGGAAGAAGGTGCCCGAGAACAACGACATCGGGATGACCACCAGCCGATACACGATGGAGAACCCGCTCTGGGTCTTCAACGAGGCGCTGATCGCGAACATCGGAGTGGCATGCGCCATGCCGAGCAACACCACCACGAGGAACGCCGCCACTCCCCCGGCGACGGAGCCGACGGTGCCGAACGCCGCGATCACCAGCAGGAAGACCAGACTCGACGTCGCGATCCGGAACGCGACGAAGATCAGGTGGGCGTTGAGGATGTCGACCGGGCGCAGCGGGGTGGCCAGCTGGGCGAAGTAGGTCTTGTGCCACCGGATCGCGCCCATCACCGGCCACGTCGTCTCCCCGAACGCCATCTGCATGGCGGTGCTGGCCAGCAGCCCCGGAGCGATGTAGTCGAGGTAGCTGAGCCCGCCCAGCGCGGTCTTGTGAGCCTGCGAGTCGACGAAACCGCCGAGCCCGACACCCATGGCGGTCAAGAACAGCACGGGCAGCAGGAACGACGACACCACGCTGCCGCGCCAGGTGCGGCGATAAACCGTGACCCAGTAGTCGAACTGGCGCCAGACGAGCTCCATCCCGGCCCCTTCAGTCGATCAGACTGCGGCCGGTGAGCCGTAGGAAGACGTCCTCGAGCGTGGACCGGCGTACGAGCACGGAGCCGGGGCGGAGTCCGCGCTCATGCACGGCCTCCAGCGTCGCCTCGCCATCGGCGGTGTAGAGCAACAGCCGGTCCGGCAGCACCTCGACCCGCTCCGCGAGGTCCTCGACCTTGGCCGCGAGCTGCTCGTGCTCGCCGACGCCGAACCGCAGCTCGGTCACCTCGCGGGTGGAGTGCTCGGCGATCAGCTGCGCCGGCGATCCCTCGGCCACGATCAGCCCGTGGTCCATCACCACCAGCCGGTCGCACAGCTGCTCGGCCTCGTCCATGTAGTGCGTAGTGAGCACCAGCGTGACGCCTTGCTGCTTGAGCCGGAACAGGCGTTCCCACACGAGGTGGCGCGCCTGAGGGTCGAGGCCGGTGGTCGGTTCGTCGAGCAGCAGCACGTCGGGGCGGTTGATCAGCGATCGGGCGATGGTGAGCCGGCGCTTCATCCCGCCAGAGAGGTCCTCCACCTTGGCCCTGGCCTTCTCGGTGAGCTGCACGAACGCCAGCAGCTCGTCCGCGCGCGCGCCGCACTCGGCCCGCGACAACCCGAAGTAGCGGCCGTAGACGGTGAGGTTCTCGCGCACGCTCAGCTCGACGTCGAGGGTGTCCTCCTGCGGGCAGACGCCGAGCCTGGCGCGGATTGCGGGGCCATCGGTAGCCGGGTCCAGCCCGAGGATGCGCAGCTCCCCACCGGTCACCGGGGACACGGCACCGACCATGCGCATGGTCGAGGACTTGCCGGCGCCGTTCGGCCCCAGGAAGCCGAATGCCTCACCCTGGCGTACCACGACGTCGATGCCCCGCACCGCGATGAAGTCGCCATAGGACTTGGTCAGCCCGCGGGCCACCACGAGCGCGTCCTGGCTGTCGCGCCCGGAGTACGCCTGTTGAGGAGTCGTCTCGGTCACGGAACGAAACTCTAGGTCGGCCCACCGACATCGGCGTAGCTGTTTTGTCCGAGTTCATCTGACGTGAGCGGGATCTCAGGCAACCCTCCGCGGGAGTCGTACGTCCTGGGTCTGGGAGAGGAGGCAGAATGGCGCTCGCCGCAGGGGAATCCCTGTCCGTGCTCTGCGCGGTCACGGCACCACCCACGACCACGCGGGGAGCGTACGTGCGCCAGGAGGAGCGCGATGCGGCCGACGTCTTCGACGAGTTCGTGCGCGGACGCCTCCCCGAGCTGCTCCGCTTCGGTCGAGCGCTCACCGGCAACGAGGCGGACGCCGCCGATCTCGTCCAGGACGCCCTCGAACGCACGCTCGCGAGCTGGAGCCGTATCCAGTCGAGGGACGACCCGGAGGGCTATGTCCGCCGGGTCATGGTCAACCGCAACATCAGCGTCTGGCGCAAGCTGCGCCGTGAGCGCATCACCGACGAGCTGCCGGACTCCGGTCACCACGACCGGCACGAGGACTCAGAGCTGTGGCGAGCGCTGCGCGCGCTACCGCCGCGTCAGCGCGCCGTGATCGCTCTGCGCTACTACGAGGACATGACCGAGCAACAGGTCGCACAGATCCTCGGGTGCACGGTGGGGACCGTGAAGAGCCAGAGCGCCAAGGCGCTCACCAAGCTGCGCATCGCAGCCGATACGTTCTCCGATCGTGGCCTCGGGGCCGGAGGAGAGTCATGAAGAGCCCGCACGACGACTTCGAGGACCGGCTCCGTCACGCCCTGCGCGACCAGCGCGACGGGCGCACGGACACGGACGCGTGGTTGAGAGACATCCGCCGCGGCAGCCGCCGCCGAGTCGCCCGCCGGCGCACAGGGGTCGCCGGCGTCGTGGCAGTGGCCGCCGTGGCCGCGGGCGTCGTGGTCGTCCCGAGCATCCTGAACGGCTCCGGCAACCCGCCCATACCAGTCGCGTCGGGCTCAACGTCGACCACGTTCACCACGCCCCCGCCGACACCCGTGGGCGTGGCGAAGCCGGGTGACCCGATCGCCGCGACGGGGCTTCGGGCCGTGTCGCTCACCGCCGACAGCAAGGACCAGTTCTGGGTACACGGCACGGCGTCCTGCGGCGACTCCAGCTGCCCGGTGATCGCCCACACCACCGACGGGGGCGCCCACTTCGACACCACGCTGGCGCCGCAGATTCCCGGTGGCGCGCTCGGGCTGCGCTACGACTACACCGGCCGGAACGGCTGGCTCTTCGGCCTCGATGTGTACGCCACCCACGACGGCGGACACAGCTGGCACATGGCCACGCCGCCCGGCGCCACGATGGTGCGCGACCTGCAGGTGTGGGGCGGCACCGTCTGGGCCTTCGGCACCGGCGACCGGCGGGACGGGTCCGAACAGGTGTGGTCGGCCCCGATCGGCTCGGACACCTGGACTCGGCACCGCGTACCCCAGCTCGAGGTGTTGGGCGCGATGGGATGGTTCAACACCCAGGTCGTCGGTGACGGCGTCACCGGTGGCGTGCTGACGGGCGCGTCCGGCAGTCGCTTCGTGTCCAGCACCGACGGCGGGCGGACCTGGCGGTCCCGTGCGATCGACTGCTCGAACCCGACGGGGTCCGGACCTGCCGGGTCCTCCGGCACGAATGTCGGCGCATCCAGCGCCAGCTCGCATGTGCTGTGGATCGGCTGCGGCAACCATCTCCTGGTCAGCACCGACACCGGTCGCCACTGGTCACGGGTGTCGCTGGCCGGAGTGCACGGCCGGACCATGCCGAACCTGGCCGGCGTCGACGCGACCCGGGCCGTCTACACGGTGGGCAGCCGGATCTACACGCTGTCGACCAGCAGCGCGCCCACGCCGAGCACCAACCCGTTCCCGCACATGCGGGACGGACGGTTCCGCGGATACTTCGCGTACGCCGGGTTCACCACCGGCAAGGTCGGCTATCTGGTCAGCTCCGACGGGCGTCTGGCCCGGTCGACCGACAGCGGGCGTACCTGGTCCGTCGTGGCCCTCCCGTAGCCGCTCGGGCTCGCTTCACACGCCAGCGGTACCGCCGAACCGGGCATTTCGGGCGCTGAACGGTGCCGCGGACGTGTCAAGCGGATGCGGCGAGGGGCGGTGGAGCCGTGGCAGTCGTGATCGTGGACGACCGGGGCGGGTGAAGCGGGTCCGCCGAGGGGCGGTGGAGCCGTGGCAGTCGCGATCGTGGACGACCGGGGCCGGTGCGGACGGCCGCCAACCGGCTGCACCCACGACCGTGGCCGGGTTGTCGGTACGGTCAGAGATGATGTGCCCGTGAGGTTCCACCCGTGACCCGGGACGGCTCGACCCAGCGCTCGAGGCCCGACGCGGCGTCTTCCAGCGACGTCGACCGAGTGCTCGGGCAGTTCTCGGCACCGACCCGGGCCTGGTTCACCGGCTCGTTCCCGACGCCGACCGCGGCCCAGCTGGGCGCGTGGGAGTCGATCCGCGAGGGGTCTCACACACTCGTCGTCGCACCCACCGGGTCGGGCAAGACACTGGCGGCGTTCCTCTGGGCGCTCGACCGGCTGAGCCGCGACGACGAGCCTCCGGCGGCCCAGCAGCGATGCCGCGTCGTCTACGTCTCGCCGCTGAAGGCGCTCGCGGTGGACGTCGAGCGCAACCTGCGCGCCCCGCTCGTGGGCATCACTCAGACCGCGCGGAGGCTCGGCGTGCGGACGCCCGACATCCGGGTCGGTATCCGATCCGGCGACACACCCGCGTCCGTGCGGCGTACCCTCGCCCGCACTCCCCCCGACGTCCTCATCACGACGCCGGAGTCGTTGTTCCTCGTGCTCACCTCGGCGGCCCGCGAGTCGCTGCGCGGAGTCGAGACCGTCATCGTCGACGAGGTGCACGCTGTCGCCGGCAGCAAGCGCGGCGCGCACCTCGCCCTGTCGCTGGAGCGCCTAGATGCGCTCCTCGACCGGCCCGCCCAGCGCATCGGCCTTTCCGCCACCGTGCGCCCGGTCGAGGAGGTGGGCCGGTTCCTGGGCGGCCAGGCGCCGGTGCGCGTGGTGGCCCCTCCGTCGCAGAAGCAGGTCGAACTGTCCGTGGTGGTCCCGGTGGCGGACCTGTCCGACCTCGGCAGCACCACGTTCGGCTCCGATGTCGCAGACCCCGACGACACCGCCGGCCCGGCGGTCGGCACGGCCTCCAGCAGGTCGATCTGGCCGCACGTCGAGGAGCGCATCGTCGACCTCCTCCAAAGCCACCGATCGACGATCGTGTTCGCCAACTCCCGCCGGCTCGCCGAGCGCCTGACGGCCCGGCTCAACGAGATCGCCACCGAGCGTTCCGGCGAAGCCCTGCCCGATCCCTCGGTCCCGGCCCAGCTGATGGGCCAGAGCGGATCCGCCGGAGGAGCCGAGCAGGTGATCGCCCGCGCACACCACGGCTCGGTGAGCAAGGAGCAGCGGGCCCTGATCGAGGACGACCTGAAGAGCGGCCGCCTGCCCTGCGTGGTGGCCACGTCGAGTCTCGAGCTCGGCATCGACATGGGCGCCGTCGACCTCGTGATCCAGGTCGAGTCGCCGCCGTCGGTGGCGAGCGGGCTGCAGCGCGTCGGCCGCGCCGGTCACCAGGTGGGCGAGGTGTCCCGGGGCGTGCTGTTCCCGAAGCACCGGGCCGACCTCGTGCACGCCGCGGTGACCGTCGAGCGCATGCGGGACGGTGCGATCGAGGCGTTGTCGATGCCGCAGAGCCCACTCGACGTGCTGGCCCAGCAGACCGTCGCCGCCACCGCACTGGACACGCTCGACGTCGACGAGTGGTTCGCCACCGTACGCCGGGCGGCGTCGTTCGCCACGCTGCCGCGTTCGGCGTACGACGCGACCCTCGACCTGCTGGCGGGCCGTTACCCCAGTGAGGAGTTCGCCGAGCTCCGCCCCCGGATCGTCTGGGACCGCGTCACCGGCACCCTGTCCGGTCGGCCGGGTGCACAGCGGCTCGCGGTGACGTCGGGGGGCACGATCCCCGACCGGGGCATGTTCGGCGTCTTCCTGGTGGGAGCCGACGCGGGACGGGGCGCTCCACGCGTCGGTGAGCTCGACGAGGAGATGGTCTACGAGTCGCGCGTCGGCGACGTGTTCGCACTCGGCGCGACCAGCTGGCGGATCGAGGACATCACCCACGATCGCGTCCTGGTCAGCCCAGCGCCCGGTCAGCCCGGACGGCTGCCCTTCTGGAAGGGCGACACCCTCGGGCGGCCGGCCGAGCTCGGTGCTGCGTTGGGCTCGTTCGTACGTGAGGTGTCGCAGCTGCCGGAGGACCGCGCGGTCGCGCGCTGCACCGACGCCGGACTCGACGACTGGGCGGCAGCCAACCTGGTCGGGTTCCTCACCGAGCAGCGCCAGGCGACCGGGTCGATGCCGCACGACCGGACACTCGTCGTCGAACGCTTCCGCGACGAGCTCGGCGACTGGCGGATCGTGCTGCACTCTCCCTATGGCTTGCCGGTGCACGCGCCGTGGGCGCTGGCGGTGGGATCGCGGCTGCGCGAGCGGTGGGGGATCGACGGCCAGGCGGTGGCGTCCGACGACGGCATCGTGGTGCGGGTGCCCGAGACCGACGCCGACCCGCCCGGTGCCGAGGTGTTCGTCTTCGAGCCCGACGAGGTCGACGAGCTCGTGACCGCGGAGGTCGGCGGTTCCGCGCTGTTCGCGTCGCGCTTCCGAGAGTGCGCCGCCCGGGCGCTGTTGCTGCCGCGCCGCGACCCCGGCCGCCGCAGCCCTCTGTGGCAGCAGCGGCAGCGTTCGGCCCAGCTGCTGCAGGTCGCGCACCGCTACCCCACGTTCCCGATCGTGCTCGAAGCGGTCCGCGAGTGCCTGCAGGACGTCTACGACCTCACTGCGCTGCACGACCTGATGGGCGGCGTCGCCGCCCGGCGGATCAACCTGACCGAGGTCGTGACACACGAGCCGTCGCCGTTCGCACGGTCGCTGATGTTCGGCTACGTCGCGGCGTTCTTGTACGAAGGCGACAGCCCGCTCGCCGAGCGCCGCGCCGCCGCGCTGGCCCTCGACCCGACCCTGCTGGCCGAGCTGCTCGGCCGGGCCGAGCTGCGCGAGCTGCTCGACCCCGACATCGTCGAGCAGACCGGGGCGGAGCTGCAGTGGCTGCTGCCGGACCGGCGGGCGCGGGACGTCGAAGGGGTGGCCGACCTGCTCCGGCTGCTAGGTCCGCAGTCGACCGACGAGGTGGTGGTGCGCTGCGTCGACGGATCGCCGGTGGTGTCCTGGCTGACTGCCCTGGCCGAGGCCCGCCGGGTGGTTCAGGTGACCCTAGCCGGCGACACCCGCTGGGCGACCGTCGAGGACTGCTCCCGGCTGCGCGACGCGCTCGGGGTCCCCGTGCCGCTTGGGACCCCGGACGCCTTCCTCGACCCGGTGGCCGATCCGCTGGGCGACCTGGTGGCCCGGCACGCACGAAGTCACGGGCCGTTCACGGTGGCCGACGTGGCCACCCGGTTCCGCCTCGGATCGGCGGTGGTCGGCGATGCGTTGCGACGCCTGGAGACCCACGGCCGGGTCGTCGAGGGCGAGTTCCGCCCACAGGGTCATGGCGCGGAGTGGTGCGACGCCGAGGTGCTCCGCCGGCTGCGCCGCCGCTCCCTGGCGGCGTTGCGACACGAGGTCGAACCGGTCGAACCGGAGGTGCTGGGTCGCTTCCTGCCGGCCTGGCAGCAGGTCGGCGGCCGACTACGCGGCGTCGACGGCGTGTTCGCAGTCGTCGAGCAGCTGGCTGGCACCGCCGTACCCGCATCTGCCCTGGAGCCGCTGGTGCTCGGCTCCCGGGTGGCCGACTACTCCCCCGCCTATCTCGACGAGCTCACCACGTCGGGTGAGGTGGTCTGGGCCGGCAACGGGCCGCTGCCCGGCTCGGACGGCTGGGTCAGCCTGCACCCGGCCGACGGAGCAGCGCTCACCCTCCCCCAGCTCCTGGTCGACGTCGACCAGGAGC
>JBOHDX010000053.1:0-2313 GCA_050700835.1 Nocardioidaceae bacterium
GGTCGCGCCGGTTCGATCGCTATCTAGTGCCGGCGGCATGCCTGTTCACCGGTGCGGCCGCGCTTCTGATGGCGTTCGGTGCCTGGTTTCCGTTGGTGACCGCGGCCTGGTGGTTGGCGGGGGTTCCGGCCACGGTCTGGGCGGCTCGCCGGGTGTGGAGCCCGCGGCCGTACCCACCGCCAGGTCAGTCGCCCGGTCGTACCTCGGACGAGGAGCTGAGGTCGACGGCGGTCGAGCACCGCAGCGCACTCGTGGCTCTCGCCTGGGGGTTGGCGATGGCCGCGTTGACCTTGTGTGTGCTGCGGCCCAACCCCGACGACGTCTACTACGTGAACCTGTCGCAGTGGGTGGCCGCGCACGGTGTGTTCCCGCTTCGCGACACGCTCTTCGCCAACCTCGTCTATCCGATGTCCAGCTGGCCGCCGATGGCCTCCTACGACGCGCTGGCCGGAAGTCTTGCGCACCTGCTGGGGACCCGGGCGGCGTTCGTGGACTACATCGTGCTGCCGCCGGTCACGGCCTTGTTGTCGGTGTTGGCGCTGTGGCGGCTGCTGCGGGTGTGGCGGGTCACGGCGATATCGACCGCGTTGTCGGCGGCCCTGGTGTTCCTCCTGCTGGACGGAATCGGCTATCTGTACACCCCCGGCAACCTGTTCGTGACCCGGCTGTTCCAGGGCAAGGTCGTGTTCATGTGCCTGATGGTGCCGCTGTTGCTGGTCTATGCGCTGCGCTACGTCGAGCGGCCCACCCGGGCCCGGGCCGGCTGGCTGCTGGTCGCCGGTGTCGCGGCGGTCGGGGTAACCACGTCGGCGATGTTCCTCACCCCGCTGATCGCGGCCGCGGGTGTTGCCCCGCTGCTGCGGCGCTCGCGTCGGCTGGCCCTGCTCGGCTTCGCCGCGATGTCGGCGTACCCGGTGGCCGCCGGGGTGGTGACCAAGGCGGTCGGTGGACGTTCCGGCGACGACTTCCTGCGCAAGTTCGAACGCTACGACCCGAGCTGGTTCGGCCACACGATCTTCGACTACGGGGTGCCGGCGGCGATCATGGTGGCCGCCGCGCTGCTGGGTGTGATGGTGGTGCCGAACCCGCGGGCCAGGCTCACCACCGGGGTCCTGGTGTTGTTCATGGGGGTCACCTTCATCCCCGGCGTCACCCAGCTGTCGTTCCACCTGATCGGCCTCGGCCCGACGTTGTGGCGGGTGTCCTGGCTGCTCAGCATCGCCGCGCTGGTCGGTGTCCTGGTGACCTGGTGGACCGGCCGGTTCGCCAGGCCAATGATGAGGATGGCCGGTCCGCTTGCGCTCGTCGTGCTGCTCGGTGCCTTCAGCTCACCGATCTGGGCGGGTTCGACGGGGTCGAGTTGGGCGGCGCCGTTCCACTACCAGCGCGACCCGGGTCAGGTGCGGCTGGCTGAGGAGCTGATCAACCGATCCCGGCCGGGCGCCGTGGTGCTGGCTCCGCAGGATCTCTCGACGACGATCACGGTCCTCACGACCTCGATTCACACGCTGGTGCCGCGCGACTTCTACTTGGACTACCTGCGCCACGACCCGGCGTTCTACTACAACCGGCGGCTGGCCCTCAACACGTTCGTCTCGGACTACCTGGGCTGGCGCCCGGCGGCGATCAAGCGCGACCTTCACCTGCTCGGGGTGGACACCGTGTGCATGCCGAAGTTCCGGCGCGCACGACTGGCGGCCGTTCGTGAGTACGGATACCACAAGACGATGGGGACACCTGGCTTCACCTGCCTGACCCACTGACCGGCCGAGCCTTCGCTCGGGCCACCGATCCCTCCATTAGATTGGTGCGCATGACCGGCACCCCTCCTTCTGGTCGCCCGACGCTTGCCCGTGCTCTCGCCTTGCCTGGTGGTCGCGACGGCCGGGGCCAGGGCGGGTGGGGACGCCGGTGACATTGGCAGAGGTCCGCCTCGCGCGTTCGCCGGCGCCGTCCACCTCCCAGTCGTCGTCGCGGCTGGTGCGCTGGTGCGACATGGGGGTGGACGCGTGCCTACTGGCGTTCGCGGCTTGGACGGTGGCCTACCACCTGTGTCTGGTACTGCGCCTGGGCGTGACGTCGGCGGTGGGCCTCGCGGTCGCCGCGCTGGTCGCCTTCGGGGCTGTGCTGCTGCGACGCAGGCGGATCGTTGACCGTCCTACCGCCAGCGGCGAGCCATCCCGGGACTCGGATCAGCCCGACCCGGCAGTGGAGGCGGCGGCGACGCCTGCGGGGTCGCGCCGGTTCGATCGCTATCTAGTGCCGGCGGCATGCCTGTTCACCGGTGCGGCCGCGCTTCTGATGGCGTTCGGT
>JBOHDX010000054.1:0-162793 GCA_050700835.1 Nocardioidaceae bacterium
CCGCCGAGCCATCGCTCGTTGATGTAAGGCATCCCGCACCGGGCGGCGTAGCTGGCCACCGGGTCCTGCGTCTGCTTCTTGGTGCCGACGAAGAGAATGCTGCCGCCTTCGGCGACCAGATCGCGCACGTAGGTGTAGGCGACCTCGATCCTCTCGAGGGTCTGGTTGAGGTCGATGATGTAGATGCCATTGCGCTCACCGAAGATGAACCGCCGCATCTTGGGGTTCCACCGTCGGGTCTGGTGCCCGAAGTGGACGCCGCTCTCGAGGAGCTGGCGCATCGTGACGACGGCCATGGCCGTACTCCTTGTCCTGTGACCGCGTGCGCGCACGGTCCGTGGTTGTCGCGCCGACGGGTTCGTCGGCACCCTGACACCCGACGTGCGACCCCACCCGGTGCGAGCACCGGGACCACGGGGCGCACCCACCGAAGCGGGGTGCGGGTGTGCGAAGTCGCCCTCCGGGGAGGGCGCTGGTCCGAGTCTACGGGACGAGCCCGATCCCGACCCAATCCGGCAGCGCGATGATCGGGCTGTGGATTGTCCCTGCGTCGCCGCGTCCGCACCAAGGTGACGACATGACATCCCAGCGCCCTGCCAGACGCCCGGCCATCCCCTCTGTCTCCCGCGCCACGTCGCACCGTGCTGTGCAGCGTGCTGGGCGCCCCATCCCGCGAGCCAGTCGCCGAGCCCGCCGCAGGCTCGCGCCACGTATGGCTGTTGTCGCGACCATTGTGATGGCGGTCGTGCTCGGCGTCAGCGCGCCGCCGACCGCGCTGGCTGGCAGCGGCGACGGCTGGTCGTGGCCGTTGTCACCGGCGCCGAAGGTGGTCGCGACATTCGATCAGCCGACCGGGCCGTACGCGCCGGGTCACCGCGGCGTCGACCTCGCCGGTTCGGTGGGACAGCCGGTGCTGGCCGTGGCCGACGGGCGGGTGAGCTTCGTCGCAGCCATCGCGGGGGTGCCGATCGTCGTCGTCGACCACGGCGCGCAGCGATCGACCTACCAACCGGTTTCGGCGTGGGTGCACACCGGTGACTCTGTCTCCGCGGGCGACCCGTTGGGCTCGTTGAGCCTCGCCGGAAGCCACTGCTGGCCCGCGGCCTGCCTGCATCTGGGTCGGGTCGTCGGATCCGGACATGCCAAGACCTACCTCAACCCCCTCGACCTGTTGGGTGGGCAGCCGGTGCGGCTTCTCCCGCTCGGCGCACCGGTCGCCGCGCCGCGTGCCCCGCCGGAACCTGCACTGGAACCGGCGCCGAGTCGTGTGCCGAGGTCAGAGCCCTCGGCTCTGCCCGCACTCGTGCCGCTGGCCCTGTTCAATGCCCAGGTGGCGGCCGCCGCCGCCCTTGCGTTGTCGCTGGCGGGCGGCTAAGCCCGGGGGTGCGCGAGGTGGTAGGCCTGCCGGAGTCGCTCGGTGCTCACGTGGGTGTAGATCTGCGTGGTGGCCAGGGACGCATGGCCCAGCATCTCCTGCACGCTGCGCAGGTCGGCCCCACCTTCGAGGAGGTGGGTCGCGGCGGTGTGGCGCAAACCGTGCGGTCCAAGGTCGGGCGCACCGTCCACGGCGGCCAGTCGCCGGTGCACCATCCGCCGCACTGTTCGGACGTCGATGCGACCTCCGCGTGCGCCCAGGAAGAGTGCGGGGCCACTGCCCGCGACCGCGAGCTCCGGGCGCCCACGTGACAACCAGGTGGCGAGCGCCCGAGCGGCAGGGCGGCCGTACGGCACCGTCCGCTCCTTACTGCCCTTGCCGAAGACCCGCACCACCTGCCGTTCGTCGTCAAGGTCGTCGACATCGAGCCCGGCGAGCTCACCCACTCGGATCCCTGAGGCGTACAACAGCTCGAGGATCGCGACGTCGCGCAAGCCCGACCCGCCCTCGCCCACTGCGGCCACGGCACCGGCCAGCAGGGCACGCACCTCGTCGACCCGCAACGCCGCCGGCAGCGGCCGGTGCTGCTTCGGGCTACCGAGCAACGCGCCGACGTCGGAGGGGGCGCGACCGGTTCGAGTCAGCCAGCGGGTGAAGACGCGCGTCGACGTGGCGCGGCGGGCGATGGTGGTCCGCGCGCGGCCACGGCTGCTCATCGCGGCCAGGTGACTGCGCAGGGCGCTCAGCTGGAGGTCGGCCGGGTTGTCGATGCCGAGTCGCTGGGCGTGCTCGGCCAAAGCCGTCAGATCGGTCCGATACGCGCGCACCGTCTGCTCCGAGAGGTTCCGCTCGTGGCGGAGGTGTCGCTCATAGTCAGCGAGCACTCTCGACCAGGCAACCGGCATCCCCGGGTCGTCGGATGGACCGTCGGATGGGTCGTCGGCCGGGTCATTGGCCGGGTCATTGGCTGAGCCGTCGGCTGAGTCGTCGGCTGAGTCGTCGCAGGGGCCGACGGCTGGCCGCGGTTCGCTCACTCGGGCACGATGCGCCCCCCTCGTGCCCCGATCAAGGCGCCGCGCCGCCCGCGTCATGCTCACCGAACAACGTCGCTCGCGCCTCGCGGGCCAGACGCCATCCGGAGCCGCTGCGCTCGACCTGTCGCTGCAGCAGGAGGACGGACAACGCGGCTGACGCCGCGAGGACATCGACCCCGGCCGAGGCGGCCACCTCGTCGAGCGCCAAGGACCGCCTGTGGTCAAGGCTCTCGAGCACGCGTTGCTGATCGGCCGGCAGCCGGTCGAACGGCCGATCCGGCCCACGGGTCCACCCAAGCAAAGAGCTGCCCAGGGGTGCGGTCGCCTCGAGCACCTCGTCCGCTCCGGTCACCAGCACGGCGCCGTCGCGGATCAACCGGTGCACCCCCGCCGACATGGTGCTGTCGGCCGGCCCCGGCACACCCATCACCGCACGGCCCAGGCATTGTGCCCAGTTGGCCGTGTTGAGCGAGCCGCTGCGCCACGCCGCCTCCACGACGACGGTGCCGGTGGCCAGTGCCGCAATGAGGCGGTTGCGCCCCAGGAACCGCAACCTGGTCGGTGTCGCGCCCAGCGGCAGCTCACTGATCACCAGGCCCTCCGCGGCGACCCTGGCGAGAAGCGCGTCGTGACCGCGCGGATAGGCGACGTCCACGCCGCACGCCAGCACGGCGACCGTGGGTCCACGGGCGGACAGGGCTCCTCGGTGCGCGGCTCCGTCGATCCCATAGGCGGCCCCGGACAGGACGGGCACCGCCCGCGACGCGAGCTCCGCCCCGAGGTCGGTGGCCTGGGTGTTGCCGTAGGACGTGGAAGACCGGGCTCCCACCACCGCCACCGCGTGAGCCGGGACGGCTGCCAGGTCAAGCGGCCCGCGGGTCCACAACCCGAGCGGAACACCCCCTCGGCCGTTGAGCTCTCCGGCGTGCGCGAGATCGTCGAGGGACGTCGGCCATTCCGGGTCGCCCGGACACACCCAGCGCCAGCCCGCCCTGTCGGCCCGCTCGAGCAGCCGGTCGGCCTGGTCGCGCACGCTGCCGTCGGCGGCGGCACGGGCGAACCAGGCGTCGGGGAGGTCTCGGTGCCCCGGTCGCGTCAGCGCATCGGCGAGCTCGAGTGGACCACGTCGGGCGAGCGCTGGCCCGAGCCGCAGGTCACCCGGCTCAATCCGCAACGAGAGACTCAGGCGTGCCCGCCGCGTGTCGGCGCAATCCGACGGACTGCCGGGCGGGGTCACGCCACCCACCCCGCAGGACAGAGCGCGGCCGGAAGCGGCCCGTCACTTCGGAGCGCCAGTGCCGCCTCCACCTGCTCGACGCCCGGGCGCTCGAGGTCCTTCAGGTCAGCCAGCGTCCACGCCAGCCGAAGCACGCGCGTGACTCCTCTTGCGCTGAGGCGACCCTGCTCGCCGGCCTGCTCGAGGCGGGCAGCACCGTCGCCGGTGGGTGGCCAGTCACGACGAAGATCCGGGCCGGGCACATCGCCGTTGCGTCGCCACGGCAAGCCGGCGAAACGGCGGGACTGCCTCTCCCGCGCCGCGGCGACCCTGACGGCAACCAGGCTGGACGCCTCGGCGAGAACCAGATCGGAACGCAGCTGGTGCGTGGACACCTGGCGGATCCCGCGGTGGATGTCGATCCGGTCGAGGATCGGTCCGGACAGTCGGTGCCGGTAGCGACGTCGTGCCGCGGGAGTGCACTCGCACGGCTCCCGATCGTCGGACTTCGAGCCGCACGGACAGGGGTTGGCGGCCAGCACCAGCTGGAATCCCGCCGGGAACGTGGCTGTCCGGTCAGCACGCCCGATGGTGACGTGCCCACTCTCCAACGGCTGGCGCAGAGCCTCCAGGACCGGCGCGACGAACTCGGGTGCCTCGTCCATGAACAACACCCCGCGATGCGCCAGGGACATGGAACCTGGCCGGATGGCCCGGCTGCCGCCCCCGACCACGGAGGCGACGCTGGCCGTGTGGTGCGGATCGAGGAACGGCGGGCGGACGACCAGCGGATGCTCGTCGTCGAGCGTGCCCGCCACCGAGTGGACGGCGCTCACCTCCAGCGACTCGTCGAACGTCAGGTCGGGGAGCAGGGCCGGCAGCCGCTCGGCGAGCATCGTCTTGCCCACCCCGGGCGGGCCGGTGAACAGCAGGTGGTGCCCACCGGCGGCGGCCACCTCGACGCACAGCCTCCCCTCGGGCTGACCGACCACGTCGGCCAGGTCGAGTCGGTCGAGCCGGTCGCTGCCACTCCAGGTGAGTCTCGCCGTCGACGCCAACGGGAGCACGGGTGGGTCGTCCGGGATCTCGCCGCCCCGCAGCAGGGCGACCGCGTGCCGCAAGGAGCGGACGCCGATCACCTGCAGCCCGGACACGGCCTCGGCCTCGGCGACATTGGCTTCCGGCACCATCGCTCGGTCGCAGCCGGCCGCCGCCGCGGCCAGCGCGCAGGGCAGGACGCCTGGCACGGCCCGGAGCCGCCCGTCCAGGGCCAGCTCGCCGAGGATGACGGCGTCACGGATCGGCTCCTGCGGCACCTCGCCCATGCAGGACACGACGGCAAGGGCGATCGCCAGGTCGTAGTGCGAGCCTCGCTTGGGCAGCGACGCAGGGGACAAGGCGATGGTGATGCGGTGGTTGGGCCAGCTGATACCGGAGTTGATCACCGCCGCACGGCACCGGTCCCGCGACTCGTTCAACGCGGTGTCGGGCAGGCCGACGAGCACGGTCTTCGGAAGTCCGACTCCGACGTGGACCTCGATCTCGACCACGTTGCCGGTGATGCCGTCCAGAGTCACCGACCGCGTCCGGGCGAGGGACATCAGGCGACGCCAGGGCGGTGGTCGATCTGAGGCGCGCCGCGGTGCGGGACGAACACGCCGACCACGTCGACACGCACCTCGCCCGCCGTGATGCCGTGGGTCGCCAACCAGTGCGCGCAGAGCCGGCGGAGCCGGACGGCCTTGCGCGGGGTGACGCCCTCGGCCGGACTGCCGAACAGGTCCGTCGAGCGGGTCTTGACCTCCACCGCGACCAGCGCGTCGCCGTCGCGAGCAACCAGGTCGAGCTCGCCGATCTCGCAGCGCCAGTTGCGGTCGAGGATGACCATGCCCGACGCGACCAGATGCCGCTCGGCCAACCTCTCCCCGAAGGCGCCCAGAGCGGTGCGTCGTCGTGCCGTGCTCGGCATGCCACCACCTCCTGTGCCTCAGGGTGGTGGCGGGAGGGTGTCGCTGGGGCGAACCGTCCAGAACTGTGGAAAGGCGGCTCAGGTGTCGAACTGGCCCGCCTTCGGTGGCTCCAAGTCTGACTTCGAGAGCTCCTCGACGTTCACGTCCTTGAACGTGAGCACCTTCACATTCTTGGCGAAGCGGGCGGGGCGGTACATGTCCCAGACCCAGGCATCGGTCATCGACACCTCGAAGTAGGCGTCGCCGGTCTCGGACCGCACCTTCACGTCGACGGCGTTGCACAGGTAGAAGCGCCGGTCGGTCTCGACGACGTACTTGAAGATGCTCACCACGTCGCGGTACTCGCGATAGAGCTGCAGCTCCATCTCCGCTTCGTACCTCTCGAGATCCTCAGCGCTCACCGGGCACCCCTTCTCCGACGTCGGTCCTCGTCATTCAACCTCACCGGCGGCCTCGGCGAGAGCACCGGCCGCGCGTACGTTCACGAAGCGCCGGCGGTGTTCGGGACACGGACCGTGACGGGCGAGCGCCGCCTCGTGCTCGGGGGTGACATATCCCTTGTGCACAGCGAAGTCGTAGCGCGGCCAGCGATCGTGCATGGCCACCATCAACGCGTCACGCGTCACCTTCGCGATGACGGACGCGGCCGCAATTGACGCGGCGACCCGGTCGCCCTTCCACATCGCGAGACCGGGTATGCCCAGTCCGTCCACCGGGAAACCATCGGTCAGCACGTAGGCAGGGCCCACAGACAGTCGCGCCAGCGCTCGGCGCAGAGCCTCCACGTTGGCCACGTGCATGCCGAGCCGGTCGCACTCGGCCGCCGGGACCACCACCGCGGCCCACGCCACCGCACGCTTCTTGACCTCCGCGTTCACGGCCTCGCGTCGCAGAGGGGTGAGCAGCTTTGAGTCGGCCAGACCCGGCACGTCACCCCGCCGCCCCTCGGGGAGGATCACCGCAGCGGCCACCAACGGGCCGGCACAGGCGCCTCGGCCGGCCTCGTCCACGCCGGCGACCGGGGTGAGCCCGGCCCTGCGCAGCGCGCGTTCATAGCCGTACAACCCGGCATCGCTGCGGACCGTCGAACCCTTGGGACACGACGTCATCGTCAGCACCGCGAGACCCGGCGCACGACAGATTTGTCGGGCGGAGGTCCCGGATCGGGGACAGCGTCGAACGTCGAGGGGATGGACAACCAGTGCGCGACGTCCAGCGGCCAGACGACCGCCAGTGCCCTCCCGGTCACCGACGACAGGGGCACAAAGGCCGTGCCGTCGACCAGATGGCAGCGTGAGTCGCCGGAGTCGGCGCGGTGGTCACCCATCACCCACATGGTGCCCTTAGGGACGACGACGTCAAAGCGCTCGGCGGACGGCGCGTTGCCCGGGAACACGTACGACGCCTCCGCAAGCGCGTGGTTGTTGACGGTGACCCGGCCGTGCTGGTCGCAGCAGCGCACGTGGTCGCCCGGCAGCCCGATCACGCGTTTGACGAGGTGGTTATTCGCCGTCGACGGGAGGATGCCGATGAACTCCAGGGCCTGCCCGAGGGGGCCCCTGCCGGGGGACTTCTCGGCAGCCGTGATCCACCCGCCCGGATCGGTGAAGACGACGACCTCACCTCGGTGCACCGATCCGAACTTCTGCACCAGGATCCGCTGGTTCGTGCCGATGGTGTTCTCCATCGAGCCGGTGGGTACCACGTATGCCTGCACCACGAACGCTCGGAGCAGTGCTGCGACGACAAGCGCGATCACGACGACGAGCACGAGCTCGCGCAGGCCACGCCCTAAGCGGTGGAGGGGCCCAGGTTCGGCACGATGACCGCCAGCCACCCGGCTCCGAGGCTCGGCATGGGTGCCGGCCCGGTGCCCGGGACGCCGCCCGGTCACCCGGTCAGCCGCTCTGCTTGCTGAGCGCCGGGTTGTCGAACGTCGACGGCGTGCTCAAGAACCGAGCTCGCGAGAGCGGCCACACGATCGCCCACACCTTGCCGACGACGTCGTCGTTGGGCACGAAGCCACCGCCAGGATCGCCCATGTGGGCCCGAGAGTCGCTGGAGTCGTACCGGTTGTCGCCCATCACCCACAGGTGGCCCGGCGGAACGTGCTGCAGCGGGAAGGGGGTGGAAGCCGGCTGCCCCTTCCGCAGATTCAGGTACGTCTCGTTCAACGACACGCCGTTCACGACGACGCGGCCCCTCGAGTCGCAGCAGCGGATGGTGTCCCCGCCGACGGCGATGACCCGCTTCACCAGGTGGCCGCCGGTCGGATAGAGCCCGATCGTCTCCAACGCACGTTGGAAGAAGTTCGACGGCTGCTGGCTCTCCGCGGCGGTCAGCCAGCCACCCGGGTCGTCGAACACGACGACATCGCCGCGATGCGGGTTGCTCCCCCAGTAGGACACCTTCTGCACCAGGATCCGGTCGTTGATGTCCAGGGTGTTCTCCATGGATCCCGACGGGATGTAGAACGCCTGGAGGAAGAACGACTTGACGATGAGCGCCAGCACGAGCGCGGTGCCGACCAGCACGATGACTTCCTGCCACAGCGGCAGCGGCTTCTTGTTCTTCCGCTTGCGCTTGCGGCCGCCGGTGTCATCCCCGGCGGTGGTGGCCTGGGACTCGTCGGGCGGTGGCTGGCCTTCGGAGGACTGCGACGGTTGGTCCGCGGGGTCGTCGGAGCCGTCCCCGGACACAGACGACCGCGGCCCCGTTGAATCCTGCGGGCCGCGGTCGTTGGAGTCCTTCGACGTCACCGGCCGAGCCTAACCCTGGGGGTGACGGCACCCGTCACTTTGCGGGGGTGGTGTCGCGCTTCTCCTTGATCTTCGCTGCCTTGCCCCGCAGGTTGCGCAGGTAGTACAGCTTTGCGCGCCGGACGTCGCCGCGAGTGGCGACTTCGATCCTGTCGATGATCGGCGTGTGCAGCGGAAAGGTGCGCTCCACGCCGACACCGAAGCTGACCTTGCGAACGGTGAAGGTCCGGCCGATGCCCGAACCCTGCACGCGGATGCAGACGCCCTGGAACATCTGGATCCGGCTCCGGTTGCCCTCCACCACGCGGACGTGGACCTTGAGAGTGTCACCGGCGCGGAATGCGGGCACGTCATCGCGAAGCGACTCGGCGGCCAAGGCGTCGATCAGGTTGGTCATGGTCGTCTCTTCCTCGTCGGTGCCACAGGTCACCCACGGCATGTCGATCAGTCAGTGGGGCGTCGCACGGCGTCGGTCACAAACCAATGCGTCCACGATGCCTCCCCTGTGGCAGAGGATTCGCCTGCCGGCTCCAGAGGAGCGCGACGGGACGCGAGCCGCCGACGCACCAGTTTGCCACAGGGGCCGGTCCTCCCGGAAATCTGTGCCCTCCGGATCAGCCCTCGGGCTCGCCCAGGACGTCTCGGTCGCGGGCATCCAGTGCTGCGCGATCGATCCGGGCCACCAGGTCGGGACGTCGCCCGCGGGTACGCCGCAAGGACTCGTCGCGGCGCCAGCGGGCGATGCGCCCGTGGTTGCCGGACAGCAGCACGTCGGGGACCTGGCGGCCTCGCCAGACCGGTGGCTTGGTGTACACGGGGTACTCCAGCAGGCCCCCGTCCTCGCCGGTGCCGTGCGACTCCTCGGCGAGCGACTGCGGGTTGCCCACAAAGCCAGGCAGCAGTCGAGTGACGGCCTCGATCAGCACCAGCGCCGCCACCTCGCCGCCGGACAGGACGTAGTCACCCAGCGACAGCTCCTCGACCGGCCCGTGCGACGCGGCTTCGTCGATGACGCGCTGGTCGATCCCTTCGTACCGCCCGCACGCGAACACGAGGCGGTCGCGGCCGGCCAGTCGCTCCGCGTGGGCCTGGGTGAACGTCCGACCCGACGGCGTCGGGATCACGAGGGTCGGCCGCGGCTCGACCCCGCCCATCACCCCATCGAGAGCCTCACCCCACGGCTCGGGCCTCATGACCATGCCCGCTCCCCCGCCGTACGGCGTGTCGTCGACGGTCCGGTGCCGGTCGTGCGCCCAGCCGCGCAGGTCGTGCACGCGGACCTCGAGCCAGCCCGCGGCACGTGCCTTGCCGGCAAGGGACAGCTCGAGCGGTGCGAGGTAGTCGGGGAAGATCGTGATCACGTCGATCCGCACGTCACGACTCCTCGGGATCCAGCAGCCCTGGCACGTCCGCCACGAGGATCCGGCCACGGTCAAGATCGATCTCCGGCACCAGCGCGGACACGAACGGCACCAGAATCTCGCCCCTGTCGGTGTGCACCGCAAGCAGGTCCTGCGACGGCATGTGCAGCACTTCGGCCACCGTGCCGATCGGCTGCCCCGGTTCAGAGCCAACGGGGTGCACGGCCAGGCCCACCAGTTGGCGGTCGTAGAACTCCTCCGGGTCGTCCGGGCGAGCATCGTCTGGCAGGTCGATGTGCAGGTCCGCGCCCCGCAGCGTCTCGGCCGCCGTCCGATCGGGCACCTGCTCGAACGCCAGCAGCAGCCGTTCACCGCTGCGGCGTACCGACCTGATGGTCAGTGACGCGCGGCTGCTCGGCTCGGGGCGCAGCACGGCACCGATGGTGAACCGCTTGTCGGGCTCGTCGGTGCGTACCTCGACGCTCACCTCACCGCGGATGCCGTGAGCCCGGCCGACCCGGCCGACGACGACGTCCATGGGCGACCGACGCCTAGCGGCGCCGGTCCACGTCCACGAAGTCGATCCGCGCGCCCGCCCGTCCGGCGATCGCGCCGGCGACCGTGCGGATCGCAGTCGCGGTACGCCCGGCGCGGCCGATCACCTTGCCCAGGTCGTCCGGGTTGACGCGGACCTCGAACAGCCGGCCCCGGCGCAGGTCCTTGGTCCGCACCGCCACGTCGTCGGGGTTGTCGACGATGCCGCGGACGAGGTGCTCGATGACTTCGGCGACCACCGGAGGTCAGGCCTTCTCGGGCTCGCCGGAAGGTGCCTCGGCCTTGGGCTCCTCGACCTTCGGCTCCTCGACCTTCGGCTCCTCGACCTTCGGCTCGGCCTTCTTGCGGCTGGTCTTGGCGGTCACGGCCCCGGTCTTGGGCTCGGCCCCGGCGTCCTTGAGCGCCTCGTTGAAGAGGTCGGTCTTGTCGCGCTTGGGCTCCGCGACCTTCAGCGGCTCGGGCGCCGGAAGGCCCTTGAACTTCTGCCAGTCGCCGGTCAGCTTCAACAGCACCATCACGGGCTCGCTGGGCTGCGCCCCCACGCCGAGCCAGTACTGGGCTCGCTCGGAGTTGACGTCGACAAGCGACGGCTCGAGCTTGGGGTGGTACTTGCCGATCTCCTCGATCACGCGCCCGTCGCGCTTGGTGCGCGAGTCGGCGACGACGATCCGGTAGTAGGGCTGGCGGATCTTGCCCATCCGCTTGAGGCGAATCTTGACGGCCACGAGTGTGGTGTCTCCCTAGGTACGTGGTGGTGGGCCGACGGTCTCGCGTGGGGGTGCGGATCGCGCTGCCCGGTGGATCCGAGACGTTCCCGACTGAGAGGGTCCGAGTGCATCCGGATTCGACCGGTCATTCTGCCAGACGATGCACCGCCACTCCCAATCGAGCCCGGCCCCTGCCGTGCAGGCATTCAGAACGCTGGGCCGATGAGTCAGGCGACGATGCGGCCGCGGAGCACGATCCGCCGGGGTGCCTTGAGCACCGACAGGTCGGCCAGCGGGTCCCCGTCGTACAGCACGAAGTCGGCGCGTGCCCCCGCGTGCAGCGTGGGCTCGAAACCCAGCCACGCGCGAGCCCGCCACGACGCCGCGCCCAACGCCTCGAACGTCGAGAGCCCGTAGGTCGCGAGCTCCGCGACCTCGTCCGCGATGAGGCCATGCGGCAGCACACCGCCGGCGTCGGTGCCGGCATAGATCGCGACGCCTGCCTCGTGGGCGGCGCCGATCGTCTCGCGGCGGCGCGCGTGCAGCTCGCGCATCCGCGCCGCGTACGCGGGGTAGCGAGCCTCGCCCGCCTGCGCGTAGGTCGGGAAGTTGTCGAGCTGTTTGGCGGTCGGCACCAGGGCAGTGCCGCGCGCGACCATCGCGTCGACAAGCTCCGGTGTGAGCCCGGTGCCGTGCTCGATGCAGTCGATGCCCGCATCGATCAGGTCCGGCAAGGCGTCGGGGCCGAACACGTGGGCAGTCACCTTGGCGCCGCCGGCATGTGCGGTATCGATCGCTGCGCGTATGGCGTCGGCCGGCCAACACGGGGCCAGATCCCCCGTGTCGCGCAGGATCCAGTCGCCGACGATCTTGACCCACCCGTCACCGCGCGCAGCCTCCTGGGCGACGTACGCGGGCAGCTCGGCTGGTTCGATCTCGTGCGCGTAGTTGCGGATGTAGCGCTTGGACCGGGCGATGTGCCGACCTGCACGGACGATCTGGGGCAGGTCGTCGCGCTCGTCGATCCAGCGCGTGTCCGCCGCGACGCCGCAGTCGCGCAGCAGCAACGCCCCACCGTCTCGATCCGCGGTCGCCTGCTGCTCCTGCGTCGCCTCGTCGACGCCGCCGTTCTCGTCGAGGCCCACATGGCAGTGCGCATCCACCAGCCCCGGCACGATCCAGCCCTCTCCGAGGTCCGTGACCGCACCAACGGGACCGTCGACCATCCGCCCGTCGACGACGTACAGGTCGCGGTGCTCGCCCTCGGGCAAGACGACCCCTCGTACGTGCAGCGCGCCGCTCGACTCCCTTGCCTGGTCTGCGTCGGTCATGGTCGTGACGCTATCTCGAGGCGGAGACGTAGCCTTTGCGAGTGAGCGTCACGCGCCGGTGGGGCCGGTCCCCCGGCCGGGCCACCGGCCGGATCGCGGTCCTGGTCATCGCGACGTCGGTGGGCCTCACCGGCCTCGTGGCGCTGGTCGGCACCTCGGTGGCCGAGGCAGCGCTCGGACGCGACCCGGACCTGCCGTTCACACTCTCCGACGCATTGGGTGGGCAGGCGGCGCCGTGGTGGGTGGTCGGAACCATGCTGACCGCGGATCTCCTTGGCGGCGTCGGGTTGCTCGTCGCGCTGCGTGCGCTGCGCGCCGGGTGGCGCCCAGACGCACGCCGGTTGCTCGGGCTGTCCGGAGTCGTCGTCGCGGCCCTCGTCAGCCTGCCCCCGGTCGGCTCGGCCGACCAGCTCAGCTATGCGGCGTACGGGCGGATCGCGGCCAGCGGCGCCAACCCCTACACCGTGGCTCCCGACGTGTGGCGGCACGGCCTGGATCCGGTGGCCGGCGCGGTGGCACCCCCTTGGCAGTCCACGCCGTCGGTGTACGGCCCGGTGGCGACCGCGGAGCAGACCCTCGCGTCCCTGATCGGCGGCAGCTCGCTCGCGTTGACCGTGCTGTGCCTGAGCGTGCTCAACGGCGCTGCGTTCTGGCTGACCGGTTGGCTGCTGGTCCGATTGAGCGGCCACGACCCCGAGCGCCGCGCCAGGGCCGCTCTGCTCTGGGGGCTGAACCCGTTGCTGCTCGGACTGGTCGTGTGCGGAGCGCACGTGGACGCGCTAGCCGTCGCGTGGGGGGTGGCCGGTCTGTTCGCGCTGCGCCGTTCCCCACTCGCGGCCGGCGCACTGCTCGGGCTCGGAGTGAGCACCAAGGCGTCGATGGTGCTGTTCCTGGTGGCCGCCGCGTGGCCGCTGCGACACCGATGGCGCGATCTGCTGCTTCTGGTCGGCGCGGCCGCAGCGACGACCGTGGCGGTGTACCTCCCCTGGGGCCCTGGCGCTCTGAACGAGCTTCGCGGAGCCGCCGCCAGGGTGTCGACGGCGGTGCCCTGGAGGCCGGTGGGACATCTGCTCACGCAGGCGCTCGGGCCGGTTTCCGGCAGCTGGGTGCTCAGGATCGTCGTGCTGGCGGCATCGGCTCTGGTGCTGGTCGCCGCCGCGAGTCTCCTGCCACGCATCTCGGCTCCGCACCACGGTCCGCCGTGGGCGTCGGCCTGGCGCTGCGCGGCCCTGCTCGTCACGGCGTGGGTGCTGGCCGGGACCTATGTGCTCCCGTGGTACTACGCGGCGCTGTGGGCTCCGCTGGCGACGGTGGCGGCCTCCCGGCTCGACGGGTTCGCGGTAGCCGCGACGGTGCTGATGGCCTGGGCGTACGTCCCTGGGCTGGTGGCGATTCCGGACGCCGTCGCCGACCCGACCCTGGACTGGCGTACCGGCGTAGCGCCCTGGCTCAGCACCTGCCTGCTTGTCGCCTTCGTGGGCTGGGGTCTGGCCGCCCGTCGGCGTGCCACGAGCCTGCCCACCTGAGCCGAGACACGACTCAGAGAAGGTCCCGTAGCTCCTTCGGCAGCTCGAAGTCGGGGTCCGCCGGACCTGGGGCGGCCTTGCCCAGCGGGTTGCCGAACGGCGAAGCACCGTTGCCGACCGGCCGCTCGGCCGCGGACCTCTCCTCCGCGGCGCGCTTGGCCGGATTGCCCGAACCGCGCTTGCCCTTTCCCTTCTTGGGGGCTTGGCGAGCCTTGGCGCGCTTGCCCAGCCCGGGCATCCCGGGCATGCCTGGCAGACCGCCACCGTTGGCCAGCTGGGTCATCATCTTGCGGGCCTCGAAGAACCGGTCGACGATGCCGTTGACGTCGCTGACCTGGGTTCCCGAGCCGGTGGCGATGCGCGCTCGGCGCGAACCATCGAGGATCTTGGGGTCGGCGCGCTCAGCGGGGGTCATCGACAAGATGATCGCCTGGATCCGGTCGATCTCCTTCTCGTCGATGTTGGCGATCTGGTCCTTGTACTGCCCCATCCCGGGGAGCATGCCGAACAACTTCGACATCGAGCCCATCTTGCGTACGGCCTGCATCTGGGACAGGAAGTCGTCGAGGGTGAAGGCGCCGCCGGTCCCCTGCAGCTTGGCCGCCGTCCGCGCCGCCTCGTCGGCGTCGAAGGCCTTCTCGGCCTGCTCTATCAGCGTCAACATGTCGCCCATGCCGAGGATGCGGGACGCCATCCTGTCCGGGTGGAACACGTCGAAGTCGGTGAGCTTCTCACCGTTGGACGCGAACATCACCTGACGACCGGTCACCTGCGCGACGGACAGCGCGGCGCCACCGCGGGCATCGCCGTCGAGCTTGGAGAGCACGACCCCGTCGAAGCCGACGCCGTCTAGGAAGGCCTGCGCGGTGGTGACGGCGTCCTGGCCGACCATGGCGTCGACGACGAACAAGATCTCGTCGGGTGCCACGGCGTCGCGGATGTCGGCGGCCTGCTGCATCAGCTCGGTGTCGATGCCCAGCCGTCCCGCGGTGTCGATCACCACGACGTCGTGGAGGGTACGCCTGGACTCGTCGATCGCCGCCCGCGCCACCGCGACCGGGTCGCCGACCCCGTTGCCGGGCTCCGGGGCGAAGACCGTGGCCCCGGCCTGGCCGCCGACGATCTGCAGCTGGGTCACCGCGTTGGGGCGCTGGAGGTCGGCCGCCACGAGCATCGGCGAGCGACCCTGCTCCTTCAACCAGCGGCCGAGCTTGCCGGCCAACGTCGTCTTGCCCGAGCCCTGCAGGCCGGCCAGCATGATCACGGTCGGCGCCTTCTTGGCAAAGCGCAGCCGGCGGGTCTGGCCGCCGAGGATCTCGACGAGCTCGTCGTTGACGATCTTGATGACCTGCTGGGCCGGGTTGAGCGCGCCGCTCACATCGGCGCCGGCGGCGCGCTCCTTGACCTTGGCGATGAACTCACGGACCACGGGCAGGGCGACGTCCGCCTCGAGGAGGGCGATCCGGATCTCTCGCGCGGTGGCGTCGATGTCGGACGGCGAGAGCTTGCCCTTGCCTCGGAGGTTCTTGAACGTCGCCGCAAGCCGGTCCTGCAAGGTGTCGAACACTGGATCGGGTCCTCAGGGAGTCATCGTCGGAGTCGTCGCTCATGCGCCGGATGTCTCAGCCTATCCGCCGGTCGGGTGGTCCAGCGCAGCCCGCCAGGGCCGTCCGGCTCAGATCCACCAGCCGGCGCACCAGGGTCCGCCGCCACGGCGTCCATGCCGCAGGGGCCGCCGCCAGCGCGTCGGCCTGCGTCAACGCGGCCAGCAGATCGAGCTGGTCCCGGTCGGTCACCCGCTCGACGATCGTCGCCACGCAGGAAGGGTCGGTGAGATCGCACCGCGTCGCCACCGTTGGCAGCAGGAGGTGATGGCGTACCAGCGCCTCGACCCGCACCGCATCCGCGTCGACGAAACCCCACCGTCGCGCGACCTGCAGCGCGATCGCGGCACCTGTGTGGCAGTGATCCCACCCGTCATTGTCCGGATGTCCCTTGCCGATGTCATGCAGCAGCCCCGCGACGACCAGGAGGTCCGGCCGGTCAACGTCGCCCAGCAACGCGGAGGCCTCGACACAGGTTTCGATGCTGTGCCGGTCGATGGTGAATCGGTGCAGCACCGCCGAGGACGACCGGAGCCGGATCTGCGACCACTCCGGCAGCCACCGATCCACGATGCCCACCTGGTCCAGCTGCTCCCATACCGGCCGCAGACCCGGCCCGGCGGCCAGCAGCCGCACCAACCAGCGGCGTACCTCGTCCGGCCACGGCTCGGGGGTTGGTGCGGCGACCCTGGCCAGCCGGGACACGGTTGCCGGAGCGACCACCAGAGCGTGCTCGGCGGCCGTCGCGGCCGCCCGCAGGGGCAGGCACGGATCGACGGCGGGGTCTGCCCGACCGGTGAGGACGACCTCGCCTCCGACCCGGGCGACACCCGGGCCGAGCGGCACGAGGGCGGGCCGTCGGGTGCGCGGTCTCCCCAGCCTCCGGACGACTCTCGGCCCGTCGAGCACCTGGTCGACCCGCCGCCACGTCAGGTCGAGGAGGTGCGCGACCCGGCGCCCGTGGTCGCGCACCCAAAGGTCGAGCTGCTGCGCGCCCATCCCCAGCTGAGCCGCCACATCGGGCACCAGCTCGGCGGCGAGCCGGTCGGTGCGGCGCCCGGTGACCTGGTGCAGCACGTCCCGAACGTCCAGCAAGGCACTGCGGTACGCCTCGGCCTCCGCGTGGGGGACGTCGACCAGCCAGGTGGCGACGAGTGCCCGCAGGACCGTACCGTCGCGGAGCCCACCGGACGACTCCTTGAGGTCGGGCACAGCTGCATGGGCGACCGCGCCGGAGCGCGCATGGCGTACCACGCAGGAGCTGCGCAGCGCAGGCAACCGTGTGCGGGTGTCGGCGCGCCACCGGGTGAGCACGGTCGAGCGGACCCCCAGCGTCAGGGAGCGATCGCCCGCGAGGTGGCGCGCATCGAGCATGCCTGTGGCGGAGCGCAGGTCGTCGGCGGCCGCCTTGCACATCTGGCCGGTGTCGCGTACTGCATGGTCGAGGGTCACCCCTTCGTCCCACAGGGGATACCAGCAGGCGTCCGCAACCTCTGCCACGCGGGAGGCGGAGACTCCCGGGTCGTGCAGAAGGACCACGTCCACATCGGACCTCGGAGACAGCTCGCGACGGCCGTAGCCACCGACACCCACGAGGGCGAGCCCGTCGGCCTCGCCAGCGGTGGCGGCGTCGAACAACCCCCGCAGCCGATGGTCCATCGCGTCGGCGCGGGCAGACCTGTCCCGAGCGAGGTCGCTCACGCGGTCAGCCCGGGTCACAGCGCGGCACCATCTCGCTCGCCGGTGCGTACCCTCAGGATCGTGTCCACCGGCAGCACCCAGACCTTGCCGTCGCCGATCTTGCCGGTCCGCGCCGACGTGACGATCACGTCGACGACGTCGGCGGCATCGACGTCCTCGACGACCAGCTCGAGCCGGACCTTGGGCACGAGATCCACGTCGTACTCCGCGCCGCGGTAGACCTCGACGTGCCCCTTCTGCCGGCCGTAGCCGCTGGCCTCGGTGACGGTCATGCCCGTGACCCCGAATGCCTCCAGCGCCTGGCGGACGTCCTCCCACTTGTGCGGCTTGACGACTGCCGTGACCAGCTTCATGCGCGGACCCTTCCCTCGGCGCTTCGCACAGACGAGGCGGCTGGGCCGACCCCTCGTGACCCGGCGGCCGACCCCGTCAGCTCGTAGCCGCTCTCGGCGTGCTCGGCCAGGTCGATGCCCGTCAGCTCGTCGTCACCGTCGATGCGGAAGCCGATGGTCAGGTCGATCACCTTGCCGATGGCGTACGCCATGGTGAAGCTGAACCCGCCGATGGCCAGCACGGCGACGGTCTGCTTGCCCAGCAGCGAGAGATCCCCGCCGGGATAGAGCAGTCCGCCGGTGGTGGACAGGAAGCCGAGCGCGATCGATCCGAACGCGCCCCCGACCAGGTGAACCCCGACGACGTCGAGCGAGTCGTCGAAGCCGAGCCGCCACTTCAGGCCGACCGCCAGAGCGCACAACGCTCCCGCGAGCGTCCCCAGCACCAGCGAGCCGACCGGGGTGACGAACGCACACGCTGGGGTGATCGCGACCAGGCCGGCGACGGCGCCGGAGGCCGCGCCCAAGGTGGTGGGCTTCCCGTCGCGGAGCCGCTCGACCAGCAGCCAACCGCAGACCGCGGCGGCCGTGGCAGCCTGCGTGTTGACGAACGCCACGGCCGCCAGCTCGTTCGCGCCGAGCGCGGAGCCCGCATTGAACCCGAACCAGCCGAACCACAGCAGCCCTGCGCCCAGCAGCACGAACGGCACGTTGTGCGGCCGCATCGGGTCCTTCTTCCAGCCGAGCCGCTTGCCGAGGACCAGCGCCAACGCGAGACCGGCGGCGCCGGCGTTGACGTGGACCGCCGTACCGCCGGCGAAGTCCTGCACCCCCCACTTGGCCAACCAGCCGGCACCGTCGCCGGCGGCGTTGGTGCCGAAGTCGAAGACCCAGTGCGCCACCGGGAAGTAGACCAGCGTGGTCCACGCCGCGACGAAGACGGCCCAGGCCCCGAACTTGGCGCGATCGGCGATGGCGCCACTTATCAGTGCGGGCGTGATGACGGCGAACATCAGCTGGAAGGCGACGAAGGCGAGCGCCGGGATCGTCAGGGTTCCCAGGTTCACGGCCAATGTGGGCCCGGCGCCACCGAACAGGTGGTGCAGGCCGAGGTTGTGGAACGACCCGAGCAGCCGGTTGCCGGGGTCCCCGAAGGCTTCCGAGTAGCCGAACAGCACCCACAGGATGGTGACGATGCCGATCGTGATCGTGCTCATCATCAACATGTTGAGGACGCTCTTGGCGCGGACCATGCCGCCGTAGAAGAAGGCAAGGCCGGGCGTCATCAGCAGCACGAGCGCGGCACTGACCAAGACCCAGGCGGTGTCGCCGGTGTTCATCGCAGCGGTCTCCTCACGTCCCCGGAATCGTGCCGGTGCGAGGTTTCACAACGAGAGCAGCCGCGTTGCGCCGACGTGACGATGCGGCGCGCTGTGTTACGGGCGTGTGAACGTCACGCCAGGAGGGCGTCGACGAACTCGTCCGGCTCGAACGGCGCGAGGTCGTCGGCGCCTTCGCCGAGGCCGACGAGCTTCACGGGTACGCCAAGCTCACGCTGGACCGCGATCACGATGCCACCCTTGGCGGTCCCGTCGAGCTTGGTGAGCACGATGCCGGTGACGTCGACGACGTCGGAGAACACCCGGGCCTGGGTCAGGCCGTTCTGTCCCGTGGTGGCGTCGATGACGAGCAACACCTCGGTGACCGGCGCGACCTTCTCGATCACCCGCTTCACCTTGCCCAGCTCGTCCATCAGTCCGGACTTGGTGTGCAGCCGGCCCGCGGTGTCGACAAGGACGGTGTCGACGCCGAGCTCGACGCCCTTCGAGACGGCGTCGAAGCCGACGCTGGCCGGGTCGCCGCCCTCGGGACCTCGCACGGTTTCGACGCCGACCCGTTCCCCCCACGTCTGCAGCTGGTCCGCCGCCGCCGCGCGGAACGTGTCCGCAGCCGCTAGCAGCACGCGTTTGTCGGCCGCGACCAGGACACGCGCGATCCGGCCGACGGTGGTCGTCTTGCCGGTGCCGTTGACGCCGACGACGAGAACCACGCCGGGCCGCCTGTCGGCGCCATCGGCATGCAGCACGCGGTCCGCGGCCGGTTCGATCGCGGAGATCAGCTCGTCACGGAGCACGTCGTGGGCCTGCTGCGGGGACTCTGCACCCTCGACCCTCAACCGGGTACGCAGCCGATCCACGAGCTCGTGGGTGGGCCCCACACCGACGTCGGCGGTCAGCAACGTGTCCTCGATCTCCTCCCACGTGTCCTCGTCGAGCCGATCCCGGGACAGCAGCGTCAGCAGGCCGCGACCCAGGTCTGACTGCGATCTGGCCAGCCGGCTGCGCAGCAGGGCAAGCCTTCCCTGCGCGGACTCGGGCCGCTCGATGGTGGGAGCCGCGGTCTGTGCCGGGAGCTGCGCTTCCTCCACCGGCGCCGGGGGTGCAGGCAGCTCGCGTCGGCCGTGGCGCGTCGTGAGAGCGAGTATCGCGGCGGCACCGCCAACGAGTACGAGGGCGGCAACGACGATGACGATCAGGACGAGGGACGACACGGGAGGGCAGTCTAGGGGCCGAGCAGCGACCTCGGTGTCAGCTGGGGGCGGGCTCCGTCGGGTCAGGTCCGTCGGCTGCGTGACGCTCGGCCACGACGCGAATGTGGTCCTCGCCGTCCTCTTCGAGGCCCATGCTCTCCGCAGCCTTCGACATCTTCGCCGACAGCCCCGGAGCCTTGGGGATCTCCTTGCCCCGTTGGGCGAACGCGACATAGGTCACGACGACGGCAGCGAGCACGACGATGACCAACACGGTGATCACGACTGGCAACACGGGCTATCGCCCCCAAGGCGATCGGTTTCGGAACAACGGTGCGTGACAACGGCGCGTGGAACATGGTGGCCGAGACCCGCACCAAGTCTGGCACCGGGCTCCAAGTTGCGCGGCCTGGACACCACCGGCACTCTTGAATGATTCCAGACAATGTGGTGAGGTCGCGCAATGGGTGCCGAGCAGCGACTGCGAGGGTCGGGGCTACGTGTCACCAGGCCTCGGGTCGCCGTCCTCGAGGTGCTGACCGACGGTGGGCATCTGTACGCGGACGACGTCCGGCACGCGGTTCAGACCCGGCTCGGCTCGGTCTCCGTGCAGACCGTCTACGACGTGCTCGCGACCCTCACCTCGGCAGGGCTGCTGCGCCGGGTGGAGCCGGCGGGCAGCCCCGCGTTGTACGAAGTGCGGGTCGGTGACAACCACCACCACATGATCTGCCGTACGTGCGGGGCCATCGAGGACGTCGACTGCGCTGCCGGTCTCAAGCCCTGTCTCATACCGAGCACCGATCACGGCTTCGCCGTTGACGAGGCTGAGGTCACCTTCTGGGGGACCTGCCCCAGCTGCCGACGCTCGACCTTCCAGGACCATCCGCGACCAACCAGTCCAACCAGCCACACAGACAAGGAGCGACATGACTGACTTCAACCGCTCAACCACCCCGACCGGCGGTCCCGCCCCCAGCGATCGCAACTCGCTGACAGTAGGCGCCAACGGGCCGATCCTGCTGCACGACTATCACTTCCTCGAGCAGATGGCCCACTTCAACCGTGAGCGGGTACCCGAGCGCAACGTGCATGCCAAGGGGGGCGGCGCGTTCGGCGTACTGGAGATCACCGAGGACGTCAGCCAGTACACGAAGGCGGCGGTGTTCACCAAGGGCACCAAGACCGACATGCTGGCGCGCTTCTCCACGGTTGCGGGTGAGGCCGGCTACGCCGACACGAACCGCGACCCGCGAGGGTTCGCCTTGAAGTTCTACACGTCCGAAGGCAACTGGGACCTCGTCGGCAACAACACGCCGGTGTTCTTCATCCGGGACGCGATCAAGTTCCCGCACTTCATCCGCTCGCAGAAGCGGCTCGCCGGCAGCCACCTGCGCAGCAACGACATGCAGTGGGACTTCTGGACCCTGAACCCCGAGTCGTCGCACCAAGTCACGTGGCTGATGGGTGACCGGGGTCTGCCGAAGACGTGGCGCAACATGGACGGATTCGGTTCCCACACCTACATGTGGGTCAACGCCGCTGGTGAGAAGACCTGGGTGAAGTTCCACTTCAAGACCGAGCAGGGCATCGACTTCCTCACCGAGGACGAGGCTCAAGCCATCCGTGGGGAGAACCCCGACTACCACTTGCAGGACCTCTACCAGGCGATCGCCGCAGGCGAGCACCCGCGCTGGAGCCTCGAGGTCCAGCTGATGCCGTACGAGGACGCGGCGACCTACCGCTTCAACCCGTTCGACCTGACGAAGGTGTGGCCGCAGTCGGACTACCCGCGGATCAAGATCGGCACCATGACTCTGAACCGGAACCCGGAGAACTACTTCGCCCAGATCGAGCAGGCAGCGTTCGAGCCCAGCGCACTCGTGCCCGGGATCGGGCTCTCGCCGGACAAGATGCTGCTGGGTCGCGTGTTCGCGTACGCCGACACGCACCGGTACCGGATCGGGCCGAACTACCACCAGCTGCCCGTGAACCAGCCTCGCGTTCCGACCAACAGCTACTCGTTCGACGGCCCGATGACCTACTTCCACTCCGGCGACCAGGCGGTGTACGCCCCGAACAGCAAGGGCCGGGCGTACTCCGACGGTGGAGCCGAGCCCGAAGGCAGCTGGCAGCTCGACGGCGAGATCATGCGGTCCGCCTATGACCTGCACGCCGAGGACGACGACGTGACCCAGCCGGGCAACCTGATCCGGGACGTCATGGACGACGCGGCGCGGGTCCGACTCGTGTCCAACATCACCGGCCATGCCCGCCAAGGCGTCACCGGACCGGTGCTGGACCGGATCTTCGAGTACTGGCGGGCGATCGACAAGAACGTCGGCGACGCGGTGGCAGCCAACTTCGCCCACTGACACCACCGGCCCCGGTTGAGCCTTACGTTTCCGTGGCGACACGCCCCAGCGTGTCGCACGGAAACGTAAGGCTCAGCGTCCGGGGTTCAGCGTTCGGGGCTCAGCGTTCCTGGGCTCAGCGTTCCTGGGCTCAGGACGGTGGCGGCGGCCGCGCGAATCAGCGTGGGCACCGGCACCGGCCGCCTCGTCTGCGAGTCGACATAGACATGCACGAAGCGCCCCACCGCCGCGCGTTGCGGCGAGTCGCCCTGAAAGATCGCCAGGGCGTACACGATGCTGGTGCGGCCCAGCCGCTGCACGGAGAGACCCACCTGCACGTCACCGGGGAATCCGAGCTCTCGCAGGAACTCGCAGCGAGTCTCGACGACCAGCCCGACCGCGGGAAGCGTCCGGATGTCCACTCCGGTCGCGTCCATCAACCAGCCGTTCACCGCGGTGTCGAAGAACGAGTAGTAGACGACGTTGTTGACATGGCCGTAGACGTCCTCGTCCATCCACCGGGTGGTGATGGTACGAACGACCGGGAAGTCGGCAGGCGTGACGGCGGGCGGCCTCGGCATCGACGGCACGTCAGGCGGACTCGGCCTCGCGCAGCCGCTGGCTGATCACCGCTGACACACCGTCGCCGCGCATCGAGACGCCGTACAACGCGTCGGCCACCTCCATCGTGCGCTTCTGGTGGGTGATGACCAGCAACTGGGAGTTCTCCCGCAGCTCCTCGTAGATCTCCAGTAGCCGCCCGAGGTTGATCTCGTCGAGGGCGGCTTCCACTTCGTCGAGGATGTAGAACGGGCTCGGCCGAGCCTTGAACAACGCGACCAGGAAGGCCACCGCCACCAGGGACCGTTCGCCACCGGACAGCAGCGACAGCCGCTTGACCTTCTTGCCGGGGGGCCGGGCCTCGACGTCGATGCCGGTTCGGAGCATATCCGAGGGTTCGGTCAGGACCAGTCGGCCCTCACCGCCGGGGAACAGCCTGGCGAAGATCAGGGTGAACTCGCGCTGCACGTCCACGAAGGCTGCGGTGAACACCTGCTCCACCCGCTGGTCGACGTCGCGGATGATGTCGAGCAGGTCGCGTCGGGTCCGCTTCAGGTCCTCGAGCTGCTCGGTGAGGAAGGCGTGCCGCTCCTCCATCGCGGAGTACTCCTCCAACGCCAACGGGTTAACCCGGCCCAGGAGCGCGAGTGCCTTCTCGGCGACGCGCAGCCGCTTGGCTTGCTCCTCGCGGACGTACGCCACCGGCTCCCCGGGCTCGGCACCCTCGTCCACGGGCGGCGGGGGAACGAGGATGTCGGGGCCGTACTCGGTCAGCAGCGTGTCCACGTCGAGGCCGAGCTCCTCGAAGGAGCGCTGCTCGAGCGCCTCGATCCGCAGCCTCTGCTCGGTGCGGGCCACTTCGTCGCGGTGCACGGAGTCGGTGAGTCGGGCGAGGTCGGCGCCCAGCTCGTTGACGCGGGTACGTGCGGCTACCAGCGCGCTCTCCCGCTCCCCGCGGCTGTCCTCGACCGCACGCCGCTGCGCCTGCGCGAGCGCCAGCGACTGCTCGACGCGGTCCAAGGTGAGCCGGGAGCCCACGACCACGGCCGCGGCGACCCGTGCCTCGCGGCGGCGTCGCTCGCGACGCTCGAGTGCCTGACGCCGCTCAGCTCGCTCGCGCTGTGCCGCGGCGACCAGCGAGTCGGCCCTGCCGTGCAGTGCGCGGGCGCGTTCCTCACCGGTGCGCAGCACCAGCCGTGCCTCGGTCTCGTGAGCGCGTGCCGCCTTTGCGGTCTCGGCGAGGCCCTCCCTGGACCCGGTGTCGGGCTCCTCGCCGGGCGCCTGCGACGCTTGGGCCAGTCGCTCCTCGAGCTCGTTCAGGCCCTCACGGTTGAGGTCGCGCGCTGCCTGCGCCTCGTGGATCGTCCGGGACAACCGCTCGGACTCCGCCTTGGCCGAGCGGGCCGCCGACCCGAGCTGTCCGAGTTGTTCGGCCACGGCTGACATCGCCGCGTCGGACTCGTGCAACCTGGCCAGCGCCACATCGAGGCGGTGCGCCGCCTCCGTGCGCTGGTCATCAAGACGGGACAGGTCGAACCGAAGTCGCTCGCCGGCATGAGTCGCGGCCTCGAGCCGCTCGCGCGCCTCGTCCAGAGCCGCCTGCACCTCCAGCAGGCTAGGAGTCGACGAGGACCCACCCGCGGCCCGGTGGCGAGACAACAGGTCCCCGGACCGGGTGACGGCGACGACGTCGGGAACGTCGGCCACGACGTCGCGTGCCTCGTCGAGGTCCTGCACCACGACGACCTTGAACAGCAGCCGGCGCAGCGATCCGACCAGCGCGCCGGGCGCGTCGACAAGGTCGATCGCATAGACCGCCGACCTCGGCAGACCGGGCCACGTCGAGTCGTCGATGTCGGCGCCGCCGAGCACCAGGCCGGCTCGGCCGAGGTCGTCGGCCTTGAGATGCGCGATCGCCTCCACCGCCGCGTCGACGTGGGTGACGGCGACCGCGTCGGCGGCGTCGCCGAGCGCGGCGGCCACAGCCGCTTCGTACCCGGGCCGCACACTGAGCAGGGCGGCCACGGACCCGAGCAGCCCGGACACCGTGTCGGTCGCGGCGAGCAGGGCACCCGAGCCGTCCTTGCGGGTGAGCCCGAGCTCGAGGGCCTCGACCCGTCCGACCAGGGCGGCCCGATCCCGGTCGGCCGCTTGGGCCTGATCGCGGACCTTCTCGGTCTGCGCCGTCAGGTCGTCGAGCACCGCCTGGGCGGCCTCGTGCTCGGCGTCCAAGCCACCCTCGCCGGCGTCAAGACCCGCGACCTGGTTCTCCAACGCGGTGAAGTCGCGCGATGCCCTGCCGGCCCGTCGCTCGACCTCGTCGCGTACGCCATGGAGCCGGTCGACCTCCTCCTGAGCCGCCGCCGCCCGGCTGCGACGCGCGTTGACCTGCCCGGTGAGACGGGCCAGCCCCTCCCGCCGATCGGCGGACGCCCGGAGCAGCCCGGCGACGCGGCGGTCCTCCTCCACGTGCGCCTGCTCCACGTTCTGACGGCCCTCCACGGCGGCCTCGAGTGCTGCCCGTGCCTGCGTCACCTCGGCATTGATCGAATCCTCCTGGGCCCGGACCCGACTCGCCTCGGCTTCGAGCTCGTCCGGATCACGGCCGAGCGGTAGCTGCGCGGGCTCGTCGGCACTGGTGCGGACACGTTCGGCGGCCTGCCCGACCGTCCCGCGCAGACGCTCACGCAGCCCGGACAGGTGGTACCAGGTCTCCTGGGACCGGGCCAGCCGCGGGGCGTCGGCGCGCAGCTGCTCCTCCAACCGGGCCTGCGATTGCGTGGTCCCGGCCAGGTCGTCCTCCACCGCGGTGCGGCGCTCACGCAGCGCCGTCTCGTCGGCCATCTCGCGCTCGAACGACCCGCGGGCCGTAGTCATGTCGTCCGCGAGCAGCCGGGCGCGGGCGTCGCGCAGGTCAGCCTGCACCCCGACGGCCTTGCGGGCCACTTCGGCCTGACGGCCCAGAGGCTTCAGCTGCCTCCGGATCTCGGTGAGCAGGTCGGCCAGACGGGTCAGGTTTCCGTCGGTCGAGTCCAGCTTGCGGAGTGCCTTCTCCTTGCGCTTGCGGTGCTTGAGTATGCCCGCGGCCTCCTCGACGAAGCCGCGGCGCTCCTCCGGGCTGGCGTGGAGCACCGAGTCGAGCTGCCCCTGACCCACGATGACGTGCATCTCCCGCCCGATCCCGGAGTCGCTGAGCAGCTCCTGCACGTCGAGCAGTCGACAGGTCTGGCCGTTGATGGCGTACTCGGAGCCGCCGTTGCGGAACAGGGTCCGGGAGATAACCACCTCGGAGTAGTCGATCGGCAGCGCTCCATCGGTGTTGTCGATGGTCAACACCACCTCGGCCCGTCCGAGTGGGGGTCGCCCGGACGTGCCGGCGAAGATGACGTCCTCCATCTTGCCGCCGCGCAGCGACTTGGCGCCCTGCTCGCCCATCACCCAGGCCAACGCGTCGACGACGTTGGACTTGCCCGAGCCGTTGGGGCCGACGACGCAGGTGATTCCTGGTTCGAGCTCGAGATGGGTGGAGGAGGCGAAAGACTTGAACCCGCGGAGCGTCAGGCTCTTGAGGTACACGCGTTGTCCTCCTGCACGGCGCGCACGCGCCAAGGCACCGGGGAAGGCCGGTGCTCAGCCTAGTGTGTGGATGCGAGGGTTCAGCGCGCGACAGGCGCAAGAAGCTCTGAGCTGGTGTCGATGCGGGAGATGTCGTCGTCGACGGTCACGGCCAGATCGGCGCTGGCGCGGGTGTAGGCCGCCGCCAGGGCATCGTTCTCCTGCTTCAAGCGCAGCACCTCGGCCTCCAGGTCGGCGACACGGCGCCGCAACTGCCAGGTCAGTGGGGCACGGCGGTCATCGATCCCGCCCACGTAACCCACAAGTGCCTTGGCCATGAAGTCCTCCACGCTGAGGTCGGGACGGGTCCGGTAGGACCACGGGGGTCTCCGCCTGCCGCTGGGTACGCGGGATGCGGCCTGCCCGTCTTCCAGAGTCGCACCTAGGGCCGAGCCCGGTCAACCTGGGGGCACGTCGAGACCGTCCAACTCGCCCAAATCGGTCTGCCTTCCGCCACTGAGCAGCGGGTCGAGCGGCTTCCGCATGTTGACAGCAGTCACCTCGAACCCGGACGTCTCGTACATCCGGCGGGCAACGTGGTTCGAGCCGAACACGTTGAGCGACACCTCGTGCGCACCTTGGCGACGGCACTCGCGCTCGGCGGCGGCCAGCAGGGCGCGCCCGTAGCCCTGTCCGCGCTGGGTCTCGCTCACCTCGATGTCGTAGATGAAGGCGCTGCGACCGACCGACGTCTCGTGGATCCACAGCCACAGGTTGCCGATCTCGCCTGCGTCAGAGTCCTGGGGGTCGTGCGCGACGTACAGGAAGTGCTCGAGCGTGGCTCTGCCGGTGGGCAACAGCGACGCGCACTGGGTCGTGGCCCGCTCCCGCGCCTCGACTTCGGGCATGGTGCCGGAGGCGATCATGTGGTCGGCGTACCGGTCCACCAGCGTGGGGTACCAGGAGTCGAACCGGCGTTGGTCCATCCGCGTCAGGCGTACGTCCACTGCGGCCCCTCCCCGTGTGTACCAGGATCGTTGGCGACACTAGTGCCATGGACCCCGCCCCGAAGGATCGCACCCCCGACCTGCTCGCGCGGCCGTGCCTGGCGCTGTGCTCCTGGTCGCGGACCGAGGAGGAGCGCGAGGGCCTGCCGGTCTTCCGCTGCGGCGGCTGCGGCACCGAGTGGGTACGTTCGCAGGGCTGGACGCCGATCGACCACACCGGGGTGGTGCCCGACGCGGTGGCGGCCGAAGTGCAGTAGCGCTGAGCGACGTTCACCAACGGGCGCGACGGGGCCGCGGCTGGCACCGCGGGCAGGTGTAGCTCGAGCGGTTCATGAACGGCTCGCGGCGTATCGGCGTGCCGCAGCGGGAGCACGGCAGGCCCTCCTGGCCGTAGACCTCCAAGGAGCGCTCGAAGTAGCCGCTCTCGCCGTTCACGTTGACGTACAACGCGTCGAACGACGTGCCACCCTGGGAGAGTGCGGCCGCCATCACGGCGCGGACCGCCGCGAGAGTGCTGTCGATCTCAGCTCGCCGCAGCGTCTCGGTCGGGCGCGCATAGTGCAGCCGCTCCAGCCAGAGGGCCTCGTCGGCGTAGATGTTGCCGATCCCGGAGACCAACGACTGGTCCAGCAGGGCCCGTTTGAGGCCGGTACGTCGCGCTCGGAGCCGTCGGGTCAGCTCGTCGTCGTCGAACTCCGGATCCAGGGGGTCGCGGGCGATGTGCGCGATCTCGCCCGGCAGGTCGGCACCCCCCGCCGACACCGACAGGCCGCCGAACATGCGTTGGTCGACGAACCTGAGGTCCGTGCCGTCGTCCAGCACCACGCGAACTCGGAGGTGTCGCTGGTCCTGAGTGTCGTGCGGCTGCAGGAGCAGCTGACCCGACATCCCCAGATGAGCAAGCAGAGCGTCGTGCTCGTCGAACGGGATCCAGAGGTATTTGCCGCGGCGCCGGGCGGCTCCCAGCCGGACACCACTCAGCCGGTGCACCAGGTCGTCCGGACCGGGGAGGTGGCGACGCACGGATCGGGCGGCCAGCACCTCGACGGACCGGACCAAGCGGCCGGTGACATGTCGCGCGAGGCCGCGGCGGACGACTTCGACCTCGGGCAGCTCGGGCACGTGCTCAGCGAGGCGGGAGCGCCGGTGACCCCGACCGCGCGGACTGGGCCGCCTGAATGTCGCGCCACGCCGCCTCGGCGGCCTGCTGCTCGGCTTCCTTCTTGGATCGGCCCGTGCCGTGGCCATAGGTCTCCTCCCCCACGCGTACGCGGGCGGTGAAGACCTTCTCGTGGTCGGGGCCGGTGTCCTGGATCAGGTATTCCGGCACCCCGAGGCCGGTGTCCGCGGAGAGCTCCTGCAGGCTGGTCTTCCAGTCGAGCCCAGCCCCCATCGACGACGCCGCGTCGATCAGCGGGTCGAACAGCCGGTGCACGAGCTCGGACGCCCCGGTGAACCCGGAGCGCAGATAGACCACCCCGATCACCGCCTCCACCGTGTCGGACAGGATCGACGACTTGTCGCGACCGCCGGTGGTGTCCTCGCCGCGACCGAGCCGCACGTACGTACCGAGCCCGAGGGTGCGCGCCACCTCGGCCAGCGCACGCGAGTTGACGACGGCGGCGCGCAGCTTGGCCAGCCGCCCCTCCGACAGGTCGGGGTGCCCGTTGAACAGCGTGTCGGTGACGATCAGGCCGAGAACGGCGTCGCCGAGGAACTCCAGCCGCTCGTTGGTGGGCAAGCCGCCGTTCTCGTAGGCGAACGACCGGTGCGTCAAGGCGTGTTCGAGCGCGTCGTCGGGCAGGTCCGACGTGCCCAACGCGGCCCGGAGATTGTCGTAGTCGACCTCGGGGGCCGGCACGTGGGTGTGGTCGCTCACGGCACCCCGGCGCGTCAGAGGACCTGTCGCTGTTGGCCGCGCTTGCCGTACTGCCCACACGTGGGGCAGGCACGGTGCGGCAGGTGCTTGGCGCGGCAGGCCGGGTTGACGCAGGTCACCAGCGCAGTGGCGGTGGCCTTCCACTGCGACCGGCGGTGCCGGGTGTTGCTGCGCGAAGTCTTCCGCTTCGGGACCGCCACGTGGAACTCCTCGGAATCCTGGGTACGCCGGATGGTAGGTCCAACCGGCACCTTGCGTGTCGTGCTGGTGCTGCGGGTGCTGCGGGTGCTGCGTGCTGCAGGCTCGGCGACGGCAGATCACCGATCGAGGTCGCGAAGCGCCGCCCACCGCGGGTCGATCGTTTCGCCGTGTTCGTGCTCCGGGTCGTCGGCGAGCCGTGCCCCGCACTCGGGGCACAGCCCGGGACAGTCCGGGCTGCACAGCGGGTTGAACGGCAGCGCAAGCACCACCGCGTCCCGCAACAGCGGCTCGAGGTCGATCAGGTCGTCCGCGAGCCGGCTGGCCTCGTCCTCGGTCGCATCGCTGCCGGGGTAGACGTACAACTCCTGGAGATCCACGACGAGCGAGTCGGCGATCGGCTCCAGGCATCGTGCGCACTGACCCGCCAGCCGCACCGCACCGGTGCCGCTCACGAGAACGCCCTCCATCACCGACTCGAGCCGCAGATCCAGCACGATGTCGCTGCCCGGAGGGACGCCGAGCATGTCGATACCCAGATCTGCCGGTGCCGGCGCCGTTCGTTCGACCAGTCGTTGCGACCCCGGGCGCCGGCCGAGCTCGTGAGTGTCGAGCACGAGCGGCGCTCTCGGGTCGAGCCTGGACAGGGCGTCACTTCCGTCGTCGGGCGTGGCAGATCATCGGCCATCGAAATGACCGACATACAGACTAACCGGTCGAGGCCGTGACGGACGAATCGGCCATCGGGGCGTCGCCGCAGCTCAGCCGGCGTGCGGGTCGGGCAGCGGCAGGTGTGTCTCGCCCTCGCGTCCGAACGTGTCGAGCTCGCTGCGTCCCCGCAAGCGCTCGCGACCCCGGGTGACGGCGTCGAGGGTTTTGTTCAACGTGAACTCGAAGTTGCCGAGCCGTTCGTCGACGTAGTCGTCGGTGTCCCGGCGCAGCGCGTCCGACTCGGTCCGTGCCTCGGTCAGCATGGACTCGGCCTCCCTTCGGGCCAACCGGTAGACCTCGGTGTCCGAGACCAGGATCTCCTGCTGGCTGCGCGCGTCCGCCACGATCTGCTCGGCCTGTGCGCGTCCCTGCGCGACCTCGTGCTCACGGTCTGCGATCACCCGGTCGGCGTCGCCGAAGGCGGTGCCGAGGATCGCGGCGAGCTCGTCGATCGCCGCCAACATCTCGGCGCGGTTCACCACGCACGACGACGACATCGGCATGGCACGCGCGCTTTCGACCAGCTGCCGGATCTCGGCGACCTTGGTCTGCACGTCCACGGTTCGGCCCTCCCCTCGAAGTCGAAGCGGACTCCATCACACAGATGATTGTGCCTTTCCGCCGGACAACTCACGCGTCACGCCGAGTGGGAGGTGACGAACGTCGCGCCGCCAGGCGTTCCAGGAGGGCGTCGTGGACGCCGGGAGGAACCAGTCCAGAGACGTCCCCGCCGTGCCGCGCGACCTCCTTGATCAGGCTCGACGCAATGAAGGAGTACGCAGGGCTGGTCGGGATGAACACCGTCTCGACCTCGGCCAGGCTGTTGTTCATCTGGGCCATCTGCAGCTCGTAGTCGAAGTCGGACACCGCACGGAGGCCTTTGACGATGGTGTGGATGCCGCGGGCCTGGCAGAAGTCCACCAGCAGCCCACGGAACGAGTCGACGGTGACGTTGGGAAACGGCACGACCACCGACCTCAGCAGCTCGATCCGTTCCGGCACGGTGAACAAGCCCTCCTTGGACTCGTTCACGAGGACCGCCACCGTCACCTCGTCGAACGTCCGTGCCGCTCGCTCGACGATGTCGAGGTGGCCGTTGGTGACGGGGTCGAACGAGCCGGGGCAGACCGCCGTGTGCACGCAAGTCTCCTGCCGCCCATGGGTCACCGGGGCGAGGCTGCCTCGGCGCGCCGACCGTACCAAAGTGTGGTCTCGCCGTAGCTCTTGCTACGCACGGCATCGACACCGTCCGGCCAGGTCGGTCGCGGTGTGCGCGATGACCGCTCCACCACGATGCTCGACCGCGGTGCCAGCCAGCCATGTCGTACGAGGTCGGCCAGCACCTGGTCGACGGCGTTCGCGTCGAGGGAGTAGGGCGGGTCCAGCAGCACGACGTCGTACGCACGGGCGGCGTCTGCCTGGACGTACCGCTCGGCGGTGGTGCCGACCGCCACGGCGCCGCTGAGCCCGAGGGTGGCGATGTTGCGGCGTACCAGCTCAAGGGCGCGGCGGTCGCTCTCGACCAGCACCGCGGACACCGCGCCGCGAGACAACGCCTCCAGCCCGAGGGCGCCCGAGCCGGCGTAGAGGTCGAGCACATGCAGCCCGTGCAGTCCCGCGAGGGCGGACTCGAGGGCCGAGAACAACGCCTCACGAACCCGGTCCGACGTCGGCCGGGTGCCCGAACCGGCGGGGACCCGGATCCGGCGCCCCCCCACCGACCCGGCGATGATGCGGGTCACGTCTTGTCCAGGTAGGCGCCACGCTCGGAACCCTCGATCTCAGCGACGAGGCGCCGCAGCGCGGGCCAGGATGACAGGGTCGGGTCCGTCTCGACGGCTTCGCCGGCCGCAGCACGGGCGACGACGATGACCTCCTCGTCGTCGAGCACACTGAGCAGCCGGAGACTGCTGCGTGAGCCTGACTGGGACGCACCGAGCACGTCGCCCTCGCGCCGAAGACGGACGTCGAGCTGGGACAGCTCGAACCCATCGGACGACGCGGCGACCGCGTCGAGGCGGTCCCGGGCCGCACTGCCGGCCGGCGCCTCGGTGACCAGCAGGCACAGCCCGGGCTCGGTCCCCCGGCCGACACGGCCGCGGAGCTGGTGGATCTGCGAGACCCCGAACCGGTCGGGATCCATGATCACCATGACGGTGGCGTTGGGCACGTCGACGCCGACCTCGACCACCGTGGTCGCCACCAGGACGTCGACCTGCCCTGCCGCGAAGGCGGTCATGACCTCGTCCTTGGCGTCCGGCGTCATGCGGCCGTGCAGCATCTCCACCCGCAGACCGGCCAGCGGCCCCTCCTTCAGCTCGGCGTGCACGTCGTGCACCGCGCGCGTCGGGCGCCGGTTCACCAGAGGCTCTCCGGGGAGGTCCGGGACCAGACGCAGCCCCCATCGCTCGTCGTCGACCGGCTCCTCGGGTTCGTCCGCGTCACCGATCCTGGTGCACACGACGTAGGCCTGGCGTCCCCGCGCCACCTCTTCGCCGATCCGTGCCCAGGTGCGGTCGACCCAGGCCGGACGATCGAGCACCGGCACGACGGTCGTCTGGATCGGCTGGCGCCCCGACGGCAGCTCGCGCATCGTGGATGTCTCGAGGTCTCCGAACACCGTCATGGCCACGGTGCGCGGGATCGGTGTCGCGGTCATCACGAGCACGTGCGGACGGTTGCCGGACGCCTTGGCGGTCAGCGCCGCTCGCTGTTCGACGCCGAAGCGGTGCTGCTCGTCGACCACCACCATCCCCAGGTCGGCGAACCCGACCCTCTCCTCGAGCAGCGCATGGGTTCCCACCACGATGCCCGCCGTCCCTGAGGCCGCGTCGAGCAGCGCCTGCCGTCGGGCCGCCGCACCGAGCGATCCGGTCAGCAGGGCCACCCTGGTGCCCTCGTCGGCGCCGCCCAGCATCCCGCCGGCAGCAAGGTCGCCGAGCATGGCGGTGATCGATCTGTGGTGCTGCTGCGCCAGCACCTCGGTCGGCGCCAGCAGCGCGGCCTGCCCACCCGCGTCGACGACCTGCAACATCGCGATCAGGGCGACCACTGTCTTGCCCGAGCCCACTTCGCCTTGCAACAGCCGGTGCATCGGGTGCGCGTGCGACAGGTCCACGCCGATCACCTCACCGACGTCACGCTGGCCATGGGTGAGCTCGAACGGCAAGCGGGCCTGGAACTGTTCGCGCAGTCCGTCGCCCACCGGCGGTCGAGGCTGGGCCGGCAGCTCCGCCGTGTCGTGCCGGCGCAGCGCGAGCGCGGTCTGGACGACGAAGGCCTCCTCGAAGACGAAGCGGTCCCGCGCCCGCCGGTGGTCGTCGTGCGACCGCGGGCGGTGGATCTGGTCCCAGGCCTGCGCCAACGGGAGTAGCCCCTCCTGTTGCCGCACGCGCGCGGGCAGCGGGTCCTCCTCGTCGGGTGCCCCCCCGAGCTGGTCGAGGACCAGCTCGATCGCCGACGCGATCCGCCATGACGACAGCGACGCGGTTGCCGGATAGACCGGGATCAGCGGGCGTACGCCCTCGAGCTCACTCAGGTCGACGTCGACCTTGCCGGCCGGATCATCGTCCGGGTCGGTGCTGCCGAACAAGTGGTAGTCCGGGTGCAGCAGCTGCCGGGTCCGGCGGAACTCACTGACCTGACCGGCGAAGAGCCCCACCACACCCGCGTGCAGGGTGCGCACGAGGTACGGCTGTCGGAAGAAGATCAAGGTGAGCTTCTCGGTGCCGTCGGTCACCACCACCTCGGTCCGCTTGGCGGTGCGCCCTTTGCGACGGTCGCGATAGTCGTGCACGGTCGCCGACACGACGCGGGCCAGCACCGTGACGTGGTCATCGACCCGGAGCCGCGACAGATCGGTCAGCGATCCGCGCTCGGCGTAGCGGCGTGGGTAGTGGCGAAGCAGCTGGTCGACGGTGGTGATCCCCAGACCGCGCGAGAGCGCCTTGGCCGACCGGCCGCCGACGAGGAACTCGAGGCGCGCGGCGCTCGACCCCGCCTTCACCGGCCGGCTCACTCGACGGCGACCAGCAGCGGGTAGCGCTGCTGACCACCGGAGTAGACCACCGTGTCCAGCTCGGGGCGCGACTCGCGGATGGCCGCCTCGAGCCGGTCGGCCAAGTCGTCCGCTGCTTGTGCACCCGTCACGAGGGTGACCATCTCACCACCACCGGACAGAAGCCGGTCGACCACCTGAGCCGCCACGCGGTAGGCGTCGTGGCCGACGATCGCGAAGTCGCCGTCGAGGACGCCGAGCACGTCCCCGGGCTCACAGGGACCGGCCATCGTCATGGCCTGTTGGGTCGCGACCGTCACGGCCCCGTGGCGGGTGTGGCTTGCCGCGCTGGTCATCGCCACGACGTCGTCGTCGAAGCCGCGGCCCGGCTCGTGGACGGCGATGGCGGCCAGTCCCTGCACCTGCGCCCGGGTGGGTACGACGGCCACCCGGACTCCATGCGCGCGGGCCTGGCTGGCGGCGGCCTCGGCCGCGGGGACCGTCGCACCGTCGTTGGGCAGGACGATCACCTCCGCGGCCCCTGTCGACTCGATCGCGGCGAGGAAGTCTTCGCTCGAGCAGTGCACCCCAGGTGTGCCGCGCACGACCTTGCCGCCGGCCGACTCGAACAACGCGGCCATGCCCGGACCGGCGGCCATCAGCACCACACTCCGGCCCGAATGGCCCGAATGGCCCGAATGGCCCGAATGGCCCGAACGGGCCGAACGGGCCGAACCGGCGAGTCCGGTCTGCTCGGCGAAGTGGGTGACCGCGATGCGGTGGGGTCGGCCGGCCTCGATCCCGGCCTCGACCGCGGCACCCACATCGTCGACATGCACGTGGACGTTCCACAGACCCTCGCCCCCGATCACCACGAGCGAGTCGCCCAGCCCGCACAACCGGTCGCGCAGCGCGGGGACACAGCCGTCCTCGGCGTCCAGGAGATACATCACTTCGTACGCCGGGCCGTCCGCGGTGAGGTCCTGCACGGGGATCGGCGTCGGGATGGTCCTGGCTCCCAACCCGGTCGGGGGCGCGGCCTCCCAGCGTCCGGTCACGGTCCTCGCCGTGGCGTCGAGCACGACGACCAGGCCTCTGCCTCCGGCGTCGACGACTCCCGCGCGGCGCAGCAGATCCAGCTGCTCCGGGGTCCTGGCCAGAGCGGCGCGGGCGGCGATCGCCGCTGCGGTCACGACGTCTGCGACGGTCGCGGCACCGTCACCGTCGACGCGTTGACACGCCACGGCCGCTCCGTCGGCGGCCGCCCTCGCCACGCTCAGGATGGTCCCCTCGACCGGCGCGCCCACTGCTGTCCACGCCGCGTCGGCGGCCTCTCGGAACGCGTGCGACACGACGTCGGGCAGGAGGACTCCAGCGTCCGGGCCCGGGTGCACCAGGGCGCCCAACCCGGCACGCATCAACTGCGCCATGATCACGCCGGAGTTGCCCCGCGCGCCGAGAAGCGCGGCCCGGGAGAAGTCCGCGACAGCGAGGGCGACGGCGTCGGAGGTGTCGCCGGGATCGCTGGTGCCGCCGGGATCCCTGGTGCCGCCGGGATCGCTGGTGTCGCTGGTGTCGCCGCGCCGTGCCCGAACGCGAAGGACGGCAGCAGCGGCCTCGACCGTCAGGTAGAGGTTGGTCCCCGTGTCTGAGTCGGGCACCGGGTAGACGTTCAGCGCGTCGATCTCGGCGCGCGCCGCGCCCAGCGCAGCCGCACAGGCGTCGGCCCACCGCCTCAGCAGCGACACCGTGAGCGGCGCGGCCATGCAACCCCACCTCTCCCGGTCCTCGCTGCGGACAGGTCCGCCGGTCCTCGCTGCGGACAGGTCCGCCGGTCAAGGTTTGCGGACTGTCCGCGGCGAAGACTAGTCGCGGTCCGCCCGGGCCGGTCCGATTCCCGATCCGGTCCGATTAGCGTGCGCCGGTGGCGATCCGATATCCTCACCAGGTTGCCCAGAGCCGTCTGGGCGCCATCCTCGAGCCAGGAGCACCTGGCCAGGACCTCACGTTTCTAGACCAAACTAGACCAAACTCGACCAAACAGGAGTCTGTGGTGGCTGCCGTCTGCGACATCTGTGGCAAGGGGCCCGGCTTCGGCAACAACGTGTCCCACTCTCACCGGCGTACCCGTCGGCGCTTCAACCCCAACATCCAGCGTGTCCGTGCGGTGGTCGACGCGACGCCGATGCGGCTCAACGTGTGCACCGGCTGCCTCAAGGCCGGCAAGGTCAGCCGCTGACCTTCGGCGGCTCAAGCCCCCGTACCCCCGCGCTCAGCGCCCATCGCCCGCTCAGGACCCGCCAGGGCCTGCTCTGGGCCCGCTCAGCGCCCGATCAGGGCCCACTCAGCGCCAGTGTGAGTGTCCGGTGACGCCTTCGTAGGCGACACCGTCGACCGTCACCGATGGCGATTCGGCTTGCGCGGTCCCGTTGCCCGGTGCGGTGACGTGGCCGATCACCCGCCACCCGTCCGGGATGGGTACGTCCGCGGGGAACGTCGCCGCCAGGGCATGGTCGTCACCGCCGGTCAGCACCAAGCCCAGGGGCTGCACACCCAACGCCGAGCCGACCGACTCGATCGGCTCCGGCAGGTCGAGCGCCCCCGAGTCGACGTCGATCACGACTCCCGACGCCTTTGCCAGGTGGCCCAGATCGCCGAGCAGTCCGTCGCTCACATCGATCATCGCGCTGGCCCCGGCGCTGGCGGCAGCCGGGCCGGCGAGGTACGGCGGTTCCGGTCGTCGCAACGCGTCGACCACGGCACGCGGCGATCGGAAGCCGCGGGCCAGCACGGCGTAACCCGCGGCGGCCCAGCCGATCCTGCCGGCCAGCGCCAGCACGTCGCCCGGTCGAGCGCCATCCCGGCGTACCGGATCTGCGGGGGCCGGTCCGAGCACGCTGACCGACACGACGATCTGGTCGCCCGCACTGAGGTCGCCTCCGACCACGGTGGCGCCTACGACGGCGGCCTCGTCCCGCATGCCGCGGGCCAGATCCAGCACCCAGCCGACCGGCGTGTCCCCCGGCATGGACAGACCGATCAGTAACGCCGTGGCGGTGCCTCCCATCGCGGCGATGTCGGCGAGATTGGCCGCGACCGCCCGGTGCCCGACGTCCTCGGCGCTCGACCAGTCCCGTCTGAAGTGGCGACCCTCGACCAGGACGTCGGTGGACGCAAGCACCGCCCCGGTGGGCACCCGCACCGATGCCGCGTCGTCGCCTGGGCCGATCAGCACCTGGTCGGTGAGCTCGAACACGGACGTGATCGCGTCGACCAGCGCGAACTCTCCGAGCTCGGAGACCGAGGCATGTCCTGCGGCGACCATGGGCGTCATCCTCGCCGACAGTGGCCAGGTCGCCACGGGCGGGTATGTCCGGAGTGACCGGAGCCTGTAGCGTGACCGCACCGGACGAAGGGCGTGCCTACGCCACCTCGACCGACGCAACGACCGACTCACTGACCGACGCACTGACCGACTGGAGGACGACCCATGGTGGTGCAGGCCTACATCCTCATCCAGACGGAGGTCGGCAAGGCCGCGGACGTGGCCAAGGCCATCGCCGACGTCAAGGGCGTCACCCTCGCGGAGGACGTGACCGGCCCCTACGACGTCATCGTCCGCGCCGAGGCGCAGAACGTGGACGAGCTGGGCCAGCTGGTGGTGGCGCGGGTCCAGAACATCTCGGGGATCACCCGCACGCTGACCTGCCCGGTCGTGCACATCTGACCGTTCACATCCCCCCACGCCCACGTGTCGCCTCGGTGGCCGTGGGCGTGGTGCTGTCGGTCGGCGTCGTGACCGGCTGCGCCAGCAGCGGGCCCTTGTCGGTCACGGCCCCGAGCCTGTCCGGTCCGGTGGCGACCGTCTGCGGCTCCCTGCTGGGTGGCGTTCCGGACAGAGTCGGCGGACAGTCGGGCCGCACCACCCGGTCCGCCGGCTCGGTGGCCGCATGGGGCAGTCCCGCGATCGTGTTGCGCTGCGGCGTAGTCAGCCCGGCCGGGCTGACTCGCTCCTCGCGCTGCGACGCCGTCGACGGTGTCGGCTGGTTCAGCGAGCGGGTCGACGGGGCGTACCGGTTCACGACGATCGGACGGGAGGCGTTCGTCGAGGTGACCGTGCCCGACGAGTACGCCCCGCAGGCCGACGCCCTCGCCGACCTGGCCCACGCTGTTCGGCACTCGGACCGGGTCGTGCAGCCGTGTGTCTGAGCTGGGCCGCCCAGCGGTCTGGTCAGCGCAGCCCGACCGGCCGGTCCGCGGCCAACGTGATCAGACGATCGACGAGAGCTCGATAGTCGAGTCCAGCAGCGTCCCAGAGGCGGGGGTACATCGATGTCGGCGTGAACCCGGGCATCGTGTTGATCTCGTTGACGAGCAGGCGGCCGTCCCGAAGGAGGAAGAAGTCGACACGGGCCAGGCCCTCGCAGCCGATCGCCTGGAACGCTCGCACCGCCCACGACCGGACCTGCTCGGCGGTCGCACCGTCCACGTTCGCGGGTACGTCGAGCTCACCACCGCCGTCGAGATACTTGGCCTCGAAGTCGTAGAACCGGTGCCCCCTCGACGTGTCGACGCGGATCTCCCCCACGACGCTTGCCTCCGGGGACGAACCGTCGACGGCTTCCAGGACACCGCACTCGAGCTCCCGCGCGTCGGCGGCGGCCGCCTCCACGATCACCTTGGGGTCGAGCGCGCGGGCTGTCTCGATCGCTGCGTCGAGGTCCTGCGGCCCGTCGACCCGGGTGACCCCGAGGCTCGAGCCGGCGCGTGCAGGCTTCACGAACACGGGCCAGCCGAGGGAAGCGACGGACTCGCGGACGGCCGGCTTGTCCCGTTCCCACTCCCGCCTGGCCACCACGACGTAGGGCACCATCGGCAGGCCGGCTGCGGCCAGCACGATCTTCATCATGTGCTTGTCCATGCCGACCGCGCTCGCCAGCACACCGGCGCCGACGTAGCGGACTCCCGACATCTCGAGCAGGCCCTGCAAGGTGCCGTCCTCTCCCCACGGCCCGTGCAGCAGGGGGAACACGACGTCCACCTCCCCCAGTGTCCGAGGGATGTCGCCCTGGTCCTGCACCATGAGCTCGCGAGTGCCGTGGGACTGCGCCAGCGCCACGCCGGCTCGAGACGGGTCGACCGTTGGCAGCTCCCCGCCGCTGATGGCGTACCGGCCGGCGTCGCACGACTCGAGCACCCAGCGACCGTCCCGGCTGATGCCCACGGGGACGACGTCGTAGCGGTCCCGATCGATCGCCGCGATGACCTGGCTCGCCGTCAGGCAGGACACGCCGTGCTCGCTGGATCGGCCGCCGAACACCACCGCGACACGCGGCTTGCGTCCGGAGCGGCCGGGGTCGGCAGCGGCCACCATGTCGGCCATCGCGGTCGAGGCTGCGGCCTTCTCCGGAAGAGTCATCGCGCAGACCCTACCCCGGCCCGCGCGGGCCCTCCGGCACCGTCATGCTGGTGTCATGAGCCCTGACATGTCGCCCGCCACGGTTGCCGTCGCCGGTGGTCGCCCACCGCATGAGCCGGACATGCCGCTGAACCATCCGATCACCCTGGCGAGCAACTTCGTCGCCGGCGGCGACCTCGAGTACGGCCGGTACGCCAACCCGACCTGGGCTGGCTTCGAGGAGGTTCTGGGACGGCTGGAGGGTGGTCGGGCGATCACGTTCGCCACCGGTATGGCGGCGATCGGTGCGATCGTCGACCTGATCGCACCCGGCGAGACGGTGGTCGTCCCGCGGCACGCCTACCTCGGCACCCTGGAGCAGGTTCGGATCAAGAAGTCCCGTGGTCAGCTCGAGGTGCGGGTGGTCGACATCGACGACACCGCGGCGGTGCTCGCGGCGTGTGACGACGCGGCGCTGGTGTGGGTCGAGTCGCCGACGAATCCCGCGCTCGAGGTGGCGGACCTGCCCGCCATCATCGCCGGTGCGCACGCGGCACGGGCCCGGGTCGTCGTGGACAACACGTTCGCCACGCCGATCCTGCAGCGCCCGCTCGAGCTGGGTGCCGACATCGTCGTGCACTCCGCGACGAAGTTCCTGTCCGGCCACAGCGACGCCCTGCTGGGCGCGGTGGTCACCAACGACGAGGCAACGGCCAACGCGATCGACCTGCAACGGCGTACCTGGGGAGCGATCCCGGGCACTGTCGAGTCGTGGTTGGCTGCCCGAGGCGTACGCACGCTGCACCTCCGGGTCGAGCGGTCGGGGGCCAATGCTGCCGAGCTGGCCACCCGGCTCGGCGAGCATCAGGCAGTCGAGCGGGTGCGCTACCCGGGCTTCGGCGGGATCATCGCGATCGAGGTGGCCGGCGGCGCGACGGCCGCCGACGTGTTCACCCACTCGACGTCGCTGTGGGTGCACGCCACCAGTCTCGGCGGGGTCGAGTCGACGCTGGAGCGGCGACGTCGTTGGTCCGGCGAGCAGTCGACGATCCCCGAGAACCTCGTCCGGCTCTCGGTGGGAATCGAGGACGTCGAGGATCTCTGGACCGACCTGTCCAAGGCGTTGGACTGTCTGCCGGCCTGAGCCGTCAGGCGCGCTCGGACTTGGTCGAGCGCGAGATGAGCGACCCGAGCATCTCCTTGGGCCCGAGGTCACCCCGCACGACCGCCGCCACGTGCTCGACGATCGGCATGTCGACGTCGTGCCGGTGCGCAAGATAGACCAACGACTCGCACGTCTTCACGCCTTCGGCGACCTGTCGCGTCGACGCGGCGATCTCCTCGACACCTTGGCCGTGGCCGAGCTTCTCCCCGAACGCTCGGTTGCGCGACAGGGGCGACGAGCAGGTCGCCACGAGGTCGCCCAGCCCGGCCAGTCCGGCCAAGGTCATCGGGTCCGCGCCCATGGCGGCCGCCAGACGACCGGTCTCGGCGAGGCCCCTGGTGATCACGGTCGCCTGGGCGTTGTCGCCGAACCCGAGTCCGATCGCCATCCCGACGGCCAGCGCGATGACATTCTTGGTGGCGCCGCCGAGCTCGCATCCGACGACGTCGGTGTTGGTGTACGGGCGGAACGCGCGCGTGTGGCACAGGGCCTGCAGGTGCGCCGCGGTGTCGGGAGACGCGCAGGCGACCACGCTGGCGGCCGGTTGGCGCTCCGCGATCTCGCGTGCCAGGTTGGGGCCGGTGACGACCCCGATGCGGCCCGGCTCAGCCAGCGTCAGCTCGGCGATCACCTCCGACATCCGCAGGCCTGTCCCCAGCTCGACGCCCTTCATCAGGCTGACCACAGGGACGCCAGCCGGGATGTGGTGCGCCCAGTCGGTGAGGTTGGTCCGCAACGTCTGCGACGGGACCGCGAGGATTACCGCGCCGACCCCCTCGAGCACCTCGGCCGGGTCGTGGCTGGCGACCAGTCCCGGTGACAGCGCGATACCCGGGAGGTAGTCGGGGTTCTCGTGCTCGACGTTGATCTGGTCGCACAGGCTCGGGCGTCGTCCCCACAGCCTGACGGTGTGACCGGCGTCGGAGAGCACCAGCGAGAACGCGGTTCCCCACGTACCCGCGCCCAAGACCGCCACGTCAGTCATGACCGGTCCTGCGCGGCTTGTCGGGATCCCCCGTCTCGGCGGTGCCGTTCTTGCGCGGGTCGAACCGCTCCTTCGGGGCGACCTCTCCCCGGATCGACTCCTCGAGCTCGGTGATCGCCGCCATGATCCGGTCCGTCGCTTCGTACAACAGCTCCAACGTCGGCGGCAGGTGCTCGAAGTCGGACAGGTCGACCGGTTCACCCACCCACACGTGCACGGGTTTGCGTGGCCACAGCGACGGACGCTTGGCGTACGGCGGAAGGATCGCCTGCGCTCCCCACTGGGCCAGCGGGATCACCGGCCGATCGGTGGCGAGGGCGATGCGGGCCGCGCCGGTCCTGCCCGTCATCGGCCACAGCTGCGGGTCGCGAGTCAGCGTGCCTTCGGGATAGACGATGACGCAGGCACCTTCCGAGACCGCCTCGACGGCCGCCGTGAACGCCTTGCTGGCATCCGCGGTGCCACGATCGACAGGGATCTGCCCGGTGACGCGAAGGATGGACCGCAGGATAGGGACGTTGAACAGACTCGCCTTTCCCAGGAAGCGGGGAGGGATGTCGTGGTTCACCAGGAAGTGCGACACCAGCAGCGGGTCGACATGGGAGAGGTGGTTCGCCGCCAGCACGAAGCCCCCACCGGGAAGGTTCTGGGCCCCGCGCCAGTCGCGTCTGGTGAGCAGCCGCAACAGCGGACGAAGGATCGCCACGATGCCGACCAGCACGACGCTGAATCTGCGTGCATCGGCGGCCATCGTCGTGACGCCCTCCTTCCGTGTGCCGTTGCGTGCTGGCCGGAAGCCTACGGCCGATCGGCGGTGGCCGGGCCCCCGCATGGCCCCGGGCGCGTCCTGCCACCATGGACGTCCGATGACCCCACCCCGAGGCGCGACCACGTGGACGGCCGTGGTGCCGGTGAAGGCGTTCAGCGCGGCCAAGTCGCGACTGCGCGCAGTCGTCGGCGACGACACCGCGGCGCTTGCCGCCGCCTTCGCCGCCGACACCGTCACCGCCGTCGCCGGCGCCGACCTCATCGAGCACGTGGTCGTGGTTGGACCGCCCGTGCAGCGTTCAGGCGGAACCCTCGACACCGTGCTCGACGACCCTGGTACGGGACTCAACGATGCCGTACGCCACGGCATCGGCTGGGTCCGGGAACGACACCCCCGGGCGGCGATCCTCGTCGTGACCTCGGACCTGCCGGCGCTGCGCAGCGTCGACGTCAACGTGCTGTTGAAGGCGGCCGAGGACCATGTGGACGGGGCCGTACCTGACCTTGAAGGTCGGGGCACGACCGCGTTGACGTTGCGTCCAGGCAGCAGTCTGCTGCCCGCGTTCGGCGAGGGATCGTGGCGTCGGCACCTGCGAGCGGGAGCGGACCCGCTTGATGGGGCAGCCTCCCCGCGGCTCCGCAGAGACGTCGACACGCTCGAGCATGTCGTCGAGGCCGCGCGGATGGGGATCGGGCAGCACAGCGCGGTCGAGCTGCGCAGGGTCGCCGGCACTACGCTGGCGGCGATGCAGGCCACCGTCGCAACCTTCGACGCCGCCACCGGCGGCGGCAGCGTCCTGCTCGACGACGGGCTCGTGCTGGACTTCGATGGCCGCGTGTTCGCACAGTCCGGCCTCCGGCTGCTACGGCCTGGCCAGCGCGTCACCCTCAGCCTCGACCCATCCCGAGGTGACCGAGTCGTCGCTGCCCTCGTGCTGATTCCGTGAGCCAGGACGACGCAACGGTGGCCGCAGCAGTTGCTGCGGCCACCGTCGATCGTCGTGCTGGTGCTGGCGGTCAGCTCCTCTTGGCGGTCGTCTTGCGGGCCGTCTTCTTGGCGGTCGTCTTGCGGGCCGGAGCCTTCTTGGCGGTGGACTTCTTCGCCGGAGCCTTCTTGGCCGTGGTCCTCTTGGTGGTGGACTTCTTGGCGGCGGCCTTGGTCGCGGTCTTGCGGGCCGGAGCCTTCTTGGCGGTGGACTTCTTCGCCGGAGTCCTCTTGGCCGTAGTCCTCTTGGCCGTCGACTTCTTGGCAGCAGTCTTCTTCGCCGCCGACTTCTTGGCGGTGGACTTCTTGGCGGCTCTTGCCGTCGTCGTGGCCTTGGTCGCGGTCTTCTTGGCAGTCACGGTTGCCTTCACAGCGGTCACCTTCGGCGGCTTCTTGGCACCGGACACCACAGCCTTGAGCTCGGCACCGGCACGGAACTTGGGGACCGCGGTCTTCTTGGCGCGCTTTCGCTCGCCGGTCGCGGGGTTGCGGACCATCCTGGCCGGGCGAATTGCCTTCTCGAACGCGCCGAAGCCGGTGATGGCGACCTTCTCGCCCTTGGCGATCTCGCGGGTGATCGTCTGCACCACGGCTTCGAGTGCCTGTGCTGCAGCCTTCTTGTTCCCCTCGAAGTGATCTGCGAGCGCCTCGATGAACTGACTCTTGTTCACTTGACTTCCCTTTCGTGAACTATGCCGAGCGCGCGCCCGACTCTCTCCCGAACGTTAGGGAATCACGCGCGACGAGACAATGACCTAGCGGCGAGTCGCGCAGACCATTCTGCGTTGCCCCATGGGGCGTTCTTGGCCGAGATGACGGCTTCACGATGCGCCGCGATCCCCGAATCCCTTGTTCACAAGGAGAGTTGGGTGATCCGCAGTTGCTATGTGGCCTTGAGAGTCGTCGGTCTCCAGGATGGACGATCCTGTTCGTACGTTGCGATGTCATCCTCGTGCGACAACGTCACGTCGATGTCGTCGAGTCCCTCGAGCAGCCGCCATCTGGTGTAGTCGTCGATGTCGAAGCTGGCCTCGACGACGTCAGAACCCTCACCGGCGCACACGGTCCGTCCGACCAGGTCGATCTCAACGGGCGTGGAAGGGTCCGACTCGAGCAGTGCCCAGATCGCCTCGACGACCTTGTCGTCCACCCGTGCGGCAAGCAACCCCGCCTTGCCCGCGTTGCCACGAAAGATGTCGCCGAAACGTGAGGCGATCACGACCCTGAAGCCGTAGTCCTGCAGCGCCCACACCGCGTGCTCGCGGGACGAGCCGATACCGAAGTCCGGACCCGCGACAAGGACGCTCGCACCGGCGTACCGTGCATCGTTGAGGACGAAGTCGGGATCGGTGCGCCAGGCCGCGAACAAGCCGTCCTCGAACCCGGTGCGAGTCACCCGCTTGAGGTAGACCGCCGGGATGATCTGGTCGGTGTCGACGTTGCTGCGGCGCAGCGGCACCGCCGTTCCGGTGTGCCGTTGGTAGGCATCCACGTGGCGCTCCTGCGGTCTAGGGGCTGGTGAGGTCGGTCGGTGTGGCGAAGTGGCCGAGGACCGCGGTGGCGACCGCGACCTGTGGCGAGACGAGATGGGTCCGGCCGCCCTGGCCCTGACGGCCCTCGAAGTTGCGGTTCGACGTCGATGCGCTGCGCTCGCCGGGCTCGAGCTGATCGGCGTTCATGCCGAGGCACATGGAGCAACCAGCGCCGCGCCACTGGGCCCCGGCGGCCTTGAACACCACGTCAAGTCCCTCGGCCTCGGCCTGCAGGCGGACCCGGACCGAGCCCGGCACGACCAGCATCCGCACCGTCCTTGCCACCTGCCGGTCCTTGATCAGCGCGGCCGCGTCCCGCAGGTCCTCGATCCGTCCGTTGGTGCACGAGCCGACGAACACCGTGTCGACGGCGATCTCGCGCATCGGCGTGCCAGGCGCGAGGTCCATGTAGTCCAAGGCCCGGCGAGCCGCGGCCTTGTCGTCGCTGCTGGTGAAGTCGTCCGGGGACGGGACCGAGCCCGACAACGGAACGCCCTGACCGGGGTTGGTTCCCCAGGTCACGAACGGGCTCAGCGTCGCCGCATCGACCGTCACGACGCGGTCGAAGATCACATCGGGATCCGAGGACAGCGTCCGCCAGTAGGTCACCGCAGCATCCCAGTCGTCACCGCGCGGAGCATGGGGCCGCCCGCTCAGGTAGTCGAACGTCGTGTCGTCCGGAGCGATCAGGCCCGCTTTGGCACCCCACTCGATCGACATGTTGCAGATCGTCATGCGCGCTTCCATCGACAATTCGCGGATCGCGGCACCCCGGTACTCCACGACGTACCCCTGGCCTCCGCCCGTCCCTTCCTGGGCGATCAGTGCCAGCACGAGATCTTTCGCTGTGACGCCTCGGGGAAGGTCACCCTGCACGTCGACGGCCATCTGCCTCGGGGGCGCCTGGGTGAGCGTCTGCGTAGCGAGCACGTGCTCGACCTCGCTGGTCCCGATCCCGAAGGCCAGCGCACCGAACGCTCCGTGCGTCGACGTGTGCGAGTCACCGCAGACGACGGTCGAGCCGGGCTGGGTGAGCCCGAGTTGCGGGCCGATCACATGGACGATGCCCTGGTCGAGGTCACCCATGGCGTGCAGTGGGACACCGAACTCCTCGCAGTTGCGACGCAACGTCTCGACCTGGGTACGCGACACCGGGTCCGCGATCGGCTTGTCCAGGTCGGTGGTGGGGATGTTGTGGTCCTCGGTGGCCACCGTCAGGTCCGGTCGGCGTACCGGTCGTCCGGACTGGCGAAGGCCCTCGAACGCCTGCGGACTCGTGACCTCATGCACGAGGTGCAGATCGATGAAGAGCAGGTCCGGCTCGCCGGCCGCGCGGCGCACGACGTGCTCGTCCCAGACCTTCTGCGCGAGTGTCCTGCCCATGACCCCTCCTCGGTGCACGCTTGCATTCCGGGGCTTGCATTCCAACATACGAGACGGCAATATCGACGCATGGACAACACTAGCGGAGTCGGCGTACTCGACAAAGCCGCCCTCGTACTGGCCGCGCTCGAGTCGGGACCCGCCAACCTGGCTGGGCTGGTGGCCGCCACCGGTCTGGCGCGGCCGACCGCCCACCGCCTCGCGGTGGCGCTCGAGCACCACCGGCTTGTCACCCGCGACATGCAGGGCCGCTTCGTCCTCGGCCCACGTCTCGGAGAGCTCGCGGCGGCCGCTGGAGAGGATCGCCTATTAGCGGCCGCCGGTCCGGTGCTGGCTCGCCTGCGCGATATCACCGGCGAGTCGGCGCAGCTGTTCCGCCGCCAGGGAGAGCACAGGGTCTGCGTGGCCGGAGCGGAACGACCGACTGGCCTGCGAGACACCGTGCCGGTCGGAAGCCAGCTGACGATGGCAGCGGGATCGGCAGCTCAGATCCTGCTCGCCTGGGAGGATCCAGAGCGCATGCACCGCGGACTGCAGCAGGCGGCCTTCTCCGCTGCGGCGCTCGCGGCGGTACGCCGGCGCGGCTGGTCCCAGAGCGTCGGCGAACGCGAGCCGGGAGTCGCATCGGTGTCGGCTCCGGTGCGCTCACCGAGCGGCAAGGTCATCGCCGCGGTGTCCGTGTCCGGCCCACTGGAGCGCCTCACCCGACAACCCGGCAGGATGCACGCCCCGGCGGTCATGGCCGCCGCCGAGCGGTTGAGCCAGTCGTTGCGACGCTCGGGCGAGTGAGAGGATTCGCCCCCCAGTCGGAATGCCGCACAAATACCCCTTGACCGGTTGGGGTCGCGGGGCTGCGCAGCCCGTTCGGCGGCGACCGGCGGGCCGAAACCGCGGACCAGCAGGCCAAAAGCCGCGGACGGGCGGCCCATAACCCGAGGACCGGCGGGCCAAAACCCGCGGACCGGCAGGCCGCAGCGTTAGAACAACGTGTCGGCCTCGAGCGTCAGCAGGATGCGCTTGCGTTCGAGTCCGCCGCCGAATCCGGTGAGCGAGCCGTCTGCGCCGATCACCCGATGGCAGGGGATCACCACCGGGATGGGGTTGCGCCCGTTGGCAAGTCCGACGGCACGCGACGCCCCTGGCACCAGACCGAGCAGCGCTGCGATCGCGCCGTACGACGTGGTGCTGCCATACGGGATGGTGGTCAGTGCAGTCCACACCCGCCGTTGGAAGTCGGTGCCCTGCGGCGCCAGCGGGAGCGAGAACTCTCGGCGGGCGCCGGCGAAGTACTCCTCCAGCTGGCTTACGGCCTGCGCCAGCGCCGTGCTGTCCCCAGACGGCTGAGTCGGGCGGCTCCACGGCGCGAACGACACGCCGCTGATCGAGGCCCCGCGCGCCTCGACTAGCAACGGACCGATCGGCGACTCGACCACCGTCCAGGAGTAGGGGGCATCTGTCGCCGCGTCGGCCCACATCGTCGTAGGGGTGGACATCGCAGTCACCTCGCTTGCCCGGTGGTTCGTGTGTCGACGCCGGCCGCGGCGAGCCGCCACAGGTGCATGACGACGTAGGACCGCCAGGGGCGCCAACGCTCGGCGTGGTCGGCGGCGGCCCGGTCTGACCGGTCGAGGCCCACTGCCGCGAGCATCCGTCGGACCACGACGTCACCCGGCAGCAGAACGTCCGGGTCACCCAGCCCACGCATGGCGATGTAGCCGGCCGGCCCCGGCCCGATCCCCCGCAGCTCGAGGAGCCGCTGCCGGGTCTGCTCGCGATCCGCATTCCGGTCGAGTACGAGGTCTCCTCCGGCGACGGCGCGCCCGAGACCGACCGGCGTCCGACCGCGTGACGCCGGCATGCCGAGCGACGTCGGGTCGGCCTCGGCGAGGGCGGCTGGCGTCGGGAACAGCCGGTCGAGACCCAGCCCGGTCGCCGTCGCGAGCTCCACCCGGCGACCCAGGCGCGACACCAGCCGGGTCAAGGTGGTGCGCGCCCCGGCCACCGACACCTGCTGACCGACGATCGCCCGCACTGCCACCTCGAAGGCACTTACGTCCACGGGCAGCCGAGTCCCCGGACTCGACGCGATCAAGGGCGCAAGAGCCGGATCCGAGCCGAGCACACCGTTGATCACCGAGGGGTCGGCGTCGAGGTCGAACAGCCCGCGACACAGCCGCACGGCCACGGTCTCGTCCCGGGGGTCGGTGAGCTCGAGGTCACCGACGACCTGGTCGTCGGCCGGCCGCAGCTGCGCGAAGCCCGGTCCGTGGGGGAGGTCGAGCAACCGTGCGTAGGAGGAGCCGGTGATCTCGATTCCGCCGACCGATCGGGCGCCGAGGAACGCGAGCACGCCGACCGTGTCGAGCGGAGCCCGGTAGTCGAGCCGAAGCGTCGTCTCGGTCAGGGCAGTGGTCACCTTTTCATCATGGATGCAGCGTCCGACACTTCCCCAGCGGGCGCCGGCCGGCGACGGCCTCGCGACCCCCCGGGGGACGGCGACACCCCCCGGCGCGCGGCTGGGGGGTGTCGGCCAGATGTAGCCCCGACCGGATTCGAACCGGCGCTACCGCCTTGAGAGGGCGGCGTGCTAGGCCACTACACAACGGGGCCGCAGGCGACGCAAACTCTATCCGAGGTGCCCGACGAGGGTCCAATCGCAGCGTTCGGCAACGCGAAACTGGAGAACTGGGACTCGAGTGGAATGGGTCGCCGGTGCATCATCGGTCCAGCCGGTCGGTCTCCACGGCAAGCGTCGGGTCGCCGGTCATGTCGGTCGGGCAGGTGAAGCGTTGCATCTGCCTGACACCACCGTGCATCATGGCTGGGGTACTAGGACTCGAACCTAGACTAACTGGACCAGAACCAGCCGGGCTGCCAATTACCCCATACCCCACGGGGATCGAAGATCCGAAACCGAACGCAGACTGTACCGGACGCCTAGCCGGGCGACCAAAGCAGTCCAACCCCGGCATCGAGCGGGCCGAGCCCGTCACATCCAGCGGCTCAGCCCGCGAGCGCCGTCCGCAGACGCAGCAGCGAGCGGTCGCGCCCGAGCAGGTCGAGGGACTCGAACAGCGGTGGTGACACCCGACGACCGGTGATGGCGACGCGGACGGGGCCGAACGCACTCTTGGGCTTGAGGCCGAGCCGCTCCACCAGCGCCGCGCGCAGGGCGGTCTCGATCGGCGCCGTTTCCCAGGCGTCGAGACCAGACAGAGCCTCGTCGGCGGCACGCACCACGTCGAGCCCCTCGGGCGTGAGCACCTTGGCGGCGTCTGCCTGGTCAATGGAGAAACCGGCCTCCGGCACGAACAGGAACGCCAGCATCTCCACGCCCTCGGTCAGCACCGTCATCCGCTCCTGCACAAGCGGCGTCGCGGCCAGCAGCAGATGGCGCTGCTCGGGTGTCGGACCGTCCGCCCAGATCCCCTCGGCGGTGAAGTACGGCACCAACCGGTCCGCCAGCTCCTCGGTGCTCAGCGTGCGGATCTTCAGGGCATTGATGGCCTCACACTTCTTGATGTCGAACTGCGCCGGGTTGGGGTTCACCCGCTCGATCTCGAACGCGTCGGCCATCTCCTGCAGGGTGAACAGCTCACGGTCGCCGCCGATGGACCACCCCAGCAGGGCCAGGTAGTTGAGCAACCCCTCGGGCAGGTAGCCCTTGTCGCGGTAGTCCCGGAGGCCGCCCCCGGGATCCCGCTTGGACAGCTTGCGGTTGCCCGGTCCCATGACGAACGGCAGGTGGCCGTACCTCGGGACGACACCGGCACCGATCCCCAGCTCGGCGAGGGCGAGGTGCAGTGGCAGCTGCCGTGGGGTCGAGCTCAACAGGTCTTCGCCGCGCAGCACATGGGTGATGCCCATCGTGGCGTCGTCGACGGGGTTGGTCAGCGTGTACAACGGGTGTCCGTTGCCGCGGACGAGCACATAGTCCGCCACATGCTCGGGGTCGAAGGTGATCTCGCCGCGAACCAGGTCGGTGAACGTGATCGGCACGTCCGGCATCCGGAACCGGAGCACCGGCATGCGGCCCTCCTCCTGGTACGCCGCGACCTGCTCGTCGGTCAGGAACCGGCAGTGCCCGTCGTACCCACTTGGCCGGCCCTCGGAGCGTGCAGTCTCCCGGCGCTGCTCCAGCTCGGACTGGCTGCAGTAGCAGTCGTAGGCCCAGCTGGATGCCCGCAGCCTCGCCGCCGTGTCGGCGTACAGCTCCATCCGCTGTGACTGGCGGTACGGCCCGTGGTCCCCTCCGACCTCCGGGCCCTCGTCCCAGTCGAGCCCGAGCCAGCGCAGTGAGTCGAGCAGCCCTTGGTACGACTCCTCGGAGTCCCGTGCGGCGTCGGTGTCCTCGACCCGGAAGACGAAGGTGCCACCGGTGTGTCGCGCGAACGCCCAGTTGAACAACGCCGTGCGCACGTTGCCGACGTGCAGGTTGCCGGTCGGGGAGGGGCAGAACCGGACCCGCACGGCGCAGCTGTGAGGGCCGGAAGGGCCATCAGTCACGAGAGACCACCTTGTTGGTGAGAGTGCCGATCCCCTCGATGGTCACCGAGACCTCGGCACCGGGGAGCATCGGCCCGACGCCGTCCGGCGTGCCGGTGAGGATCACGTCGCCGGGGAGCAGCGTCATGAAGCTGGACACGTAGGCGACGAGGGTCGGCACGTCGAAGATCATCTGGCTGGTGCGTCCGTCTTGGACGGTGGCCCCGTCGAGCACCGTGGACACGGCGAGATCGGCTATGTCGAGATCGGTCTCGATCCACGGACCGAGCGGGCAGAACGAGTCGAACCCCTTGGCCCGCGCCCACTGTCCGTCTCGCTGCTGCAGGTCACGGGCGGTCACGTCGTTGCCGACCGTGTATCCGTGCACCACTTTGCCGACGTCCGCCGCCGCTACGTCGCGGCAGATGCGCCCGATCACAACGGCGAGCTCGCCCTCGTAGTGCAGGTTCTCGGTTTGGGTGGGATAGACGATCGGGTCGTGCGGACCGATGACTGAGGTGTTGGGCTTGAGGAACACCAACGGTTCCTCGGGCACGTCGTTGCCCAGCTCGGCCGCGTGCGCTGCGTAGTTGCGTCCGATCCCGATCACCTTGCTGCGTGGCAGCACCGGGGCGAGCAGGCGTACCTCGTCCAGGGCGACCTTCTCCCCCGTGAGCTTGATCCCGGCGTACAACGGGTCGCCGGTGATGACCGCCAGCACCTCGGTGCCGGCGTCGTCGCCGACCAGGGCGAACCGGGGCTCGTCGTCGGTGGAGAATCTCGCGATGCGCACCCGAGGAGCCTACCGACGGGCCCCGGCGCCGTGAGCCTGCGGCTGCCCCGTCGCAGTCACGGGCCCGGATCGAGCAGGCGAGTCAGCGGGTCATGTCGGCCAGTGCCGCCACGGTCCGCCAGTTGCGCGCGGTCCCTTGCTGGCCCAGCCGACGGCCGATGGCTGTCGGGGTCAGCTTGCTCGCGTGCACGCCCGTCTCGGTGTACGCGATGTAGAGCTCTCGGCCGTCGACGTGCACCTGCTCCCCGACCGAGTCGGCGAACTCGAGGATCGCCGCGGACTCCTCGTCCGTCACCGGGCGTTCGAGGAAGACGACCGCCACGAGCTTGGGTTGCGTGGCCGACTCGTCCGGGAACGGGTCGAGCGCCAGCACCTTCGCCAGCTGGTCGGCCTTGCGCACGATCACGGGTACGTCGAGCCCGAACTCGGCACTGATCAGGTCGTGCATCGCGGTGGCCACGCCCGACTCGCTGCGATGCGACGATCCGGCGACGATGTTGCCGCTCTGGACGTAGGTCCGCACGTCCTCGAACCCGGCAGCGTCGAGCGCCTTGCGCAACGCCGGCATCGGCAGCTTGTTGTGACTGCCGAGGTTGACCGCCCTCAGCAAGGAGATCCACGTGGGCATGGGCGCAGGGTAGTCAGTCAACCGCCGGCCCCGTGAACCCGCTGCCTCAGGTCCGCCGACGTCGGCTCCGGCGGGCGAAGGGTGGGCGAACCTTTGGTGTTGCCGTGAGCGACGGTCTGGGTCGACACCTGGTCGCAGGACCTCAGGGTAGCCATTGCTGCCGAGTCGCACGGTCCAGTCCTGCTCGTGGACGAGATGGTGGTGAGCGGGACAGAGCAGGCAGCCGTCATGGACGCTCGTGGGTCCGCCGCTCGACCAGGGGCGCAAGTGGTGGGCCTCGCACCAGGCGGGTGGCCGATCGCACCCGGGGAAGATACAGCCGCGGTCGCGTCGAGCCAGGGCCAGGCGCTGGTAGCGGTCGTGAAGTCGTCTCGAGCGCCCGACGTCAAGGACGACGGAGTCACCGCCGAACACCATCGGGATCAGGGCCGCGTTGCAGGCGAGACGACGGACCTGTGCGGCCGACATCCTGGCCCCCGTGGAGCAGGAGCCGGCACCCGCGGAGTCCGTCTGGGCCGCCAGCCAGTCGTAGTCAAGGTCGATCGTCAGGGTGGCCGCGACGCCACCAGCCTGTGGCAACCGGTCGGTCGGGAGGTGCTCGATGAGGTCACAGAAGGCTCGACCGAGCCGCTCCGGGTAGGTCAGCGGGCGTTCCTTCGTGCCGGGGTCAGGCCCGTCCGGGTCGGCGGTGTCCCGGCCCCCGCGACGGGGAGCAGACATGGCCTCGAGCACGGTGCTGAGCATGTCGGCTTGGGCATCCGGGATCACGAAGCCGCCGCGGGTGGTTCCGTCGCCGCGCCGCTGCATGCTCAACCAGGTCAGGGCTCGTGCGCGGCGCTCCTCGTCTCGCAGCGCGGCTTCCTCGCGGGCGTCGGCCTGGTCGCGAGCGATCACCTCAAAGATCCGCTTGCCGAGCCGGGCCAGCTCGGCCGGGCCCCAGTGCTGGGCTTGTTCGATCAGCCATGCCTCGGCGCGAACCCGATCGGTCGCGATCACGTCTGTCGGCAGGTCGGCCAGGACCCGACAGATCACCTGGGCCTGGTCGGCGTTGACCTCTCCGGCCGCGAGGGCGGTCCGTGTCGCGGTCGCGTCTCGGTCCAAGGCGGCGGCGAGCCGCACCAGCCGACCCGCCTCGCGCCGGTCGAGCCTGGCCCGGCCAGCGAACCATGCCGGAGTCGAGGTGGCTGGGTCGCGCTTGGCGAGGTCGCGACTGTGCGCGACGGCAACCAGCCGCAGTCGTAGCTCCGCTGCCTGCGCCACCACGCGGTCGGCTGACTCCAGCCCGGCCACGATTTCGGGGTCCGACAGCGACCACAACGCCTGCTCCGCCTGTCCGGCCAACAGACCGGACACCTGCTCCAGGCACCATGCAACCGGGTGGGCCGCCATGGCCACCTCGTCGTCCCGCTGAACACCGTCCATACTCAGCACACTAGGAGCCGATCGCTGCAATCGGGCACATGTTCGATCAGGTGTGGATGCCCGTGCGCCTGCGACCTTCCAGTATCGGACCTGTCCGCCTTCAGTCCCGCGAGATGCCGTGACGTCTCAGCCCGAACGTCACGGCGTCACGCAACGCCTCCCACGAGGCCTCGACGATGTTGTGCCCGACGCCCACCGTCACCCACGCATCGGTCCCATCCGTCGTCTCGATCAGGACGCGGATGATCGCGTCCGTGCCGTGCCCCTGGTCGAGGATCCGGACTCGGTAGTCGATCAGCTCGAACCGCGACACCGCCGGATAGACCTGCGCGAGGGCCTGACGGAGTGCGTGGTCGAGCGCGTTGACGGGGCCGTTCCCCTCCCCAGTGACGACGATGCGGCCGGCTGCGGTGGAGAGCTTGAGGGTGGCCTCTGACAAGGCCTCCTCACCCGGCCGTGGGTTCGACTCGGTGATGACCCGCCACGACTCGACGTCGAAGTACGACGGGCGCTCGCCGTCGATGGCCTCGACCAGCAAGAGCTCGAAGGACGCGTCGGCGGCCTCGAAGGTGTAGCCCTGCTGCTCCTTGGTCTTGACCTGGTGGGCGACCCGGCCGACCAGTGCTCCGTCACGGGTCAGGTCGAAGCCGAGCTCCTTGCCCTTGAGCTCGATGCTGGCGCGCCCGGCCATCTCCGAGACGAGCAACCGCATGTCGTTGCCCACGTCGGTGGGAGCGGTGTGCTGGTAGAGGTCGGGGTCGACACGGATCGCGCTGGCATGCAACCCGGCCTTGTGCGCGAACGCCGAGACCCCGACGTACGGCTGACGCGACGAGGGGGGCACGTTCGTCACTTCCGCGACCGCGTGCGCGATCCGAGTGGCGTCGCGAAGGCTTCCGGTCGGCAGGACGGACCTGGCCTGCTTCAGCTCGAGGTTTGCGACGACCGCGACGAGGTCGGCGTTGCCGGTACGTTCGCCGTAGCCGTTGAGGGTTCCTTGGACATGGGTGGCGCCGACACCGACCGCGGCGAGGGTGTTGGCCACCGCACAACCGGTGTCGTTGTGGCAGTGGATGCCGAGCCTTGCCCCGGTCTCCGTGAGAACGTCGCCGACAACATCAGCGACCTCCGGTGGCAGCATCCCGCCGTTGGTGTCGCAGAGCGCGACGACCTCGGCACCTGCCTCGGCAGCGGTGCGTACGACCTCGAGCGCGTAGTCACGGTTGTCGCGGTAGCCGTCGAAGAAGTGCTCTGCGTCGAGAAAGACCCGCTGACCGTGGGACCGCAGGTGGTCGACGGTGTCGCGGATCATCGCGAGGTTCTCGCCCAGCGTCGTGCGCAACGCGAGCTCGACGTGGCGGTCGTGACTCTTTGCCACCAGGGTGACGACGCTGGCGCCGGAGTCACGGAGCGCGGCCACGAGAGGGTCGTCGCCCGCGTGCACCCCTGCGCGCCTGGTCGCACCGAACGCGGCCAGCGTCGCGTGGCGCAGGACGAGGTCGGTGCGCGCGCGGGCGAAGAACTCCGTGTCCTTGGGGTTGGAACCCGGCCAGCCGCCCTCGATGAATCCGACCCCGAGGTCGTCAAGATGCCGCGCGATGCTCAGCTTGTCGGCCACCGATAGGTTCAGGCCCTCCTGCTGGGCGCCATCGCGCAGCGTCGTGTCGTACACGTGGAACGCGCTGTCCGGGTTCGTCATCGGCCGTCCTCGAGATTGGTGTGGGCAAACAAAAGACCTCCCGTGGGTACGAGAGGTCTGCGCGCCTGGACTGACTGCGATGGGCTAGTCGGTCCTGGCGCGCCGTCGAATGATCGTGTGCTGCGTCGTCACCGCACCAGTCTGGCCACGGGCGACCAGCAGCCGCTAGCCGGTCTCACTACTCGGTCAGGCCGGCAGGTGGTTAGCCTGCGCGCGTGAGCACTCCCCTGGAGCCGCACCGCCCGCGTCTTTCCGTTCGGTTGACCGCCGCGTCGATCCCGGACCACGACATCACGGACGACGCCGTGCTCAGCGGAGTTGACTACGCCGGCGTCGACCTGTCGGGGCGGCGTGCCGAGCTGCTCGACGTCGAGGGCTGCCGATTTCGCGACGTACGCCTGGGCGACGGCCGGTGGCGTCGCGCGACCCTCTCCGACTCGGTCCTGGAGTCCTGCGATCTGGCCAACCTCGAGCTGGTCGACTCCGGCACCCAGCGGGTCCGGATCGGCGGCTCCCGCCTGACCGGTCTCGTCGCCAGTGGCTGCTCCGTCAACAACACCGCGATCGTCGACGGGATCGCAGACCTCTCCAACTGGCGGTTCGCGAAGCTCGACCGCGTCGTGTTCGACGGCTGCCGGCTGATCGCCGCGGACTTCACCAGCTCCACGCTGACCAACGTGACGTTCGTCGACTGCGACCTGTCGGGTGCGGACATGACGCAGGTTGGCGTCAAGGGCGTCCGGATCAGCCGCTGCACGCTCACCGGACTGCGCGGAGTCGCCTCGCTGAGCGGAGCGAGCATCGATCCGTTGAACCTGCTGGATCTGACTCTCGACCTGGCCGCCGCCCTCGGCATCACCATCGAGGTCACCGAGGGTGCCGAGGCCGAGCATCCGACGTCCGGCCGGGCGTAGCAGTCGTCCGGCGTCGTCCTTGGGGCGCGGACGGTCAGGCGACCCGGTGCATCCAGCCGAAGTCGTGCGCGGCCCGGCCGTACTGGATGTCGAGCAGCCGGCGGCGGATCGACGCGGTCACGGGACCGGGCTCGTCGTCGCCGTGTGCCTCGCCGCCGTTCCACCGGACCGAGCCGACCGCGGTCACGACCGCAGCGGTGCCGCACGCGAAGACCTCAGCGATCCGGCCGGAGGCGACTCCGTCGCGCCACTCGTCGGCGGCCACCCGTCGCTCGTCGACCTTGTGACCGAGGTCGGCGGCGATCGTCAGCACGGAGTCGCGGGTGATGCCCTCGAGGATCGAGCCGGTCAGAGCGGGCGTGACAACGGTCCCGTCCTCCAGGACGAAGAAGATGTTCATGCCACCGAGCTCCTCGACCCACCGGTGCTCGCTGGCGTCGACGAACACGACCTGGTCGCAGCCGTGTTCGGACGCCTCTCGCTGGGCGATAAGGCTGGCCGCGTAGTTGCCGCCGCACTTGGCTGACCCGGTGCCTCCGGCGCCTGCGCGCGAGTAGTGCTCCGACAACCAGATGGAGACGGGCGCTGGTCCGCGGGAGAAGTACGCCCCGGCCGGAGACGCGATGACGCCGAACGTGACGTGCTTGCTTGGTCGCACGCCGAGGAACACCTCCGAGGCGTACATGAACGGTCGCACGTACAAGCTCATCTCGGCGCCGGTGGGGATCCAGGGACGGTCGGTGGTCAGCAGCGCGTCGATCGCGTCGACGAAGGTGTCCTCAGGCAGCGATGGGAGTGCGAGCCGGGCCGCCGAACGTTGGAAACGGGCGGCGTTGGCCCGTGGCCGGAACGTCCACACCGAGCCGTCGTCGTGGGCGTACGCCTTGAGCCCTTCGAAGATCTCCTGCGCGTAGTGCAGGACGGCGGTGGCCGGATCGAGGGACAACGGGCCGTAGGCCTGAACCCGCAGGTCGTGCCAGCCGGCGTCCGGGGTCCATTCACCCAGCACCATGTGGTCGGTGAAGTACTTGCCGAAGCCAGGTGCCTGCAGGATCTCGGTCCGTCGCTGTGCCGGGGTCGGCGTCGGGTTCGGCTCGATCCGGATCTGTGGGCTCGACGTCATAGGTCGCACGGTAGCGCCCCGTCACACCGGTTGCGTGCGAGGTCACGGCAGTCCGGGGCGGGGGACCGACGGGTCAGCGCCGGAGGGTGGGTACGCCGCCGACGGCCCGCGCGGCGATCGCGTCGCCGATCTCGGGTGTGGAGCGCAGGGCGCCGCCGCGTTCGGCAAGGTCTGCCGACACGGCCTCCGTGACCTGGCCGGCCGCCTTGTCCAGACCGAGGTGCTCCAGGAGCATCGACGCCGACAGGATCGCCGCCGTCGGGTCGGCCCTGCCCTGTCCTGCGATGTCCGGAGCGGACCCGTGCACCGGCTCGAACATGCTTGGAGCATCGCCCTCGGGGTTGATGTTGGCACTGGCGCCGAGGCCGATGCCGCCACTGATCGCCGCCGCGAGGTCGGTCAGGATGTCGCCGAACAGGTTGTCGGTGACGATCACGTCGAACCGCGACGGATCGGTGGCCAGGAAGATGGTGGCGGCGTCGACGTGCAGGTAGTCGACGTGTACGCCCGGGTGCTGCGCCCCAACCTCGGCGACGACCCGCGACCACAGTCCGCCGGCGTGTACGAGCACGTTGGTCTTGTGCACCCAGGTGAGGCGCTTGCGTGGGCGCCTGCCGGCGCGTTGGAACGCGTCCCGCACGACCCGCTCGACGCCGTGCGCAGTGTTGAGGCTGACCTCCGTCGCCACCTCGTGGCGTGTGCCGGCGCGCAGCCGACCGCCGTTGCCGGCGTAGGGGCCCTCGGTGCCTTCCCGCACGACGAGGAAGTCCACGTCTCCAGGGGCCGCCAACGGTGAGACCACGCCGGGATAGATCCTGCAGGGCCGCAGGTTGACGTACTGGTCGAGCTCGAAACGCAACCGCAACAGCAGCCCGCGCTCGATCAGCCCGGGCGGCAGCGCCGGGTCACCGGGGCGGCCGCCGACCGCGCCGAGCAGGATCGCGTCATGCCCACGGAGCTCGTCGAGCACTGTGTCGGGCAGGACCTCCCCGGTCGCGAGGTAGTGCCCGGCGCCCAGGTCGTAGTCGGTGCAGGCGAAGGAGACGCCGTGCGCCGGCGCCACCGCCGCCATCACCTTGACCGCCTCGCGGGTCACCTCCGGCCCGATGCCGTCGCCGCCGATGACTGCGATCGAGTAGCTTCGCTCACTCACGCGGGCACCCTAGCCACGCGTACTCAGTTGTCGTCCGGGCGCTCGCCGCCGTTGTCACGCAGGTCCAGGGCCGTCTGCACGGCCTCCTGCGCTTCGTCACGGTGCTGGCCTGGCCCCCACTCGGGGTACATGTCGTACATCGTTGTCTCCTGTTCGCGATCGGTCTGGTGTGCTCGGATGCCTTGCTGGACGGCCTTGCGGTGGGGCCGGTGGGCCCGGCCAGGAGTCCGGCTCGGCAACCAGGTCACGCTGACGGATCGCGTCAGAAGTGATCGATGGGTGCGGGGATGTACCTGCGGTCTGCGGTGTCGCATCCCTGCTGCGGAACTCATGGCCAACGCCGAACTCCGCGGAGGGGATGGCCCTAAGAGGCCCCGCCGCGGCGAGCAAGGATGACTACGAACTTCCGCATGATGGTGCAACGGTACGACCGCGCACCTATCTCTGTCCGGCAATTAGGCCCCGCGTCTCGGATCATGGGATGTCTCGTGCACCAGTCGGGCTGTGCCAGACTCCGAAGGGTGAGTGCACCGACCGAGAACCCCGGCATCGTCGCGAGAGCCCACAACCTCTCACGCACACAGGGATTCCTGCGTTCTTGCCGCAACGAGACCGGTCGTCTGCTGGCCGCGCTGGCGGCCACTCGCACCGGCACGCTGGCCGAGTTCGGCACCGGTTGCGGGGTGGGCTCGGCCTGGCTTCTGAGTGGGATGCGCGACGAGGCCCACCTGGTCACGGCCGAGCTGGACGCGGCCCTTGCCGGCATGGTGCAGGACCTGTTCGCCGATCAGCCGCGGGCCGAGGTGATCGCCGGAGACTGGAGCCTGCTGACGACCTACGCGCCGTACTCCCTGCTGTTCGTCGACAGCGCAGAGCCCAAGCAGGGTGGGCGGGACCTGGTCGTCGACCTGGTCGAGCCGGGCGGCATGGCCGTGCTCGACGACTTCACTCCGTGTGCGACGTGGCCGCCGATGTACGAGGGCCGCGTGGACACCCTGCGGGAGCAATGGCTCACCGACGAGCGGTTCACCGCGGTCGAGGTGATGGTGACACCGGACGCCTCGGTGATCGTCGCCACCCGCCGCTGACCGACCGGTGCGCCGAGCGGTCGCGGGTCACCGTGAAGCGGGCGAGGAAGAACTGCACGAGCGGACCGATGGACAAGGCGTAGAGCACCGTGCCCAGACCGACGACACCGCCGAGCAGCCACCCAGTGCCCAGCACGGTCAGCTCCAGCGAGGTACGCACGAGCCGGATGCTGCGGCCGGTCCGCCGAGCCAACCCGGTCATCAGGCCGTCGCGAGGGCCGGGTCCGAGCAGTGCTCCGATGTACATGCCCCCGGCCATGCCGTTCGCGACGATGCCACCGAGAAGGAGGCCGATCCGCGCAGGCATCCACACCGGCGGACCCAGCACGGACAGGCCGAGGTCGGTGACCAGGCCGATCACGACGACGTTGCTCACGGTGCCGAACCCGGGCCACTGGCGTAGCGGGATCCACAACAGCAGCACGAGCGCACCGACGATGATCACGACCGTGCCGAAGGACAGCCCGACGTGCCGGCGTACGCCGTCGTGGAACACGTCCCACGGGTCCAGCCCCAGACCCGACCGGATCATCATTGACATCGACCAGCCGTACAACGCGAGTCCCGCGTACAGCTGTATGAGGCGGCGGGGCAGTCGGGACCGCAGGGACGGCACCGGGTCAGTCCCGATCGTGGCGTGGCCGGAGGGTCCGGTACCGATGGCGGTCATGCCTCCATGCTGAGCAGTATTGGCCTGGTTTCCAATAGCCACTTGTGCGAGAGTGGACTCGTGAGTGCTCCACTCGTCAACGCCGCCCGACTGGGCGAGCTGCTCGGCGACATCCCTCTGGGCCGCCCCGCCTACCGTGGGCTGGCGGACGCGCTACGGCTGTTGATCATCGACGGCCGGATCCCGTCGGGCACCCGGTTGCCCAGCGAGCGAGACCTCACCGCGGCGCTCGGGTTCAGTCGCACCACCGTGTCACACGCCTACGGCGAGCTGGCGGAGCGCGAGTACGCCAGCGCACGGCGGGGCTCCGGGACCGTGACTCGGCTGCCGGGATCCCTCCGGGACGTCCCGGTCACGGCGTTCCTGCCCCGCTCGGGGGCCGACGACGCGGACCGGTCGGTGGTCGACCTGACCTGTGCCGCGTCCGCGGCCGTGCCGGGCACCCAACGGGCCTACGAGCGAGCGCTGGAGCAGATGCCGGCCCAGCTGACCACCACCGGCTACCACCCGGACGGGCTGGCGGCGCTGCGCGCCCAGATCGCCGCGCGGTACGCCGCTCGCGGGCTGCCCACCGAACCCGGACAGATCGTGGTGACCGCCGGCGCGCTCGCCGCCACGGCGGTGGTCGCCCGGGCTCTGACCGGCATCGGTGACCGAGTGCTGCTGGAGAGCCCGACGTACCCGAACATGGTGGAGGCGTTCCGGCGCAGCGGTGCGCGAACCGTGCCCCTCCCGATGGACTCGAGCGGCTGGCATGTGCCGACGCTCGAAGCCACCGTGCGCCAGACGTCGCCTCGGATCGCGATGTTGATCCCCGACTTCCACAACCCGACCGGGGCATTGATGGATGACGAGACCCGGCAGCGGATCGTCGCCGTGCTGACGCGTACCAGCACCACCTGCGTGGTCGACGAGACGCTCGTGGACACGCCGCTCGACGTCGAGCCGGCCCAGATGCCGCGGCCGATGGCGGCGTTCGGCGCCAATGTGATCAGCATCGGCAGCGCCAGCAAGGCGTTCTGGGGTGGCCTGCGGATCGGCTGGATCCGCGCACCGCGTTCGATGGCGGCCATGTTCGTGGAGGCCCGCGCGAGCCTCGATCTCGGCTCCGGCGTGCTCGACCAACTCGTGGTGACGCACTTGTTGGCCGAGGCCGACACGATCCTGACGGTACGCCGGGAGTCCCTGCTGGAACGTCGTGCCGCGCTGCTGGTCGCCGTGCGCGACATGCTGCCGGGATGGGCGGTGTCCGTGCCCCCGGGCGGACTGAGCCTGTGGTGCCGGATGCCCGACCGGGTGTCCTCGGCCCTCGTCATCGCCGCCGAACGCCGCGGGGTTCTGCTCGCGTCCGGTTCGGTGTTCGGCGTCGCCGGCCCGCTGGAGTCCTACCTGCGGCTGCCGTTCACGGCCACGGTGCCCGCGCTGCTGGACGCGGTCGCCCGGATCGCGGCGGCCTACCCTGACGCGCTGCGCGGGGCGGCCGGCCCCGGTGCTCGCCGTGGCCCCCTCATCGCCTGACGGCGAGCTGTCAGACAAGCGTGGACCGGTGGCGGGTGGCGTTTGCTCGGCTCAGCCCAGATCAGCTCAGCTCAGTCGGTCAGGCTGACGAGGCGGACGACAGCATCGCCCATCGCCGCGCGGACCTGCTCGGCCACCTCCGGCGACACCTCGGTGTCGATCGCCATCACGGCCAACGACTGACCACCGAGCCGGTCCCGGCTGACTTGCATCGCCGCGATGTTGACATCGGCGTCGCCCAGCACGCGGCCGACGATCCCGACCATGCCCGGCCGGTCGGTGTAGGTGAGGACGGCCAGGTGCTGGGTCGGCTCGATCTCCACGTCGTAGCCGTCGACCTCGACGATCCGCTCGTGCTGACCGATGCCGACGAGCGTCCCCGACACCGACACCGGCATCCCGTCGGACCGGGTGCCGCGCAAGGTCACCAGGTTCCGGTGGTCAGGACTCTCAGGGTCGATCACCAGGCGTACCTCCATCCCCCGCTCGGAGGCCAGCAGCGGTGCGTTGACGTAGGACACCTGCTCCTCGACGACGTCGGTGAAGACTCCCTTGAGCGCGGCCAGTTCCAGCACCTTGACGTCATACTGTGTGATCTCGCCCCGCACCTCGACGTCGAGCTGCGGGGCGATGCCGTCCGCCAGGGCGGTGAAGATGCGCCCGAGCTTCTCGACCAGCCCGATGCCCGGTCGCACGTCCTCGGCGATCACGCCACCCTGTACGTTCACCGCGTCGGGGACCAGCTCGCCGGCGAGAGCGAGGCGTACCGACCGTGCGACGGCGACGCCGGCCTTCTCCTGCGCCTCCTTCGTGCTAGCCCCGAGGTGCGGAGTCGCGACGACATTGTCGAGCGCGAGCAGTGGCGAGTCGGTGCACGGCTCGGTGCTGAAGACGTCGAGCGCGGCAGCGGCTACGCGCCCCTCCACCAGCGCCGCGTGCAACGCGATCTCGTCGACGATCCCGCCGCGCGCAGCGTTGACGAGAATCACCTGCGGCTTGACCTTGTGCAACTGCTCGTCCCCGATCAGACCCACCGTCTCGGGCGTCTTCGGCAGATGCACCGAGATCACGTCCGACTCTGCGAGCAGATCGTCGAGACCGACGAGGCGCACGCCCGTCTGCGCGGCACGCCCCGCCTGGACGTAAGGGTCGTAGGCGATGACCTTCATCCCGAACGCGGACAACCTGTGTGCGACCAGCACACCGATCCGGCCCAGCCCCAAGACGCCGGCGGTCTTGTCGTACAGCTCGACGCCACTGAACCGGCTCCGTTGCCAAAGGCCGGCCCGCAGCGACGCGTGCGCTGTCGAGATGTGTCGCGCCGTCGTGAGCAGCAGTCCCACTGCGAGCTCGGCGGCGCTGACGATGTTGGACGTCGGAGCATTGACCACCATGACCCCCGCCTGGGTGGCCGCACTCACGTCGACATTGTCCAGTCCGACTCCGGCGCGGGCCACGACGCGCAGCCGTCCGGCCGCGGCCAGCGCCTCGGCGTCCACTCGTGTGGCGCTGCGGATCAGCACGGCGTCGGCGTCGGCGATCGCGGCAAGCAAGGCGGCCCGGTCCGCACCGTCGCAGTAGCGGATCTCGAAGTCAGGGCCAAGAGCCTCGATGGTGGCCGGCGACAGCTCTTCGGCGAGGAGTACGACGGGTTTCCTCACAGCGCGGGACCTCACAGCGGAGCGATTCGCGAAGCAGGTGGTGGGAACGCACGGCGCTGTGCGACGACCGCGACGAGTCTAGACCCGCCCATCGGCGAGCCCGACGCTGCCGACCCCGAACTCGGTTCTGCGCGACCTGAACGGTCCGACAGGTCAGCGCGTGGCGGTGCCCTCGGTGTAGTCGTCGTCGCTCCTGACCCACGCCATCATCTGCCGCAGCTCGTGGCCGACCTGCTCGATCGGGTGCGACTTGGCGGCATCACGGAACGCCTTGAAGTCCGGCGCTCCAGCGTCCTGGTCGGCGATGAAGCGCCGAGCCCAGGTGCCGTCCTGGATGTCGGTGAGCACCTCGCGCATCCGCGCTTTCACGGAGTCGTCGATGATCCGCGGGCCGGATGTGTAGTCACCGAACTCCGCCGTGTCGGAGACGCTCCAGCGCTGCTTGGCGATGCCGCCCTCGTACATCAGATCGACGATCAGCTTGAGCTCGTGCAGGCACTCGAAGTAGGCGATCTCCGGTTGGTAGCCGGCTTCCGTCAAAGTCTCGAAGCCGGCCATGACCAGCGAGGACACTCCACCGCACAGCACAGTCTGCTCACCGAACAGGTCCGTCTCGGTCTCCTCGGTGAACGTCGTCTTGATGCCACCCGCGCGCAGGCCGCCGATCCCCTTGGCGTAGGACAACGTCAGATCCCAGGCGGTCCCGCTGGCATCGTGCTCCACGGCGACGAGCACGGGCACCCCTCTGCCCTCGACGTACTCCCGCCGGACCAGGTGACCTGGCCCCTTGGGTGCCACCATGCACACGTCGACGCCGGTCGGCGGCTCGATGTAGTCGTAGCGGATGTTGAAGCCGTGCCCGAAGAACAACGCATCGCCGTCGACCAGATTCGGTTCGATGGCCTTGGCGTACAGCTCTCGCTGCGCAGGGTCGGGCGCGAGAACCACGATCAGGTTGGCCTCCTCGCACGCTGCGTAGGGTGTGAGGACCCTGAGGCCCTCGGCCTCCGCCTTGGCGCGGCTCTTGGATCCCTCCGGCAGCCCGACCCGGACGTCCACGCCCGAGTCGCGCAGGCTGAGCGCGTGCGCGTGGCCCTGGCTGCCGTAGCCGAGGACCGTGACGTGGCGGCCCTGGACCAGGCTCAGGTCTGCGTCGTCGTCATAGAACACTTCGGCCACGAGGGACTCTCCTTGAGGTGCGTCGGCTTGCTTGCTGGGCATTGGTGCGGGTGGTGAACAGGCTCAGGCGCTGTGACTGACGGTACGCAAGGCACGGTCGGAGATCGAACGGCCGCCTCGTCCGATGGCCACCATGCCGGACTGGACGAGCTCGCGGATCCCGAACGGCTCCAGCACCCGGAGCATGGCGGCAAGCTTGTCCGGGTTGCCGGTTGCCTCGATCGTGATCGCGTCGGGGGACACGTCGACCACCTTGGCCCGGAACAGCTGCACCGTCTCGAGCACCTGGCCGCGGGTGGCGGCGTCGGCCCGAACCTTGACCAGCACCAGCTCCCGTTCCACTGCGACGCTGTCGTCGAGCTCGACGATCTTGAGCACGTTCACCAGCTTGTTGAGCTGCTTGGTCACCTGCTCCAGCGGCGATTGCTCGACGTTGACCACGATGGTCATCCGCGACACCGTCGGCAGCTCGGTCGGGCCGACAGCAAGCGAGTCGATGTTGAAGCCGCGCCGGCTGAACAGCCCGGCCACCCGCGCCAGGGCACCAGGGGTGTTCTCGACCAGCACGGACAGCGTGTGCCTGCTCATAGCTCATCCTCGTCGCGGTGTCTCATAGTTCGTCTTCGTCGCGGTGTCTCATAGTTCGTCTTCGTCGAAGGCTGGCGCCATGTCGCGGGCGATCTGTATCTCGTCGTTGCTGGTGCCGGCGGCGACCATCGGCCAGACCATCGCGTCCCGGTGCACGCTGAAGTCCACCACCACGGGCACGTCGTTGATCTCCATCGCCTTGGCGATCGTCGAGTCGACGTCCTCCGGCGTGTCGCAGCGCAGCCCGACGCAGCCGTACGCCTCGGCCAGCTTGGCGAAGTCGGGGATCCGCCGGGTCGTCGGGCCGGAGTGCAGGTCGGTGTGGGAGTAGCGGCCGTCATAGAAGAGCGTCTGCCACTGCCGGACCATGCCGAGCGAGGAATTGTTGATCACCGCCACCTTGATCGGGATTCCCTCCAGGGCGCAGGTGGCGAGCTCCTGGTTCGTCATCTGGAAGCAGCCGTCGCCGTCGATGGCCCACACGGTCTCGTCTGGTCGGGCGACCTTGGCGCCCATCGCCGCCGGCACCGCGAACCCCATCGTGCCAAGGCCCCCGGAGTTGATCCAGGCGGTAGGTCGCTCGTAGCGGATGAACTGGCTCGCCCACATCTGGTGCTGGCCGACACCCGCGACGTACGTCGCGTCTGGTCCGGCGATGGCTCCGATCCGCTCGATCACATACTGCGGAGCCACCGAGTCGTCGGGACCGCGGTCGTACCCGACGGGGTAACGAGTGGCGAGAGCGGCCGTGTAGGCGGCCCAGGTGCTGACGTCGTTGCCGCGTCCCGCCTCGCACTCGGCCCGAAGCGCCTCGATCAGGTCGGTGATCACCTCCCGGCAGTCGCCGACGATGGGCACGTCGGCGTGCCGGTTCTTGGAGATCTCGGCGGGATCGATGTCGGCATGGATCACCATCGCGTCAGGAGCGAAGCTGTCGAGCCGCCCGGTCACGCGATCATCGAAACGAGCCCCAAGCGAGATGATGAGGTCACTGCGCTGCAGCGACGCGACGGCGGCGACGCTGCCGTGCATGCCAGGCATCCCCCGGTGCAGCGGATGGGAGTCGGGGAAGGCGCCTCGCGCCATCAACGTCGTGACCACGGGGATCCCGGTCAGCTCGGCCAACACCCGCAACGCCTGGGAGGCACCGGCGCGGACCACACCGCCCCCGACGTACAGCACCGGCTGCCGGGCCTCCCCCATCAGTCGGGCCGCCTCGCGAACCTGCTTGGCGTGCGGCCGGGTGGTCGGCCGGTATCCGGGCAACGACACGTCCTGCGGATAGTCGAAGGTCGTCATCGCCTGCAAGGCGTCCTTGGCCACGTCGACGAGCACCGGACCCGGACGTCCCGTGGACGCGATGTGGAACGCCTCCGCGATCGTCCGCGCGATCTGAGCCGGATCGGTCACGAGGTAGGAGTGCTTCGTGATCGGCATCGTGATGCCACGGATGTCGGCCTCCTGGAAGGCGTCCGTCCCGATCGCGTTGCTCGACACCTGCCCGGTGACCGCCACGATCGGCACCGAGTCCATGTAGGCATCGGCGATCGGTGTGACGAGGTTGGTCGCACCCGGCCCTGACGTCGCCATGCACACACCGACCTTGCCGCTGGCGGTGGCGTACCCCTGTGCGGCGTGGCCCGCGCCCTGCTCGTGCCGGACAAGGACATGGCGGATCTGCGCGGAGTCGAACAGCGGGTCGTACGCCGGAAGGATGGCTCCGCCGGGGATGCCGAAGACCGTGTCGACGCCGGCACACTCGAGCGCGCGGATGAGGCTCTGCGCCCCGGTCACTTCCTGGTCCATGCTTGCCTTCCTCGTCCACGGGGTCCTGCCCATGAAAAAACCCCTCGGCCCGATGGGCAGACGAGGGGCGACGCGCCGCGAGTCAGTTGTGGGGGGACCGACTCACCAAGCGCGCCCGGGATGTACGAGAATCTCGCGTTCCATGGACAGAACGGTCGCGGCCGGCGCCCGGCGCGTCAAGCCAGACCTGTCCGCGTCTCATCATGTGAACGAGTCGTCCGCCTCCTGAGCCACGACCGGTAGTTCGTCGTCGGGGAAGGCGGGAAGGCCGTCGATGCTGAAGCGGTTCTTGGTACGTCGGTACTCGATCCGCCCGTCGACGCCCTTGCGGTCCATGTGCGCCGGCAGCAGATCACGCTCGCCGGCGTACTCCAGGAGGGAACTCCGTAGCCGCACGACGTCGAGATCCGCGACACGTCGACGACGATGACCGCTCTGGCACCCCGGTGCTCCCTGAACCGCGGCAGCCAGTCCGCGAACTCGTCGTCGTAGATCGACCCGACCCGGCCGGTTCCGTGCAGCCGGACCACGTTCGGGGGGCCGGCGAACGCGCAGAACATCAAGGTGATCCGACCGTTCTGGCGCAGATGCGCGATCGTCTCGGCGCCGGAGGCGGTCAGATCGAGGTAGGCCACCGTGTGGTCGTCGACCTGGCAGAACGTGCCGCCGACTCCCTTCGGCGACAGGTTGACCCGGCCCTGGTCGCCGGACGGTGCCGACGCGACGAAGAAGACGGGCTGTGCCTCGATGAACGCGCGTGTCCGGTCATCGCTGCGCTCCAGCACCGTGCCCATGGCTTCACCTCGGTCGTCGGTCGTCGGTCGTCGGGTGGTCAGGTCGTCAGGTCGTCAGTCGCAGACGGCGCCGGCCGCGGCCGATCCGACCAGCTTGGTGTACTTCGCCAGCACGCCTCGCGTGTAGCGAGCGGCCGGGGGCTGCCAGCCCTGCGCCCGGCTTCGCAGCTCGTCGGCGGCGACGTCGACGTCGAGCGTCCGACTGTTCATGTCGAGAGTCACCTTGTCACCGTCACGCACGAAAGCGATCGGCCCGGCGTCGACGGCCTCCGGCGCGACGTGGCCGACGCAGAGTCCGGTCGTTCCTCCCGAGAACCGGCCGTCGGTGAGCAGCAGGACGTCCTTGCCGAGGCCGGCACCCTTGATCGCGCCGGTGATCGCCAGCATCTCCCGCATGCCTGGCCCGCCCTTGGGGCCCTCGTAGCGAATGACGACCGCGTCTCCGGCGGCGATCCGGCCGTCCGCGAGGGCGACCATCGCCGCCTGCTCGCCGTCGAACACGCGGGCCGTGCCTTGGAACACCGCGGAGTCGAAGCCCGCGCTCTTGACCACCGCGCCGTCCGGTGCCAAGGACCCGCGCAGAATGGTGAGACCACCGGTGGCGTGGATCGGGTCCGCCAACGTTCGCAGGATGGTGCCGTCGACGTCGGGTGGCGCGATGTCGGCGAGATTCTCCGCCATCGTCCGCCCGGTCACGGTGAGACAGTCGCCATGGAGCAGGCCCGCGTCGAGCAGGGCCTTCATGACCACCGGTATCCCGCCCACCCGGTCGACGTCGTTCATCACGTAGTCGCCGAACGGTTTGAGGTTGCCGAGGTGCGGCACCCGGTCCCCGACGCGGTTGAAGTCATCGAGGGTGAGCTCGACCTCGGCCTCGTGCGCGATCGCGAGCAGGTGGAGCACTGCGTTGGTCGACCCGCCGAGCGCCATCACCACCGCGATCGCGTTCTCGAATGCGGGCCTGGTCATCACCTGCCGCGCGGTGATGCCGTGGCGCAGCATCTCGACGACCGCGCGCCCCGACCGGTGTGCGAAACCGTCGCGGCGCCGGTCCACGGCCGGTGGCGCCGCCGACCCGGGGAGCGACATGCCGAGGGCCTCGGCGACCGACGCCATCGTGTTGGCGGTGTACATGCCGCCGCAGGCGCCCTCGCCGGGACAGATGGCGCGCTCTATCCGGTCGACCTCGGCGCGGCTGATCAGCCCCTTGAGACAGGCACCGACAGCCTCGAAGGCGTCGATGATGGTGACGTCCTTGCCGTCGACGCTGCCGGGCATGATCGAGCCGGCGTACAGGAAGACGCTCGCGAGGTCGAGCCGCGCCGCGGCCATCAGCATGCCGGGCAGCGACTTGTCGCAGCCGGCCAGCAGAACGGAGCCGTCGAGCCGGTCGGCCATCATCACGGTCTCGACGGAGTCCGCGATCACCTCACGAGACACCAGGGAGAAGTGCATGCCCTCGTGGCCCATCGCGATCCCGTCGGAGACCGAGATGGTGCCGAACTCCAGCGGATAGCCGCCGGCGGCGTGCACTCCGGCCTTGACGGCGTCGGCGAGCCGGTCCAACGAGAGATTGCAGGGGGTGATCTCGTTCCAGCTGGAGGCGACGCCGATCTGCGGCTTGGCGAAGTCCTCGTCACCCATGCCGACCGCGCGGAGCATGCCGCGTGCGCCGGCCCTCTCCAAGCCGTCGGTGACGTCGCGGCTGCGTGGCTTGATGTCGGGGGTCATGCCGGGAGCGTACGGCGATCGTTCCCCGACGGCAGGAGGTTCGGTCGGTGAGAGCGCCGCGGGATTCGGCCGACCTCACCGGGGCAGCGAGGTGAAGTCGGCGCCGCATCTGACTGGTCCCCGTCTAGTCAGATGCGGCGCGGAAGGTGTCGACGTCGGATCTCTCGTGCTGACGTCAGAGCACCGCGGCTCGCACCGTCAACACGTCTGGGAAGTGATCGCCGGCCAGTGCCCAGCTGTCGCCGTCGTCGTGGCTGGCGAAGACCGACCCGTCCCGGGACCCGAAGTAGACGCCGGCCGGGTCTGCCCCGTCGACACACATCGCGTCGCGCATGACCGCGGAGAAGAATCGGTCCGGTAGGCCTTTGGCCAGCTCCAGCCAGGTCTCGCCGGCGTCGTCGGAGCGCCACACCCTGGCCTTCGCGCCCGGTGGGATGCGCTCACCGTCCGCGACCAGCGGGAAGTTGTAGATCGTGTCCGGCCGACGGGGATGCACGACCATGGCGAAGCCGAAGTCGCTGGGCAGCCCGTCGGCGATCGACTCCCACTTGTCGCCACCGTCGTCGGTTCGATAGACGCCGTGATGGTTCTGGGCGAACATCCGGTCCGGCGAGCTCGGGTGCGACGCCACCTTGTGCACGCACTGGCCGAACTCCGGCCAGGGGTCGGGGAAGAAGTAGGCCTTGATGCCGACGTTGGCGGGCGACCACGACTCGCCTCCGTCGGCGGTCCGGTAGACACCACCGGTCGACATCGCGACCGCCATCTTGTCCTTGTCGACGGCGTTGGGCACGATCGTGTGGATCGCCTGTCCACCGAAGCCCGCGCCCCACTCGGTCCGGTGCGGGTGGTCCCACAGGCTGCGGACCATCGAGAACGTCTCACCACGGTCCGTGGACCGGAACAACGCCGACGGCTGGGTTCCGGCGTAGACGACATCCGGCTCGTCCACGAGGCCCGGCTGGATCTGCCAGATGTTCGTCAGTGTCTCGCCGGTGTCCTCGGGGAACCGGATCCCGCCGTTGGCCGTCTCGCTCCAGGTGCGGCCGAGGTCGTCGGACCAGTACACCTGCGGGCCGATGTGCATGCTGGTCACGCCGGCGAACAGCCGGGGAGATGCACCACGGTCGTCGACCGCGACCGAATAGACCTCCTGCATGAGGTAGCGCGGCTCGTCCCACGTCCACACCTCACGCGACTCGTCGGATCGGCCGATCCACAGACCCTTGCGGGTCCCCACCATCAGTACTGCTTCGCTCATGCTCGACCGCCTCGCTGGGCTCGTGCCGACGTCCGCTGAATCGTCGACCTGCGTGTTCCTAATAGGAATAGTACCCTGTCATGCGTGAGTCAAGGCCTGACGACGACCTCGTACGCATTGCTGGGTCTGCTCAGGTTCGACGACGCCACTGACAGTTCCGGGTTGACCGGCTACGAGTTGAAGCAGCGAGCCGACAACACGCTGCGTTTCTACTGGGTGTCGCCCGCGATGAGCCAGGTCTACTCCGAACTGTCGCGGCTGACCCGTCAGAGCTACGTCGAGGCGGTGGCCGACACCGGCGGTGGTCGCACGACCCACCGCTACCGGATCACGCAGGCCGGTCGTGACGCCCTGCAGGCGTGGTTGGCCACCCAGCAGCCGGAGTTCCCGATCCTCAAACATCCAGTCGCGCTTCGGCTGCTGATGGGCCGACTGGGTGGCGACAAGGCGATGGCGTCGATGCTGCAGGGCTACATCGACGCGCTGGCCCAGCGCCGCACCGAGCTGGACGCCGTACGCGACCGGCTCGGGCAGCGTGAAGCGGTCCGGTACGCCGCGATGGTGGCCGACTGGGGTCTTGCCTACTACGACGCTGAACGCGACATCGTCACCGAGTTGTTGGGGCGACTCAGCAGCGACGCGAGATGAGCGGCGAGAGATGATGGCGGCGTGAGCGATCCGCTGGAGCAGGTGCGCCGCCGGCTCGGCCAGGACCTGTTTGCCCGGGTGGCCGGGTCCGAGGGTCCACGGCGACGCGACCGGATCCACCTGACGCCGGGTCCCCGCTGGTTCGAGGCCGGCTCGCCGATCGCGATGGTCCAAGGTGACGCGTCGATGTTCGTGGGGGGCCTGCGCGCGCTGCTGCTGCAGTCGCTGCACCCGTCGGCCATGGCGGCCGTCGCGGGGCACTCGGGCTTCCGCGGCGACCCCTGGGGGCGCTTGCAGCGGACGAGCACGTTCTTGGCCACGACGACGTTCGGAGCCGCCGCGGACGCCGACGCCGCTGTCGCGCAGGTCCGCTCCATCCATGATCGCGTGCGGGGACGGACTGCCGACGGAACCCCCTACTCGGCGTCGGACCCGAGGCTGCTGCTGTGGGTGCACGTCGCGGAGGTGGACAGCTTCCTGTCCGCTCACCAGCGCTACGGCGCGCACCAGCTCGGGCCGGCCGAGGCCGACCAGTACGTCGCTCAGGCCGCGCTTGTCGCCGAGCGGCTCGGTGCCACGGGCGTACCCACCAGCGTGGCGGACCTGGCGGAGTGCATCGCCGGCTTCCGGCCCGAGTTGCGCGGCACGCCCGCAGCGCGCGGAACCGCGCGGTTCCTGTTGCTGCATCCACCGCTGCCACTGCCCGCGCGCGCCGGGTACGCCCTGCTGGCGGCTGCCGCGGTGGGCCTGCTGCCCCGATGGGCTCGCTGGCCGCTGCGCCTGCCCTACCTGCCGTTGGCGGAAGCCACGGCCGTACGCGCCGCAGGGTCGGTCGCCACCGGCACCATCCGCTGGGCGATGGCGGCCGTACCGGCGTCCTGAGCCGCCTCGCCGCGCAGACTCCACGCGGCGGCACCACGTCGAACGGTCATCGGGCGACGCAGTTGACCAACTGCTCGCCGGCGACGAACCGGCGCAGCTGGTCGACCACCAACCGGTCGACCCTCGGCCCCATCGCGGTGGTCGCACCGCCGACGTGCGGGGTGACGAGCACGCCAGGACAGCGCCACAGCGGGTGGTCCGCGGGCAACGGCTCGGGATCGGTGACGTCGAGCGCGGCCAGCAGCCGGCCCGAGCCTGCCTCCGCCAGCAGGGCCTCGGTGTCGACCACGCCGCCCCGAGCGACGTTGACCAGCACGGCCCCGTCGCGCATGGCCGCCAGGAACTGCGCGTCCACCAGTCCCCGGGTCTCGTCGGTCAGCGGCGTCAGCATCACCACCACGTCAGCCTGTGGCAGCAGCGCCGGAAGGTCGTCCCACGCCTGCACTCCCGGGCGGACGTGCCGCGCCACCCGCAGCACCGAGCACTCGAATCCCTCCAACCGGCGCTCGAGGGCCGCGCCGATCGACCCGTAGCCGACGATCAGCACCGTGTGGTCGGCGAGCGCCTTTCGGGACCGGTGCAGCCAACGCCCGGACTGCTGCGCCTGGACGAACTCGGGTATGCCCCGCAGAACAGCCAGCATGAGGGTCATCGCCAGCTCCGACGTGGACGCGTCGTGCACACCCCGCGCGTTGCACAGGGTCACCCCGTCCGGCAGGAACGGCGCGATGTGCTCCACCCCCGCCGTCTGGGTCTGGACCACCCTCAGCGCCCGCATCCGCGCGAGCAGCCCGCGGACTCCCGGGATCCCTTCGTAGTCGGGGACGTAGAACTCCACGTCGGCGATGCCCTCGGGTTCGGGGCCGCCGGCGTGAAACTCCACCAGCTCGACGCCGGAGGGAGGTTCGCCCAGCCGGGCAGGGTCGATCGCCGTCCAGACCAGGCTCACGTCGTCGCTCCTTCGCTCGCTCGGCACTGGGATCCTCGGCACTGGGATCCTCGGCACTGGGATCCTCGGCCGTGGGATCGAGGTGGGGCACCGGTGACGGTACGCGCGCTCACCAGACCACCATCAGGGCGGTGGTCGCTGTGACCGTCGCGAGCAGCACCACGGCGGCGAGGGCGACCGGACGGAGCACGGTGGACACCTCGTGCGGTGCGCCCACGGCGGACAGACCGATCAGGATGATCACCGGCGACAGACTGTTCCCGACATTGGACCCGGCGGTCTGCGCCGCCAGCAGCACCGGCGACGGCAGGTGCAGCAGTCCTGCCGCCTGGGCCTGCAGAGCTGCGAACATCGCGTTCGACGACGTCGTCGACCCGGTCAGGAAGGAGCCCAGCGCACCGGTCAGGCCGGAGAGCAGCGGAAACGCCGAACCGGTCACCCGCACAGCGCCGCGGGCGAGCGTCGAGATCATGCCGGTGTCGACGAGGATCGTCGTGGTGGTGGCGAGCCCGAGAATGCTGATCGACGTCGACCGCACCGAGGACAGCCACCCCCCGACGAACGACACGACGGGGACCGGCTCCCACAAGCCTGCCCGGCGGTACGTGACGTACCCGAGCAGGCAGGCGACCGTGATGTAGGCCCCCGGATGCGCCAGCACCGCCAGCGGGGTGTAGGCGTCCACCGCGTCGTTGTGCCAGCCAAGCTGGGTGGTCGTGCCCGGGAAGGCCGGTCCGAGGACCAGGTGCGACGAGACCCAGCGGCGCGAGGACGGCACCAGCAGGACCGCCAGGGCCGACACCAACAGGTAGAGGTACGGCGTGACCAGCCAGCCGGCCCTCCCCGCCGTTCGGTCTCGTGCCGGCTCGACCTCGACCGCCGCGCGTACGACTCCGGGGGTGTCCCGGCTGCGGACGGAGACGAGCCTCGACGACGCCCCGTCCTCGCGCCCCCCGCAATTGCGGGAAGGTGGCTCGGTTCGGTGCCCAGACTCAGCCACCTTCCCGCAATGGCGAGACACGGCCCCCGCGCGCCACCGGTGCAGGCCCGTGACGGTGAGCGCGACCGCGAAGCCGACGGCGCCCGCAGCCACGGTGGCGACCGCGGGCACGACCGGAGCAGCGAGGTACAGCGTGGCCGCCATCGGCACCCCAGCCAGCAGTAGCAACCGTGCTCCCTGCCGCAGTCCGCTCAACCCGCCGTCGAGCAGCAGTATGAGGGCGCCGGCCACCAGGCAGTTGACGCCGAGCAGGAGCGCGGCGTGACGCGCGAATACGTCGGTGTCGTGCGAGTCCAGGTGCGCGGTGAGGGCAGCCATGTAGAACGACGACCCCATCGAGCCGAACGTCACCGACCAGTGGTAGCCGATCAGCGGGTACGCGACCGCACGCGTGCGCGACCATCCCGACGCCAGGAGCAGCGGCGCCGCCACGGCGATCGGCGTCCCGAACCCGGCCACACCCTGCACGAACGACGGGAGCAGCCAGGCCAGGATCAGCAGGTTCTCGCAGCGGTTCGGGAACAACGTGGCGACAAGGGCGCCGATCCGTTGCAGACCCGCGTGGTCGGCGATGCGGTAGAGCAGCATCGCCGGCCACACCACCACCAGGATCCAGCCGCCGAGCCACAGCCCCTTCGCCACCCCGACGCCCAGCACGACGGGCCCGGCGCCGAACACCGACCACGCCAGCACCGTCGTCAGCCCCGCCACCAACAGCGCCGCGGTACGCGCCTTGACCCGGCCCCAGGTGACGAGCCCGAGCAGCATCGCCACCGGCAGCACCGCCACGATCCAGCGGGCGACCGTGAGAGGCGGGCTCACTCCTGCTGCCTCTGTTCCGCGCGCATCTGTCGGTACGTGTTCCGGGACCGTTCGGTGTGGGTGCGCATCACGTCGGAGGCCGCGGTCTCGTCGTGGCGGGACAGCGCGTCGATCAGCTGGTCGTGCTCGTCCCACGATCCCTGGCCACGGGTACGCACGATCGGGGTGAAGTACCACCGGATCTGACGATCCAGCGAGTCGATGATGCGCGACAGTGCGGAGTTGGCCGCCAGCGCCGTCACCTGGCGGTGCAGCGCAGCGTTCGCGGTCACCACGCCCACGTCGTCGCCGGACGCCAACGCCGTGCGGCCGACCCGGCACAGCCCGCGGAGATCCTTAACCACCTCCGGAGTGGCGTTGCGAGCCGCCAGCCGGGCCGACTCGCTCTCCAATACCGGGCGGACCGCGAACACGGCATCGACCTCCTCCTCGGTCGGGGCGTGCACGAACGCGCCCATGCCGGGACGCAGGTCGACCCACCCGTCCCCGTGCAGGGCCTGCAGTGCCTCGCGTACAGGCTGCCGGCTCACCTGGAGACGGCGGGCCAGGTCGGTCTCGACCAGATGCTGCCCCGGAGTGAGCACTCGGCTGATGATCAGCTCGACGAGCGCGTCCTGCACCTGATGGCGGAGCGGGCGAGGGCGCTGCAGCGGGCCGAGCTGGGCGGCAAAGACCTCCTCCGGCACCGGCTGGTCGCTGGGTCGTTCATCTCCCCGTTGCATATCCCTGCATCCCTCGTGGGTTCGCGGCCGCCCGCAGGAGCGGCCCGGACCTGCTCACCGCACACAGACGGCCCAGCGACCAGGCATCCTCCGGCCATACCTCGTGGCCGCGCTCGCGAAGCCCGGCGATCGTCCCAGCCGGCACCCGGCTCTCGATGTGCACCCGGCGACGATGCGACTCGCGTGGATAGAACGACGACGGGAAGTGGCTGGTGTGCCACGCCGGAGCATCGACCGCCTCCTGGAGGTTCATGCCGTGGTGCACGTGACGCAGGAGGAACAGCAGCGACCACTGGTCCTGCTGGTCGCCGCCCGGCGTGCCGAAGGCAAGACGAGGCGAGCCGTCCGCAAGCGCGAGGGACGGCGACAGCGTGGTGCGGGGCCGCTTGCCAGGCGCCAGGGAGTTCGGCAGCCCCTCCTGGAGCCAGAACATCTGGGCCCGGGTGCCGAGCGGGAAGCCAAGTCCGGGGATCACCGGCGAGCTCTGCAGCCAGCCACCGCTCGGCGTCGCGGACACCATGTTGCCGTGCCGGTCGACGACGTCCACGTGGCAGGTGTCGCCGCGGGTCTCGCCCGAGGTACGCACGGTCGGCTCGCCGACCATGGCGTCGTCGACGCCGGCGTGGGAGTCCGGCAGCGTCGGCAGCACAGGTGTCCGCCCGCCCGGACTCCCAGGGCGCAGCTCGCCGGATGCCTCGTCGCCGATCGCTGCGCGCCGCTGCGCGGCGTAGTCGGCGCTGAGCAGCTCAGCGAGCGGGACGTCGACCACAAGAGGGTCGCCGTAGAAGGCCTCGCGATCGGCGAAGGCCAGCTTGGCGCACTCGACGACGACGTGGGCGAGCTCGGCGGAGCAGGCTCCGTAGCCGTCGAGGTCGAACCCGTCGAGCAGAGCCAGCTGCTGCAGGAACACCGGTCCCTGGCTCCACGGACCAGGCTTGAGCACCGTGAGGCCGCGGTAGTCGAGGGACACCGGGTCCTCGACGGTCGGCTGCCACCGACCCAGGTCGTCCAGGCTCAGCAGCCCGCGGTGCGGCTCCCCCGACACATCCATGACCGGCGTACCTTCCGCGAAGTCAGTGATCGCCTCGGCCACGAACCCCTCGTAGAAGACGTCGCGGGCGGCTTCGATCTGACCGTCGCGGTCGTGGCTGGCGGCCTCGGCCTCGTCGAGCAGGCGCAGGTACGTCGCGGCCAGGTCGGCGTTTGTGACCAGGGCGCCGGGCTCCGGCGGCCTACCGTGCGGCAGCCACACGGCCGCTGAGCTGGGCCAGTGCGCCGTGAACATCGGTCGCACCGTCTCGATCGTGGCGTGGACCCGCTCGAGCACCGGGAAACCGTCCCGTGCGTAGCCGATCGCGTACTGAAGCACGTCACGGAGCCGCAGCGTGCCGTGGTCCCGGAGCAGCAGCATCCAGGCGCCGAAGGCCCCCGGAACGCACGCGGGCAGCAGACCGGTGCCCGGGACGAGGTCGAGGCCGAGGTCCGCGAAGGCCGACAGCGTCGCGGCGCGGGGAGCGGTCCCCTGGCCGCAGACCACGAACGGCCGCTGGGTGGTCGCGTCCCAGGCGATGATCGGAACCTCTCCCGCCGGGCCGTTCAGATGCGGCTCGACGACCTGGAGGACCAGCCCGGCCGCCACCGCGGCGTCGAACGCGTTGCCGCCGCGCTCGAGGATCGCCATGGCCGACTGCGAAGCCAGCCAGTGCGTCGACGACACCATCGCGTGCGTGCCGACCAGCTCAGGCCGGGTGGTGAACACGGGCCACCTCCCCCTCGGTCACGTCCGGTCCGTGACCGTGCTCGTCGATGAGGTGACAGCTGGCACGATGCGCGCCGCCGAGCGGATCCACGAACCGCGGCGCCTCAACGGCGCAGAGCGGGAACTCGGCGACCGGACAGCGGGTGTGGAAGTGACAGCCGCTGGGTGGGTCGATCGGGCTGGGGATGTCGCCCTCGAGCACGACGCGTGAACGACTCCGCTGCACGGCCGGGTCGGGGACAGCCACCGCGGACAGCAGCGACTTGGTATAGGGATGCCGCGGGTTCCGGAACAGCTCGTCGCGAGTGCCTTCCTCGACGATCTTGCCGAGATACATCACGGCCACCCGGTTGCACAGGAACTCGACGGTGGCCAGGTCATGGGCGATGAACAGGCAGGAGAAGCCCATGTCGCGCTGGAGGTCCAGCAGCAGGTTGATGATCGACGCCTGAACGGATACGTCCAGCGCCGACACGGGTTCGTCAGCGATCAGCAGGCTTGGTTCGAGCACGAGAGATCGGGCCAGTCCGACCCGTTGTCGTTGCCCACCTGACAGCTCGTGCGGGTAGCGGTCTCGCATGTCCGCAGGAAGTCCCACCCGCTCCAGCATCGCTGCGACCCGTTCGTCTCGCTGGCGCTGTCGCCCCAACCGGTGCATGCGCAGCGGCTCCCCCACGATCCGGCCGATGGGCATGTGCGGGTCCAGCGAGGAGTACGGGTCCTGGAAGACCATGTGCATGTCTCGGCGAACGGGGCGGAGGCGGCGCCTGGACACCCGGGTGATGTCCTGCCCCCTCAGCCGGATCGTTCCCGCGGTCGGTTCGAGCAGTCGCATGATGCACCTGCCCACCGTCGACTTGCCGCTGCCGGACTCCCCCACGAGGCCCAGCACCTCTCCCGTCTGTAGCGTCAGGTCGACGCCGTCGACGGCGTGCACCCGTGCCTTGCCGCGGGACCGCGGCACATCGAAGTACTTCGTCAGCCCCTCTACTTCGAGCACCGGCTCGCTCACAGTCGTGCCGCCTCTCTTTCCAGGTCCGGCCTCATCTGCCCAGGATGCACGCACGCCGCTCGTTGCCCGGGCGCCGTCTCTGCCAGAGCTGGCATGGCCTCCCGGCACGCGGCGTCCGCGCGGGGGCAGCGGTCGGCGAACATGCACTCCGTCGGCGGGCGGTGCAGGGTCGGCACGATCCCCGGTATCTCCTGCAGCCGTTGACCCGCCTCGACCCTGCGCAGGTCCGGTCGGGGAACGGCACCGAGCAGGCCCATCGTGTAGGGGTGCTGGGGGTTCGCGAACAACCGGTCGACGGATCCGGTCTCGACGCGGTGCCCGGCGTACATCACGACCGCCGTGTCCGCGATGTCCGCGACAACGCCGAGGTCATGTGTGATGAAGACGATCGACGTGCTCAGCTCGGTCCGCAGGTCGCGCATGATGTCGAGGATCTGTGCCTGGATCGTCACGTCGAGGGCGGTGGTGGGCTCGTCCGCGATCAGCACCTGCGGATCGCAGGCGACCGCCATCGCGATCATCACGCGCTGGCGCATCCCGCCCGAGAGCTGGTGCGGATACTCCGAGATCCGAGCGGAGGCGGCCGGGATCCGGACCAGGTCCAGCAGCTCGACGGTCCGCCTGCGCGCCGCCTGGCGAGTCATTCCCCGGTGCACGCGCAGGACCTCACCGATCTGGTAGCCGATCGTGAACGACGGGTTCAGCGACGTCATCGGCTCCTGGAAGATCATCGAGATGTCACGACCACGGATGCGCCGCATGTCCCGGTCGCTCAGGGTGCTCAGCTCCCGCCCGTCGAGCTGGACGCTTCCCGAGCGCGAGCCGGTGGGCGGCAGCAGTCCGAGGATCGCCATCGCGGTCATGGACTTCCCGCAACCCGACTCGCCCACGAGAGCGAGCACCTCGCCGGAGCCCACCGAGAACGAGAGATCGTGGACGGCGAGCACCGGCCCCTCGTCGGTACGCAGGACGACGCTGAGGTCGGTCACCGCCAGCCGCTCGCTCACGAACGCATCCGGACGTCGAGCACGTCACGCAGGCCATCACCGAACAGGTTGAACGACAAGGTGGTCAACGCGATGGCGAGCCCAGGTGGCACAGCGAACCACGGGTGCTGCATCACGTAGGACTGCGCGTCGGACAGCATCGTCCCCCAGTCGGGTGTCGGGGGCTGGACGCCCAGCCCCAGGAAGGACAGCACCGCGGCGCCGATGATCGCACCGGGGATCGCCACCGTCGCCTGGATCACCAGCGGGCTCAAGGCGTTGGGCAGGATGTGACCGACCAGGACCGAGCGATCCGGGGCCCCGTTGACGATCGCCGCCTCGACGTACTCCTGCTCGCGCAGGCCGAGGGTCTCGCCCCGTGCGATCCGCAGGAACGCCGGGAACTGTGCGATGGCGAGGGCGAGGACGGCGTTGCTCAGCGACGGTCCGAGGATCGCCGCCAGCCCGACCGCCAGGATGAGGAACGGGAACGACAGCACCACGTCCGTCGCGCGCGACACGAAGGCATCGATCCATCCGCGGTAGTAGCCCGCCGCAATCCCGCACGGGACCGCCACGACCATCGCCAGCAGCGTCGCCAGCACACCGGCCTCCAGCGATGCGCGCGCTCCGACGACCAGTCGCGACCAGACGTCGCGCCCGAGGTCGTCGGTGCCCAACAGGTGGCCGCTTGTCAGGGGCGGCTTCAGGATCTCGTGGAAGTTGGTCGTCGACGGGTCGTACGGCGCCAGCAGTGGAGCGAACAGCGCCACGAGGCACACGACGGCGACGCCGAGGAAGCCCAGCACCGCCGGGGGGCGATGCAGGAACCGGCGGAGCATGCGGCGACGACGGCCGGTCCGGGGTACGACGCCGGTCGCGGTGATGGCGGTCACGTCGGATCCGCCGCGACTCGGATGCGTGGGTTCAGCAGCGAGTACGACAAGTCGACGAGGAGGTTCGCCGCAATGTAGCCGGCCGCCGTGACCAGCACCACCGCCTGCAGCGACGGGTAGTCCCGGCTGAACACGGAGTCGATGGTGAGCTTGCCGATGCCGGGGATCACGAAGATCTGCTCGGTGATGACGACCCCGGAGATCAGGGCACCGAGCTGAAGGCCCACGACGGTGACGACGGTGGTCAGGCTGTTGCGCAGCGCGTGGACGCCGATCACCCGGCGCTCGCTCAGTCCTTTGGCCCGCGCGGTGCGCACATAGTCCGCACCCAGCGAGTTGAGCATGGCCGACCGCATCTGGCGCATCACGACGGCCGCCAGCCCGATGCCGAGCACGAACGCCGGCATGACCATGTGCTCCAGGTTGTGCACCGGATCGCTCAACGGGACGAAACCGGACGCGGGCAGGACACGCAGATCCACGGCGAAGTACAGGATGAAGAGGATCCCCAGCCAGAAGTGCGGCACCGACAGCCCCAGCAGTGCGCCCGTGCTGCACAGGTAGTCCGGGATCGACCCCCGCCTGACGGCGGCCAGGATGCCGAGAGGCAGGCCGACCACCACGGCGATGAGCAGCGCCAGAACCGTCAGCTCGAAGGTGATCGGGAGCCGCTGCGCCAGGGTCTGCGCCACCGACAGGCCGGTCTGCGGCGAATGGCCGAGGTCCCCGCGGACGACGTGCGACAGCCAGTCCCAGTACTGCACGGGCAGCGGCTGGTCCAGCCCGTACGCCTTCGTGATGGACGCCAGCACTGCGGGATCGCTGGTCTCGGCCGACTGCGCGGTCGCAGGGCCGCCGGGCAGCGCGCGTACGCCGACGAAGACCACGATGGTCGCGATGAACAGCGTGAGCAGCGACGCACCGACGCGTCGGAGCAGATACCTCCGCACGGGCACCTCCAGCAGATCGGGACGACGGTCAGTTGCCGGTGATGCTCGCGTCCTTCAACCGGATCAGGCCGTCCCCGTAGAACGCCACGCCCTTGACGTTCGAGTCGAGGCCCAGCACGTACTTGGGGTAGTCGAGGTAGATGATGTTGTTGTACTTGAGCAGCTTCTGGCAGACCTGCTGGTACAACGCCTTGCGCTGCGTCACGTCGGTCGTCGACCGCGCCTGGGCCAGCAGCTTGGTGACGTCGGGATAGTTCGCACCGGTGTAGTTCAGCGTGCTGTCGGGGGACCAGAACGGCGCGATGTTCTGATCGGGGTCGAGTCGCCCGGACCAGCCCACCGAGAACGTGTCGAAGCTGCCGCCCTGGGCCTGGGTGAGCGCGGTCGTGAACTCGGTGGGACGCACCGACACAGCGAACCCGGCCGCCTTGGCCATCGACTGGATGACCTCGCCGAGCTTGGTGGACTCCGTGTTCCCGGCCTGAACGATCAGCGTCACCGGGACTGGTGTGCTCACGCCGCTGCTTGCGACGAGCTGTTGCGCCTTCTTGACGTCCTGACTGGGGCAGGTGATGGTCGGCGCGAGCGGGTTGTTCGGCGAGATCGGCGTGCATCCCGGGGTGTACTGCCCGTCGTTGACGACCTGGTTGATCGTGTTCCGGTCCAGCGACAGCGCGAACGCCTCGCGAAGCGACGGGTGCTGAGCCAGCGGCGTGCTGACCAGCTGGAACGGCGCCTTTCCCGCGCCGTTGCTGTTCGACACGTTGATCGAGATGCCGTCGTACCCCAGCGACGTCACGGACTTGAGCTGGACGCTGGAATTGCCCTTCAACGACTGCACATCCGGGGGTGCCAGGCGGTCGGCCACGCCGATGTCCCCCGAGCGGAGGTTGGCGGCCCGGACCGACGGCTGCGTCACGACCTGGAAAGTCACGGTGTCCAGCTTCACCTGGCTCTTGTCGTAGTAGTACTGCGACTTCTTCAGGTTGATCTGATCAGCGGACGGCCGGGAGACGAAGCTGAACGGGCCGACGCAGACCGGGTCGCTGGCGAAGTTGTTCCCGAGCTTCTTCAGTTGGGTGGGCGACAAGATCATTCCAGCGCGATCAGACAGGATCGACGTGAGCGGCGCGTACGGCTGAGACAGGTCAAGCTGCACGGTGAGGGGGTTGACGACCTTGACCTCGCGCACCACGGCCAGGTCGGACGCCCGAGCGGACTTGGGGTCCGTCCGGTAGTGGTCCAGCGTCGCCTTTACGGCCTGGGCGTCGAAGGTGGTGCCGTCGTTGAACTTGACCCCAGAACGCAGCTTGATCGTGTACGTCTTGCCGTCCTTGGAGACGGTGGGCAGCGCGGCCGCCAGCTGGGGCACCAGGTGCAGGGCCGAGTTGACGTCGAACAGCTTCTCGCACATGTTCGCGAACACGATGCGCCCGACGAACGTCGCCGCCACCGTCGGGTCGAGGGAGTCCGGTTCCTCGGCGAGAGCCACCGTCAGGTGACCACCACCTCCGCCGGATCCGCCGTTGCCCTGCGTACTGGGATTGGAGCATCCGGCCAGGGCGAGACCTGCTACTGCGATCGCAATCAGTGGACGGCTGAGCTTCACGGCACGCACCCTCACAAGTCGGACATTCGGTATGAACAGTAGATTGCATACAGTCTGCAGAAGTCAAGAACCCGCCCATACCGCGGGCCTCTCCCCGCGATCCGACAGTTACGCCTCCGCCGCTGGGGCGAGATCGCACTTCGAGGCGTGTCGAGCCGCCGGATGTCGTACCGAAACGTGATCTCGGCCGAGCGGCCGGACAGCCCTACGCTGACCCGATGCCGCGAATCGTGTCCTGGGACCTGGCGCAGGCACTTGCCCGGCGGGATGCCCTCGTAGCCGTGTATCGCCGGGCCTTCACGGTGTCGTACGCCGCCGGTGACCATTGGGGCGACGAGGTGCTGCCCACGCACGGCGCGCGGGCCGGATTTCGTTTCCTGGGCGCCCTGGACCCACCGGCCGGCCCGGACGGCGCCGACAGTTGCGGCGAACCGGTCGGCCCGGACCCGGAGACGGTCGTCGGGCTCGTGTACGGCTACACCGGCGAGCACGGTCAGAGGTGGACCGACCGGGCCGCCGGCGTCCTGACACAGGAGCAGTCACAAAGGTGGCTCGGCGGACACTTCGAGGTGGTCGAGATCGCCGTGGACCCGAGCAGGCAGGGGCGCGGCATCGGCCGCCTTCTGCATGACGGGTTGCTGGCGCAACTTCCCCACACGCGCGCGCTGCTGAGCACCGACGACAAGCAGACGCCAGCGATGAACCTCTACCGGGCGAGCGGTTGGAAGGTGCTGGCGCCGGTGGGCGATCACAGCGTGATCATGGGCATCGAGCTGCCGTTGCGTCCCGGGGACCCCACGTGACGCGTGTCTGGTGCTGGACGACTTGCGGCACATCGTCGTGCGAGCCGTCGACGCGGCCGAGGCACGCACCGCCTCAGGTGAGCTTGGTGATGATCAGCTCACGCACGCGTCCGGCGTCGGCCGAGCCACCCAGGTCCTTCATCACTGCCCCGATCAGCGCCCCGGCGGCGGACACCTTGCCGGCCCGGATCTTGTCGGCCACGTCGGGGTTCTCCTCGATCGCCCGGTCGACGGCGGCGCCGAGCTCAGCTGCGTCATCGACCACCTCGAGACCCCGGGAGGCGACGACCTCCTCCGGCGAGCCCTCGCCGGCCAGCACGCCGTCGAGCACCTTCCTCGCGAGCTTGTCGTTGATCCGTCCGGAGTCGACGAGGGCCTGCAGCTGCGCCACCTGCGCCGGGGTGACCGGCAGCTCGGTCAAGTCGACGCCTTGCTCGTTAGCGCGGCGCGCAAGCTCGGACAACCACCACTTGCTCGCGGCCGCCGCAGAGGCGCCCGCCTCGACCGTCTTGGCGACGAGGTCGAGCGCCCCGGCGCCGACGACGTCGCGCATGACCAGGTCCGACAGGCCCCAGGCCGCCTGCAGCCGGTGCCGCCGGTCGCGGGCGTCCTCCGGGAGCTCCGCCTGCAGGCGTTCGACCCACTCGCGCGACGGCGAGATCGGCACCAGGTCGGGCTCGGGGAAGTAGCGGTAGTCCTCCGCCTCCTCCTTGGACCGCCCCGGCGTGGTGAGACCGGTGTCCTCGTGCCAGTGCCGCGTCTCCTGCTTGATTCGGCCGCGATCGTCGAGCACTCCCGCCTGCCGTCCGATCTCGTAGCGCACGGCCCGCTCGACACTGCGCAAGGAATTGACGTTCTTGGTCTCCGTCCGGGTGCCGAGTGCGGCCTGAGCGTGTGGACGCAGGGAGAGGTTGACGTCGCAGCGCAACGAACCCTGCTCCATGCGTACGTCGGACACCCCGAGGGTGAGCAGGAGCTCTCGCAGGTGAGCGACGTAGGCGCGTGCCACGGTCGGAGCCTTGGCGCCGCTGCCCTCGATCGGCTTGGTCACGATCTCGATCAACGGGACCCCGGCCCGGTTGTAGTCCAGCAGCGAGTGATCCGCGCCGTGGATGCGTCCGGTCGCGCCGCCGACGTGCAGCGACTTGCCGGTGTCCTCCTCCATGTGGGCGCGCTCGATCGGGATGCGGTACGTCTCGCCGTCCACATCGACATCGGTCCAGCCGTCGTAGGCGATGGGTTCGTCGTACTGGCTGGTCTGGAAGTTCTTCGGCATGTCGGGGTAGAAGTAGTTCTTGCGCGCGAAGCGGCACCACTGCGCGATCGAGCAGTTCAGCGCGAGCCCGATCCGCATGGCCGACTCCACCGCCTTGCCGTTGAGGACGGGCATCCCGCCAGGCAGGCCCAGGCACACCGGGCACACCTGGGTGTTGGGCTCGGCTCCGAAGTCTGTGGGGCAGCCGCAGAACATCTTCGACGCAGTGTTGAGCTCGACGTGGACCTCGAGCCCCATCACCGGGTCGTAGCGTTCGAGTGCCTCGTCGAACGGCACCAGCACCGGACTCGACGTAGTCGTCACGCGAACGCCTCCGGGGCCTCCGCCAGCAACGGGCCACCCCAACGATCCCGCAGCATCGCCTCGACCACGCCCCCGACGCGGTACAGCCGGTCGTCGGCCATCGCCGGCGCCAGGATCTGAACCCCCGCCGGCAACCCGTCCTCGTCGGCGAGACCGCTCGGGACCGAGATCCCGGGTACGCCGGCGAGGTTGGCAGGGATGGTGGCGATGTCGTTGAGGTACATCGCCAACGGGTCGTCGAGCTTCTCACCGAGACGGAAGGCCGTCGTGGGTGCGGTCGGAGAGATCAACACATCCGCCTTGCCGAAGGCTGCGTCGAAGTCGCGGCTGATCAGCGTCCGGACCTTCTGGGCCGAGCCGTAGTAGGCGTCGTAGTAGCCACTCGACAGGGCATAGGTGCCGAGGATGATGCGACGCTTCACCTCGTCGCCGAAGCCGGCTGCGCGGGTCGCGGTCATGACCTGCTCGGCGCTGGGCGACGCGACGTCCGTCGGCTGGACCCGCAGACCGAACCGCATCGCGTCGAACTTCGCCAGGTTGCTGCTCGCCTCGCTCGGAAGGATCAGGTAGTAGGCCGCCAGACCGTAGACGAAGTGCGGGCAGCTCACCTCGACGATGTCGGCCCCGGCGTCGGTGAGCAGCGCCACCACGTCGTCGAAGCGCGCGCGTACCCCTGCCTGGTACCCCTCGCCGCCCAGCTCCTTCACCACGCCGATCCGAAGGCCGCGTACGTCGCCGTGCCGGGCCGCTTGGACGAGGTCCGGCACGGGTTGGTCGATGCTGGTCGAGTCGAGCGGGTCGTGTCCGCCGATGATCGCGTGCAGCAGCGCGGCGTCCAGCACGGACCGAGTGACCGGGCCGGCCTGGTCGAGGCTCGACGCCAGCGCGACCAGGCCGTATCGGGAGACGCCGCCGTAGGTCGGCTTCACGCCGACGGTGCCGGTGACCGCGCCGGGCTGCCTGATCGAGCCACCGGTGTCCGTCCCGATGGCCAGCGGGCTCTCGTGGGCAGCGACGGCGGCGGCCGACCCGCCCCCTGAGCCTCCCGGCGTACGTGCCAGATCCCAGGGGTTGTGCGTCGGGCCGAACGCCGAGTGCTCCGTGGAGGAGCCCATCGCGAACTCGTCCATGTTGGTCTTGCCCAGGATCGGGAGGCCCGCGGCCCGGAGTCGGGTCACGACCGTCGCGTCGTACGGCGGGATCCAACCGTCCAGGATGCGCGAGCCGCAGGTGGTGGCGAGGCCCTTGGTGGCGAGCACGTCCTTGACCGCGATTGGGACACCGTCGAGCGCCGACGCGGGTCGGCCCGCGGCCCGGCGGGCGTCGGCGTCCCTGGCGGTGGCCAGGGCACCGTCGGCGTCGACCTGCAGGAACGCGTGGACGGCTGGGTCGACGGCGCCGATGCGGTCCAGGTGCGCCTGGGTCACCTCGACCGAGGAGACCTCACCCGAGGCCAGCCGCTGGGCGAGGTCGGCGGCGTCGAGCCGGACGAGATCCGACATCACGCCTCCTCGTCGAGGATCCGGGGGACGCTGAACCGTTGACCTTCCACCGCCGGCGCGCACGCCAGCGCCTCCTGCCAGGTCAGCCCGGGGCGTACCACGTCGTCGCGGAACACGTTCGACAACGGCACGGAGTGCGACGTCGGCGGAATGTCGGCGTCGGACACCTCCTGCACGGCCGCGACCGACTCGACGATCACCGACAGCTGCGGCGCGAGGTGGTCCAGCTCGGCGTCGGTCAGGGCGATACGCGCGAGCGACGCGAGACGCGCGACGTCGTCACGAGTCAGACTGGTGGCGTTGGTCGCTGAGGTCTCGGGCGGCATGTGGTGGCTCTCGGACGTCGTGGGCGGGATCGCCCCATCCTAGGAGCCGCCGGGAAGCGCGCTCGGACCGTGGGTCCCTGTCCTCCGGTCGGGGCGGTCGATACTGCACGCTGGATCTGACGGAGGTCGGGTGCCCCGTCACGACTGGTCAGTGGTCTGGTCCGTGCTGGCGACAGCACGCGCGGCGTCCGGTCCGTCGGCGACCAGCACCTCGAACCCCGCCTCGTCGAGCACCGGCACCCCGAGCTCCTGCGCCTTGTCGGCCTTGGAGCCGGGCGACTCTCCAACCACGACAAAGTCGGTCTTCTTGCTCACCGAGCTGGTCGACTTGCCGCCGCGAGCAGTGATCGCCTCTTTGGTCTCGTCGCGACTCCAGTTGCCCAGCGAGCCTGTCACGACGATGGACAGACCCTCCAGCGTACGAGGAGTGGAGGTGTCGGCCTCGTCGACCATGCGGACGCCGTGGTCAGCCCAGGACTGCACGATGCCGGCGTGCCAGTCGACCGCGAACCAGTCGACCACGGCCGCGGCAATGGTGGGGCCGACGCCGTCGACGGCGGCCAGCTCGTCGGCCGTTGCGGCCCTAATGGCGTCCATGGATCCGAAGCGCCGGGCCAGCGCCTGGCCCGCCGTCGGGCCGACGTGCCGGATCGAAAGGCCGACCAGGACCCGCCACAACGGACGCGTCTTGGCCTCGTCGAGATGGTCGAGCAGCCGCTGGCCGTTGGCGGACAGGGCTCCGTCCTTCTTGGTGAACAGGGGCACCTTGAGCAGCCGGTCGGCGGTGAGTGCGAACACGTCTCCTTCGTCGTGCACGACGCCTGACTCCAGCAGCGCGACCGCCGCTTCGTACCCGAGCACCTCGATGTCGAAAGCCCCGCGCCCCGCGAGGTGGAACAGCCGCTCACGCAGCTGGGCCGGACATGATCGCGCGTTGGGGCAGCGGATATCGGCGTCGCCCTCGCGCTCGGGGCGAAGCTCGGTTCCGCAGTCGGGACAGTGCGTGGGCATCTGGAACCGCTGCTCGGACCCGTCCCGCAGATCGACGACCGGGCCGACGATCTCCGGGATCACGTCGCCGGCCTTGCGCAGCACGACCGTGTCACCGATCAGCACGCCCTTGCGCTCGACCTCGGTGGCGTTGTGCAAGGTCGCGAACTCCACAGTCGAGCCGGACACGCGTACGGGCTCCATCACGCCGTAGGGGGTCACCCGGCCGGTGCGGCCGACGTTGACCAGGATGTCCAGCAGCTTGGTGTTGACTTCCTCCGGTGGGTACTTGAACGCGATCGCCCACCGAGGGGCGCGTGAGGTCGAGCCGAGCTGGCGCTGCAGCGGCACCTGGTCGACCTTGATCACGATGCCGTCGATCTCGTGCTCGACGCCGTGCCGGTGCTCGCCGTAGTAGTCGATGAACTCCTGCACCGCGGTCAGGTCGGGGACCACCCGGAACCGGTCACTCACCGGCAGGCCCCAGGCCCGCAACGCGTCGTAGGAGTGTGACTGGCGGTCCGGCGTGAACCCCTCCCGGGCACCGACGCCGTGGCACACCATCGACAGTGGCCGCGAGGCCGTCACCTTCGGGTCCTTCTGCCGCAACGACCCAGCCGCGGAGTTGCGAGGGTTGGAGAACGGTGCCTTCCCGGCCTCGACCAGCGACGCGTTGAGCCGCTCGAACGCCTCGACCGGGATGAACACCTCACCCCGAACCTCGACGAGAGCCGGCACCGCGAAGTCGGGGCCGTCGGTGAGCCGGCTGGGGATGGCCCCGATCGTGCGGACGTTGTCGGTGACGTCCTCTCCGGTACGACCGTCGCCACGGGTCGCGCCCCGGACCAGGCGCCCACGCTCGTAGGTGAGATTGATCGCCAACCCGTCGACCTTCAGCTCACAGAGGTAGTCCGCTCCCTCGCCGACCTCGCGTTCCACCCGGGACGCCCAGGCCTGCACCTCCTCGATCGAGAACGCGTTGTCGAGGCTCTCCAGCCGCTGCCGGTGCTGCACGGGGGTGAACAAGGTCGACACCGCGCCGCCGACCTTCTGGGTCGGGGAGTCGGGCGTACGCAGGTCGGGGTGCTCGGCCTCCAACGCCTCCAGCTCACGCATCGCCACGTCGAAGTCGGCGTCGGACAGCGTCGGTGCGTCGAGCACGTAGTAGCGCCACCGGGCGTCCTCGATCTGCTCGGCCAGTTCCCGGTGCCGCTCCCGGGCAGGCGGCGGCGCCGCCTCGGGGGCGCGTGAATCGTCGTTGTCGGCCCTTGGGACGTCCTCGGCTGCCTCCGTCATGTGCCGGTCCGGCTGCGCTGGTTCATGCCTGCATTCTGCCCGGGGGTTCGGACATCGGGACCCGCCGCGTCCCGCGGGCACCGAAGAATCGACATCCGGGCCGCCAGGGCGACGCCGATGTCGATTCTTTCGTCATACGGCCGTGAGGCGGGCGGCCACCGTGCTGGTCAGCGCGAGCGCCCGCCGCGCCCACGCCGGGCTCGCACCAGCCAGTCCGCAGGTCGGTGTGACGACGACCCGGTCGACGGCAGCCTGCGGGTCGGCGTCCAGCGACTCGAGGAATCGCAGCACCCGCGACACCAGCGCCGAGTCCGAGGGAGCCAAACCTGGTTCCGTCGACGGCACCACCCCGGGCCACAGGTCGGTGCCCCCGCCGTACACCGCCGCCCACGCCGCCGACTCCGCCCGCTCCAGCATCGACAGGTCGAACGACACCGCGCTGAAGCCGGCCCCGGCCAGCAGCGCCACCGGTACGCCACTGGCACAGCAGTGCACGACCGGACGCGCGCCAGCGCCGCTGACCGACGCGGTGGCCCACGCCAGCGCCTCGCTCGCCTCGGCCGCGCTCACGCCGCGATGGCGGGAGAACCCGCTCGCGGTCGGGACGTTGCCGGCGAGCACCGACGGGAGCGCCGGCTCGTCCACCTGGACGACGACGTCCGCGCCGGGCACCCGTCTCAGGACGTCGGCCACGTGCCCGGCTAGTCCCAGCGCCAGCGACTGCGCCAACTCGCGGCGGGCACCGTGGTCGGCCAGGGCGCGGTCGCCACGCGGACGTTCCACGGTGGCGGCCAGCGTCCACGGACCGGTCACCTGGATCTTCAGCGGTCCGGTGTAGCCCTGGGTGTGCTCCTCGAGTACGTCGAGATCCTGCGACAGTGTCGAGACGGCGCGCCGGTGGTCGAGTCCCGACGCGTCGGTGAGCCTCCACCCGGCCGGCTGCAGGTCGACCGCGAGATCCACCAGCAGGGCGGTCGCCCGCCCGGTCATGGCGGCCGCGGCGCCTCGGGCGGGCAGCTCGGGCAGGTGCACGAAGTCAGGCAGCTCCCCCACGATGGTGGACATTGCGTCGTCGAGGTCCGTGCCGGGCATGGACCCGACGCCGGTGGCGAGACTCACCGCGGCACCGGTGCGGGCGCATTCCGGCTCACGCCGCGGTCCGCGCCGTCGCGCTGATCGTCGCGCTCCCCATGACGCGGGTGCCGTCATACAGGCAGGCCGCCTGTCCTGGTGCGATTCCCTCGGCGGGCTCGAGCAGGTCGATCAGGACGCGCCCGTCGGCGACCTCGACGACGGCCGCGAACTCCTCGCCGTGCGCGCGAAGCTGCACGCGGCACTCGAACCGACCACGGCCTGGGTGTGCCGCGCACCAGATCGGCCGGATCGCCTCGATCCGGTCCACCCGGAGCCGCTCGCGAGGACCCACCGTCACAGTGCCCCCGACCGGCTCGATGTCGAGGACGTACCTCGGCCTGCCGTCGGCGGCGGGGACGCCGAGTGCCAGCCGCCGGCGCTGCCCGACCGTGTAGGCGAACGCGCCGTCGTGCTCGGCCAGAACGGTGCCGTGCTCGTCCACCACCTGGCCCGGGCGAGAGTCGATGCGATCGCGCAGGAACGTGGCGGTGTCGCCGTCGGCGATGAAGCAGATGTCGTGGCTGTCGGGCTTGCGCGCCACCGAGAGACCGCGGGCGGCCGCCTCACGCCGTACGACATCCTTGGTGGTGTCTCCCAGCGGGAACATGGCGTGCGCGACCTGCTCCTGGTTCAGCACCCCGAGGACGTAGCTCTGGTCCTTGGCGGGGTCCGCCGCCCGGTGTAGCTCGGCGCCCGCCGGGCCGCGGCGAACGTTGGCGTAGTGGCCGGTGACCACGCCGTCGAACCCGAGTGCCAGCGCCCGATCCAGGACTGCCGCGAACTTGATCTTCTCGTTGCAGCGCAGACACGGGTTCGGAGTACGCCCGGCGTCGTACTCGGCCACGAAGTTCTCGACCACGTCCTGATGGAACCGTTCGGCCAGATCCCATACGTAGAAGGGGATCCCGATCACGTCGGCAGCGCGTCGAGCATCCCCGGCGTCCTCGAGCGAACAGCAGCCTCGAGCCCCCGAACGGTAGGACTGAGGGTTGCGTGACAACGCGAGGTGTACGCCGGTGACATCGTGACCTGCATCGGCGGCCCGGGCCGCCGCCACCGCGGAGTCCACGCCGCCGGACATCGCTGCGATGACCCGCATCGTCAGCGTGACCCGATGCTGGTGAGGCCGGCGGCGCGGGCCCTCTCGTGCACTCCCGGCAGGGCCGCGACAAGGGCGTCGACGTCGTCAGCGGTGGACGAGTGGCCGAGACTGAGCCGCAGCGATCCGCGGGCAGCGGTCTCGTCCTGACCCATCGCGAGCAACACGTGGCTGGCCTGGGGCACCCCGGCCGTGCAGGCGGATCCCGTCGAGCACTCGATGCCCTGCGCATCGAGCAGCATCAGCAGCGAGTCGCCCTCGCATCCGGGGAAGCTGAGGTGCGCGATGCTCGGGAGCCGGTGCTCCGGCCCCGGCCGGGGGTCGCCGTTGACGGTGACGCCGTCGACGGCGGCCAGCACGCCCGTGACCAGCCGATCCCGCAGCGACTCCAGCCGGACGGCCTGCTCGGGCTGACGCTGGACCGCCAGGTCGAGCGCCACCGCCAGGCTCGCGACGGCGGGTGCGTTGACGGTTCCGGACCGGATGTCACGCTCCTGTCCCCCACCGTGCAGCAGCGGCACCACGTCGAGCTCCCGGCGCACGATCAGGGCCCCCGCCCCCACGGGTCCTCCGACCTTGTGGCCGGTGACGGTCATGGCGTCCTGACCCGACGCCGCGAAGTCGAGCGGCACGTGACCGACCGCCTGGGTTGCGTCGCAGTGCACCGGGATCCCGTGCTCGTGCGCCAGCGCGACCACCTCCGTGATGGGCTGGACCGTCCCGACCTCGTTGTTGGCCCACATGCACGTGATCAGAGCGACGCTGCTCGGATCACGCTCGACACTGCTGCGCAGGGCGTCGAGGCGGAGCCGGCCCTGCCCGTCGACCGGTAGCAGCTCGACGTCGGCGCCCTCAGACTCGACCAGCCAGACCAGCGAGTCGAGCACGGCGTGGTGCTCCACTGCCGACGCCAGGATGCGGGTACGCCGCGGATCCGCTCGGTGCCTGGCCCACCAGAGTCCCTTGACCGCGACGTTGTCGGACTCGGTGCCGCCGGAGGTGAAGACGACTTCACTCGGCCGCGCACCGAGGTTGGCCGCCACGGACTCGCGCGACTCCTCGACCGTCCGCCGGGCGGCCCGGCCAGCCGTGTGCAACGAGGACGGGTTGCCCAGCGTGGCCATCGCCTCGGCCATGACCGCGATCGCCTCGGGCACCATCGGGGTAGTGGCCGCATGGTCGAGGTAGACGCGGGGGGAGGGTGCCGTGCTCATGTCGTACTCAGCCTAGTTGCTGGCACCCTCCTGCCCCATCGCGAGGGCGGACAGTCCGCCGGGCCCCGCTGGGACCACCCGGACGATCGAGTCACCCAGCCGGACGCTGCGGCTTGAAGCGGCGAACCTCATGGGGCCAGCCGCATGCCTGCGCGACCTTGCCGGCCCACATCTTGGCGGCATCGTCATCGGCCACGTCCACCAGGGCGAACCCGCCCAGGTACTCCTTGGTCTCGACGTAGGGTCCGTCGGTGATCACCAAGGTGCCACTGGTGCTGTCGGCGCTGTAGACCGGGCCGTCCTCCTCTTCCAGCCCCCCGGCGAAGACGTACACGCCGGCAGCCTTCATCTCGGCCACAACCGCCTTTACGAGCGGTCCGCGCCCGCGGAACCACTCCTCGCTGTGGTCGCCCACCCACTGTTGGTTGAAGTAGATGAGGTACTGGGTCATGACCGCTCCTTCTCCTTTGGCGGACCACGACGTGGTCCGCGTTCACCTACCCCACGAACGGCGACAGGCGAATCCGACACGGTTATATCCCGGAAAGCGCAATTGGCGTAATCTGGCTGGGGCCGGCCCCGAGGACCAGCCAGTTCGCGCCGAATGCGGTCGGGAGGCCCGGGAGCGGGCTGCGAGACTGACCTGGTGGTGCCCCGCGAGTACGAGCCTCCGACCCCGGAGACCCTGCAGTGGGTAGCACACCACGTTCACCCACGCGCTCGGGTGACCGCCGTCGCGCCATTGCCGGGCGGCATCACCGCAGACATGGACCGAGTCACCGTCGATTCCCCGACTGGGCTCGAACACGTGGTGCTGCGCCGCTGGCCGGGCGAGGACTGGGCGCAGGGCCTGGTGACACGCGAAGCCTCCGCGCTCGCGGCCGTCGGCGGCCGTGGGGTGCCCACACCGCAGCTCCTGGCGATGGACGAGGACGGCGCCGAGACCGGGGTGCGGTGCACGCTCACGTCAGCGCTCACCGGGCAGCCCGATCTGGCCCCGGCGGATATGCCGTCCTGGTTGGACCAACTTGCGACCACGCAGGCCGCGATCCACGCCGTACCCGACCACCCGCAGACCCGGTGGGATGGTTGGTACGACGAGGACGCACCACTGGACTGGCTGACCGACCGCGGCCTGCGGGACGCCGCTCGCGAGGCTGCCTCGGGGCCGCTTGTCGAGGAGAAGGTCCTGGTCCACGGCGACTACCAGCACTTCAACGTGCTGTGGTGTGACACCCGACTCAGCGGCGTCGTGGACTGGCCCAACGCGGCCACTGGCAACCGGGGCAGCGACGTCGGCCACTGCAGGCTCAACTTGGCGGTGTTGTTCGCGACCAAAGCGGCTGAGGACTATCTCGTGATGTACGAGCGTGCTGCGGGCCTGCGGGTGGACCGGCGAGCCGACCTGCGCGCGTTGCTCTGCTTCACCCTCGGGTGGCAGCGCTTCATCCCGCGCCAGGTCGCCGGGCGGGCCCCGCTCGACCTGGCGGGCATGCCTGGTCGAGTTGCCGCCGCGGTCCGCGGCGCCTTGGACGGGATCGGCTAGCGGTAGCCCCCGACCGGCTGGCGAGCCGGGGAACCATCGCCCACCCGCCGGGCGATCCACCAGTCGACTGGCGCCCGTGGGTCACGCGTTGGACGTCGCCGACAGCCAGTCGATCCAGGGGTGGGCGTACGGGAGCAGGAGGGCCGCGGCGAGTGCGCCGACCGTGAGGCCGAGGCCGCTGACCAGAAGGCGAGCCGTCCTTCCGGGCGGTGGCGGTGTGCCAGCGCCCACGTCCTCCGCGAGCAGTCTCGGTATCCGCCACGCGTACGCGAGCACGTGCACAGCGGTCAGCGCGAACCACGCGACGAAGCTGACCTTGTGGATGGACAGCAACGGCCCCGGGTCGCCCGGGCGGACGGCCAGGAGCCCGATCCCGCTGCCGATCACGGTGACGGTGGAGGCAATCAGCGCCGGCGCCAGCACTCGCATCAGCGGGCGAGGCGGTCCTTTGCGCCGGTAGCCCTCGTGACCGGTGTAGTACCGCAGGAACCGGTAGCCGGTGCTGGCGATCTTCACCGCGACCGGCCCGGCCAGCAGGATGCCGACGAAGGCATGCACCGCGAACAGCGGCCGGAGGTCGATCAGGGTGACACCTTCGGCGGCCAGAAGGAGGAACAGCAGTGCGCCGGTCATGGCCGTCAATCGCTCGTTGCCCGCCACCCCCTCGGGGCTGGGGTCGTCGACCACGCCCGGGTCGACTCCCTCCCCCGATCTTCTCGGTGAGCCCCGGTCAGACGGCATAGACCTGCCCGTCGACCACGTGCACGCGAACCGGGGGCAACGGTGCCGGGGGCGGACCCGCGAGCACCTGGCCGGTCTTGGCGCTGTAGAGGCCGCCGTGGCAGGGACAGACGAACTCAGAGTTGCTGGCGCTGTACTGCACCGCGCACCCGGCATGGGTGCACACGGCGCTGAAGGCCGCGTACGTGTCCTGTGCGGAGCGCACCAGCCATGCCGGGTTGCCGTTGGCCGGGTCGCGGAACTCGGCGGCCTGCCCCACCGGTACGGCGTTGGCCGACCCGATTCGTGTCATCCCCGCAGGTGCTTGCGGATGCTTCTGCGCAGACTTGGTACGGCCTCCGGCGGGTGGTCGGCCTCCCGTCTGCGTACCGCCGAGCGAGGCGGTTCTGGTCGTCGACGGTCCGGCGACCAGACGCCCGGCCAGGGCCGTCGCCCCAGCCGCCAACGCGGTGACAGCACCGGCCGACAGGAGGGCACGCCGCTCGCGTTGCCTGGCTGCGGCGGAGCCGGTGCTCTGATCCGGGCGGTCACTGCCAAGAGCGTTGCCGGCGATCCAGGCGTCGACGGACAACACGTCTCCGGCACCCATCGCGATGAACGGTGTCCACGCGAACAGGAAGACGATGTCCGCTCCGTAGTAGTACGGGGCGGTGTTCCAGCTGACCGTGAGGAAGAACGACAGCGCCAGCACCGCGCCCCCGACCGCCGCCAGCCTGATCTTGAGCCCCAACAGGGTGCCGACGCCGACGGCCAGCTCCGCGAGAGCAATCAGCAGCCCCACAAGCACGCCGGCGTGAAGGCTGAGCTGGACCAGAGGCCCGATCGGGCTGGTCGGCGCCACGGACTGCATCTGCTGCTGCACCGAGGTAGGTGAGCTGGCGTCGAAGAAGCTCGGCGACGCCAGCTTCTGCAGCCCGGCGAACGTGAAGGTGACTCCGAGGAAGGCCCGCAGCGGAAGCAGCAGCCAGCCCGGCTGCCGCAAGCCACGGGTCGGCCACTCCGGTCCCCGAACCCACCACAAGGGCCGTGGCGCGGAGGGCGCGCGCGAGCGTAGTGAATCCCCGGGCCGCGGTGACGTCATGGACCCATCCTGCGTGACACGGCGTAAAGAACCGGTTCAGATCGGCCCGGCCGTCCGAGCCCCCCGGTTCCGGGTTGGAGCCTGTCGTAGCGTGCGGGCTGTGCAGTCGGAAGAGGACAAGGCGCGGGGCGACGCGGACGTGCGGATCCTCGTCGTGGAGGACGACGCCGGCATCGCCGGGCAGCTCGTCGAGGGCCTGGAGAGCGACGGCTACCAGGTACGCCAGGCGGGAACCGGTGCCGAGGCGCTCGCGGCGGAGCTACCGGATGTGGTGCTCCTGGACCTGGGCCTGCCCGACATCGACGGAGTCGATGTGTGTCGGGAGCTGCGCAGCCGCTGTGACGTGCCGATCCTCGTCCTCACCGCGCGCGGCGAGGAGGCCGACCGGGTGCGCGCTCTCGACCTTGGTGCCGATGACTATCTGGTCAAGCCGTTCGGGTTCGGCGAGCTGACCGCCCGAATACGGGCAGTGCTGCGACGCGCGCTGCCCGAGGCGGAAGGGGTCTACCGGCACGGTGGGTTGATCGTGGACGAGCGGGCCCAGCGCGTGCTGATGAACGGTGACGAGCTCGCGTTGACCGGCCGGGAGTTCGACATCCTCAAGACTCTCGTGGTGGAGCCGGGTCGGGTGGTCAGCCGCGAGGAGATCTACAGCCGGGTGTGGGACGAGCACTGGTACGGCCCGACCAAGGTGGTCGACGTGCACGTCGCAGCCCTGCGCCGCAAGCTCGGGAACCCCGCCGTCATCCAGACCGTGTACGGCCGCGGGTTCAGGCTCGGTCCGCGACCATGACCCGCCGGGTCCTGGGCGCCCTGCTGGTGTTCACCGGCGTCCTGCTCGCGGCCGCGGTGGTCCCTCTTGGGCTGGAGACGGCGGCGCTGTACCGGCACGACTACGCGGACGCGACGATCTCGCAGGCCAGGGTGATCTCGAGCATCGCGGAGGAGCGGCTCTCCGACCACGAGCCGGGGACCTCGCTCAAGGCCGACCTGCGCAGATTTGTCGACGGCAGCACGGGGGTGCTCCTCCTCGACGCCCACCGCACGACGGTGGACAGTGCCGGCCTCACCTTCCCGGTTCCGGAAACCTTGAAAGCGGGGGCGAGCGCCGGCACCGAGACCGTCGGGGTCGACGGTGAGTCGTTGCAGATGGCCGCAGTCCCGATCGGCACCAGACCCAAACCGGTCGGACTCGTTATCGTCGCCCGCACCACCGAGCCGCTCGAGAGTCGCATCCGCTCGCTGTGGTTGACGTTGGGTGGAGTCGCCCTGATCGCCGCTGCGACCGCCGCCATGATCGCCGTCTGGTTGTCACGATGGGTGGCGCGCCCCGTGCGCCGGCTGGAGGAGACGGCCCGGTTCGTCGGCGCCGGCAACCTCGACGCGCGGGCGGGCGCGGTGCGCGGCCCCCCGGAGGTGCAACGGCTCGCGGCCACGTTCGACACCATGGCCGTCCGGCTCCGGAGCCTGCTCGACGGGCAACGCGACATGCTCGCGGACGTCTCCCACCAGCTGCGTACCCCGATGTCGGCGCTGCGGCTGCGACTGGAGCTGCTGCAACGACGCCAACCGTCAGATCAGGCGGAGCTCACCGGCGCACTCACCGAGCTCGAGCGTCTGTCGCGACTCGTGGACGGCTTGCTCGCGGTAGCCCGCGCGGAGGCGACGACCCTCGTGCCCACGCCGGTCGACCTGCGGCGCATGGTGACCGAGCGTGTCGCGTCCTGGAGCTCCCTGGCCACCGAACGCGACATCGAAGTGACGCTCGAACCTGGTTCCTCCGTACAAGCCTGGGCGGTACCGGCCCATCTCGAACAGATCATGGACAACCTCCTGGCCAACTGCTTCGACCTCGACCCTGCGCCACGGCAGATCGGGATACGGGTGTCCGTCCACGGCGACGCGGCCACGATCACGGTCTCCGACGACGGCCCGGGCATGTCCCGACTCCAACGGGAACGCGCCTTCCAACGTTTCGCCACCGGTCACGCGGACACCGGCGGCACCGGCCTCGGCCTCCCGATCGTGCATCGACTCGTCAACGCCATGGGCGGAACCATCGAGCTGCAGGACGGCCCGACCGGTGGCCTCTCAGTCGCCGTTCGGCTGCCCCGCGCCGGACGCCGGCGGGCCGGCACGGAACTCAGAAGGAGCAAGCCCCGCCCCGACGACGGCATGGATCACCTGCCGTAGCGCTGTCCACGAGCAAGGAACCGGCGGAGCAAGGTACGCCGGTAGGACTCGAACAGGACCGCTCCGGCCTGGGGGAAAGACCTGGACGTCCAGATCGTGCTCGACTCCGGGATGAAGGATCAAGCGACGAGTCGTCACGCCCAGCGTGATCCGACCTGTGCGCCCAGCTCATCCCAGGGCAGCCCGACCGAGGGGTCGGCCTGGAGCTCATCGGCGCGGGAGCGGATGATGGCCCTCTTCTCGTCGGCCATCTCGACCTCGGACTGGTCGACGGTGCTCTCGATGAACTCGGCAAGCTCCAGCCGCTCATCGACGCTCATCGCCTCGATAGCGGACTGAAGTGCCGGATCAACCATGGCCTCAGGTTACTTCCCGAGCCCGACAGGCACGGGTACTCCTGCCCGCGCCCACCCGTGATCCACCTTGATGGAATCAGTGCCCGCAATCCCTCGACGATTCCTACGCAGCCGAGCCCTCCCGAGTTCTGAGGTAGCGACCTCTCATAGCCGATGAGCGGTCGAGTCCGGTCTAAGCCATCAGAGCCAGGGCTTGATCCAGTTCGGGAGAGATCAGCGCCAGGAATGCCTCCCGATCGAACACCGAGACGATCACGGCCAGAGTCACTTCGGCGATCCCTCGCTGATGTGTTGGACCAAGTGTTCGGTCAGGAGCCAGCGCCAACTCTTCCGGGGTCGCCCCGGTCAAGTAGGCACCCCTTTGTGTCAAGACACCGCCGGGAGCGCCGGTTTAGGCTGGCTGGTGGTGGGTCCGGAAGTGGCTTATCCGAAGAGCCGATGTCCGGGGTCAGGTCGGTCACGCTGGATTGCAGAGCCGTCCCCGAGTGCCCTCCCGGGCCCGCCGCTTCACGTCGTTTCTGGTGCTCGACCATGCGGGCGTAGACGACGTTCGACAGCCGCCGCTTCAACGCACGCATGGACTCCATCGAGGTCTTGCCGGCGGCCTTCTTCCCGTCGAAGTAGGCGCGACCCTCGGTGGCGTTGCGCAGCTGGACCACGGCCATGATGTGCAGCGCCCGGTTGATCCGACGGTTCCCGGCGCGCGATAGCCGATGGCGCTTCTGGTCCCGGACGAGGCGTCGAGTGGTGCGGTGCCGTTCCAGGAGGCGAACCGGTCCCGGTCGGCGAACCGGCGGATGTCGCCGACGTCGGACAGGAGCCGGGCAGCTCCCGACGGGCCGATGCCGTGCAGGTCCATCAGCGTGGAACCGCGGGCGACAACGAGCGCGTTGAGGTCCTTCTCCGCGGTCCTGATCTTCTTGTCGATGGCCTCCAGCTCACCGACTAGCTCGACGGCGAGCCGGCGCCTGGTCTTGCCCACGATGTCGCGTGGCTTGATGGTCGCGATCATGGCGCGCGCCTGGTGGGAGGACAGGAACTGCTTTGCCCCGCCTGGGAAAAGCTCCAGGAGCACGCGGTGCAGCCGGTTGATCGTCTGGGTGCGCGCCCGGCCGAGCTCGTCGCGGCGGTCGACGAGCATCCCCATCACGACCAGCTCTGGGTCGACGTGGACCTGAACCAGGTTCGGGGTGCGGAGTGCGACCATGGCGACCGAGTGCGCGTCGACCGGGTCGGTCTTGCGGCCGTTGCCGGTGGCGAACACTCGGGTCTGCGCGGAGAGCTTCGGCGGCACGTCCACGACGGTCTCTCCGTCGTGGACCAGCCGGTGTGCGATGTGCTTACCGATGCCGTTGCAGCCCTCGATCGCCCAGACACGGCCCGGGTGCTTCCGGCCGGCAGCGAGCATCTCGGCGTAGCCAGCCTTGTCGGTGCCGTACCTGCCCACGGCGAGTACCTGGGCTCGTTCGTCGACGACCTCGATCGTGGCCGAACGCTTGTGCGGGTCCATCCCGATGATCACGGCCATCGGTACCTCCTCAGTGCTGAACCGGATGGTTGTCAGCAAGGAGGGCACCGCTACTTCGAGCAGAACAAACCCCTTTTGAGCCTCTCCTCGCGCGGTGTCCGGCGAGACCGCCGGCCATGTGAGAGCCACACCAATGACACCGGTGGGCAGCCGCGATGTGGGAGCGTCTCGCCGGACACCTGGACCGAGTCTGGCCGGACGTCGGTCCTGCGTGAAGTCTCTAAGTAGCCGCTGACATGGCGCGGATTCGCCGATGAGCGGTTAGGCCGACGGCCTCGGGAAGGCGCGCACCTGGCCGGGGTTGGGCAGTTGGGTGGGCATCTCAGCTTTAACCCAGCGTTACTCCAGGCAGTCGATGTAGCCAGCGTCGTCCAGCCTAAGGAGCAGGAGCCCGATGTCGTTGCCCTCGGCGTCAACTACGGACGGACCGCCCGGAACAGGGTTGGTAACACCGTCAGCGGGAGGGCAATCGCCCGTCACACGCAACTGCATCATGGTCACCGGACCACTGATGTACTCCAAGGCTTCGGCTTGCATGAGCAACGGGGGCCGCACCTCGGCCGGGGCGTGCTCAATGACGGTCCGAACGAGCGACCGCACGGCTTCGATGGGGGTGGCACCTCTGGCATGCCGAGCACAGTAGACGTCTGATTCGACCGCACGCTCATAGCCGCTGTCAGTGCGATCCCCTGCCGCCTCCTCGTCCTCTTCCTCGCCTACACCGGGGTCCGCATCGGCGAGAAGGCCGCACTCCGCATCAACCGACTCGACCTGACCAGGCACCGTGCCGCGATCGTCGCCTCCGTGACTCCGGTGCAGGGACATGGCCTGGTGTGGGGCACTCCCAAGACGCATGAGCGGCGTGAGGTCCCCCTTCCCCTGTTCCTCGTCGCCGAGCTCGCCGACTTCGTTGTCGGCAAGCCTCCTGACGACCTCGTGTTCCCCGGGATCCGCCGCCTCGGTCCGCCGATGCGTGTGAGTACCTTCCGCAAGTCTTTCGACGACGCAGCCCAAGCGATCGGTGTTCGTGGGCTGCATCCCCACGAGCTCCGGCACACCGCTGCCAGCGTGGCCATCGCCTCCGGCACCGACGTCAAGGTGGTCCAGCAGATCCTCGGCCACGGCTCGGCCACGATGACCCTCGACACCTACGGTCACCTCTTCGAGGATCGCCTCTACGAGGTGGGCAACGCCATGGATGCGGCCCGCACGGCAGCCCAGCGGCGCCGGCCAACGCTCCAGGCGGCCACCGCCGTGAAAGGACGGACGGTACCCGCTCGGGCGAGCGGTCGGGCCACACCGGTCGGAGCTCAGCCCTTGCGCTTGGCGACTTCCTCCGTCGCCTGCGGCAGCACCTTGTGCAGGTCCCCCACCACACCGAAGTCGACCAGCTCGAAGATCGGCGCCTCCTCGTCCTTGTTGACCGCGACAATGGTCTTCGAGGTCTGCATCCCGGCCCGGTGCTGGATTGCGCCGGAGATGCCGGCCGCGACGTACAGCTGAGGCGAGACGGTCTTGCCGGTCTGGCCGATCTGGTACGAGTGGGGGTACCAGCCGGAGTCAACCGCCGCACGCGACGCTCCGACCGCGGCACCGAGGGAGTCGGCGAACGCCTCCACGGCCTCGAAGTCGCCACCGGTCCCCCGACCACCGGACACCACGATGGACGCCTCGGTCAGCTCGGGACGGCCTGTCTTCTTCCGTGGCTGACGGTCCGTGATCCGCGCGGACTTGGCAGCGTCCGACACGGTCACGTCCACCTTGTCGACGGCCGCGGCACCGTCGGCCTTCTCCGGCGTGACGCTGTTGGGCTTGACCGTGATGATGGGGGTGCCCTTGGTGACCTGCGCATCGACCGTGAAGTTGCCGGCGAAGACCGACTGCCGGGTGGTCACGGCTCCGTCCGCGGCCTGCACGTCGACAGCGTCGGTGAGGACGCCGGACTGGATCTTGATCGCGAGCCGGCCGGCGATCTCCCTGCCCTCGGCGCTGGACGGGATCAGCACCGCAGCGGGCTGGCTCTTCTCGACCAGCTGGGCGAGCGCCTCCGCCTTCGGCGCAACGAGGTAGTCGGTGAGGTCCGCAGCGTCGAGTGCGTACACTTTCTCCGCCCCGTAGGCGGCGAGGCTGTCCCGCGCGGCTTCTGCATCGGCCCCGATGAACACGGCCGAGGGCTCACCGAGTCGCCGGGCCAGGGTGAGGAGTTCGAAGGTCGTCTTGCGTACTGCTCCGTCGAGGTGGTCGACGAGCACCAAGATCTCGGTCACGGTCTCCAACCCTTCTCAGACGAACTTCTTCTCGGCGAGGAACTCGGCCAGCTTTGCGCCGCCGTCGCCCTCATCGGTCACGATGGTGCCGGCGGTCTTGGGCGGGCGCGCCTCGCTGGCCAGCACCTTGGTCCAGGCCGCATCCAGCCCGACCTGGCTCGCCTCGACCCCGAGGTCGGACAGGCTCCACGTCTCGACCGGCTTCTTCTTGGCCGCCATGATCCCCTTGAAGGACGGGTACCGCGGCTCGTTGATCTGATCGGTCACGCTGACCACCAGGGGGATGGTGGCCTCGACCGTCTCGGTCGCAGTGTCGCCGTCACGGCGGATGGTCACCGTGTCGCCGTCGACGGTGACCTCCGAGGCAAACGTCACCTGCGCGACTCCGAGCCGTTCGGCGAGCATCGCCGGCACTACGCTCATGCCGCCGTCGGTCGACGCCATGCCGCACAGCACGATGTCGTGGTCGATCTTCTTGATCGCCTCGGCGAGCACCAACGAGGTCGCCACGGCGTCCGACCCGTGCAGGCCGTCGTCGAGCACGTGCACACCCTTGTGAGAACCCATCTGCAGCGACTTGCGCACGGCCTCGGCGGCCGACTCGGGTCCGACCGTCAGGACAGTGACCTCGCCGTCGGCGGCTTCGGTGATCTTCAGCGCCTCCTCCACGGCGTACTCGTCGAGCTCGGAGAGGAGGCCGTCGACGCCGGCCCGGTCGACCGTGTGGTCGGCATCGTTGAAGGACCGGTCCGCGGTCGCGTCCGGGACGTACTTGACACACACGACGATGTTCATGGCCGCGCAGATCCTCCTCGAGCAACGGGACTGATGCAGCGAAGCCTGCCACGCGTCGTGCTGCAGGCGACCGGCGGTGGTGCCGGCGCGCATCTACGGTCGACCCAACGTTACCCGCTGGTAACCGGCGTCGCCAGTCCGCGCCGTCATGGTGTCAGTCACAGCTCGGCGGCACGACGCTTGCGTACTCTGCGCTCGTGCCCGAGCCGTCCCCGCCGACCATGCTCATCACCGGTGAGCGCACCGTCCCCGGGGTCGAACACGAGAACTACTGGTACCACCGGCACTTGGCGGTGTACGAGTACGCGCTGACCCACGTGCCGGGGCTCGACGTCCTGGAGGCTGGATCCGGCGAGGGCTACGGCGCCTCGCTTCTGGCCACCGAGGCCCGCTCCCTGGTCGCACTCGACTACGACGCCTATGCCACGCAGCACGCGCACCGGGCGTACCCGGGGCTGCCGCTGGTGCGCGGAAACCTCGTGTCGCTGCCATTCGCGCAGGCATGGGCGGACGTCGTCGTCAGTCTGCAGACGATCGAGCACCTGTGGGACCAGACTCGCTTCGTCACGGAGTGCCTTCGGGTGCTTCGGCCCGGTGGCCTACTCGTGTTGTCGACGCCGAACCGTCTGACCTTCCCGGCGGGGAATCTCTACCACACAAGGGAGTTCAGTGCGTCCGACCTCCGCCTGCACGTCGGGCAGCAGGCGCCGGTCACTTCGCTGCTCGGCCTCCATCATGCCGGCTCGTTGCGGGTGTGGGAGTCGGCGCACGGGTCGCTCGTCGACGCGCAACTGGCCGCGGAGCCGGACCGGTGGGATGCACAAGTGCGGTGCCGGGTGTCCGCGGTGACGACCGCGGACTTCCGTCTCCGCGCCGACCACCTGGACGACAGCCTCGATCTGGTGCTGCTCGCCCACCGGCCGGCATAACCGAGGGTCAGCGAAGAGTCAGCTGCGACGACTCAGCTGCCGGGGCGAATGATCTTGGCGACGATCTTGCCGATGATGAGGTAGACGATCGCTGCCAGACCCCAGTTGACGAGGACGTCCTTCTTCAGGTCGCGGATCTCCTTGCCGCCGTGCTTGGTGGTGAAGGTGAAGATGTCGCCGAACGGTCCCGACACGGACTTGGCGAGGTCATGGATGAAGCGCACGATGTCGTTCTTCTGGTTCGCGTCCAACGCCGTCAACAAGGCGCCGACGGCCAGGACGAGCGCCAGGACCACGGCAACGGTCCAGACGACCGCTGCGACTCGGACCCGCACCGCGTTGCTGGCTGCCACGGCCGTCCGCAACCCGCGGCGGGACCGGGACGTCTCGCCGGTGCTTACGCGGCGGTCCGCGGCACCGCGCGGGACTGGGGCGGACTGCTTGACCGCAGGGGCGGGAGTGGCCGGCATCGAGGTGGTCGGCGGGTCCGTCGACGGCGATGCTGAATCCGGTGAGGCGGGCGACGCTGGAGTCTCCTGGTGCACGACCGGCGCGGGCTTGGGGTCCTGCGATCCCGGTGGCGTGGGTGGCATGGGTGGCCTGGCGTCCTCGGAGGCGGCGCCGTTGATCGGGGCTCTCATCCTGAACGGGTCGCTGACCCTCGTCTGACCGGCGGCGCGCTCGCCACCGGCACTGGTGCCGCTGTCGCTGCTCACTGTCCCCTCCGCACACCTACGCTGGTCGCCGATCGACGGCCGACCTGCCTGCCCGAGACTCCCGGGGAGCCCTGCGAGTATCTCGTACCTCGCAGTAACATGGAAGTGTCATGCGCGTGCTCATGCTCTCCTGGGAATATCCCCCGGTCGTCTACGGCGGCCTCGCACGTCACGTGCACGGTCTGTCCGCAGCCCTGGCCCGCGCCGGTCACCAGGTCACCGTCCTCACCCAGCACGGCAGCGGCGCGGCGCACGACGTCGTCGAGAACGATGTCCGCGTGATCCGCGTCGAGCACGATCCGCCGCTCGTACCCATGGATGACCTCCTTGCTTGGACGCTCGCCCTGGACCACACGATGTCCCGGACCGCGCTGTCTCTCCTGGATGACCAACGACCGGACGTGGTACATGGTCACGACTGGCTGATCGCGCACGCCGGCGCGACGTTGAAGGAGGCGTGGCGGATCCCTCTGGTGTCGACCGTGCACGCCACTGAGGCGGGGCGCTACCAGGGCTGGTTGCCCGGTGCGCTGAACCAGGCGATCCACTCCGTGGAGTGGTGGATGACCTACCAGGCACGCCGGGTCATCACCTGCAGCGACCACATGCGGTGGGAGGTCACGCGGCTGTTCGAGCTCCCGGCGGACAAGGTCGAGGTGATCCGCAACGGCGTCGACGCAGCCGCGTGGAGGTCGGATCGCGAGACCGTCGCCGCGGCGAGCCGGCGGTACGCCGGGGAGGGACCGCTGCTGTTGTTCAGCGGCCGGCTCGAGTACGAGAAGGGCGTCCAGACCGTCCTCACCGCACTCCCCCGCCTGCGCCGTCGGCACCCGGGCCTGCGGCTGCTCGTGGCCGGACGAGGCACCCAGGAGCAGGCGCTTCGCGCCGAGGCTCGCCGGCTCCGGCTCGGCCGGAGCGTGCAGTTCGTCGGGTGGCTCGACGAGCCGGAGCTCGCGGCGGTGGCGGCGGCCGCCGACGTGGCGGTGATGCCGTCGCTGTACGAGCCGTTCGGGCTGGTGGCGCTCGAAGCCGCCGCGGCCGGCACCCCCGTCGTGGCGACCGACCGAGGCGGGCTCGCGGAGGTGGTCGGCGGCCTTGAGACCGGGCTGACCGTGCCGCCGGAGGACCCCGGCGCCCTGGCGTTGGCCATCGACAGGCTGCTCAGCGACGACATCCTGGCCCGCCGGATCGGCCGCGAGGCGCGGCGGACGGTTGCGCGGGACTTCTCCTGGGACTCCGTGGCGGAGCGGACCGCGCGTACCTATGTGCGTGCGGTCCGAGAGGAGGGCGCGCTGCGGGCACGCGGCGTCGTGCCGGTGCAACCCGAGATCCGCTCGCGCGAGGGCAACCTGCTGCGCGACGGACCCGTCACCTGACCGGGCGTCGTGGTTCGTCGGCCGCCGTGGCGCCGGCGTGCCCGTCCTGGTACTCCTGCAACTCGCGCAGATAGGTCCGGAGCTCGGCGCCCTCGGCGAATGCCTCCTGCCGGTTCTTGACGACCCGTCCGGGCATGCCGGCGACGACGGAGAAGTCCGGTACGTCGCCTCGCACCACGGTGTGCGCGGCGAGCACGCACCCGCGGCCGATCATCGAACCCCGCAGCACCGTGGCCTTCGTGCCCACCCAGCAGTCGGGTCCGATGCGTACCGGCGTCTTGACCAGGCCCTGGTCCTTGATCGGCCGGGCGAGGTCGTCGGTGCGGTGGTCGAAGTCGCAGATGTAGACCCAGTCCGCGACCAACGTGGCGGCGCCGATCTCGATGTCGAGGTAGCAGTTCACGACGTTGTCGCGGCCGAGGACCGCCTTGTCGCCGATCCGCAGGGTGCCCTCGTGGGCGCGCAGCTTGTTGTCGTCGCCGAGGTGGACCCAACGGCCGAGGACGATCCGCCCGTAGCCTCGGCGGGTCCCCACCTCCACCCGCTTGCCGAGGAAGACGAAGCCTTCGGTGACGACATCGCGATTGCGCAGGCGCAGGATCGCGAACCGCCAGTAGCGGACAAGGTGGTACGGCGTCCACGCGCGGTTGCGGACGACCCAGCGCAGGCTTGCCACGGTGAGGAACCTCGCCTGCCGCGGATCGCGACGACGTCCGAGCACCCCGGGAGCCTACCGGCGGGCCGTCCCGCGTTTTCATGCGCCCACCCCGACGTGCCTCCCCCCGCACCGGCCGCCCGGCGTACCACCCCCCGGACCGGCCGCCCGGCGCACCGCCCCCCGCTTCACACGCCACGCGTACCATTTTGCGCCCGCTATGTCCGTTTTCGCGGTACGCCTGGCGTGTGAAGCGGGGAGGCGACGAGTGCGGAGGCAGGCCGTGGGTCCACAGCCCGGAGCGGATGTCTCCGGCGACAACGTCTGCGCACCATCATCGCGGGCATGATCGCCCTGCTGCCCTCCGCCCGTCTGCCCGTCCGCCCGCGTGGTCTGCTGCCCGTCTGCCCTGCTACCCATCTGCCGTCTGCCCGCGTGCCATGAGCGCACCGCGACTGCGTGTCTGCCATGAGGCGTCTGCCATGAGCCGTCTGCCATGAGGCCTACGTCTGCCATATCCGCAAAGGCGATGCAGACGGTCAACCGCAGCCCCGACCCCACCACCGACGGACCGCCTTTCACCTCCGGCTTTGACCTGCCCGCGTTGCTTGCGACCAAGGATCTCGAGGCTCTCGGGATCGGACCCGGGCGGATCCGCGGCCTGGTACGCCGCGGCCAGCTCCTGCGGCTCCGTCGAGGCCTGTACACCTGGGCCGAAGACGACGCCCAGGACACCGGCCGGGCCTCGGGGACTCGCCTGCTCGAAGTGGCCACGGCTGCGGCCATCCGACGACTCCGCGAGGACGCGTGGGCATCGCACGACTGCGCGACCGCGATGTTCGGCATCACGCCGACCCCGACGCCGGCCCCGGTCGTCTTGACCGTGAATCGCCCGTGCGGGCCGGTCCGCTCGTACGCGAACAACGTGCATGTGTGGCCGGCACAGCTGCCTGAGCACCACCGGACGGACACGCGCGGGATTCCGACGGTGACCCCGGCTCGGGCAGTGGTCGATGCCTGCCGTCATCGGGACTTCCCTGCCGCCCAAGCCGTCGTCGACGTCGGCCTCCGACTCGGTCTCTGCACACCCGCGGATCTCGCGGAGGTCATCGATCACTGCGCGGGCTGGCCAGGCGTGGTGGCCGCCCGACGCGCGGTCGGACACGGAAACGGCGCTCGCGACTCGTACCTCGAGTCGGCGTCATTTGCCTTCTTCGTGGACCGTGACTTGCCATTGCCACTGTGCAATCCCACCATTCGGGACGACTGGGGCGCATTCGTCGCCCGGCCAGACTTCGCCTGGGACGGATACGCCGTCGTCGGCGAGGCCGACGGGGCCATCAAGTACCTCACCGATCTTGCTGGGGCAGCCGAGCCCCACCGACGGCTCTACCAGGAGAAGCTCCGCCAGGAGGCACTCGAGCAGCTCGGCTACACCGTGGTCCGCTGGACGTGGGACGAACTGGTGCACCGGCCCGATCTGCTTGAGCGCCGCATTCGCCGAGCCCTCGGGCTGCGCGCCGGCTAACTCTCGGACCGGCCGGCTCACACCGCCTCACCACCCCGTCCGCGTCCGATGCGCCCCCGTCCGTCGCGCCCCCGTCCGTCGCGCCCTGTCCGATGCGCCCCGGACGCCCCCGTCCGTCGCGCCCTGTCCGATGCGCCCCGGTCCGACGCGCCCCCGCCCGATGCGCCCCAGTCCGTCACGCCCCCGTCCGTCACGCCCCCGTCCGTCACGCCCCGGACCGGTCCGTCACGGCTTGACACGCCCGCCGTACCGTCAAATCCGACAAATCGGGCGGGAAACGGTGCCGCCGGCGTGTGAAGCGGGGTGGAGAGGGGCGAAGCGGTGCCGCTGGGGTGTGAAGCGGCGTGGGGGGCGGGAAACGGTGCCGCTGGCGTGTGAAGCGGGGGGGACGGGAAACGGTGCCGCTGGCGTGTGAAGCGGCATGGGGGGTACGGGCGGGCGACGTCAGTCGGCGCGAGGCTTGGTGGCCGTGACGGAGACGTTGTAGAACAGCCCATCCGGCACGACCCGGTCGAGGATGCGGTCGAGCGCGGACAGGCGCAGCCACGACCGGTACGCGAACGTCCGCCAGCGCATCCCCAGCTTGTCCGCGGGCACCGCGCACTCGAAGGTACGAACGGGCCACCCGAACCAGGATGCGGTCAGCTCCTCGGTCACCGTGCGGACGTCGACGCCTCCCGCGCGCCCGACCGTGCCTGCCAGCTCACCCGGCACGAAGGTGTGCAGGTCCACGACCGCCTCGAGCGCCGCGGCGCGCGACGACTCGTCGAACTCGGCGACCGGTCGGGCCCAGGAGCCGCGCAACCACGGCAGTCGCGTCACCCGCGTAGCGGTCCACCAGGTCGCCCGAGAGAGCTGCCGTGCGACCACATCGCCGTGCCTCGTCGGCTCGCCGCAGATGACCACGCGGCCGCCAGGTCGAAGCACCCGCAGCATCTCGCGGAACGCCAACTCGACGTCTGGGATGTGATGGATGACGGCGTGCCCGACAACCACGTCGAAGGTGCCGTCGTCGTAGGGCAACCGTTCCGCGTCCGCGGTTCGCCCCTCGATCGAGAAGCCGAGGGCCTCCGCGTTGCGCCGTGCGACCTCGACCATTCCGGGGCTGATGTCGGTGACGTGGGCGTCGTCGATCACGCCGGCCAGCTTGAGGTTCAGCGTGAAGAAGCCGGTGCCGCAGCCGATCTCGAGGGAGCGGCGGTAGGGCCAGCCGGTCTGTCCGGCGATCGAAACGAACCGCTCGCGGGCGTAGTCGACGCAGCGCTCGTCGAACGAGATGGACCACTTGTCGTCGTACGTTCCGGCTTCCCAGTCGTGGTAGAGCACCTGGGCCAGCTTGGTGTCCTGCCAGGCGGCCTCGACCTCGGCCTCCGTGGCCGCCCTCGTGGGCTGCGTCGTCACCGAGTCATCGCCCCTCGAAGGCAGCCTTGCCCGGCCCGTTGTCGATGAACGACTGCATCCCTGTCGAGCGGTCAGCGGTCGCGAACAATGCCGCGAACTGGACGCGCTCGATCTCCAACCCCGTGTCGAGGTCGACCTCCATGCCCCGGTCGATCGACTCCTTGGCCGCCCGGAGCGCCAGGGCCGGCCCCCCGACGAACTGCCTGGCCCATGCCACCGCCGTGTCGTAGACCTCGGCGGCGGGCACGACCTGGTCGACCAGGCCGATCCGGAGCGCCTCGTCCGCGCCGACGAACCGGCCGGTGAAGATGATGTCCTTCGCCCTCGCCGGTCCGACCAGCCGCGAGAGCCGCTGGGTGCCGCCGGCACCGGGGATGATCCCCAGCAGGATCTCCGGCTGCCCGAGCTTGGCGTCGTCGGCGCAGATCCGCACGTCGGCGCACAGCGCCAGCTCGCAGCCACCGCCGAGCGCATAGCCGGTGATCGCGGCGGCCGTCGGCTTGCTCAGTCGCGCCAACGCGGTCAGCGACGACTGGAGCGCTCCGGAGCGTGCCGCCATGTCCGGGTAGGACATCTGCGCCATCTCCTTGATGTCCGCGCCGGCCGCGAACACTCGTTCGCCGCCGTAGACGACCACGGCGGCCACGTCGTCGCGGGCGGCGGCTTCGCCTGCGGCCGCCCGGATCTCCTCCTGCACGGTGACGTTGAGGGCATTCATCTTGGGACGGTCGAGCCGGATGGTGCCGACGCCGTCGGCCACCTCGAGTCGGACGAACTCGCCCACGAGGGCCTCCTGGGTTCGGGTAGGTTCGGCGGGCGCCGGAGCGGTCACCGCCGCAGCGAGCCTATCGAGGGGTTCCGGCCGCCCCGCAGGGAGACCATGACCCGCCCGTCCGCGTTGACCGCCGGGACGCACCGCATCCTCGGTGCCACGCCCGACCCCGCCGGCACGAACTTCGCCGTGTGGGCACCGCGCGCGGAGGCGATGACGCTGTGCCTGGTGGACGACGGCGGCGCCGAGGACCCGGTGCGTCTGACCGAACGAACCGCCGGTGTCTGGCACGGACATGTCGCGGGCGTCCTACCCGGTCAGCGGTACGCCCTGCGCGCCACCGGCCCGTGGTCGCCGGCGGACGGTCTGTGCTTCGACGCTCGGCGCCTGCTGCTCGACCCGTACGCCCGAGCCGTCACCGGTCGGCTCGACGGTCCGGACCCGCAGCCGTACGGCGTCGTCGTGGCCGACGACTTCGACTGGGGCGACGACACGCGTCCGCACACGCCCTGGTCGTCCACGGTCATCTACGAGGCACACGTGCGGGGCCTCACCCGGCTCCACCCACAGGTCCCCGAACACCTGCGCGGCACGTACGCAGGGCTCGCGCATCCCGCGGTGCTCGACCACCTCGCCGGTCTCGGCGTGACCGCAGTCGAGCTGTTGCCGGTGCAGCAGTTCGTCACGGAGCAGAAGGTCGCGGCACGAGGCATGAGCAACTTCTGGGGCTACAACACGATCGGCTTCCTCGCCCCGCACGGCGCTTATTCCTGTGCCGGCGACCTTGGTGGCCAGGTCGCTGAGTTCAAGGCGATGGTCCGGGCGCTGCACGCCGCCGGCCTCGAAGTGATCCTCGACGTCGTCTACAACCACACAGGCGAGGGCCCGCTGACCCAGCCGGCCCTGTCCCTTCGGGGTCTGGACGACGACGGCTACTACCGTCGCAGCCGCGACGGCGGCTACCTCGACGTGACGGGGTGCGGAAACACAGTGCGAAGCAGCCATCCGCCTGCGCTGCGGCTGGTGATGGACTCGCTGCGCTACTGGGTCACGCAGATGCGCGTCGACGGGTTCCGGTTCGACCTCGCGTCGGCCCTCGCGCGCACCGACCGGGCGATCGACCCCGCCGCCGGCCTCATCGCGGCCATCGGCCAGGACCCGGTACTTCGCGACGTCAAGCTCATCGCCGAGCCTTGGGACCTGGGCGGCGACGGCTACCTCGTCGGACAGTTCCCGTCCGGCTGGTGCGAGTGGAACGACAAGTACCGCGACGCCGTGCGCGATTTCTGGCGGGGCCACAGCCACGGCGTGCGCGAGCTGGCGTACCGGTTGTCTGGTTCCAGCGACGTGTACGCCGTAGACCGGCGGCTGCCGTACGCCTCGATCAACTTCGTCACCGCACACGACGGCTTCACCTTGCGCGACCTGGTGTCGTACGACGTCAAGCACAACGACGGCAACGGCGAGCAGGGGACGGACGGCGCGGACCACAACCGTTCGTGGAACTGCGGGGTCGAGGGCGAGACGGACGACGAGGCGGTCAATCGGTTGCGGCGGCGGCAGGCCACCAACCTGATGGCCACGCTGCTGCTGTCCACCGGAGTGCCCATGCTGACCGCCGGGGACGAGCTCGGGCGAACCCAGGGCGGCAACAACAATGCCTACTGCCAGGACAACCCGGTCTCCTGGGTGGACTGGGCGGTCCCAACCGGATGGAGCGACCTGCGCGACCTCGTGGCCCGGCTGACCCGACTGCGCTCAGCGAGTCCTGCGCTACGGAGCCGGCACTTCTTCGACGGTGTCGGCGTCGGACCGGACGGGCGCAAGGACGTCGTCTGGTGCCACCCGTCGGGTGCAGAGATGCGCGACCAGGACTGGTACGACGACCACCTTCGTTCCCTCGGCATGCTGATCAGTGGCCGCGAGCGCAGCGATGCGGCTTACCTCCTACTGCTGCACGCGGGTGGGGCCGACGTCGGCTGGGCACTGCCGAAGGCCTCGTGGGCAGGTGGCTACGAGTTGCTCGCCGACACGTCGGACCCAGACCGCACCGACGTCGGGCTCGACCCTGGGGAGCTGGTTCCGGTCCGAGCGCGCAGCCTCGTGCTGTTGAGGGTCAAGGCCGGTCGCGGCGGGGGCGTCCCCGCCACGGACCCTGGGTCTGCCTCGACCTGACGATGCCGCGGGTCGTTGTGGCGGACCGGAGGGTCACGTCAGCGCCCACCGGCGGGCTCAGGGTGACGCGACGAGACCCAGGGACGCCGGGTTCGACAGCAAGCGATGGCGCGGCAGGATCCGCACGGTGTAGCCGAAGGAGCCAGTGCGGTCGAGCGTGACCGAGCCCGTGAAGCGGTGGCGTCCGCCGGCATAGCTGTCGGCGAGGAGCAGCGGCGTCGCCGTCACGTCGCTCAGGGAGTCGTCGTCGCCGGCCCGGCCGTGCACCACCTGCACCTGGACATCGTTGGGTCCCAGCTCGCCGAGCACCACGAACACGTCGACCGACAAGGTGGCCCCGACCTCGGGGGTGTCCGGGACGCCCGCCGCTTCGACGTGCTCCACGCGCACCTGCGGCCAGCCGGCCCTCACCCGCTGCTTCCAGGACGCGAGCTCCGCCGCCCCCGAGTGGTCACCGTCGAGAGCTCGGGAGATGTCGGCGGTGGGGGCGTACATCTGCATGACGTAGTCGCGGACCATGCGGGTGGCGAGCACCTTCGGGCCCAACGACCTCAAGGTATGACGGACCATCTCGAGCCAGCGGACCGGCAGGCCCTCCTCGTCGCGGTCATAGAACCGCGCCGCCACCTCCTTCTCGATCAGGTCGTACAACGCGTGCGCCTCGATGTCGTCGCGCCGGTCGGGGTCGGCCACGCCGTCCGCCGACGGGATCGCCCAGCCGTTGCTGCCGTCGAAACACTCGTCCCACCACCCGTCGAGGATGGACAGGTTGAGCCCGCCGTTGAGGGCCGCCTTCATGCCAGACGTCCCGCACGCCTCGTACGGCCGGAGCGGGTTGTTCAACCAGACATCGCAGCCGGGATACAGCGGCTGCGCCATGGCGATGTCGTAGTCGGGCAGGAAGACGATCCGGCGTCGCACATCGGGCTCGTCGGCGAAGCGCACCAGCTCCTGAATCAGGCCCTTGCCGCCGTCGTCCGCGGGGTGAGCCTTGCCGGCTATCACCAGCTGGATCGGGCGGTCAGGGTGGAGGAGCAGGCTCTTCAACCGCTCCTGGTCACGCAGCATGAGGGTGAGCCGCTTGTACGACGGCACGCGACGGGCGAACCCGATCGTGAGTATGTCCGGGTCGAGCACGGAGTCCACCCAGCCCAGCTCCGCCGGGGCTGCCCCGCGTTGCAGCCAGGACTCCCGCAAGCGACGCCGCGCATCGTCGACCAGCCGGCTGCGCAGCACCCGCTTGAGCTCCCAGATCGTCCGCGACGGGATCGTCTCGGCCGCTTCGAACACGTCATTCGGGGAGCTCTCGCCGAGCGCCATCACCTCCCGCGCCACCCACGTCGGAGCGTGGACGCCGTTGGTGATGTAGCCGATCGGCACCTCGGACTCGTCGAACCCCGGCCAGAGTCCCGCGAACATCGACCGGCTGACGTGGCCGTGCAACCTACTCACGCCGTTGGCCCGACCGGACAGCCGGAAGCCCATCACGGCCATGTTGAAGACGCCGGGATCGCCGCCCGGGTAGTCCTCGGCTCCCAGTGCGAGCACCGTCTCCACCGGAACCGCCGGGCTGCCGGCCTCACCGCCGAAGTGCTGCTCGATCAGGTCGCGCGGGAACCGGTCGATGCCGGCGGCTACAGGCGTGTGCGTGGTGAACACGGTCCCGGCCCGGGCCAGCTCCATCGCAGCGGCCGGATCGAGCCCCTGCTCGTCGACGAACTCGCGGATCCGCTCGATCCCCAGGAACCCGGCGTGACCCTCGTTGGTGTGGAACACCTCAGGGGCATCGGTCTTGCTGATCCGGGCATAGATGCGCAGGGCGCGGACACCTCCGATGCCGAGCAGCATCTCCTGCAACAGCCGGTGCTCGGCGCCACCGCCGTACAACCGGTCGGTCACATCGAAGCCCAGGTCAGGGTTGAGCGTCACGTCGGCGTCGAGCAACAGCAGGGGCACCCGGCCGACCTGTGCGAGCCAGATCCGGGCCAGCATGACCTTGCCGCCCGGAAGCGCGATCTGCACATGGGGTACGGACCCGTCGTCCTCGCGCAACAAGGTCAGCGGCAAGCCGTCGGGATCGTTGACCGGATAGCGCTCCTGCTGCCAGCCCTCCCGCGACAACGACTGCCGGAAGTAGCCGTGCCGGTAGAACAGGCCGACGCCGACGATCGGTACGCCGATGTCGCTGGCCGCCTTGAGATGGTCGCCGGCGAGGATCCCGAGTCCGCCGGAGTACTGCGGCAGCACCTCGGTAATGCCGAACTCCGGAGAGAAGTACGCGATCGCGCGGGGACCGTCTGCGCCGAAGCGCCGCTGGTACCAACGCGGCCCCACGAGGTACTCCTCGAGGTCCCGGTGAGCGGTGGTCAGGCGGGCCCGGAAGCTCTCGTCGGCGGCCAGCCTGGCCAGCCGCTCGGCAGACAGGCTGCCGAGCAGCCGCGTCGGATCGTGCCCGATGTCCTCCCACACGCCCGGGTCGATCGAGGCGAAGAGGTCCTGGGTGGGTTGGTGCCAGGACCAACGCAGGTTCGTGACCAGGTTGCCGAGCGGCTGGAGCCCGTCAGGCAGCACGGGACGGACGGTGAATCGACGGATGGCACGCACGACACGACCGTACAAGCACAGCACGGACGCGAGCCACGCGACCGAGATCACGCGGAAACCCCACTGTAAGACTAGTAATCGTATAAGGTTTAGCGAGTTCACCTCATCTAGTCACGCAGGAGCCCCGTTGAGAACCATGCCTCTGCGCCGCCGGCGCCTCATCGTCGGTGCGACCATTGCCGCCCTGTCCGCGCCCGGCCTGAGTGCCTGCAGCTCGAGCACCGACCCCCAGGTCAGGCTCGGCTACTTCCCCAACCTCACCCACGCCACCGCTATCATCGGCATCGACCGGGGCTACTTCGAGGCAGTCCTCAAGGGCGACAACGCGTCCCTCACCACCCAGACCTTCAACTCCGGCTCCGACACCGTCAGCGCACTGCTCAGCGGTGGGCTGGACGCCACGTTCATCGGTCCGTCGCCGGCCCTGACGGCGTTCGTGCAGTCCCACGGGTCCGCGGTCAGGATCGTGTCGGGTGCCGCCTCCGGCGGGGCCGCGCTGGTGGTCCAGCCGAACATCTCCAGCATCGCGCAGCTGAAGGGGCAGAAGGTCGCGACGCCGGGTCTGGGCAACACCCAGGACGTGGCCGCCCGGTACTACTTCAAGTCCAAGGGCTTCACCACCGACCAGAACGGCGGTGGCGACATCTCGATCGTGCCGCAGGACAACAGCGTCACCCTCCAGGCGTTCCAGCAGAAGCAGATCGCCGGCGCATGGGTCCCGGAGCCGTACGCCAGCCTCCTGGTCCATGACGGCGGCAAGGTGCTCGTCAACGAGTCCAGCCTGTGGCCACAGGGCAGGTTCGTGACCACGCAGCTGCTGGTGCGTACACAGTTCCTCAAGGACCACCCGAATCTGGTGGCGGACCTCGTCAAGGCCACCGTCCAGGCGAACCAGTTCATCAACGCCCACTCCGACCAGGCGAAGACGATCGTCGGCGAGCAGCTGGTGAAGCTGACGCAGTCGAAGCTGGCCGCATCGGTGCTCACGTCCGCATGGGGAAACCTGACGTTCACAGACGACCCGTTGGCGAGCACGCTCAGCCGGGACGCCAAGCATGCCGAGTCCGTGGGACTCCTGAGCGACGTACCGCCGGTCAGCGGGTTGTACGACCTGAGCCCGCTCAACAACGTCCTGAAGTCGATGGGCAAGCCCGAGGTGGCGACACCATGACCGCCCTCACCGATCTCGGGACGCCGGCCATCACGATCACCGGGGTCAGCAAGGAGTTCGGCGCCGGGGCACAGCACAGCGTGGCCCTCCGGGACGTCACGTTGGAGGTCTATCGAGGCGAGTTCCTCTGCCTCGTGGGCGCTAGCGGCTGCGGCAAGAGCACCCTGCTGAACCTCGTCGCGGGTCTCGACCGGCCGAGCAGCGGCACGGTCGACCGGCTGGACAACCGAGTGGCGTTCATGTTCCAGGATTCGACGCTATTCCCGTGGCTCACCCTGTGGCAGAACGTCGAGCTGGCGCTGAAGCTGAGCGACTACCCGAAGGACCACCGGAAGGCGCGGGTCGAGGAGCTGCTCGACCTCGTCCACCTCGGTGGGCGCGGCAAGCGCCGCCCGCACGAGCTGTCCGGGGGGATGCGGCAGCGCGGCGCGCTCGCCCGGGTGCTGGCCCAGGAGGCGGACATCGTGTTAATGGACGAGCCGTTCGCGGCACTGGACGCCATGACCCGCGACTCGATGCACGACGAGCTCGAAAAGATCTGGCAGCGCCTCCGGCTGACCGTCGTCTTCGTTACCCACAACGTGCGCGAGGCGGTACGCCTGTCCGACCGAACCATCCTGATGGAGTCCGGACCCGGGCGGGTCAAGAGCGAGTGGCGGGTGGATCTCCCTCGACCCCGGCACCTCGACGACGCCAAGGTCGCCGAGATGTCCGGGCGTCTCACCGACGAGTTGAAGGCCGAGGTGGCTCGCCATGTCCGTTGACACCCTGGACGCCCAGGAGCTGGAGATCGAGGAGGGCGCCGTCGCCGCGGCGCCACCGCGTGACCGGGCCGTCAGCGTTGTCACGCGCACCTGGGGCGGCCTGTGGCCCAAGCTGCTGGCCGTCGGCACCGTGCTCGCTGTCTGGCAGTCGCTCTACTCCTTCCACTGGAGGCCGGAGTTCCTGTTCGCATCGCCGTCGCAGACGTTCGGCTTCCTCGGCGACGAGGCGACAGGTCACTCCCAGTTCGGTCAGAACACGTTCTGGCAGGCCTGTGCCACCACGTTGCAGCGGGGCGTCGTCGGCTTCGCGTTCGCACTCGCGGTCGGCAGCGTCGTCGGCATCGCGGTGTCGCAGTGGCGGGTGTTGCGCAGCGCGGTCGGCTCGATGATCACCGGTCTGCAGACCATGCCCTCGATCGCGTGGTTCCCGTTCGCCATGCTCGTCTTCGGGCTCGACGAGTCCGCGATCATGTTCGTGATCATCCTCGGCGCGGCACCGTCGATCGCCAACGGCATCATCAGCGGCATCGACGACATCCAGCCCAACCTGCTCCGGGCCGGTCACATGCTGGGTGCCCGTGGCCTCGACCGGTACCGCTACGTGGTGCTGCCGGCGGCGCTGCCGTCCTACGTCGCCGGACTGAAGCAGGGTTGGGCGTTCGCCTGGCGAAGCCTGCTGGCCGGCGAGCTGCTGGTGACGATCCCCGGGCATCCGTCGCTCGGCGCAACGCTGGACAACGCCCGCAACAGCGGCAACTCGGCTCAGCTGATGGGGATCATGATCGTCGTGCTCGTCATCGGCATGGTGATCGACCTGTTCTTCACCAAGGCGACCGCGACGATCCACAGTCGTCGGGGCCTCACCGGCATGTCCACCGGCTGACCGCCATCCTCGGGCGGACGTGCCGCCGGTGGTCGTTCTCGCTAGGTTGGGCGCGATGATTGCGCGCATCCCGATCATGGACGTCGCCCCGGTGGTCGAGGGCGGCGTCTACCCCGTCAAGGCGACTGTCGGCGAGACGTTCCAGGTCGCGGCGACTGTGTTCCGCGAGGGCCACGACCAGCTCGGCGCCGGCGTGGTCCTGACCGATCCGCAGGGCGTGGACCGGCCCCTGGTACGCCTGGACGCCACCGACGTGGTCGATCGCTACGGCGCCTCCGTGCGGGCCGACACTCCGGGCGCGTGGACGTTCCGGATCGAGTCGTGGAGCGATCCGTACGCCACCTGGCGCCACGACGCCGAGATCAAGATCGCGGCCGGAGTGGACGTCGACCTGATGTTGGACGAGGGCGCCCTCGTCCTGGGCCGGGCCGCCAAGGCGCTCGGCCGCGGTAGTACGGCCGAGCGCAAGACTCTGACGTCGGCCCTGTCGACCATCCGGGACTCACGGCTGCCGGTGTCCGTGCGGCTGGCGGCCGCGACCGACGTGGACGTCCTGGACGTGATGGACCGGAACCCGCTGCGTGACCTGGTCGGCCGGTCCACGCCCTTTCCCGTCTACGTGGACCGGGTCCGGGCGTTGTACGGCGCCTGGTACGAGTTCTTCCCGCGTTCTGAGGGCGCCTATGTCAAGGCGGACGGGACGGTAGTCACCGGCACTCTGGTCACGGCGGCCCGACGGCTCGACGCCGTGGCGGCCATGGGCTTCGACGTGATCTACCTGCCGCCGATCCACCCGATCGGCACGGTCAACCGCAAGGGTCCCAACAACACCCTCGACCCCGGCCGCCGCGACACCGGCTCACCCTGGGCGATCGGGTCCCGGGACGGTGGGCACGACGCGATCCATCCGGCCCTCGGTGACCTCGACGACTTCGACGCGTTCGTGGCGCGGGCCGGCGCACTCGGCCTCGAGGTTGCGCTCGACCTGGCGCTGCAGTGTGCCCCGGACCATCCGTGGGTACGAGCCCACCCGGAGTGGTTCACCACCCGCGCCGACGGGACCATCGCGTACGCGGAGAACCCGCCGAAGACGTACCAGGACATCTATCCGTTGAACTTCGACAACGACTTCGACGGGTTGTACGCCGAGGTTCTTCGGGTCGCGCGGCACTGGATGAGCCACGGCGTCCGGATCTTCAGGGTCGACAACCCGCACACCAAGCCGTTGGGGTTCTGGGAGCGGCTGCTCGCCGAGATCAAGATGTCCGACCCTGACGTGGTGTTCCTGTCCGAGGCGTTCACGCGGCCGGCCATGATGCGCGGGCTCGCGACCGTCGGCTTCCACCAGTCCTACACCTACTTCACCTGGCGCAACGCCCGGTGGGAGCTTGCGGAGTACCTCGACGAGCTGTCCCACGCCACCAGCGACGTGCTGCGCCCGAACCTGTTCGTGAACACCCCCGACATCCTTCCGGAGTACCTCCAGCACGGAGGACCGCCGGCGTTCCGGATCCGCGCCACCATCGCGGCCACGGCGGGACCATCGTGGGGCGTGTACGCCGGGTTCGAGCTGTTCGAGCACGTCGCCGTCCGCCCCGGCAGCGAGGAGTACCTCGACTCGGAGAAGTACCAGATCCGGGTCCGTGACTGGGACCGGATCCGCAAGGAGGGCTGGTCCCTGGCGCCCTACCTCACTCGGCTGAACGCGATCCGTCGCGCCCACCCGGCGTTGCACGAGCTGCGCAACCTGACGGTTCACTCGGCCGACAACGACGCCGTGCTGTGCTTCTCCAAACGGGTCACCGCCCCCGACGGGTCCGACGACACCGTGCTCGTCGTGGTCAACGTCGACCCACACGCTGCGCGGGAGTGCACGGTGCATCTGGACATGCCGGCCCTCGGGCTGCAGTGGCAGGAGACGTTCGTGGCCCACGACGAGATCACCGGTCAGGCGTGGACCTGGGGTGAGCACAACTACGTGCGCCTCGACCCGCACGACGAGCCGGCGCACGTGATCCACGTACGCGGCCATCACCGGGCGGCCGACGGGGGTGGCGTGGCATGACGGAGCCGGTCGACGGCGTCCCACCGGTCGCCGATGCCAGCGGACTGGCCTCGACCCAGACCAGCGCGGCCGCGCATGAGCGCGCCAACGTCGACGACCCGTACTGGTTCAAGCACGCGGTCTTCTACGAGGTGCTGATCCGGTCCTTCCGCGACTCCAGCGGCGACGGCGTCGGCGACCTCGCCGGGTTGTCCGAGAAGCTCGACTACCTCAAGTGGCTCGGCGTCGACTGCCTGTGGCTCCCGCCGTTCTTCCCGTCGCCGAACCGGGACGGCGGATACGACGTGTCCGACTACACCGAGGTGGCCGACGACATCGGGACCCTGGTGGACTTCTCCGCCTTCCTCGACGAGGCGCACGCCCGGGGCCTCCGGGTGATCATCGACTTCGTGATGAACCACACCTCGGACCAGCACCCCTGGTTCCAGGCGTCCCGCAGCGACCCGGACGGACCTTATGGTGACTTCTACCTGTGGTCCGACACCGACGACCACTACCAGGACGCGCGGATCATCTTCGTCGACACCGAGCCGTCCAACTGGACCTGGGATCCGGTGCGAGGGCAGTACTTCTGGCACCGTTTCTACAGCCACCAGCCCGATCTCAACTTCGACAATCCCGCCGTGCACGAGGCGATCTTCGAGGCCCTGGGGTTCTGGCTCGACCTCGGCATCGACGGACTTCGGCTGGATGCGGTGCCGTACCTCTACGCTCGCGAGGACACCAACGGCGAGAACCTTCCCGAGACCCACGAGTTCCTCCGCCGGGTACGCACGTTCGTCGACGAGCACTACCCGGGGCGAGTCCTGCTCGCCGAGGCCAACCAGTGGCCCACCGATGTGGTGGACTACTTCGGCGACTTCGAGTCCGGTGGCGACGAGTGCCACATGTGCTTCCACTTCCCGGTGATGCCGCGGATCTTCATGGCCGTGCGGCGCGAGTCGCGCTACCCGATCAGCGAGATCCTCGCCCAGACGCCCGCGATCCCCCGGCATTGTCAATGGGGCATCTTCTTGCGCAACCACGACGAGCTGACGCTCGAGATGGTGACCGACGAGGATCGCGACTACATGTGGGGCGAGTACGCCAAGGACCCACGGATGAAGGCCAACATCGGCATCCGCCGGCGGCTGGCGCCCCTGCTGGACAGCGACGTGAACCAGATGGAGCTCTTCACAGCCCTGCTCCTGTCCCTGCCCGGATCGCCGGTGCTCTACTACGGCGACGAGATCGGCATGGGCGACAACATCTGGCTCGGCGACCGCGACGGGGTGCGCACTCCGATGCAGTGGACCCCGGACCGCAACGCCGGCTTCTCCTCCGCGACGCCTGGCCGCCTGACGCTGCCGGTGATCATGGACCCGGTGTTCGGCTACCAGGCGATCAACGTCGAGGCCCAGATGGCCAACACGTCCTCGCTGCTGCACTGGACACGGCGGATGATCCACATCCGCAAGCAGCATCCCGCCTTCGGCGTGGGCGAGTTCACCGACGCCGGCGGCAGCAACCCGTCGGTCCTGTCGTACCTGCGCGCGCTCGGCGACGATGTGGTCCTGTGCGTCAACAACCTGTCCCGCTTCCCGCAACCTGTGGAGCTTGATCTTCGCGCCTACGCTGGGCGACAGCCCATCGAGACCCTGGGCGGCACGGAGTTCCCGCCAGTCGGAGAGCTGCCGTACCTCCTGACGCTGAGCGGCTACGGCTTCTACTGGTTCCGGCTCTCGGCTCCGGGCGATGGCGACTGAGAGAGGACGAATGACCAAGCTGGCGGCGCATCCGGACCGACTCACCCACTACCTCGGTGCGCAGCGGTGGTTCTCCGGTGACGCCGATCAGATCCAGGTGGTCGCGGTGGAGCAGTTGCCGTGGTTGTCCGAGACATCCGAGCCGCTGGTCAGGGTGGAGCTCGTCAGCATCGAGGCCGGCCGACGGCCGTTGACCTATCAGGTGCCACTGGCCTACTACCGCGAGCAGCAGGACCACCTCGAGCACGCCTCGGTCGGCGTCTTCGACGACGCCGAGCACGGTCGGTTGTTCGGCTACGACGCGCTGCGCGACAAGGACGCCGTGATGGCGTTGATGCGCGGGTTCGAGTCGCCGGGTGAGCACGGCGGTCTCAGCTTCCGCACCCTCGGTCCGGTGCGGCTCGACGAGGCGGCCGCCCCGGTCGTCCTCACCGCCGAGCAGAGCAACACGTCGGTGATCGTCGGGGACGACCTGCTGCTGAAGGTCTTCCGCAAGGTTGAGGCCGGCCGCAACCCCGACATCGAGGTGCACGACGTGCTCACCCGGGCCGGGTCGGACGTCGTGGCGCCGTTGCGCGGCTGGATCCAGGCAGGCCAGCCGGCAGAGGGCGCGGGCTACGACCTCGGGATGCTGCAGGAGTTCCTGCGCACCGCGACCGACGGCTGGGACTACGCCCGGCACAGCGTGCGCGACCTGTTCAACGAGGGCGACCTGTACGCCTACGAGGTGGGCGGCGACTTCGCTGGTGAGTCCGAGCGCCTCGGCGAGGTCACGGCCCGCATGCACGTGGCGCTGGCGCAGAGCCTCACGACCGCCGTTTGGGACCGCGCCGACCTCGCCGCCCTGGTCGTCCGCCTCGACGGACGCCTCGACGCGGCGGTCGCTGCGGTCCCCGAGCTGTCCGACCGGCGGTCCGCTCTGGCCGAGGCGTACCGCGCTCTCGACGGGCTCGAGGCCCCGGTGCCGGTGCAGCGGGTGCATGGCGACCTTCACCTCGGACAGACACTGCGCACCGTCGACGGGTGGCGGATCATCGACTTCGAGGGCGAGCCGGCGACCCCGTTGACGGACCGGGTCGCGCTCGACTCACCGATGCGCGACGTCTCGGGCATGTTGCGGTCGTTCGAGTACGCGGCACACTCGGTGTCGCCGCCGATGGGCGACGACAACCAGCTGGCGCACCGTGCGGCCGAGTGGAGCGAGCGCAACCGGGACGCGTTCTGCACGGGCTACGCGGCCGAGTCCGGGACGGATCTTGACGCCGTGCAGCCGTTGCTCCGGGCGTACGAGATCGACAAGGCCGTCTACGAGGTGGTGTACGAGGTTCATCACCGGCCCACCTGGGCAGAGATCCCGATGCGCGCCGTCGACCGCCTCGCCGGTTGACCCCCCACCCCCCCGGCGCACACCCCCGGGGCTTCTCGCAATTGCGTGGGGCGGGGCCGTGAGAGGCTGGCCGTTATGAGCAAGCAAGGCCAGCGGACCCAGCCGGTCCCCGTACCCATCGACGAGCTCTCCCGGATCGTGGCCGGAACCCACTACGATCCGCACGCGGTCCTCGGCCCGCACCCCTACGACGGCGGCCTGTCGGTCCGGGTGCTCCGGCCGCTGGCCAAGACCGTCCGGGTGGAACATGAGGCGGGTGTCACCGAGCTAGCGCACGAGCATGGCGGGATCTGGGCCGGCACGCTCGACAGTCCGGTCGTGGTCGACTACCGCGTCCTCGTGGACTACGGCGACGGCGTCACCCACCTGGTCGACGACCCCTACCGCTACCTGCCGTCGCTCGGCGAGGTCGATCTGCATCTGATCTCCGAAGGCCGGCACGAGCGCCTGTGGGACGTCCTGGGCGCGCACGTTCAGCGCTACGCCACGCCGTCCGGCCCGGTCACCGGCACGTCGTTCGCCGTGTGGGCGCCGAACGCGAAGGGCGTGCGCGTGCTCGGCGACTTCAACGGGTGGAACGGCGAGGCTCATCCCCTGCGCTCGATGGGCTCGTCGGGCGTTTGGGAGCTGTTCGTGCCCGACGTCGGCAGCGGTACGCACTACAAGCTGTCCATCTGTGGCGCCGACGGCGTGTGGCGTGCCAAGGCGGACCCGATGGCGTTCGCCGCGCAAGTGCCACCGGAGACTGCCTCGCGGGTCTTCGAGTCGGACTACGTGTGGGGCGACGCCGCCTGGCTGGCCGAACGCACCGCGACGCCCGCGCACGAGCGACCGATGAACACCTACGAGCTTCACCTCGGCTCCTGGCGGCGCGGGCTGTCCTACCGCGAGCTCGCGACCCAGCTGGTCGACTACGTGTCCGGACTGGGTTTCACCCACGTGGAGCTCATGCCGGTGATGGAGCATCCGTTCGGGGGCTCGTGGGGATACCACGTCACCGGCTTCTACGCCCCCACGTCGCGCTTCGGCAGCCCCGACGACTTCCGGCACCTCGTCGACGCGCTGCACCAGGCCGGGATCGGGGTGATCCTCGACTGGGTGCCGGGTCATTTCGCCACCGACGAGTGGGCACTGGCGAAGTTCGACGGGCAGGCCTTGTACGAGCACGCGGACCCGCAGCGGGGCTGGCATCCCGAGTGGGGGTCGTACATCTTCGACTTCGGCCGTCGCGAGGTACGCAACTTCCTGGTGGCCAACGCGTTGTACTGGATGGAGGAGTTCCACGCCGACGGTCTGCGGGTCGACGGGGTCGCGTCGATGCTCTATCTCGACTACTCCCGGAAGTCAGGCGAGTGGACCCCGAACATCCATGGTGGCCGGGAGAACCTCGAAGCCGTGTCCTTCCTGCAGGAGGTCAACGCCACCTGCTTCCGGCGGGTTCCCGGCGTCACCACGATCGCCGAGGAGTCGACGTCGTGGCCGGGCGTCACCAGGCCGACTCACCTGGGCGGACTCGGTTTCGGCTTCAAGTGGAACATGGGCTGGATGCACGACTCCCTCGGCTACGTCGAGCAGGACCCGATCTACCGGCAGTTCCACCACCAGCAGATGACGTTCGCGATGATGTACGCGTACTCCGAGAACTTTGTGCTGCCCCTGTCGCACGACGAAGTGGTGCACGGCAAGGGGTCCCTGTTGCGCAAGCTGCCCGGTGATCGCTGGCAACAGCTCGCGACCCTGCGCGCCTACCTCGCCTACATGTGGGCCCATCCGGGCAAGCAGCTGCTCTTCATGGGGGCCGAGATAGGCCAGGAGTCGGAGTGGTCGGAGCAGCGCGAGCTCGACTGGTGGCAGCTCGACAACCCCGACAACGCCGGGCTGCACCGGCTCGTGCGCGACATCAACCACGCCTACCGCGCGCAGGGGCCACTGTGGCGGGGCGACGACGACCCTTCGGGGTTCAGCTGGATCGACGCCAACGACTCGACCAACAACGTGTTCAGCTTCGTGAGGCGCACCGGCGACGAGCTGGTCGCCTGCATCGCCAACTTCGCCGCCGTCCCGCACGAGGGTTACCACCTGGGTCTGCCCACAGCCGGCACCTGGCAGGAGCTCGTCAACACCGACTCCGACGTCTACGGCGGCTCCGGTGTGGGCAACCTCGGGGCGGTCGAGGCGACCGAGCAGCCTTGGCACGGTCAGCCGGCATCGGCGATCCTGCGCCTCCCGCCCCTCGGTACGCTCTGGCTGCGATCGCCTGGCGCCGGCCCCTCTAGCCCCTCTGCCCCTGGTGACCAGAAGTCCCGGACCGACGCGCCGAAACCCGCGGATCGCCGGTCCGTAAGCCGCGGATCGACGAGGTTGGGCTGACCGGAGTGGAGGTCCCGGAGCAGCCGACGCTTCGCGACGGCGACGTGGTGCTGCGCCCGTGGCGGGACGAGGACATCGATCCCGCCCGGCTCCAGCACGACGAGGAGATGGCGAAGCGGTTCGGCTTCGCACGGGTGATCCCCTCACATGAGCAGCACGAAGCCGCGGTCCGGGGCTGGCGCGAGGGCTATGCGAACGGCCGATCCACTGTCGCGTTCGTCGTCGAGCGCGACGGGCACATCGCCGGCGGCGTCGACGTGCGTCAGCAGGCAGAGGGTGGCGCTCACCTGTCGTGGACGTTGTACGCCGGACACGGTGGGCGCGGCACGATGACGCGGGCAGTGCGCCTGCTGGTCGCGTACGCCTTCGACGATCTCGGTGCGCACCGGGTGGAGGCGTACGTCCACCCCGACAACGCCCGGTCGCTGCGAGTCGCGGCGCGCGCGGGGCTGCGCCGTGAAGGGCTGGTCAGGGGTCGCAACAACGACGACCGCAGGGACGCGGTCCTGCTGGCCCGGCTCGCGGACGACCCCGATCCGTTCACGCCGGGCGGCTTCACCGGCGTGCTCAACGCGTTCCTGCCGACGAAGCGGGTGATCGCCCAGGGCGTGATCCGGGACCAGCACGGGCGGGTTCTGCTGTGCGAGCCGACGTACAAGAAGGAGTGGGACCTTCCCGGCGGAGTGGTCGAGCCGCACGAGTCGCCGCGGGCCGGACTCGCTCGAGAGATCCGGGAGGAGCTCGGTCTCGATCTCGAGCCCGGCCGGCTGGTCACCGTGAACTGGTTGCGACCCTGGCGTGGCTGGGACGACGCGTGCGCGTTCGTCTTCGAGGCGGCGACCCTCGACGCGGACAGCATCGCGACGCTCTGCCTGCAGCCGACTGAGATCCGCGCCGTTCACTGGTGCGACCTGCCGTTGGCGCATGACCACGTGGCCCCGGTGACGGCGCGCCTCCTGACGCTTCTGGCGGGAGGCGATCCGGTCCCGCCCTACCTCGAAGCGGGATACGCCGGAGCCGGTCAATAGGATCGCTGCTCGTGTGGATCGTGGTGCTGGTCGTCGCCATCGGTCTCGGGGTGGCACTCGCACCTGGGCCGATGCTGGCGCTGGTCAGCGCGAACACGATGCGGGGCGGCCTGCGGTCCGGCGCGCTGAGCGCGGTCGCCGCCGCGACCGCCGATGCACTCATCACCGTGATGGCCCTGGTCATCGTCGACGCGCTGGGCAGCCGGCTCGGCGGGGTCATCGGCATGGTGGGCGGCCTCGTGCTGGTCGGCCTCGCCGTCGACGCGTTCGTCGTCTCGAGGCGCACCGACCCGGTCCCTCGTGGCGCCGCCACGCACCGCAAGTTCGTGCAGGCCGCCCAGCTTGAGCTGAGCATGCCGCAGGCCCTGCTGTTCGGGCTGACCGTCGCGGGCCCGGTGCTCACCCACCTGCGCGACGTCCGGGACAGCTGGCCGTGGGCGTTGGCGGCGGTGCTGTCCGGCGTCCTGCTCGGCACCAGACTGGTCGTCGCGGCCTGGGTAGCGAGGTCCGGGTCGCCGCTGCCGCGCCGGTCGTACCGCTTGATCTGCCGGTGTGTGGCGGTCGTGTTGTCGACCACGGGGGTCGTGATGATCATCTGGCTCGGCGGGTACGGCCTGCACCTGTGACAACGGCTCACGACCCCGAGCCGGAGACGACCCCGCCGTACTGCCCGAGGACCCGTGGCTTGCCGCTGCCGGCCGGAGGGATGTACATCAGCAACTGGTGGTAGTAGCGAAGCAGCCCGTTGGTGTAGAGCCGGCCGGACAGGAACGCCTTCTGCTCCGAGCCCTCCGGCCAGTTGACGTACGTCCCGGGCTTGATCCGGTAGCGGTCGACGCGGACCAGGGTGGCGAACACGAGAGCGCCGCCGTCATCGGTACGCAGCGCGTACTGAACCGGCTGCGCCGACCAGGACTCGCTGAAGTGGACCCCCTTGATCCGCCGCTGCTCCCGGGCGATCGCGCGCATCTGGGAGATGAACGAGTCGGCGACGACGGCCGACGCCGCCGGGACCGACGGGTCGGCGAGCGCGGCGGTGTAGGACCTGACGGCGTCCGTGGGCGACAGGTCGAGACCCTCGGACGATCCGGCCCCGATCGGCGTCAGTGCGGACGTGTCGTCCACCTTGAACGCGGGCAGCGCGGTGGTGTCGAGAACCTCGGGGCTGGCGACCATCTGCCACGTCGACACCGACGTCCTTCGCTCGAAGATCTGCACCTTCGTCAGCTTGCGTACCCCGTCGTCGACGACCACCACGAACCACAGCGGATAGCGCGATAGCCGTGGCACCAGGACCCGCTCGATCCGCAGTGCCTGGGAGTCGTCGGGCTCGTGGGTCAGCAGCAGCCGGCGCGCCACCTGCAGCGCTCCGGCGTCGATGGCGAGCACCGGACCCGTCTCGGTCGCGGTCAGCGGCTGTGCGTCGAGCAGGTGCAGCGCGTTCTTGCGAACCGCCTTGTAGTGCGCATAGATGGCGTCCGCCTGGGCGCGGCTGACCGCCACCTTGGTGATGCCGTGGTCGGCCTTCTGGTACGGCAGCAACGCGCACGACCCCGTCAGAAGGATGCTCGCCAGCAACGCCACCGTGGTCGCTCTGCGCGACCCGGTCGGGGCGGTCGCAGGGGCGGTCACCGGCCGATCACCGCGTCGGTCACCGGGTCCATCACCGGGTCCATCACCGGGTCACCCTGGCCGGGTCGTCCGGAGTGTCGACCGTCGTCCCGGCGCCGTCGTCCCGGTCCTCGTCCCGGTCCTCTTCCCAGTCCTCGTCGTCCCACTCGCGGCGCCCGCGCCAGGCGATCCACCCGAACAGCCCGAGCCCGAACGCGACCGCGCACAGGCCGAGCCCAATGCCGAAGCCACCCTTCAGGTCGTACGTCGCGGTGACCTCGAGCCCTCGTAGGTTGCCAGTGCCGAGCGCGATGACGGCGACGGACGACGCCTGGTCTGGCAACGGGAACGTGAGCGCCGCGCCTCCGCGGCCGGTGGCCTGGTCCAGCCACCAGTCGACGGCGGTCGGAGCCGCGGGCAGGTGGCCGGTGCCACGGACGCTGGTGGTGCTGATCCGCCACGGCACATGGACCGCATCCACCCGCAGATACGCCGTGCGTCCGAGATAGTCGGCCACGTCCACGGCATTACCGACACCGACGAAGACGGGTCGGTGACGAGGAACAGTGACCAGGACGGTGACGGTCGGGCCGGCCCAGGTCAACGCGTCGGGGGCGGTGACGGCGGCGGCGTCCTTCGTGGACAGGCTGTGCGGACCGGACATGACCTGGTTGTCAGGCCCGAGCAGGAGCGCGAGGCCGGCACCCGCGGCCAGGCAGACCATCGCGAGCAGCAGCAACGCGACGCCGAGGACACGGCGCATCGGCACCCCCGCGACTCGGTTGTGGTGGCGGCCAGCCTACGTCTCGCCACCCGCGGGCACCGGGTCAGAACGCGGCGGGCACCGGGTCAGAAGAGCGCGGACGCCAGGCGGCGACGGGCGGTCAGAACGCGCGGGTCATCCGCGCCGACCACGTCGAACAACGCGACGAGGTGCAGTCGGGCTGCTTCCCGGTCGTCGCCGGACGTCCGCGCGACCGTCTCGATCAGCCGGTTGAAGGCATCCTCCACGTGGCCGCCCACGACGTCGAGGTCCGCGACCAGTGCAGCCGCGGCCACGTCGTCGGGTGCGGAGGCCGCCGCGGCCCTGGCCTGCGTCGGGTCGACCCCGCGGGTGCGGCGCATGAGACTCACGCCGGCGAGCCGTTCGGCCGCCTCCGCGTCCGTCGGGTTGGCGTCGACCAGCCGCTGGTACGCCGCGAGTGCCCCGTCGAGGTCGTCGGCCGCCAGTGCGGCATCGGCCTCGGCGAACCTCGGGTCGTCCGGTGTCTCCTCGGCGACGTCAGCTGACGGCCCCGCTGGGGCCTTCGGTGGCACCCGCCCCACGACGCCGTTGGCCACCGCCATCTTCACCAGCTCGTCGACGTAGCGCCGTGCCTCTGGCTCGTCCACCGTTCCTTGGAACAAGGGCACCGGCTGGCCGCGTACCAGTCCGAGGACATAGGGAACGCCCTGGGCACCCACGGCGGCCGCGATCTGGGGGTTGGAGTCGACGTCGAGCCGCGCCAACAGGAACCGTCCGGCGAACTCGTCGGCAAGGGCCGCGAGCGTGTCGTTCAGCTGGAGGCTCGACGGCGCGCGCGGTGACCACAGAGACAGCACGACAACGTGGTTGAGCGACGCCTCCAGGACCTCCGCCTGGAAGGAGGCCTCCGTCACGTCGATCGCGTACGAGCCGGTTCCCCCTGCTCCGGGCGCACCGGCGGCCGGCGTACCCCCGAGGCCCGAGAGGTCGACGGCCCCTGGCCGGGAGAATCCCTCGCTGCGCTGGGTCATGGCCTCATTGTGTCGGACCGGCCCTGGTAGCCATGACCGGGCCCTGGCCACCTGGGATACCGGCCGGTCAATCGAAATCGCCGGCGCCCCGGCGTACCGGAGCAAGCAGCGTGCTCAGCTCTCGCAGGCCGGCCGGATCCAGCTCGCCGAGACCGAACCTGGCCGAGACGAGGTCGGCGGTGGCAGCGCCGACTACGGTGCGGCCCTGGTCGGTGATCTCGGCCAGCACGGTCCGGCCGTCGTGCGGGTGCGGCACCCGGCGGACGAGGTCGTCGGCGACCAGACGGGAGACGATGCTGGTGACCGACGTGGGATGGACCTGGAGCCGCTCACCCATCTTGCCCAGCGGCAACGACCCGCGGCGGCTGAACGTCAGCAGCACCAGCGCCTCGTAGCGCGCGAACGTGAGCCCATGCGGTTTCAGGACGTCGTCGAGGTAGGCCAGGACCAGCTGCTGGACTCGCATCAGGGAGGTCACGGCGCGCATCTGGTCGACGCCGTCCCACCTGGCACCCCACTGGCGGGCGGCCTCCTCGATCGGGTCGAACGGCAACGGACGTCTCGGCATGATGCCTCAGGCTAAGGGTTCTGCTCAGCGACCGGTGGCGCGCAGGTCCGCGCCGTGGGCACCCCGGATGATCAGGGCGCCCGCGGCCGACGAGATCAGCAGCAACGCGATGACGACGGCACCCACGGAGGTCACCAGGAGCGGCAGGTCGAGGGAGGTGGGTACGGGTGGCGTCGACGTGGTGACGTCCCCCAACCGCAGACTGCGGACGACGAGCTGCTGCGCTGCGGCCCCCGCCACGAGCCCGGCCAGGCTGGCCGCGCCGAACACCCCGAGGAACTCCGCGGCCGCCGCTCGCCAGAGCACGCGTCGTCGAACGCCGACCACAGTCAGCGCAGCCGCGTCGACACGCCGGGACCGGATCTGCACGGCGATGTTGGCGATCCCGCCGCCCAGGACGAGCAGCAGGATCGCGACCGCGACCGCGAGGTAGACCCGCAACGAGACGGCGTAGGCGTCGCCGTCGAGCCGCGCGCGGACCGAGCTGAGCAACACCGGTGTCCTCGTGTCGACACCGTTGCGGCTCAGGGCGGTCACCAGGGAGGCCGGGGTGCCGGAGGTGGTCAGGATGTGCACGACCGGATAGACGCCGCTGGCGTATCCCTCGCGGGCGAACACCTGGAGGTCGCCCATCACCCCCCGCGGACCGACGAGGGGCAGGCCGGACGCCACGGCGATGGGACGTCCGGGCACGATCACCCCGTCGAGGCGAGGCACCTGCACCCCCCGTCCGCCGGTGAACGGCGCCTGCGTGAGCTGGCTCGTGGACCCGACCACCACCGGGCGCTGGTCCGGTACATCGGTCGGCGTGATGCTGATCGGCTGCGCGGTGCCGCCGGTGTCGACCGTGACCCGCAGACCGGCGCTGCCGGCGCCGGCAATCTGGACCACCGAACCTGTGTCGGCGAACGGACGACCCGGTCGCCAGGCCGAGGCGCTGCCGAAGCGCATGTCGACCGGCTTCCCGTCGAGCCGCAACGAGCGGAAGGTCATGGCGCCCTTGGCGGACAGCTCCGAGCCTCCGCTGAGCACCTGGACGGAGTTGAGGACGCAGCCCGTGGCGCATCCGGTGAGCCTCCCGGTCAGCCGGGCCGGCCCGGACGCGGGCCCGCCGCCGAGGATCACCGGCTGGCTCGACCCGTCCGGCGTGAGCGCCTCGATCCAGACCGTGACGCCTCGCGCGTTCAGCTCGTCGTCGACCGAGAGCGACAACACGCCGTCGTGCAGGACCAACGGCGACCCTGACCCGGACAGTTGCCTCCCCAACGAGGCGACGCTGGAACCAGGTGTCCAGCTCGACGGCCAGTCGGCCACGGTCCCGAGCCGTGACGCGTCGACGTACACCGTGGGCAGCAGGGGCGGGCGGTCGAGCACCGCCGCGGTCATCAGGTACCTGCCCTGCGGGTCGAGCCGGTGGGTCAGCGCCTCCGCGGCGAGCGGCTGCAGCCCGGTGGGGTACGACACGGCCGCACCCACCTGGGCCGCTGCGGCCGACTCGCGCCAACGCACCGACGACTCCCACGTCTGACCGGCGAACACGCCGATGGCGAGCGCCGCAGTCACCGGCAGCACCAGGACGGCACCGACCTGGCGGCGCGACAGTGTGCGTACCCCAAGGAAGAGCCCGAGTGCGCGGCGTCGCCGCGTGCGGCGGGTGAGCGATCGCGCGGACCACACCAGTGCCGCGGCGGCGAGCCAACCGAGCACCACCGCCAGCAGGAACGGCGTTGAGAGGTCGAGCAGGTTCGGGACCGACCCTGACCTCGACGTAGCCAGCCCCGCCACCGCGACCCCCGTCACCGCGACGACCACGGCCCGCAGGACGTACGAGAGGCGGCTGGAGCGGATCGGCCGTGCCACGTCGCTGAGCTGGTCGTGCAACGGCTCGCGGAGCACCCGCCTGGTCGCGAGTCCGAGCGACGCGAACCCGACCAGCACGACGACCGCGGCCTCGATCGTCGCGGTGCTGACCATGTGCACGGCGATCCCCGGCCGTAGCCAGGCCGCGGCCAACCGCGTCGTGGCGAAGAAGCCGAGCAAGGTCCCCGCCACTCCCGCGGCCACCAGGACAAGGCCCGCCTCACCCAGCGTGAAGAGCCAGAGCCGCGGTCCGGACAGGCCCCGGAGCTTCACCAGTGCCACGTCCGTGCGCCTCTGGTCGGCCGCCACCGCCAGCAGACCGTACAGCAGGAGGACGGCGACGGCCGCCAGCGAAGCGACTGCCGGCAGGACGGTGGCGCTGGCCACCTTGTTCTCGGCGGCGATCTCCACCGCGATCGAGGACAGCTGGTTGTCCAGAGCGGCCGACAACGAACCCCCGTGGTACCGCAGCGCCGCACGTCGGGTCTCACGATGGGCCAGTGCTCCGAGCGCGGTCAGCGCCGGGGGGTCCAGCCTGTCGAGATGTGTCACCGGGCGGTCGACCAGGACCGTCCAGGTCTGTCCCGCCAAGCGGTCGAACTCAGTCGGGGCGACGAAGAAGGGAGCGGGCTGGTACGCGGTCGGCTCCGGTCGCGCATTCGGGTTGGCCGGAAGCGTGATGAACCTGGTCGGGTCGTACCAGTAGGCCCCCGCGACGTTCCTGAGCCGGTAGAACCCCACCACCCGCAACGAGAGCGGCCGAGCGGCGAGCCCCAGGACGGTGACCTGCTGGCCGAGGTGGAAACCGCCCAGGTGGATGTCGGACGAGGAGACCAGCATCTCGCCCGGCGCCGTCGGGCATCGTCCGGTGATGCGCATGTGCGCGCAGGCATCGCCGCGTGCGAACAGCTGCACCTCTCGGTCCGGCTGCTTGACCCTCCTGGTGACCAGGGACAGCTGCGGCGGCGCGAAGCCTCGGTCGCTGATGTGGGCGCCGATCGCTCGGGCGTCCCGCAGCGCCTGGACGACGCTGCTTCCGACCGCCGGCTGGAACCGGTAGCCGAGCCCTGTCTGCCACTGGGCGCTGGCGGCGACGCGGTCGGCGAGCAAGGAGTTCGTCGCCGCGTTGACGTACAGCGGCCCGGTCACCGCTGCGGCCACCGCCGTCATGGCGAGCAGGAAGCAGCCCGCCATGATGGCCCCCCTGCTTCTCAGTCCGCGCAACAGGACCGAGGCCCACGTGCCGCTCCCGGGTGCGCGGCCCACGTCAGGCCACCTCCTCGCGCAGCACCGCGGGGCGCGCCCGGTCCGGCACCGGACGGAGCACCAGGGCGGCCAGGACCGCGACCAGCGCCATCAGGCCCGCGAGGTAGGCAACGACCGACCACGACATCCCTGGGGCGAACGCCGGATCGGCGCCCGTCGGCTCGACCAGGGGCAGGTGTGGCACCAACCAGACGACGCAGGCTACGGCCGCCGGTGCGGCCACCGCGACGGAGACGGCCAGCACCAGTGCGACTTCCACCAGCAACGCACGTCGCACAGTGGACGCCGGAACTCCGACCACCCGCAGTGAGGCCGCCTCGCGTACCCGTGCGCGCACCTGGAGGGCCAGCAGCGCGGCCGCGACGAGCAGGGCCACCAGGGCGGTGACCAGACAGATCAGCAGGTACAGATGCAGCCCGGCCGTGTAAGGGTCCGCCGAGCGTGCTGCGCCGGCGTCGGCCAGCGTCGTGGCAGCTGACGGGTCGATCCCGGAGCGGGCGAGGTCGTCGAGCACGGACACCGGTGTGTCGGCACGCGCCAGGACGACGGTGAGGGCCCCGTGTGGCAGGAACGCCGCCTCCGCCAGGAACGACGGAAGGTCGCCGACGACGGCGTCGGCGCCCCCCAGCGGCAGGTCGGAGACGTGTGCGACGACGCGCACGGCCGTGTTGTTGCCGTCGAGCCCGACGATGTAGGAACCGCCCGACGCCGACTGGACCGCGCTGTCGCCGCTTTCCAGCACAGGGCGTACGGGCGGCGCGGCCGCCGAGACGATCGCCGCGGGCAGGGATCCGGACGAGCCGACCGAGATATCGAGTCCACCAGTTGTCTGTCGCGCCGAAGTGACGGGGTTGGTCCCGCTGAGCTGCCCGGCCGCGACCGACGGCCGCCAGCCGCCGGCCACGTCCCACGGCACCGGTGTGCCGTCGACGCGAAGATCGCTCAAGCGGACCACGCCCGCGGGCGGCTGCCCGAAGCCGTCCGCGGCCAGCACGATGATGCGGCGTACCCAGCACCCGGACCGGCAGACCGGAATGTGCGTCCCGACCTCTGTCGCGGTGGCGGTCTCTACTGCCTTGAGCCCCGTGGCTCCCTCGGCTCTCGCAGGCGTAGTGGCCGCCTTGGGGGCCTTGGTGGTCCTGGTGGCCTTGCCCGGCCGCAGTACAGCCTGGGTCAGGGCGCCGCCACGTGCCGCCACCAGATCGAGGGCGATCCGCACCGAGCGGCCCCCCGCCGTGCCCGCGTCGACCTGGGCCGTGATCACCGACCCACGCACGACGAGGCCGATCGGGTTGCCCTCGGACAGCTTGGCGGCGGCGGCGGACGAGACACCGGCGTCCGCGGACAGCTCCGGCTGCACGACTCGGGCCCACCCCGCCATGTCCACGAACACCCGCGACACCGCGGGGCGACCGGCAGCGGCACCGCGTCCGATCGAGGTGGCGGCAGCCAGCCAACGTCCGGTCGGGTCGGCGTACCGCGTCGCCAGCAGGGTCGCGGTCACCGGCAGCACGGACCGGATCTGTACGGCCGCGCCCACGGCACGATGCGCCTGCGCAGCCCGCCAGGCCACGGCTCCGGCGGACGCGCTGGTGGCGACTACGACAAGCACGACGGCGGGCACGACCAGGGCAGCCACTGCCGCGCCGTCACGGGTCCGGGCGACCCGGGAGACACCGAGGAACCCGGACAAGGGCGGTCGCCAGCGGGCAAGGCGCAACCAGGCCCGCGACACACCTTCGAGGACCAGAACCGCCACCACACCGGCGGCGAGCGCGACCACGGCCGGCGCGGCCAGCGAGAACGGCCCGTCGCCGACCGCGGGATCATCCACGACCAGGACGAATGCGGCCGCTGCGGCCGCGATGACGAGCGTCTCTGCCACCAGGCGTGCCGCGGTAGCCCCTGCCGGCCGGAGCGGCCCGCGCAGCTGCGCCGCGAGGGGCTGCCGCAGCGCTGGAACCACCGCGGCCACCATGCCCGCCACGCCGGCGAGCACTACGACGCCGACCAGCGTCCAGGCCAGGCTGGGCACGAGCAAGGGCGTCCCTGTCGGCAGCCACCATCGGACGAAGGCGTCGGATCCGAGTAGTCCGAGTCCGGTGCCCGCCGCGGTGCCGATGACGAGGGTGCCCGACGGCTCCGCCAGCGCGAACCCCCACAGCCGGACACCGCGTACCCCGCGTAGCCGGGCCAACGCCAGCTCCGAGCGCCGCCGTGCCAGCGTGACCACCGACAGACCGACGAAGCCGGCCAGGCCGACCAGCGCCAGGTCGAACGCGATCGCCGCGCCCAGGTCGCGCAAGCGGGAGCCAGCCGCCAGGATCGGGGGGACCAGCGTGTTCGTCGAGTTGCCGCTCACGACCTGCGCGCAAACGGAGTCGGTGAGATAGGCGCTCTCGGCGCTGCGGCGTTGCGCGGTCGCGTCGGCGGCGACAAGGGCCGGGGCTTGGGACGGTCCGATGCCGGGGACGGGTCGGGAGTCGGCGAGCAGACCGACCCCGGTCAGGCCGTCAAGTCCGGCCCGGCCCACCAGCAGAACGGAGCCACCCGCCACGGTGACCGGCAACGTCCGTGACTCGCCGCACCCGCCGCTGAACGGAACCAACGCCCCGGACGTCCAGCGTTGCTCGTCGAACCAGTACGGGTCGGCGACGTTCGCGGCCCGCCAGGTCCCCACGACCGTCAAGGTGCGGGTGGCGGTGGCGACGTCGGTGCTCGCCACGGCCGGGGTGGTGACGGTCAGCTTCGTCCCGGCCTTCCATCCGTGCCGCTGAGCCTGGGCGGCTGGCACCAGTACGTCGTCGCGGGACGTCGGACAACGGCCGACGATCACGACGTGATCGCACTCATCGTCTCGCCAGGCCAGCAGCACGGGTGAGCCCGAGAGCCGAGCGGTGGCGACGGCCCCGAGCACGGGGCGGCCCAGCAGCGGAGACGTCTGGCCGGGGAACGTCCGCAACGCGACGATGGCCCTCTGCAGCCCTTGCGAGCCCGCCTTGGCCGGCGAGCCGACCCAGGTCAGCCCGGCGGCCGCGGGTGGCTGGGCCGCGACCCGGTCGCGGACGACCGCCACCGAGGCGGAGGCCGTGACGGACGGTGCGAGAACGGCCGCCCCGACCACCAGAGCCACCGTGGCGGCAGCGGCCAGGCTCGGAACCCGACGCCAGGTGAGCGCGCGAGAGAACCGGCTCCGCTGCACGGCTCAGGCCGTCTCGTCGGCACGGTGCAGCCCGCCGCCAGCGCGGTGGTCGCCCGCTCCGACGTCGACGACCACCGCTCCGTCGACCAGGTGGTACTCCCGGTCGCAGACGTCCACGACGGCCGAGTCATGGGTCGCCACGATCACCGTCGCGCCGCGGGATGCCTCCCTGCGCAGCTCGTGCAGCACCACGTCACGGCTCACCTCGTCCAGCTCGCTGGTCGGCTCGTCGGCGAGCAGGAGGGCGGCCCCGGGCGCCAGGGCCCGCGCCCCAGCGACCCGCTGCATCTGGCCACCGGACAGCTCATCCACCTGCCGGTCGCCGAGGTCGGCTACCTGAAGCCGCGCGAGCGCCGCCTCGGCCGCCTGATCGGCCTCGCGCGGTGCGACGCCGCGAGCTCGGAGGGCGACCTCGACGTTCTCACGGGCGGTCAGGATCGGGACCAGGCCGTAGACCTGTAGGACGAAGCTGACGTCGCCTCGTGGGTCACCGTTGCCACGCCACACCGGCTCCCCGCCGAACGACACCGTCCCCCGCGTCGGCTGCAGCAGCCCGCCGAGGATGCTCAGCAGCGTCGTCTTGCCCGAACCGGAGGGGCCGGACACGGCCACCATCTCCCCCGCGCCGACGCTCACACCGACGTCGTCGAGGATCCGCAACGCACCGATCTCGTAGCAGACGTGTGCCGCGGTCAGTTGGTCACCGCTCACCGGCGGGCTCCGAGTCCGGGCGACGCAACAGCAGGTCCTCTTCTTGTGGCTCGATCCGCACCATCGTGCCCGCCGGCCACTCGTCCACGAGGTGCGCCGGAAGGTGAAGCACCCCCTCGGCACCGATCACGACGTACTGCACGCCGAGCCGTCCCTCGGCACCCACCCGGCCGCCCTTGATCGTGACGGTACGAGGGAATGTGGCCGCCACTTCGGGATCGTGGGTGACCACGACGATGGTGGTGCCGAACTCGTCCCCGACGTGATGCAACAGGTCCAGGAGCTGATCACGGTCGTCGTGCGCGAGCTGGCTGGTGGGTTCGTCGGCGAGCAGCAGCGACGGACGCGAAGCGACCGCGCACGCGAGTGCGAGTCGCTGGCGCTGGCCCCCGGACAGGCTGCCCACCACCTGATGGGCCTGCTCGGTCAGGCGCAGCAGGTCGAGAAGCTCGATCGGGCGGGACAGCTCCCGGCGTAGCTTGCGAGGAACCGCGAGCTGCGCGAACGCGACGTTCTGTTCCGCCGTCGCGTACGGCAGAAGGTTCCGGGAGGCGCCCTGCAGCAGGGTGCTCACGCGCTGGGCCCGGAGGTCGGTGACGTCGGCCTCCGACAAGCGGCCGATATCGTGGTCGTCGAGCAGCACTCGTCCCGCGGACGGCCGCTGAAGCCCGCCGAAGAGGTCCAACAGGGTGGACTTGCCGGAGCCGGACGGACCTAGCAGGGCAACCCGTTCGCCACGGCGGATGCTCAGATCCACCCCTTGCAAGGCCACCACGTCATGGCCCTCGAGGGTGCGGTACAGATGGACGACACCGGTGCACCGAACGGACATTCCGGGCATGTCAGTGCCTACGGACGCCACGTCTGCCCGACGCACGTGAGACGTCACTCGTCCCCCTGGTTCGGTGTCCTCCGCAACTGCTGCCCCGCCCGTAGGTTCACAGACGCGCCGGCGCCGAACAAGGACAACCGCCCGATCGTGAGCAGACGGTGACCTCCCGACCGAGTCGTTGTTGACGGCAGCCTGTGAGTCAGCGCAGGGGGCGTGCGCTGCGGAGTCCGGACTGCTGCACCACCCGCTGGATAGTGAGATCACGGCGATCAGGGTCCCCGACGTGGCGGATGTCGCGAAGCCCCTGCTCCTGGGCAGCGGACTCGAACACGAAGTTGCCGTAGCCGAAGATGCGTCCCAGCATCGGCTTGCGCACCGTGATGTCCAGGATCCGCTGGATCGGCATCGTCGCGATGCTTCGCGAGAAGACGCCACGCGCCCGGAACACCCGCATGTTGGTGATGACGAACCGGTCCATGTGCTGCGACAGGGCGTACCAGCCGGCGTGGAGGAGCAACGCCACCATCACCAGGATCAGCAGCCATCCCACCGAGACGGGTCCGAAGAGGAAGAACACGAAGACGACGAGCGCCAGCAGGCACTCGAGCACCGGCCTGACGTAGACGATCCAGTGGTGAGCCACCTCGTCGATGACGCGCTCGCCCTCGTCGACCAGCAGGTGCGAGCCGATCTCCTGGTCCGGGATCAGCGACCACAACCATCGCAGCATCGTCGTGACCTCCCCGACCGGTGCCTCACCCGATGCTCACGAGATCAGGGATGTGAAGAACTGGCCGATCCGGTGAGCTCCCGTGCCGACTGCGCCGCCGAGGTCCTTCACCACGCCGGCGAACTGATGCGGCTGCGTGATCATGTAGAAGATGAGAAAGGCCGCGACGAGGTAGTAGATCACCTTCCTGATGGCGTCCGGCACCGGTCCTCCCGGGTCGTTGTCAGCGGTCTGGCCACACGGGTCCACCCCATGTGTAGCGCACCCTCCGCGCCAGGCTCGGAAGGCGCGCCGGGCGATCTCGAGTCGCGGAGGCGGTGGATCGGCGCGACGATCTCCATGAGTTGTCCATGAGTTCTCGATGAAGTTCTCGGTGAAGTTCTCGATGAAGTTCTCGAAGAGTGGTCAGCGGGTTCTCGAACGCGGACGAGAGGGACGGTCGATGTCATCCCGTGGCAGCAGTGGAGTAGAGACCGGCCGGATCACCACGGACATCCCGGCACGACTCGACCGGATCCCGTGGGCTCGCTGGCACTGGATGATCGTGATCGGCCTGGGCACCGTGTGGATCCTCGACGGCCTCGAGGTGACGATCGTCGGGTCGTTGGCGTCCGCACTGCAGCCGAATAGCACCGGCATCGGCCTGTCCAGCGCGCAGAACGGCCAGGCCGGCGCCATCTACGTCGCGGGCGCCTGCTTCGGGGCACTGGTCTTCGGTCAGCTCACCGACCGGTTCGGCCGCAAGAAGCTGTTCATGATCACCCTTGGCGTCTACCTGGTCGGCACCGTGCTCACCGCGTTCTCGCCCAACGTGTTGTTCTACTTCGTGTTCCGGTTCATCACCGGCACCGGTATCGGCGGTGAGTACGCCGCGATCAACTCCGCCATCGACGAGCTCATCCCGGCCAGGTACCGAGGGCGGGTGGACCTGGCCATCAACGGGTCGTTCTGGGTCGGCGCCGCAGGGGGCGCGCTGATCACGATCCCGCTGCTCGACCCCACAGTCATCGACCAGTCGTACGGCTGGCGGCTGTGCTTCGGTCTAGGCGCCATCCTCGGGCTCGGCGTCCTGCTGGTCCGGCGCAACGTACCCGAGAGTCCTCGGTGGCTCTTCATCCACGGCCGGGACAAGGAGGCGGAGCAGGTCGTCGGCGAGATCGAGGAGACAGTCCGCTCGGAGACCGGCAAAGACCTGTCGTCGGTATCGGACACGATCACGATCCGACAGCGGCGCACCATCGGCATGGCCACCATCGCGCACACCGTCTTCGCCCTCTACCCGAGACGTACCATCCTGTGCTTCTCGCTGTTCGTGGGCCAGGCGTTTCTCTACAACGCGTTCTTCTTCACCTACGGCGACAGCCTGACCACGTTCCTGGGAGTGACCCAGACCGGCTACTACCTTGCCCTGTTCGCATTGAGCAACTTCCTTGGTGCGCTGCTGCTCGGCCCGTTGTTCGACACTGTGGGCCGGGTCCGGATGATCTCCAGCACCTACATCCTGTCCGGGGTGCTCCTGGCCATCGCCGGATTCATGCTCGGTGGCCTGTCCGCGGTGACGCTGACGATCTTCGGGATGGTGATCTTCTTCTTCGCGTCGGCCGGAGCCAGCTCGGCGTACCTCACCGCCAGCGAGGTCTTCCCGATGGAGACCCGAGCACTGTGCATCGCCTTCTTCTACGCGGTCGGGACTGCCGTCGGCGGAATCAGTGGCCCGCTGTACTTCGGACATCTGATCGACAGCGCTACGTCGAGCAAGGACATCACAGTGCTCGCGACCGGCTACTGGATCGGCGCCGCTTTGATGATCGGCGGTGGCGTGGTGGCGGCGTTCCTCGGCGTGCACGCGGAGGGGGAGTCGTTGGAGAACATCGCCAAGCCGCTCACCGCTGAGGACACGCTGTCCGGCGGCCAGGCGGAGCCGTCCCGCGCCTAGGCTGCCCGTACGACAGGAGTCAGATCATGCCGATGCCACCACCCAAGCCGTCCGTTGAGACGTTGCCCAGCCGGCGCCGCCAACGCGAGGTCGCCCAGCTCGAGCGGGCGCTGCGCGCCGAGGGACCAGCGGCCGACGCCGAGCTGCGTGCACGCGTGGGCGCGGCCTACTGGGATGCGCAGCGGTTCGAGCGAGCGCTCCAATGGGCCATCGCCAACGGACGGGTGATCGTCGACGCGCAGGGCCGGTTCGCCGTCACCTGAACCCGGTGCCCGCACGTTCGTGGGCGTGTCGACGGCCGTGGCGTCGCCTGCCGCCCGATCGGTCCCCGCCCCCCATCCTCGCCATCCGACACTTACGCGCCGCCCACCCCCACCACCTTCACCATCCGACACTTACGCGCCGCCCACCCCAACCCACCTTCACCATCCGACACCTACGCGCCGCCCACCCCCACCCACCGCTCGCCATCCGACACTTACGCGCCGCCCCACTCGGCGAGATCACACTTCGAGGCGGGCTGGGGTCGATCACCTCGCACCAAACCGCGATCTCGCCGCACGAGGGCGCGGTCGGTCGCCACGGCGCCGGCGCGAGCGTGCGCAACTGTCGGATGGCCGCAAGGTCAGCCGGGCGAGGACCCGCAGGCCCATACACGCTGACCGAAGATCACCCAGCCCACCCTCACCATCCGACACTTACGCGCCGCACTACCCACCCTCGTCATCCGACACTTACGCGCCGCCAACGCCTACCCACCCCCGTCATCCGACACTTACGCGCCGCCCCCAGCGAGATCACAAGGGGGATACCGGGGAGGGCGCGAAGGCGCAGCGACTACTGGGATCTGGCGAAGTCGGCGACGAGCGAGTCGGCCGCGGTCCAGGAGTCGGACTCCCCGGACACGACTGACTCCGCGAGCGCATCCAGGCGCTCGTCGCCGTGCAGATCGGCGAACGTCGCCCGCAGCGCGGTGACCGCGATGGTCTCGATCTCGTCGCGCACCCGGGATACTCGCCGGCGCTGGAGGTCGCCGGACTCCTCCAGCCAGGCATGGTGCTTGTCGAGCTCCGCGAGTACGTCTGCGATGCCCTCAGCCTTGCTGGCAACGGTCTTGACGATCGGGGGCTTCCAAGCGCCGGCGTCGCGATCGGCGAGGTTGAGCATGGCTCGCAGGTCCCGGGCTACCGAGGACGCGCCGTCACGGTCCGCCTTGTTGACCACGTAGACATCGCCGATCTCCAGGATGCCCGCCTTGGCAGCTTGGATCCCATCCCCCATGCCGGGCGCGAGGAGCACCACCGTCGTGTCCGCGAGCGCCGCGACGTCGACCTCGGACTGGCCGACGCCGACAGTCTCGATCAGCACCACGTCGTACCCCGAGGCGTCGAGGACGCGCACCGCCTGGGGTGTCGCCCAGGCGAGTCCGCCGAGGTGACCGCGGGTCGCCATCGAGCGGATGAACACACCGGCGTCCGTGGCGTGCTCCTGCATGCGCACGCGGTCGCCGAGCAGGGCACCACCGGAGAACGGCGACGACGGGTCGACGGCCAGGACTCCCACCCTGGCGCGGTTGGTCCGCAAGCCGCTCACCAACGCCGCGGTAGCCGTGGACTTGCCGACTCCCGGTGAGCCGGTAATACCGATCACGCGTGCCCGACCAGTGCGTGGCGCTAGCAACCGGTTGACCTCGCGCAGATCCGGCGAAGCATCCTCGACCAGCGAGATCAGCCGGGCGACGGAACGCGCATCACCGCCGACCGCCCGATCGACAAGGTCGGGTACGGGGACCTGCTGCTGCCCGGCCGAACGCACGTGGCCTACCTGGGCCGAGCTCAGCGGGCCGGTACGCGCACGATCAGGGCATCGCCTTGGCCACCACCGCCGCACAGGGCAGCCGCCCCGACCCCACCGCCGCGGCGGGCCAACTCGAGCGCGAGGTGCAGCACGATCCGGGCTCCGCTCATGCCGATGGGATGCCCGAGGGCGATTGCGCCACCGTTGACGTTGACGCGGTCCTGGTCGATGCCGAGCTCGCGTGCGCTGGCGATGCCGACGGCCGCGAACGCCTCGTTGATCTCCACGAGGTCGAGGTCTGCGGCCGAGATGCCCTCTTTGGCGCAGGCCTTGGCGATCGCGTTGGCCGGCTGCATCTGCAACGTCGAGTCGGGTCCGGCCACGGACCCGGTAGCGCCGATCTCGGCCAGCCAGCTCAGTCCGAGCTCCTGCGCCTTGGCCTTGCTCATCACGACCACGGCGCAGCCCCCGTCGGAGATCTGGGAGGCCGACCCGGCGGTGATGCTGCCAGCCTTGTCGAAGGCAGGACGCAACCGGCCTAGCGACTCGGCCGTGGTGTCGCCACGGATCCCTTCGTCCTCGCGTACCCACGTGGCGTCGCCGCGGCGGTTCGGGACCTCGACGGGCACCACCTCGTCGTCGAACAGCCCGTTTTTCCAGGCCAGCGCGGCACGCTGGTGGGACTGGGCGCTGAACGCGTCCTGCTCCTCACGGCTGAGGTCGGCGCCGTCCATGTTGCAGCGGTCCGTCAGCAGGCCCATCGGCTGGTCGGTGAAGACGTCCCACAGTCCGTCGTAGGCCATGTGGTCGACCAGGGTCACGTCGCCGTACTTGAAGCCCTCACGGGACTTCGGCAACAGGTGCGGAGCGTTGGTCATCGACTCCATGCCGCCGGCGACGACGACGTCGTACTCACCTGCCCGGATCAGCTGGTCGGCCAGCGAGATCGCATTGACCCCCGACAGGCAGACCTTGTTGACCGTCAGCGCGGGTACGGTCATGGGAATCCCGGCCTGTGCGGCCGCTTGGCGCGCGGTGATCTGGCCGCCTCCGGCCTGCAGAACCTGGCCCATGATGACGTACTCGACCTGGTCCGGCTCCAAGCCGGCCTTGTCGAGCGCGCCGGCGATCGCCTTGCCTCCCAGCTCGGCGGCGGAGAGGCTCTTGAGACCTCCGAGCAACCGTCCGATCGGCGTCCGCGCTCCTGCGACGATGACGGATCCAGCCATGACGACTCTCCTGTTCTGCCAACCCGCCGCGGTGACCCACGACCTCTCGAACACTACCCAGCCGTCGCCGTCGCGGGTCGGTCGAGTCAGGGGCGACAGGCTGTCGGACCGGTCACACCGGCTGGCGCCGTCCCCGGTGGCACCGCAACGATGGGCCGGTGTCCCTGGTCCCTGAGCCGTTCCTGACCGCGATCGACCACGTCGGCATCGCGGTCGCCGACCTCGACGAGGCGCTGGAGTTCTATGCCGCGACGTTCGGTCTCAGGGCCGTCCACGAGGAGGTCAACACCGAGCAGGGCGTCCGCGAGGCGATGCTCGCAGTGGGCGACTCCGACACCCGCATCCAGCTGCTCGCCCCGCTGACACCGGACTCCGCCATCGGGCAGTTCCTGACCCGACACGGCCCCGGCATTCAACAGCTGGCGTACCGCGTGACCGATCTCGAGGCGGTGTCGGAGATCCTCCGCACGCGTGGGGTACGCCTGCTGTACGACTCCGGGCGCCCGGGCACCGCCGGCAGCCGGGTGAACTTCGTACACCCCAAGGACGCCGGCGGCGTGCTGGTCGAGCTCGTGGAGCCGGCTGCGAACTAGGTCACAGACCACTGCCCGGTCCGGCTTCCGGGCATTACCCTCGGGTAATTCGTAGCTCCGACATCGTGGTCGGTGCCCTCCGGACGCACGAGAGGCCCACGGCGTGAAGCAGATCCTCGACGCGATCCTGGCCGGCGACACCGCCGCACAGGACTTCGCGGCCATCCAGATCCCGGACTCCTACGTCGCGGTCACCGTGCGGGCCGAGGACACGGAGATGTTCGAGGGGATGGAGTCTCGCGACAAGGATCCCCGCAAGAGCCTGCACGTCGACGAGGTCCCGGTGCCCGACCTGGGTCCGGGCGAGGCGCTCGTCGCGGTGATGGCCAGCGCGATCAACTACAACACCGTCTGGACGTCCATCTTCGAACCGGTGCCGACATTCGGCTTCCTCGAGAGGTACGGACGCACGTCGCCGCTGGCCCGGAGGCACGACCTGCCGTACCACGTGGTCGGTTCCGACCTGGCCGGCGTCGTGCTGCGGGCCGGCCCGGGCGTGCATGCCTGGCAGCCCGGCGACGAGGTGGTCGCGCACTGTCTGTCGGTCGAGCTGGAGAAGCCGGACGGCCACGACGACACGATGCTCGACCCGGAGCAGCGGATCTGGGGATTCGAGACCAACTTCGGCGGGCTGGCGCAGCTCGCGCTGGTCAAGGCCAACCAGCTGATGCCCAAACCGGCGCATCTGACCTGGGAGGAAGCCGCCGCTCCCGGGCTGGTGAACTCGACCGCCTACCGCCAGCTCGTCTCCCGCAACGGCGCGGACATGAAGCAGGGCGACGTCGTTCTGGTCTGGGGTGCCTCCGGCGGGCTCGGGTCGTACGCCACGCAGTTCGCACTCAACGGCGGGGCGACTCCGGTCTGCGTGGTGTCGAGCCCGGAGAAGGCCGAGCTGTGCCGGGCGATGGGCGCCGACCTGATCATCGACCGCAACGCCGAGGACTACCGCTTCTGGAAGGACGAAAACACCCAGGACCCGACAGAGTGGAAGCGGCTCGGTGCCCGGATCCGCGAGCTCACCGGTGGCAACGACCCGGACATCGTGTTCGAGCATCCAGGCCGCGAGACGTTCGGCGCCAGCGTCTACGTCACCCGCCGTGGTGGCACCATCGCCACCTGCGCGTCGACGTCCGGATTCATGCACTCCTACGACAACCGCTACCTCTGGATGAACCTCAAGAACATCGTCGGCTCACACTTCGCGAACTACCGCGAGGCATGGGAGGCGAACCAGCTGATCGCGCGCGGACACATCCACCCGACGCTGTCCCGGGCGTACCCGCTGGAGCAGACAGGACAGGCCGCGTACGACGTGCACCGTAACCAGCATCAGGGCAAGGTCGGGGTACTGTGTCTCGCACCGGACGAGGGTCTCGGCGTGCGGGACGAGGCGATGCGCGCACGGCATCTCGACGCGATCAATCGTTTTCGCAACGCTTGACCATCCGGACCGATCTGCCCAACGCCGAGCCGCGGAGGACGCCCTCATGGCCGACCAGTCAGGCCTGTCGATCTTCGAGTCCGGGCGACCGGCCGACGGCGCCCAGGACCGCTTCCCCGTCGTACGCCGAGGTGGCTACGACCGTGACAGTGTGGACGCGTTCGTTCGCGACCGGGAGCAGGCGTCCGCCGCTGCGTCGAGGGAGATCGACCAGGTCAAGTCCCGCGCCCAGGCGCTGGAGGCACAGGTCGCCAAGCTCACCAAGCAGCTCAAGGAGAGCGGCGCCCCTACCTACGCCGGCCTCGGCGGTCGAGCCGCGGAGATGCTCACGCTGGCCGAGCAGCAGGCCGACGAGGTGACCGCCCGGGCACACAGTCACGTGCAAGCGCTGATCAGCCAGGCGGAGAAGGACGCCGCCGCGACGAGGGCCAGTGCGGACAAGGAGGCCGACGACATCCGGGTCGTGCAGCTGAAGGAGGTCGAGGAGGAGCGCGACCGAGTGGTGACGGCCGCCCACCAGGAGCGCTCCTTGGCCAGTGCGGAGGCGTCCAGTCTCGTCGCTGCCGCCACCCGGGAGGCCGACCAGATCCGGTTGGCATCAGAGCAGGAGGCCCACGCCCTGCGCATCACCGCCAAGCGTGAGGCCGAGCAGACCAAGGCCGGTGCCGATCGTGAGCTCACCGAGGCACGACGGGTGCTGGCCGTGGAGCGGGAGCGGCTGGCCAAGGAGGCCACCGACGCCCACGAAGTGGCGACCGCCGAGACTGGCCGCCTGGTCAATGAGGCCGAGGAGCGAGCCGCCGCCGCCGAGCAGCGGGCCCGCGACGCAATGGCCCAGGCGACCACTCACCGTGACCAGTCCAATACCGAGGCCGAACGTCACCTGAGCCGCGCCCGTCGGGAGGCGGAGCAGATCGTGGTGACCGCCAAGAAGCAGGCGGACAGTCTCCAGGCCGGCGCGGTTGCCGACATCGAGCGCCAGACCGCCAACGCCCGCAACGAGCTAGACCACGTGCAGCGGCGGCGCGACGGGATCGTCGCCCAGTTGGCCCAGCTGCACGAGATCGTGGCGTCCTTCGGGGTCGGAGTCGGGGCCGGGACCAAGAGCGGCTCCAGCGATGCGGAACCGTCCGGCCCCGACGAGTCTGCGGACGAGACGCCCGGGAACGGCTGAGCTCGCGCCCTGGTCAGTCCACGGGTCGATCGTGGGGCGGCTCCGGCATCGGGACGTCCGCGAACGCGCCCGTCGTGCGGTCGGCGTACGCGGAGGTGTCCGCAGTCTCCATCGGCCCGTTCCAGCGGCGCGGCAGGGGCACCGGCACCTCGGGCGCGATGCGGCTCACGATCTCGTCCAGCGCGCGTTCGGAGTGGCCGACCCACAGGTGCTTGGCGCCCTCCACCGACACGACCTCGGCCTGCGGCAGGTGCGCGAACCGTTCCACTGCCTGCGGGGGCTGGAGGTAGTCGTCGTGCTCGGGCACCAGCGCGGTCACCGGCTTGCCGGACGTCGCCCATCGTTCGAGGTCTGCGTCCGTGGCGAAGCGCAGCGGCGGTGACAACAGCACGAGCCCCGTCACCAAGGCGTCCAGGCCGTGCCGCAACGCCAGGTCGGTCCCGAACGACCATCCCACCAGCCACACACGTGGCAGATCGGCGTACTCGGCGTACTCGAGGGCGGCGGCCACGTCGAGACGCTCCGCGTCTCCGGCGTCGAAGGAGCCCTCGCTGGTGCCCTGCACGCTGCTGGTGCCGCGGGTGTTGAACCGGAGCACCGCGATGCCGGCAAGCGCCGGCAACCGGTAGGACGCCTTGCGGAACAGGTGACTGTCCATCATGCCGCCGTGGGTGGGCAGCGGGTGCAGGCAGATCATCGTCGCGACGGGGTCACGATCGAGTGGCAGCGCGAGCTCACCGACCAGGTTCAGCCCGTCGGCGGTCTGCAACGTGATGGCCTGCCGCCGGGCGGGAAGCACCGACGTGCCCCGGATCGGTCGATCGTCGTCAACCACCGGGTGAGCCTAACCGGGCCGGCGCGGGCTCGACCGAATCGGCCCCGCAGGAGGTCAGTGCTTGGAGTAGTCGCGGAACCCGCGACCGGTCTTGCGGCCGAGGTAGCCGGCGGTGACGAGATGCTCCAGCAGCGGGGCAGGCGCGAATCCGGGCTCCCGGAACTCGAGATAGAGCTCGCGCTGGATGGCCAGCGACACGTCGTTGCCCACCACGTCGAGCAGCTCGAACGGCCCCATCGGCAGGGCACAGCCTTGTTTCATGGCGGTGTCGATGTCCTCGACGCTCGCATAGTGCGCCTCGAGCATCCGGACGGCGTCGTTGAGGTAGGGGAACAGCAAGGCGTTGACGATGAAGCCGGCGCGGTCGCCACACGACACCGGGTGCTTGCCGATCGACGTGCACAGGGCGCGTACGGTCTCGGCCACCTCCTCCGAGGTGGACACGGTGGACACGACCTCGACCAGGTCCATCACCGGAGCGGGGTTGAAGAAGTGCATCCCAACCACGTCGGAAGGCCGACCGGTGGCGGTTGCGCACTCGATCACCGGCAAGGACGACGTCGTCGTCGCGAGGATGGTGCCCGGCTTGCAGATCTCGTCGAGGTTCTCAAACAACGCCTTCTTGACCGAGAGCTCCTCGGCGATGGCCTCGACCACGAGGTCGCAGTCCTGCAGCTCCTCGAGGCGCGTGGACCCGTGCAGGCGGCCGAGGACCTCAGCCTTGACCGGCTCATCGAGCTTGCCGCGCTGGATCGCCTTGTCCAGCGAGCGTGTGACGGTCTCGCGAACCTTGGCGACCTTGTCGTCGCCTCGGCCGACATAGAGCACGTCGTAGCCACCCTTGGCGAGCACCTCGATGATGCCGGTCGCCATCGTTCCGGAGCCGACGACCCCGATCCGGCTGATCGGGCGGCGAAGCTGCTCGGCGTCACCGGCACCAGGCGTGTCGGCATCACCCACGACGACCGGAGAGTCGGGGGCCTCGTAGGTGTAGAAGCCGCGTCCGGTCTTGCGCCCCAGCAAGCCGGCCGTGACCATCTGCTTGAGGATCGGCGCAGGCGCATGCAGCCGGTCACGACCCTGCCGGTACATCGTCTCGAGGATCTCGTACGCCGTGTCCAGACCGATCAGGTCGAGCAGCGCCAGCGGGCCCATCGGGTAGCGACAGCCAAGTCGCATCGCGGCGTCGATGTCCTCGCGGCTGGCGTAGTGCGTCTCGTACATCGAGGCTGCGTGGTTGAGGTAGCCGAACAGCAAGGCGTTGGCGATGAACCCTGCCTTGTCGCCGACGGCGACGGGGTTCTTGTGCAGTCGCTTGGCCAGCTCCTGGACGTCGGCAACCACGTCAGGAGCCGTCACGACGGTCCTGATCACCTCGACGAACTGCTGCACAGGTGCCGGGTTGAAGAAGTGCATGCCGAGCACGCGGTCGGGGTGAGTCGTCGCCGCCGAGATCTCGGTGACGGACAACGAGGACGTGTTGGTCACGAGGATCGCGTCGTCGCGGACGATCTGGTCCAACTCGCGGAAGATCATCCGCTTGAGGTCGATGTGCTCGACCACCGCCTCGACCACCAGGTCACAGTCCTTGACGTCACCCAGTCCGGTCGAGAACGTCACCCGGTCGAACACCGCCTGCTGGTCCTCGGGGGTGAGCTTGCCGCGCTTGACGGCACGGTCGGTGGAGTGCTGGATGTGGGCCCGGCCCCGCTCCACCTGCTCCTCGGACTGCTCGACCCCGACGACGTCGAACCCGTTGCGGGCAAAGACCTCGGCGATGCCGGCACCCATCGTGCCGAGTCCGATCACGCCGATGGTGCTGAAGTCACGAGCCATGACTGGAGTCTCCCATGTGGCGGTTCGCTGCCTGCGGCTAGCCTTGCCCACCGTGCGGCTCGTGATCGCGAAGTGCCAGGTTGACTACGCCGGACGGCTCTCGGCGCATCTCCCTGCGGCCACGCGCCTGATTCTGCTCAAGTCCGACGGCTCGGTCTCGATCCACAGCGACGACCGGGCGTACAAACCGCTGAACTGGATGAGTCCGCCGTGCAGGCTGCACGAGGGCGTGGCCGACGACGGTCGGCCGGAGTGGACGGTCACCGCCACCAAGTCCGACGACACGCTGCGGATCGTGATCGACGAGATCCTGCACGACTCCGCGCACGAGCTCGGGCAGGACCCGGGTCTGGTCAAGGACGGCGTCGAGAAGCATCTGCAGGAGCTTCTCGCAGAGCATCCGGCCAGCCTCGGTGCCGGCATGACATTGGTACGCCGGGAGTACCCCACCGCGATCGGTCCGGTCGACCTGTTGTGCAAGGACCTCGGCGGCGCATCGGTCGCCGTGGAGATCAAGCGTCGCGGCGAGATCGACGGCGTGGAACAGCTCACCCGCTACCTCGAGCTTCTCAACCGTGACCCGCTGATCTCGCCGGTGCGGGGGGTGTTCGCGGCGCAGGAGATCAAGCCGCAGGCGCGGGTGCTCGCGACCGACCGCGGGATCGCGTGCGTCACCGTCGACTACGACGCCCTCCGCGGCATGGACGACCCGAGCCTGCGACTCTTCTGACGCCCGCTTCACACGCCCACGGCACCGCCGAATCGGTACATATCGGGCGCTGGGGGTGCCACTGGCGTGTGAAGCGGGCGGCAAGGGTTCGGGCAAGGGTTCACGCGAGGCTTCACGCGAGGGTTCACGCCAGCGCGTCGACCAGGCTGGCCACTTCGGCAGCGCATCCCCACGACAGGGTGACCCCGGCGCCCCCGTGCCCGTAGCAGTGCACGACCGGACTTGCGTTGCGCCGCCGCTCGGCCTCGACCCGGACCCTCGGCCGCGCCGGCCGCAGGCCGACCCGGTGCGCGAGCACCGGCGCGTCGGCGAGCTCTGGGACCAACGCCGCCGCCCGGTCGAGGATCTGGCGAGCGACCTGCGGGTCGGGCCGCAGGTCCCAGGATCCGTCGTCGCTGGTGCCGCCGATCACGATGTCGCGAGAGCGCGGCACCAGGTAGGTGGAGGCTGGTGTCGTCGAATCCAGCCACACCCGGTCGAGACCGACCTGTCGAACCCACACCACCTGGCCGCGAACCGGATGCAGGCTGTGATCCCCGACCAGCGCGCGATTGGACAGCCCGGCCGCGTTGACGACCAGGTCGGCTCCGGTCGGTAGCGTCGGCAGGGCTATCCGGGTCAGCGTGGCCCCGGCTGCCTCGGCGCGGCGGCGCAGGTACGTCAGATAGACCGGCATCTCGACCACCGGCGCGTCGAAGATCCAACCGTCGGCGTACCCCAGGGGCAGGTCCAGCGCACGGGTCAACCGCGGGACCGCCGAGGCCCACCACGGATCGGCGGTCGGCTCGCCGAGCAGCTCGATGCTCTCGCGCATCAACACGCCGGTTTCGCCGTGCTCACCCCCGCCCTCGGCGACCAGCTTGGCGAAGACGTCGTAGGAGGTAGCAGCCCACGCGGTGACCCGGTCCTGCGGCAGCGCAAGGTGGGGATACCACCACGCGGCTGCGACCGCGGACGTCGTCTCCAGGGGAAGGTCACGGGCCAGCACGGCGACGTCGTGGCCGCCCTCGGCCAGCCGGACGGCACTGGTCAGTCCGATGACTCCGGCTCCGACCACGATCACGCGCACGGCGTCAGTCTGCCTCAGCGAGGCGCCTCGCCGGCCCACGACGAGCAGTGCCACACATCGCCGTCGTACGCGAGGTCGACCCGCGCCGTATTGGCCAACGGGTGACCGAGCACGAATCGTCCCGAAGGCTCTGGACACAGGGTCGCCAGCCCGAAGGACAGGATGCCACCGTGCCCGATCACCAGCACCGTCTCACCACGGTGGGCGTCGGCCACGTCTGAGAGGGCCGTCTCCAACCGGCCGACGAGCTCGGAACCGGTCTCGCCGTCCCCCACTGGCACAGCGAGAGCGCCGTCGAGCAGCCACGCCTCGAACACCTCGCGTAGTGCCGCAGCCGCCTGCTGGCGGGCGGCACCATCGAGCGTGCCCGCGGACACCTCACGCAGGTCGGGCAGCTCGGTGACTCCGACGCCGAGCTGCTCGGCGATCACGTCAGCCGTCTCACGGGCACGCCGCATCGGACTGGTGTAGACGTGTGCCACCCGCTCGCCCATCAAGGTCGACCCGACCGTCGCGGCCTGGTCGCGCCCCAGCTCGGTGAGGCCCGGATCGTCGAGGTCGTGGCCGGGCCGATCGTCCGCCTCTCCATGCCGCAGGCAGATCACCCGGACCGCACACATCAGGTTGCTCACGCGTCCATCTTCACCCGACCACGCGCCGTGCGTCGGCTACGTTGCCTGCGTGACCGACTTCCACGACTACCGACCGTCCCGCCGGCTGTACCCCACGCTGGCGATCTCGCCCGACGGCAGCCGGATCGCCTACTGCGACGACCGCAACGGCCAGTTCAACCTGGTCGTCGCGCCGATCGACGGTGAAGCGACCCAGCTGACGGACTACACCGACCGGTCCGTACGCCAGGTGTCATGGCATCCGGATGGCTCCATCTTGTTCTTCGCCGCCGACCGCGAGGGGGACGAGTTCCACCAGCTCTTCCGGATCGACGCCGGCAGCCGGGAGATTACCCAGCTCACCGACGCGCCGGACGTGCAGCATTTCCTGGCCGGCGAAGCCTGCTCCCCCGACGGCCGCTACCTTGCCTTTGCCGCCAACGACGACGAGCGCACGAACCAGGACGTGTCCCTGCTCGACCTCGGGACCGGGCAGGTACGCCGGGTCCTCGCGCTGCAGAGCATGGTCCTCGCGGGCACGTGGTCCGCGGACTCGACCCGGCTGACCGCGGTCGACGTGCACAGCAACTCCGACTATCGCCCCCACGTCGTCGACGTGGCCGGTGGCGAGTCGCGCGAGCTGATGCCGGACCACACCGGGATCAAGAACGAGCCGGTCGGCCTGCTTCCCGACCACAGCGCGCTGGTGGTGGCCACCGACCTCGACCGCGACTTCGTCGGGCTCGCGTCGGTGTCCCTCGACGACGGCACGCTCAGCTGGCTGGCGACCCCCGACTGGGACGTTGAGCAGGCGGCCCTGTCCGCGGACGGCAGCCGGCTGGTCTGGACGGTCAACGTGGACGGCAACTCGCAGCTGTACGCCCGGGAGCTCGAGTCCGGCCAGGATCTCACGGCGCCAGCCCTTCCCCCCGGCATGGTGAGCCAGCTGTCGGTGTCTCGGGACGGACGTCAGGTCGCCCTGCTCGTGTCCACCGCCACGCGCCCCACCAACCTGGCCCTGGTCGACCTCGACGGCGGCGACGTCACGTGGCTCACCGATGTGCGCCCGGCAACGGTCGACGCCGACTCGATGACCGAGCCCCGACTGATCCGGTACGCGACCCACGACGGCCGCAAGGTGGCGGCGTACCTCTATCGCCCGGCCGGCGACGGGCCGTTCCCCGTCGTGCTGTCCATCCACGGTGGACCGGAGGCGCAGGAGCGGCCGGTGTACGCCTACGCCGGGCTGTACCAGTACCTGCTCTCGCGGGGCATCGGTGTGCTCGCACCCAACGTCCGCGGGTCGACCGGCTACGGCACCAGCTACCAGAGGCTGATCATGCGTGACTGGGGTGGCGCCGAGCTCGGCGACTTCGAGCAGGCGGCGGCCTACCTTCGTAGCCTCGAGTGGATCGACCGCGACCGCATCGGGGTGTTCGGCGCGTCATTCGGTGGCTTCGCCGTGCTGTCCTGCCTGAGCCGGCTGCCTGACCTCTGGGCGGTCGGTGTCGACATCGTCGGCCCGTCCAACCTCGTCACGCTGGCCGGGTCGGTCCCGCCCACCTGGCGACGGATGATGACCGAGTGGGTCGGCCATGCCGAGGACGACAAGGACTTCCTGGTGTCCCGTTCCCCGGTGACATATGCCGACGGCATCGTCGCACCACTGCTGGTGATCCAAGGTGCCAACGACCCCCGGGTGAGGCAGGCCGAGAGCGACCAGATCGTCGAGCGGCTGCGCAGCCGCGGAGTCGACGTGCGCTACGACGTCTATGCCGACGAGGGGCATGGGTTCACCAAGGCCGACAACGAGGCCAAGGCTCTGACCGACAGCGCCGACTTCCTGGTCAAGCACCTCATCCGCTGAGGTGCACCCGGCCATGCTGTCACGGCCAGGCTCAGCCGGCGGAGGTGAGCCGGGCCTCGATCTGCTCCAGCCAGGCGACTGCGCCAAACCGGGTGAAGGTGGCGCGGACCTCGCCGAGCCTGTCCTCGGCCTCGGCGGCCCGGCCCTGCCCGGCCAGCCAGAGCCCGAAGTCGGCGGCGGCCCGCGCGATGTAGACCGGCGACCCCCAGGTCTCGTACTTCGCGAGAGCCTCGCGGTAGCGCGCCTCGGTAGCTTCGGGACCGTCTCCCTCGCCGTAACGGGCCCGCAGCCAGGCCCGGTGTCCCTGCACCCCGACGAGCACCCTGCTGACATTGGACGAGGTGAGCTCGAGCAGCCGCGTCACCGCCGAGTCGTCGGAGCGGTCGAGGGCAAGCGACGCGGCGGTCGGGAAGAAGTGCCAGAAGTCGTCCCAGGTGCCGAACAGCTGGTGGGCCTTCTCCACCGTCGACATCGCCTTGGCCAGCGCCTCCCGGGGGTGACCGTCACCGCGCAGCCGCTGCGCGTCCGCATGGTCGCGCCAGGCCTGGACGACCGGGTCGTCGGAGACCGCGTCGCCCTCCTCGTCCCATCCGGCGTCGAGGTCCTCGCCACGTGCCTGCGCGATCGAGATGCGGATGCTGGCCAGCGCGGACTTGTTGTCGGAGGCCGAGAAGGGTGCCGCCGCGGCCATCACGTCGAGGGCCTCGTCCCAGCCCCCGACCCCGAACAATGCCAGGGCCAGGTTGACCGAGGCGTAGGAGATCCACACGGTGACCCCGGAGGCGGTCGCGGCGGAGACCGCCTCGCGGCCCAGCGTCTCGCTGGCGACGAGGTCGTCGCCCAGCCGGTCGGAGGAGAGGTTGCTCAACGACCGGGCCAGCGGCACCGTGTAGTGGTGGGCGCGGGCCATGTCCGCGGCGGACTGGATCAGGATCCGGCTCAGCGACGGGACCCCGACCTTGATGTAGTGCACCCCGAGGGTGTTGAAGCAGTCCGTGAGAGCCTCCATGTCCTCGACCAGGTCGGCCAACCGCATCCGTTCTTCGACCAGCTCGCGGATGTCCTCGGAGACCCGCAGCTTGGCCTGGGTCAACGTCGAGTTGAGCGCCAGCAGCACCGGGACGGCGTCCGCACGCCCGATCAGCGCCTCCCACCGCGGCTGGGCGATCGCCACAGCGCCGGCGTTGTCGCCCGAACCCAAGCAGAGGGCCTCGGCATGGGCACAGGCGGCGAGACCGGCGTCGACGTCGTTGCCGACCTGGTCGAAGAAGCCGGCCGCCGCCGCGGCGACCTCGGCCGCGGCGTGGTACTGGCCGCAGTGGACCAGTGCCCAGGCCAGCTTGCTCTGCAACGTGGCGCGCTCCGCGGCGTCCACCGCATGGGCCAGTGCGGTCCTGAGGTGACCGGCCGCTTCCGTGGGCGCACCGAGCGACTCCGCGCGCGCGGCGGCGGCCCGCAGGTTGCTGATCGCGGCCTCGGTCAGCTCGGTGACGTCCGGCTCGCCGGGCATCGCCTCGATGGCGTCCAGATAGTGCTGGGCGATGATCGGGGCCAGCTCGGCGTCCTCCTCCTGGTTGGTCTCATGCGCCGCCACCACCGCCAGGTGGGTGGCCTTGCGGTCCCGGCGCGACAGCGACGCGTAGGCGACCTGTCGTACGACGGTCTGCACGAACGCGTACTGCGCGTAGTCGGCGCTGAACCGGCTGGTCTCGCGGGTGAGGATCTGTTGACGCACCAGCCCGGCGAGCACCGCCTCGAGATCTGCCACGTCTGCGCAGAGTGCCCGGATCTCCGCACTGGTGAACGTGCCGCCCAGCACGCTGGCCCGGCTGACCACCGACCGCTGGGCCGGGTTGAGCGTGTCGAGCCGGGCCGCGACCAGCGCCTGCAGCGAGGCGGGCGCGCCGATCTGGTCCAGGTCGAGGGCTTCGGGGTTGGCCAGGACGTACTGTCCACCGCGCGGCACCACCAGGTCACGGTCGATCAGGGCGCGCACCGTCTCCACCGCGAACAGCGGCATCCCCTCCGCACGCGCCACCAGCTCGTCACGGACCCCCTCGGGAAGCCCGGACACCAGCCCGTCGAGCAGCGCGGCCATGTCCCGGTCGCCGAGCCCGGCCAGATGGACGACGGTCGAACGCCGGTTGGTGGCCAATGCGGGATGCGTCTCGAGAAGGCCGGGCCTGGTCAGCAGCACCACGAAGCACGCGAAGCTGCCGGCGGTGAGCAGGTGTTCGATGAACTGCAGCAGGCCGTCGTCGGCGTGGTGCGCGTCGTCGACGACGAGCACCACCGGATAGCTGCCGTCGCCCACGCGTTCGAAGAACTTCGTCCACGCCTCGAACAGGTCCTCCCGTGAGAAGGTCCCGACCGAGCCGATGCCGAGCAGGGCGCCGACGCGAGGCTCCAGCCAGGCCCGCTCGTCCGGATCGGGCACGTAGCGCTGCACGCCGCTGGCGAGCAGCGCAGCCACGTCGTCCTCGGTCTCGTCGGACTCGCGCGCCGCCCGAAGCCTGGTGCGGACGGCTTCGGCGAGCGCGAAGAACGCCACCCCCTCCCCGTAGGCGAGGCAGCGACCGCTGTGCCAGCGCACGATGTCGCTGAGTCCGTCGACGTACTTCTCCAGCTCCCAGGCGACCCGACTCTTGCCGACTCCGGCCTCACCGTCGACCACCAGCAGGCTCGGCTGGCGGACCTCCTGCATGTGGTGGAACAGCTCCTTGACCAGGCGCAGCTCCCGGTCCCGGCCGACCAGCGGGGCCTCCAGCCCATCAGCGCGTTGGATGCCGCCGATCGCGGCGACCACGGCGCGGACCGACCACAACGGGACCGTCTCGAGCTTTCCCTTGAGCCGGTGGCTGCCCACGTCGACGTAGGTGATCGCTGAGGCGGTCAGCAGCCGCGTCGTCTCGTCGACCCAGACCTGGCCCGGCTGCGCCACCGACTGCACCCGGGCGGCGGTGTTGACCGCGTCGCCGGCGACCATCCCCTGCTGCTCGGCGCCGATGGTGACCGCGACCTCGCCGGTGACGATCCCGACCCTCATGGCCAGGGCGGAGACACCGAGGTCGTCGCCCATCGCCGCGACCGCCTGGACGAGCTCGAGGCCGGCACGGACCCCGCGCTCGGCGTCGTCCTCGTGTGCGGTCGGCACCCCCCAGACGGCCATCACGGCATCGCCGATGAACTTCTCCACGGTGCCGCCGTAGCGGGCGATCACCGCACGACACCCGTCGAAGTAGCGCGACAGCAGCTCCCGGACCTCCTCCTGGTCACGGGTCTCCGACAGCGAGGTGAAGCCCACCAGGTCGCCGAACAGGACACTGGTGACCCGCCGGGTCGCGACCGGGTGCGCGGCCGACACGGTGGCCGCGCGCGGCGGCTGGGCGGCCCCGCACGATATGCAGAACCGGGCACCGGCAACGAGCTCCTCGCCGCAGGACGCACAGCGAGAACTCGCCTGGGTGGCGCCGCAGCTGAAACAGAACCGCGCGCCGGGGGGAAGCTCGGTGCCGCAGGCGGTGCAGGTCATGGTCGGCTCACACCGTCAGCCTCCGGGTGACGATGTCGTCGGCCGCCGACCTGGCCTCGGTCTGGCCGGTGACGGCGTCGAGGAACTCAGCGCGCCCGAGCGCCTGCAGCACAGTGTCGGAGACCGCGGTGATTGTCGCGGTGCGGGGCACGTCGCGCAACAGCCCGATCTCGCCGAAGAACTCCCCGGCGCCTTCCTCGCGCAGCACCCGCTCGCCCTGGGTGACCTGGACCAGCCCCGACTCGACGACGTAGAACCGGTCGGACTCGTCGCCCTCGCGCAAGACGACCTGCCCAGCAGGCACCTCGACCCGGACGAGCGCGCGAGCCAACGACTCGACCGTGGCCGGGTTGAGCGGTGCGAACATCGCGATCGCCCGGAGCAAGGGTGCTCCCGCGGGGACGCCGAGGCGGCCGTCGAGGCTGCGCATCCGGCGCAGCCCGGTCAACGCCAGCGCGGTGATGGCGCCCCCCAGCACCCCCAGCCCGCCGCGCAGCCCGATCAGGTGGATGAGCAGCGGCATCAGCAGGGCACCGACGGCCATCGTGCCGATCAGACAGGCCTCGAGGGCGCCGAACACCCGGCCCATCACCGCATCCGGGGTGATCCGCTGCACGATCGTGTCCAGGTTGACATCGACGAGGGGGTTGGCGAACCCGAGCAGGGCCATCGCGACGAACGCAGAGACCGGGAACGGCATGACGGTGATGAGGAGCAGCGGCAGCGACCACAAGATCACCCCGGTGGTCACATCTTGACCCATCTTGCGCTTCGAGGCTCGCGAGATCGCGAAGAGCCCACCTACGACCGCGCCGACCCCAAGCGCAGAGTCGAGGTATCCCACGCCCTTGGCCCCCGTGTGCAGGATGTGCACCGCGATCACCACGCCGAAGACGGCCGAGGCGCCGGCGATGACGGTCTGCGCGGAGACCTCGGCGGTGACGACGAACAGGTCCTTGTCGCGCCAGATCGTGCCGAAGCCGGCCATCGTCTCGGCCAGGAACTTCGGCTTGGGTTCTTCGGTCTCTGCGGCCGGTTGCGGATCCTCCGGCGTGGCGTCTCCGGTCGCCGCGGCTGCCGAGTCGCCGACCGGAACCTTCACCCCGCCGACCATGAGCATCGACCACACGAACGTCGCCGCGTCGAACGCGAAGACCGTCGCCACGCTGGTGAACGCGATCAGGGTCGCACCGATTGCCGGGCCGACGAAGAACGCCAGGCTCTCGATGATGCTGCTGGTGCCGTTGGAGGCGGTGAGCTCCTCAGGACGGTTCGCGAGGGCCGGCATCAGTGAGCGCTGGGCAGCCCGGAAGGGCGTGCCCAGCAGCGCCGTGACGGTGGCCAGCACGAAGACCGGTGCGGCGGCCGAGTGTGCGTAGAGCAGGACCGCGTTCGCTGCGACCAGGACCGCGCGGACCAGGTCGGTGCCGATCATCACGGCTTTGCGCGGGTGCTTGTCTGCGAACCCTGCCGCGATCGGCGCGGTGACGGCCATCATCGTCAGCCGGACCGCCGACCAGATCCCGACCGCGGTCGCGCCGCCGACACCGTAGGCCCAGACGGCGACGCCGGTGGCGTAGGCCCAGTCGCCGATCATCGACCCGGCCAGGGCCAGCTGGATCCGGCGCAGGGCAGAGTTGCCGAACACCGACGCCAACGACTGGCCGGTCTCCCGGATGGCGCCACGACTGCTCGCCAGGACGCCGCCGCCCTCAGCCACTTCGGTCATGAACGATCCTGTGCGCTGAACCGGAGAGTAACGCGGCAACCGGGTGGTCACCGCAGCTCACCCTATCTTCGCAAGCCCCATTCCGGCGTCGCCGACTACGCCCGAGTCAGGCGTACAGACCTTCGATCTGCCGGCGGTGGTTGTCCGCGACCCTTGCGCTTGACCCTGACGGAGGGCATGAGCTCCCCGACTCGACGGTCAGGACGTGATCGAGCAAGATCCACGTCTTGATCGTCTCCCACCGGTCCAGCCGGGTGTTGAGCTGCTCGACGTATCCGCTGACCATCTGCCTCAACGGCTCGGAGGCGACCACGTCGGCATACGACGAGCCGGCCATGCCGTTCTCCTTGGCCCAGTCGGCCACCGTGTCGGGGTCGAGGGAAGCCCGAGGTGCGCCCGACCCGACCAGCGGTGCGGGCAGCCGAAGAGACGTGGCAGCACTCGAAGTCACCGCCGTTGGGGGCTCACCCCACCCCGGATCCAGCGATCACGAGGTCAACGCCGGATCCGGGGTCAGGCCGTTGGCCGCCCGGATCACGTCCACCATCCGGCAGATGATCTCGGTGAGCCCGAAGTCCTTCGGGGTGAACACCGCTGCCACGCCCTGACGTTCGAGCTCCTTGGCGTCCGCCGCCGGCACGATGCCGCCAACGACCACCGGTACGTCGGACAACCCGGCCTCGGTGAGGGCCGACATCACCTGCGGCACCAGCTCCAGATGCGAGCCCGACAGGATCGACAGGCCGACGCAGTGCACGTCCTCGGCGACCGCGGCGGAGGCGATCTGCGCCGCGGTGAGCCGGATTCCCTGATAGACCACCTCGAAGCCGGCGTCGCGTGCGCGCACCGCGATCTGTTCGGCGCCGTTGGAGTGTCCGTCGAGCCCGGGCTTGCCGACCAGCAGCCGCAACCTCCCGCCGAGCTCCTCGCCGGTACGCCGGACCCGCTCGCGCACCGCCGCCAGCTCGCTGCCCGCGGCGGACATGCCGACGCTTTGGGAGACGCCGGTGGGTGGGCGATACTCCCCGAACACCTCGCGCAGGGACCCGGCCCACTCGCCGGTCGTGGCGCCGGCACGGACGGCGGCGAGCGTGGCCACCATCAAGTTCTCGCCCGACTTGGCGCCGGCGCGGACGCGGTCGAGAGCGGCGTCGACCTCGGCCGGGTCGCGTTGCCCGCGCCATGCGTCCAGGCTGGCGATCGCTGCTGCCTCCGCCTGGGGATCGGGCGCCTGGATGGCGGTGTCGACGTCCGCGGTAAGCGGCGAGGCCTCGGTCTCCGTCCAGACGTTGACGCCCACCACCTTGTCCTCCCCCGACTCGATCCGGGCCCGTCGCTGGGCGTGCGAGCTGACCAGAGCCTGCTTCATGTAGCCCGACTCGACGGCCGCCACCGCGCCGCCCATCCCCTGCACGCGGTCGATCTCTGCCTTGGCGCCGGCGACCAGCTCGGCCACCTTGGCGTCGATCACCCGCGACCCGTCGAAGATGTCGTCGTACTCGAGAAGGTCGGACTCGTAGGCAAGCACCTGCTGCACCCGCAATGACCACTGCTGGTCCCAAGGTCGCGGCAGCCCCAGCGCTTCGTTCCAGGCGGGCAGCTGGACGGCACGGGCGCGCGCGTTCTTGGACATCGTGACGCCGAGCATCTCGAGCACGATCCGCTGGACGTTGTTCTCCGGCTGTGCCTCGGTGAGGCCCAGGGAGTTGACCTGCACGCCGTACCTGAAGCGTCGCTGCCGCTCGTCCTGCACGAAGTACCTCGTCGAGGTGAGCTCGTCCCACAAGGCGACGAACGCCCGCATCTTGCATGTCTCCTCGACGAACCGCACACCTGCGTTGACGAAGAACGAGATCCGGCCGACGACCTTGCCGAAGTCATCCGGCGCGACCTGTCCGGAGTCGCGGACCGAGTCCAGCACCGCGATCGCCGTCGACAGCGCGTACGCCAACTCCTGCACCGGCGTCGCGCCCGCCTCCTGCAGGTGGTAACTGCAGATGTTGATCGGGTTCCATTTCGGCATCTGGTTGACCGTGTAGACCACTACGTCGGTGATCAACCGCAGGCTCGGCCTCGGTGGGAAAGCGTAGGTCCCGCGGGACAGGTACTCCTTGATGATGTCGTTCTGTGTGGTGCCTGACAGTTGCGCCAGGTCCGCCCCATGCTCGGCGGCCACCGATGCGTAGAGCGCCAGCAGCCACATGGCGGTGGCGTTGATCGTCATCGAGGTGTTGGCCTGTGCCATCGGGATGCGGTCGAACAGGGTGCGCATGTCGCCGATGTGGCTGATCGGCACGCCGACCTTGCCGACCTCGCCGCGAGCCAGCTCGTGGTCGGGGTCGTAGCCGGTCTGGGTTGGTAGGTCGAAGGCCACCGAAAGGCCGGTCTGACCCTTGGCGAGGTTGCGCCGGTACAGCGAGTTGGACGTAGTCGCCGACGAGTGCCCGGCGTATGTTCGCATCACCCACGGCCGATCGCGCTCACGATCACTGGGGTAGGGCATTCGGGGCACCTCCGGCAACTCTGCCCCAGTGACACTCCTGGCCAGTAACGGATAGCTGGAAGGGGCCACTGCGGTGGACAGCACGATGATGGATATCCCGCTGACCGTG
>JBOHDX010000055.1:0-33384 GCA_050700835.1 Nocardioidaceae bacterium
GCTCCGCATCAGCGGAGCCGCGTTCGGTGTCGTACTGCCGGTGCGCCCGCTCCCGTAGCGACGTGCGGAGCCGAACAACTGATGCTGGGAGCTGCGGCCGGAGAGCTTGAGGTCTCGGACATCGCGGCCTGTCTTTTCACAATCGCCTGGGCCGCCACCAGAGCCTAAGCTTCCGCGACGAGCCGATCCATCGCGGCCAGGAGGCAGCCCGGCGCCTCGTACCAGACGAAGTGTCCGGCCCCTAGTTCGACGTGCGACCATGCGCCCGGGATGCGGTCGGCACTCTCGGTGCCCGCGCTCGGCGGCATCGGGCTCAGCTCGCCGACGAGCACGCCGAACGGGACCGTGATGGACGCCAGCGACGACTCGAGCTCGGGCAGCCGGGCCTGCAGATCGGCCCACAGCCCCTGGTTCGCCGACTGGGAGAACTCCACGCGCGGCATCGAGGGGGCAGCGGCAGGATCGGCGAAGTACGACGCCCAGAACAAGGAGAAGGCCTCGCGTCCCTCCTCCGGCGTTGATTCGCCCGCCGTGTCCTTCTCGTCCAGCACGCGTGCCCGCTCGCGGTCGGCCTCAGGGACCCGCGCGAGCATCTCGGCCCCGAACGCCTGGACGCCGCCGTCGCCGACCGCGCCCAGGGGGTCGACCGACAACGCCCCGAGCAGCCGGTCGGGGATGCCTGACGCAGCATGGAACGCCAAGTGGCCTCCCCACGAGTGGCCCATCAGGAAGGCCGTCTCCCAGCCCAGCGCGTCCAGCACCGCGGCGATGTCCGCCACCGCCTCGGTGATCGTGAACTTGCCCTGCTCGGTGGACGGCCCAAGACCGCGCTGCTGAAAGGTCGCGACCTGGTACCGGGCAGCGAGCTCCGCCACGGCATCGTCGAGATAGTCGTAGGTCATGCCCGGACCGCCGTGAATAGCCAGCACGCGCGGCCCCTCGCCCGTGACCCACCCCGAGAGCCCACCGGACGTCGTGGCAGCCGTGAAAGGTCTTCGCTCCATGACCGCAGCCTAGGACGACTCCCAATGCGCGGCGATCTGGCGAAGGCTTGACAGGACGGTGGCAAGTTCTACTCTTGTCCTATGACAGTAGATAAGCCAGTTAACAAGCGCCTAGGGGCTGCCAAGGCGGCTTCGCCGATCGTGTTCCGGCTCGACCCATCGTCGGGCGTTCCGACGTACCTTCAGCTGGTTCAGCAGGTCGAACATGCGTTGCTGTTGGGCTATCTCAAGCCGGGCGATCAGCTGCCGAAGGTCCGCGAAGCGGTGGCGGATCTGGCGATCAACCCGAACACCGTGCTGAAGGCTTACCGCGATCTGGAGCACAAGGGCCTCGCGTCGGGACGTCCCGGACAAGGGACCTTCGTTAGATCGGGCCTGAGTCAGGCGGCATTGCCCGAGCTCGCTGGGCTCCGCCGCGCTCTGCGTCGGTGGCTGGCTGACGCCGAGGCGGCGGGGGTCGACACGAACGGTGTTGCCGCGTTGTTCGCCAGCACACTGCGGGATTTCACTGAGCGCCGCGAGGTCGAGGACGCCCACGGCGCGCCGGACACAGTGGGTGGTACCGCCGGAGGCGTTGCATGAACATCGTCGAGACCGACGCGCTGGGTCGGAGGTACGGGCGCACCTGGGCCCTGCGCGACTGCACGTTGTCGATCCCCGAAGGCCATCTGGTCGCACTCGTTGGACACAACGGAGCCGGCAAGTCCACTCTGCTCAACATCGTTGTCGGGCTCACGTCCCGTACGGCCGGTGGCGTCAGCGTGCTCGGCGGCATTCCGGTTGGCTCGCCTGCCGCGCTCGACGGGATCGCTTTCGTCGCCCAGGACATGCCGCTCTACCGCCAGCTCACAGTGGCCGACACACTCCACATGACACGCAATCTCAACCATGGCTTCGACGGGGCCTATGCGCGCAGGAGACTCGGCGACTTGGGAATCTCCTTGAAGCACAAGGCGGGGAAGCTCTCGGGCGGCCAGCGGGCCCAGCTGGCGCTGAGCTTGGCGCTGGCGCGGCATCCGCGGCTGTTGGTGCTCGACGAGCCAACATCGCCACTCGATCCGCTGGCCCGTCATGACTTCATGGCCACGGTCATGGCCGCAATGGCAGAGGACGGGCTCTCGGTCGTCCTCTCCTCACACGGGTTGGCCGAGCTGGAGCGCGTTGCGGACTATCTCGTTCTGATTGCCCGCGGTGTCGTCCGCCTCGATGGCCCGGTCGACGACGTCGTGGCGCGTCACCGGCTCATGACCGGACCGGCCGGTCGACCGGACGACCCTCGCTGGCATGTCGTTGAGTGCCACGCAGCCGGATCACAGCAACATCTCCTAGTCCGGCTCGACGCCCCCATCGATCCCGTTCCGGACGGATGGGAAGCGCGCGCGGTCGGCGTGGAGGAGCTCGCGTTGGCCTACCTGCGCGAGTCATCGATCTCCGCCCGGCTGATCCCCGTGGAGGCATCGAGATGACGCCATCGATCCTGACCGCGACACCAACCTATGCACAGCGACCGGTTCCGTGGCACCGACTGGGCTGGGTGGTCTGGCGCCGCTATCGCACGACGATGGCGACCGTCGTGGCGCTCCTCGGCCTCGTCGCGGTCTATGTCGTGATCGGCGGCAACCGGATGCGGACCGCGTACGCCGCGGCGCAAGCATGTCGGCCGCACTCGGCAGCGAATTGTCGGTTCGCCTTCGACAACTTCCACACCATGTACGCAAACGTCGGTGTCGTCGGCGCGATGCTGATCTGGATTCCGGGGGTCATCGGGGCCTTCGCCGGCGCTCCGCTGTTGGCCCGGGAGTTCGAGACCGGGACTTTCCGCTATGCCTGGACCCAGAGCGTGGGTCGAATGCGATGGCTTGTCGCCCACCTCGTGGCCGGAGCGCTCGGCGTTGCCGTCATCAGCGCGGTCCTGGGCGTCCTGATCACCTGGTACGACCAGCCGTTGGTGCACAGCGGTGTCGAGCAGAGGCTCCACGAAAGCGAATTCCCCCTCACGGGCATGGCGGTTGTGGGCTGGGCCTTGGCGGGTTACGCCATCGGGGTGCTGGCTGGTCTGGTCTCACGGCGCGTGTTGCCGGCGCTGGCGGCGACCCTGGTGGTGTGGACCGGGCTGGGCTTCCTTGCCGCCAACGTGTTCCGGGCTCACTATCAGGCACCCCTGGTGACCAGCCACCTGCAGCTCGCCGCAAGCGACCTATCGGTCCAGCAGTGGTGGACCAAGAGCGACGTGGGTGTCAGTGAAACCCAGATCAACCAGGTATTGCAGTCCCTCGGCGTGCAGAGCATCAACGGCGGCGGCAACTTCCAGGCCGGACCCGGGAGCTCCACCATCGACCCCGTCCAGTACCTGCTCCAGCACGGCTACACGCAATGGACCAGCTATCAGCCTGACAGCCGCTATTGGCCATTCCAGTGGATGGAGTTCGGCTGGCTGGCGGTGTTGTCGCTGGTTGTGCTTGCGACCACGCTTTGGCTGGTACGGCGCCGCTCCGCTTGAAACGGTCAGGAGACCGCAGCCTTCACCAGCTCGATGACCTTCTTCTCTACCTCGGGGCTCCACTTTTTGAGCGCGTACGACACCGGCCACAGATCCCCGTCATCGAGGTTGGACGCCTCCTGGAAGCCGAGGGTCGAATACCGGTAGTTGAACTTGCCCGAGTCCTGGAAGAACAGGACGACCTTGCCGTCCGCGTTCGCGTAGGCAGGCATTCCGTACCAGGTCTTTGGCGACAGGTCCGAGGCAGCAGCGGTGACCGTCGAATGCACACGCTCGGCGAGCGCACGGTCCTCGGGCGCCATCTGCGCGATCCTGTCGAGGACCGCCTGCAGCCCGTCGGCCTTCTTGGCCCCCTTCTTGCCCTCGGCGCGGAGCTCGGCGGCCCGCTCCTTCATCGCGGCACGCTCCTCGGTGGTGAAGCCGTCGGACTTGGCCTTGGAACTCTTTGCGGGCATTCTCGGACTGCCTTTCGACGCTCAAGGCTCGGCGTGGCACCGGCCATCTGCACGAAGGCTAGGCCGGACGACATCCTGGCGCTTCTCGATTCCTGATCGGATCCGGGCCAGCCGAGGGACGGTCCGGGGTCGCGGCTCTATCTTGGGGCGGTGGGCGACGACACCTGGGCCGGGTTGGCGGACAAATTCGCCGATGAGGCTTACGCCTCGGTGAAGGGGCGCGTACGCACCTATGTGTTGCACCAGCAGCTGCTCGAGCACTTGCCGGAGCCTCCGGCGCCTGTGCTCGACGTAGGCGGTGGCGCGGGCCATCAGTCGTTCCCGCTGGCCCAAGCCGGCTACGAGGTGACACTGCTTGATCCATCGCCGGCGATGCTGGACAAGGCTCAACAGCGACTTCAGGGGCTGCCAGGTGAGGCGCAGCGACGGGTGATACTCCTGCAGGCCGACGGTGAGAACGCGGTCGACGCGGTGAATGCCAGACGCTTCGCCGCCGTGTTATGCCATGGCGTACTCGGGTACCTGGAGCAGCCGGAGCCGTTGGTCAGCCAGCTGTGCCGGTGCGCCGCTTCCGGTGGTGTCGTCTCGATCATGACCGGCAACGCCAAGGCGATGGCGGTGCGCCCGGCCTTGGAACGGCGGTGGGACGACGCCCTCGCGGCGTTCGACGCCAGAGACGAGGTAGGAGTGCTGGGAGTGCCGGGCCGAGCCGACACGGTGGAGGAACTCAGCGAACTCGTGCAGAGCCGGGGCGTGGAGCCAGTGTGCTGGTACGGGGTATGGCTGTTCGTCGACTGGCTCGAGTTCAGTGGAGCCGAGCTGGATCCCAGCGACTCACAGCAGGTAGCCGCGACGGCCGCAGTCGAACTCGAAGCCAGCCGACGAGACCCCTACCGCCAACTCAGTCGCGTGTTCCATCTCGTCGGGCGCAAGGGTCCAGGTAGGGAGTGGGATACTAGACGTGATGACACCCTCCGCAGGGGCACGGCGGCACCTGGCCAGTAGCCCGTTCCAGCGTGATCCCGAGCCAACGATCGAGCAGTACGCGGTCGACGACCTGGTCTCCCACGATTCCTACGGGATGGGTCGTGTCATACAGGTGGAAGCGGGAGCCGCGGTGACGGTCGACTTCCGTTCTCAAACAGTCCGCATCACGAGCCCCTTTCACAAGATGGCAAGGCTGTAGCGCGCCTGTTCAAGCAGGTCCAATGCCAGATTGCAGGGCAAGCGGTGACTTCTAGACCTTCCGGGCGTCGGGGGGCGTCGTGGCGAGGTGGCACCTGAGTCGTGTCAGGATCGCTTCATGTTCGAAGTCGACCTGCCCGACACCGAGTCGGTTCCCGAACTTGTGCGATCCTTCGCCGCCTGCATGGCGTCCGTGACCGAGTCGCCTCTCGACGACGTTCCGCAGCCGCGCGCCGACTTGCTTGCGGCGATCGCCCACTGGCGCAGCTGGCTTGCCAGTCGCGGCGCTGGGCTGGTGTCGATCGCCGAACCCTGGCTGTTCAACTGGCCGGGCTACTGGCTGGCGGTCCTGGGCGACACAGACTCGCCGCCGCACGCAGATGACGGCACAGCCGTGCTGATGTTCGGCACCCCGTCAGGGGTCGTACTCAGCCCGCAGGACCCTGCCGTGATGGGCAAGGCGGCGGCCGACCTGCCGGTCCGAGAGGGCTACGTCTTGTGTGCCCTTGACCCGGCGTTCGTCCGGCGCACCATGCCCCCGCCACAGTTCCACGGCACGGTCGAAGCCATCGCGCTGGCGGAACACGCCACCGGCCCGATGCGCACCGTCAACCACGCGCAGGCGCTTGCTGCCCGGGGTCTCGCTGGAGACCGGTATGCCGCCAAGGAAGGCACTTTCACACCCGGCAGCGACACGGCCCGCGGGTACGACCTCACCTTGATCGAGGCCGAGGTGCTCGATGACCTCTCGTTGCCCGACGGCGCGAAACTCGGTTACGCAGAGGCGCGTCGCAATGTCGTGACTCGCGGAATCGACCTGAACGCTCTGGTCGGACGACGCTTCCGTGTGGGCAACGTTGAGTGCCTCGCACAGCGGCTTTGTGAGCCGTGCTCACACCTCGAACGCCTTACTACCAAGGGTGCGCTTCGCGGGCTGATCCACCGGGGCGGCCTCCGAGCCGACGTTCTCACGGACGGGCTGATCACAACCGGGGCTGACATCCAGACCATCGACTAGGTACGAATGCGCCGCGTTCTTAGTCGGGTGGGGGGATGAGTCGGGTGCCGGTGGGGTCGACGAGGTAGAGGGCGCCGTGTGGGTCGCGCCACAGGTAGATGCCGGGGAACGCGAGGTTCCCCCCGGCGCGGAAGCTGCGCAGTTGAGCACCAGCGCCCCGACAGAGCGTGGTGCCCATGTGCGCACCATTGCCGACACCTCCGCGGCGTGGTGCCGAAGTGCGCACCATCGCGATACCGGTCCGACCGGCGATCCGAGGTGGACGCCCGGAACGGGACGAGCCATCCGCACCCACAAGAGTGCGTAACTGTCGGATCGCGGAGTAGGGACGGTAGCTGCGGCGGCGCCGGCCGTCTGACGCACCGCGGCGGGGTGGTGCCGAAGTGCGCACTATCGCAGGAACCGGGTCCGGCGACCCGCGATGTGCTCGCGGATCGGGGTCGACTCGACTCGGGGACTCGACGACACTTGTCCCATGACGACCACGGCGCCCAGCATCGGCGAGGGCAGCGACGACGGGCTCACCGAGTGCTGGTGCTGTAGCTCGCGCGAACCCCGCGAGCGCATGGTCGCTCTCGGGAACCATCCCGAGGTCGTCGTCTGCATCCGCTGCGCGCACTCGCTGAGCAAGTGGGCGTGGGAGGTCGAGGATCGCGACAAGAAGTCGCTCGGTGCCAGAGGCAGGGACGGCTTCCGGGCAGTTCGCAAGGGCGTCGTCGACCGGGGTTGGCACCGAAGTCGACTCGTCGGACGACCGTTGCGTTGGCTGGGGCGCTTCCTGCCCTGATCGCCCACCGGCAAGCCTCAGCCGCGCGCGAGCTGCTCGACGACCGCGCCGAACACTGACGGGAACCGTCCCGCCGCAGGCACGATCGACTGCCTGAGGCCCGGGGTCCGCCGGGCGAGCAGCAATGCCTCCGTCATCAGCCGATATCTGCGTGAGTCGCGCCGCCAGGCCAGCTCGTACGCCTGAGGTCGATCCGCAGCGAGGCAGCGCACCAGAGACCTTGCGCACGCCATGGACAGCGCGATCCCCTCCCCGGTCAAGGCGTCGACGTAGCCCGCGGCGTCGCCCACCAGCAGCACCCGCCCCGCGGTGCGTGCGCGTGCTCGCCGGCGCAGCGGGCCGGCTCCGCGACTGGTGGAGGACGCCGTGGCCGGCAGCCGGTCGATCAACGCCGGGAACTGGCTCAGCTGCGCCTCGAAGCTGCCCCTGCGACTGGTGAGCAAAGCCACCCCGACCAGCTCGGGCGCCACCGGCGTGACGTAGGCCTCCGCGGTCCCGGCCCAGTGCACCTCGACCAGGTCCGTCCAGGCCGGCACGACGAAATGGCGCCGCAGGCCGTAGCGCGGTGCCCGCCGCTCGGCGCGCGTCAGTCCCAGGTCGTCGCGGATGGACGAGTGCAGCCCGTCGGCGGCGACGAGGTACCTGGCGGTGATGCCCTCCGCGGTCACGCAGGTGTCGTCCTGACGGATCGTCGTCACCCGTCCCGCGACGACGGGGATCCCGACCTGGCGGACCCGAGCGTGCATGGCCTGGTGCAGCACGGTGCGGCGCACGCCGAGCCCGGCTCCATCCCGGAACGGCGCATCCACCTGCCGACGGTGATCGAGATACCGGATGCCGCGCAGAGGTGCGCCGGGAAGGTCCCCCACCAGTTGGCTGAGCAGACGCACCGCCGCCGGCATCAGGCCCTCGCCGCAGGCCTTGTCGATCGGGGGCTCACGCGGCTCGACGACCACCACTTCCAGTCCCGCCTGGGCGGCATACAAAGCGGTCGCGAGTCCGGCCGGCCCGCCACCCGCGACGAGTACGTCGATCACGTCGACTGCGCGGTGGTGAGTGCCTCGTCCTCAGCGCGTACCCGGGTTCGGAGCAGGACGAGGTTCAACGCCGTGAATGCCGCGGCGGTCAGCCAGGCCGAGTGCACCAGTGGAAGCGCCGCGCCCTCGACGACGACGGCTACATAGTTCGGATGCGTCAGCCACGCATAGGGACCAGCCCGGACCAGCGGCATGCCCGGGATCACGATGATCCGGGTGTTCCACCTGCGGCCCAGCGTGCCGATGCACCACCAGCGCAGGATCTGAGACGCCACCACCAGGGCCAGCATCGGCCAACCCAGCCAGGGCAGGAACGGCCGGTGACCCCACCCCACTTCCGCCAGGGCGCCGATGAGAAGCGCCGAGTGCAGCGCCACCATGGCGGGATAGTGCCCGCCGCCGTACTCATGCCCGCCGTGAGAGAAGCTCCAGGCCGCATTGCGACGTGAGACCACAAGCTCGACCAGCCGCTCGATCGCGACAAGGAGGATCAGGCCGGTGAACAGGATCATCGGAAGGTCACCAGCGCAGCAGCACAAGCTCGGAGCAGAAGCCAGGACCCATGGCCATGAGTACGCCGGGCGAACCGGGCTCGTGGTGGCGCTTGGACATCGTGTCGTGGAGCACGTGCAGCACCGACGCGGACGAGAGGTTGCCGATCTCTGACAGGGATCGCCAGGTAAGCTCCAACGCCTCCGCGGGCAGACCGAGAGTCGACTGGATCGCCTCGATCACCTTCGGTCCACCGGGGTGGGACACCCAGCCCGTGACGTCGTCGATGCGCAGGTCGTGATCTCCGAGGAATCGCCCGACGTCGTCTCCGAGGTACTTCTCCACCAGGGTGGGGACCTCGGCGTCGAGGACGATCTTGAGACCCGAGGACCCGACGTCGAATCCCATGGTGCGTTCGGAGTTCGGATACAGATGGCTGCGGGAGTCGAGCACCTGCGGCCCGGGCCAAGGTGACCCGGTCGGGTCCTCGACGTCGTCTCCGACCATCACCACGGCGGCCGCCCCGTCACCGAACAGTCCGCTCGCGACCAGGTTCGCGGTCGAGCTGTCGTCGCGCTGAAGAGTCAATGAGCACAGCTCCACCGACAACAACACGGCGACGTCTCCGGGGTGACCGGCGAGGTAGTCGTGGGCCCGGGCGACTCCGGCCGCTCCTCCGACGCACCCCAGTCCGAGCAGGGGCATGCGTCGCACATCGGGTCGGAACCCGATGGCGGTCGCAATCCTTGCCTCGATCGACGGGATCGCCACGCCGGTCACCGTCGTCGACACGATCAGGTCAACGTCCTCGGGCAGCAGACCCGCCGTGGACAGCGCACCGCGAACAGCCTGGCAGCCAAGCTCGAGCGCGACCGTGAGGAAGGCGTCGTTGGCCGCGCCGAAGTCCGCCAGCTCCGGGTATCGGTCCAGCGGCAGGGCGAGATGCCGGCTGTTCACCTGGGCGCTGGCGTGCAGGCGCTCCAACATCGTCCGTCTGTCGTCGGTGTCCAGGCACAGCCTCGCGAACGCTTCGGTGATCTCGTGCTGGGGGTAGTGATGTGCCGGCAGGACCGGACAGACGGCGGCGATCCGGCTCATGACGAGAGCATAGGAGCCGGTTCCAATCGTTGCTTGCCGGTGCCGTCACACGGCGCGCGCCCCCCGTACGATCATCCGATGCCGGACCGCGCTGCGCTGAAGGGGTTGGCCCTCGCCTGCCATCCCGGTCCGGCGGTGGCGGTGACCGCCTTCGCCTGCGTCCTGGCCGTTGCGGTCGGCGCCGGCGCCGATCTCACCGTGCTGGTGGCGGTGACCTTCTTGGTCGGCCAACTGTCGGTCGGCTGGTCGAACGACTGGATCGATGCCGCCCGCGATGTCGCCGTTGGGCGAACGGACAAACCGGTCGCCGCCGGCTCCGTCACCAGAACCACCGTCGGCTCGGCGGCTCTGGTGGCTGCCGCACTGACCATCCCGCTGTCCTTGCTGCTCGGGCTCGCTGCCGGGCTGGTCCACCTGGCCGCCGTGGCGTCGGCGTGGTCGTACAACCTCGGGCTCAAGAACTCGGTGTGGTCCTGGGCGCCGTACGCATTCAGCTTCGGGGCGCTGCCCGTCATCGTGACCCTGGCTCTGCCCGGTCACCCGATGCCACGGTTCTGGGTGCCATGCGCATCGGCACTTCTCGGGGTCGGCGCCCATGTGGTCAACGTGCTCCCGGATCTCCGTGAGGACCGCGCCACCGGAATCTCGGGCCTGCCGCACCGGCTGGGACCTGGCCGCTCGACCCTGCTTGCCTCCGGGCTCCTCGTCATCGCGTCGTTGGTCGTGGTGCTCGGTCCGGGCACCGCACCCGGCCCGGTCCGCTGGGTCGCTCTCGTCGTGATCATCCTGATCGCAGGCGTCAGCGCAGTGTCGGCGAACGTACCCGGTCCCCGCGGTCGATGGGCGTTGCTGGGAACGGTCGCCGTCGTTCTCGCCGACGTGGCCCTCCTCGTCACGTCGGGGTCCAGCCTGGTGACCGGGTGACCGCGGTCAGATCTGCGCATCTCGCGACCTCAACCTAGGCTGATGAGCGCCGGCGATCCGGCTGGCTCGATGCGCATCTGCGCCCGTTCAAGGAGAAGCATGATCATCCTCGGCATCATTCTCCTCATCATCGGCCTGCTCGTGGCGTCGTTGCACGTGCTGGTCGTGATCGGCCTCATCCTGCTCGTCGTGGGTCTTGTTCTCGCCGTCTCGGGTCGGAGCGGGCGGAAGGTGGGGGGCCGTAGCCACTGGTGGTGAGCGCCGACTGAGCACGGTCAGCCGACCGACCGGCCCCTGAGCGCGACGGGTCCCGTTCTCTCCGTTCCACGCATTTGCGATCCTTTGGTGTGCGTGGTGGAAGGATGCGATCGCGACACGGACAGGGAGCGAGGGGGTGCTGACACGATGGGAACGACGGAACCCTTCGACTTGCGCGGCATTCTCGCCCGGCGAGGGCCGGAGCGTTACGAACTGCACCGACGCCACCTCAACCCCCAGCTGTCCCGAGTTCTGCACGCGATCGGGTTCGACAAGGTCTACACCGGCGGACAGGGCGCGTACCTGTACGACGCCGACGACAACGAGTACCTCGACATGCTCGCGGGCTTCGGTGTCTTCGCTCTCGGCCGACACAATCCCGTGGTACGCCAGGCGCTTCACGACGTCCTGGACGCCGACCTCGCCGACCTGACGCAGTTCGACGCCTCGCCACTGGCCGGGCCCCTCGCGGAAGCGTTGCTGCGACACGCCCCTCACCTCGACCGGGTCTACTTCGGCAACAGCGGCACCGAGGCGGTCGAAGCCGCGCTGAAGTTCGCCCGCTATGCGACGGGGCGCCCGCGCATCGTCTACTGCGACCACGCCTTCCACGGCCTGACAACGGGCTCGTTGTCGGTGAACGGCTCCCACGAGTTCCGCGACGGCTTCGCGCCGTTGCTGCCTGACACCGTCATCCCGTTCGGTGACCTCGCCGCACTCGAGCGGGAGCTGCGGCGTGGCGGAGTCGCCGCGTTCCTGATCGAACCCGTTCAGGGCAAAGGAGTCGCCGTCTCACCGCCCGGCTTCTTGAAGGCGGCGCAGGAGCTGCTGCGCAAGCACGGTGCGCTGCTGATCGCGGACGAGGTCCAGTGCGGCATCGGACGTACCGGAAAGTTCTTCGCGTACCAGTACGACGAAGTCGAACCCGACCTCGTCGCGACGGCCAAGGCCCTGTCCGGCGGGTACGTCCCGGTCGGAGCGACGCTCGGACGCGACTGGATCTTCGCGAAGGTCTATTCGTCGATGGACCGGGTGCTCGTCCATGACTCGACCTTCGGGGGCAATGCCCAGGCGATGACCGCGGGCCTGGCCACGCTGCACGTCATGGACGACGAACAGGTGGTGGACAACGCGCGGGTGACGGGCGAGCTGCTCACGTCCCGGCTGGCCGCCCTTGTCGGCCACTACGAGCTGCTTCGCGAGGTTCGCGGACGCGGTCTGATGATCGGCGTGGAGTTCGGCCGCCCGACGTCGTGGCGGCTACGGGGTCAGTGGACGGCGTTGCAAGCCGTGCGCAAGGGCCTGTTCGCTCAGACGATCGTGCACGCGCTGTTCCACAAGCACCGCATCCTCACGCAGGTCTCCGGTGACCACCTCGAGGTGATCAAGCTGATTCCTCCGCTGATCATCGGCGAGCCCGAGGTGGACCGGTTCGTGACGGCCTTCGTCGACGTCATGGACGACGCCCATCGCGGGTCCGGCCTGGTCTGGGACTTCGGCAAGACCCTCGTCACCCACGCGCGAGCGAAGTAGCAAGTCTGTCCCGTCGTCGCCCCGGCGCCTCTGCTTAGAGGTGCATGCCTCCTCGCATCGACGTCGCGCCGGCGGCGGCTCCCAGCTCCGGCACTCCCAACATCTGCTCGACCGTCTTCAGCAGGCTGTAGTGGTTGTAGGCGGTGGCGTCCTTGGTGCCGGGTCGGACACTCGGCGCGACCACGAGGGTCGCGACGTGATTGCCCTCGTGCCGGTTGTCGGTGTCCCAGGTGACGAAGATCGCGGTGTTGCCTGCCTGATACTGCGGCGTGCGCATCAGGGCCGGAACGAACCCGCTGAGGAAGCTGTCGCCAGCGCTCAGCGGGCAGTTGTGAGTGTCGTGGCACAGGTTCGGTGTGATGAACGTGTAGGCCGCCGAGAGGTCAGGGCTCGATCCCAACGGGACGTTGCGCTGTAGGCACTGGTTGTGGATCGGGGTGTAGTACGCCTGCGGGTTGTGCTTGACCGCGTACAAGTTGCCGCCCGACGAGGAGCAGTTGCCGCGCATCCCCTCTTCCAACGACCGTGAGTCGACCTGGCCGAAGATCGACGGCGCATTGATCGGATGAACCGACGGTGATCCGTCGTCGCGCACACCGAAGGTGGATCCGCCGGTCATTGCCAGGTAGTTGGGCAGCGACGGATAGGAGACGCCGTGGTAGCTCGTCGCCAGCCCACACGCGGTGGCGAGCGCGTCGACGTACGGCGAGTGACCGATCACCTGGCTGTAGCCGTGGTTCTCCATCACCACGACCACCACGTGCAGCCACTGAGGCGGGGGGCCACCGGTGCAGTCGGCCCCGGCGGCACCCTTGACGAATGGTGGCGGGCTCGCGGTGGCGTGCGATTGGCCCGCCGCGACCGCCGCGAGTCCCGTGGCCGCGAGCGCCGCGCCGACTAGGATCCTGCGGATTCGCCTCATTCGGCCCTCATCTCCCAAAGGACCGAATCTACTGCGGGGACGTCAGTCCCGAGAAATGCGGTTGCCGCGCGGAACCGGTGGACCGGAGAGGGCGAACCCAACCAGTGCCAGTACCGCGCCGGCTGCTTCGGCCACCGCGCTGAGCGACTTCTCGAAGAACCACAACGGGTCGTACATCGGCGGGATCGGTCCGATCGCCGCGACGTTCACGTAGCGGTAGACCACGACCGCCGCGAAAGCGCTGGCCGCCACGAGCGCAGCCAGCAGGTAGGCGGGTCGACTGCCCCGGACCAGCACGTACGCGGCTATGACCAGTGCGGTGACGGCCTCGATCCGGAAGATCGTGGTCTCGGTCAGGCCACCCGGGTTCGGCGCGGCGTACCGGCCAGCGAGCCGCAGGTGTACGACCGCGTCGGCCACGAGCGCCGCCGTGACCAGCAGACGGGTCACCAGCTCGCCGACGTTGAACCGGCTGTGCGGGGCCCCCGACGTGCTCACTTGACGACCAGCACGCCGTGCATCTCGGCGTGGAAGTTGCAGTGATAGGCGTAGCTGCCCGGCTTCGACGGGGCCTTGAACGTCTCGGTCGCCCCCGGTGCCACCGTCACGTCGAACTGGCCGGACATGTCCGACGTCACGGTGTGGGCCGTGCTGTCCTGGTTCGTGACCGACACGGTCGCGCCGGGCTTCACGGAGCTCGGTCCCTGGTATGCGAAGTTCTTGATTATCACCGTCGTGGCCGCCGCCGACGTTGAACTCCCCCCACCGCCGGACGGTGCCGGCGTACCCGACGTCTGCGTCGATGGTCCGGTCGAGGGTGCGGCGGAGCCCGCGCTGGAACCGCAGCCCGCGATCCCGATCAGGGCCGCGACACAGGCAGCGGCGAGAGTCACTCGGGAGGCGTTCATCTGGTCCCCGACGCAGTTGGTCCGGCGGTGGGCATCACGCCGGGGATTCGCGGCCACCCTGTACCTGGACTGGTCGGCGTCGGCCCACGTCACGACGGGTTGGCGTCGCGCCCTGACCCGATGGGTGAACCGACCTCGGGGGTGGCACGTATCGTGGTTGCTGGCGGTGCTCGAAGGAGGCGGCCCATGCGTACGCCCGGACTGGTCATCGCCGGCACCGTCGTCGCGCTGCTAGGTCTGTTGTTCACCTTGCAGGGTGTCGGCATCATCAAGGGCAGCACCATGAGCGATACGACGTTCTGGTCCGTCGCCGGCCCGGTGATCGTCCTTGTCGGCTTGGTGGTGGTGCGTGTTGGGGTCCGCGGTCGTTCCCGTTGAGTGCGTCGCCTACGAGGTGCCGGATGAATGACGAGCGTGGTAACGTCGCCGGTTCGCCCGTGGGTCGTCGGACCGTCCTCGGCCTGCTCGCGTTGGGTGGTGCCGGCGTCATCGGGGGAAGCTCGGTCCAGAACTGGCTGGCAGGCGTCCTGGCGCCCATCGAGTCCCGCGATCCGACCGGCCTCGTCGCACTGTTCCCGCTGGGGGACGCCTTCCGGTTCTATTCGGTGACGGGGTCGGTGCCGACGCGGACCGCCGCGTCGTACCGGCTCAGCGTCGCCGGCCTGGTCGATCACTCCGCGACCTACACGCTGGCCGACCTTCAAGCCCTGCCGCACACGCATCTCGTCAGCGAGTTCCAGTGCGTCACCGGGTGGCGGGTCCCCGACGTGCACTGGAGCGGGATTCCGCTGTCCACCCTTCTGGACCGGGCGACGCCGTCGGCAACGGCCACAGCGGTGCGCTTCTACTCCTTCGACGGCACGTACAACGAGAGCATGACCCTCGCCGAAGCGCGCCGGCCGGACGTCATCGTGGCCCTGCGGATGCTGGGAGGACCGGTCAGCCACGACCACGGCGGGCCAGTGCGGATGTACGCCGCATCGATGTACGGCTACAAGAGCACCAAGTGGCTCTCCCGGATCGAGCTCACTCGCGACGAGGTGCCGGGTTACTGGGAGGAACGGGGCTACGACATCGACGGATCCATCAGGACCTAGCTCGGAGATGCCACGATGACGCCGCTGGGCCACGAACCGGCCGGCTCGCTCCCGCGGTTCAGCCGCGCAGAACGCGCCGTGCACTGGAGCATCGCGGTGCTGCTCCTGGTCTGCATCGTCACGGCCGCCATCCTCTACAACGGGTCCTTGGCCATCCGGGTGGGGCATCGGCGACTTGTCGAGCTCGTGCACGTGTACGCCGGCTTCGCCCTCCCCGTACCCGTCCTGATCGGACTCGTCTCGGCGGCATACCGGTCGGACTTGCGCAGGCTCAACCGGTTCACGCCTTCTGACTGGCGCTGGCTGAGCTCGCGGCAGCGACGGGACGGTTCGATCCCGGTCGGCAAGTTCAACGCCGGCCAGAAGCTGAACGCGTCCCTGAGCACTGGAGCGGTGCTGGTGCTGCTCGGCACCGGGATTCTCATGTACTTCCCCGACCTGACACGGCTGTCCTGGCGTACCGGGGCCACGTTCGTGCACGACTGGTTCGCGCTCGGTGTCGGTCTGCTGGTCATCGGTCACATCGGGTACGCCATGAACGACCCCGAGTCGCGGCGCGGCATGCTCAGCGGGCGGGTCTCGTCGGGCTGGGCTCGCAAGCAGCATGGTGAGTGGGTGGACGAGGTCGCCGGGGCGGCGGGGCCTGGCGGAGCCGACGAGGTCCAGGGTGCCGACGAGGTCCGGGACTCACCCGAGGACACGGCGCAGACCGCATCAGGTCCGTAACTTGCCGACTGTGATCGAGCTCGGCTGCGTGGAGAGCAGTCGGGGCCACGAACGGCGACGCGACGCGAATGCGGTGCGTATCTCGTGGGCGGCAGGGCAGACTGAGACCTTGAGGTGATCCGTACCGGTGCGGCGCCGCCCACGCATGACCAACGCAGACCAAGACCGACGGAGGAACCAGGTTGACGACGTGGTCGACCCGTGTGCAGTGGAAGCTCGGCCGGCTGCTGCTGGCGCGAGGTGGAGGACGGGGGGGCACGCTCGCCACGCTGCCGTTGGTCCCCCGGTCGTTGCGCATGCTGTTCCAGCGAGACGGACTGGATCCGGTCGCGCCGCTCGGCCGGCTTCGGGAATCGGCGCCGGTGAGCCCGCTGAAGCGGCTGTTCGGCATCACCATCTGGCTGGTCAGTGGACATCCGGAGACCCAGGCGGTGCTGGCTGACACCACGAACTACAGCAACGACATCCGCCCCTACGTCGGGCTGGACCCGACGATCCCGGAGAACCACGTCGGGGGGCTCGGATTCACCGACCCGCCCGAGCACTCCCGGCTGCGCAAGATCCTGACGCCCGAGTTCACGATGCGGCGCCTCGAGCGCCTCCGGCCGCGGATAGCACAGATCGTGGAACAGCAGCTGGACCAGGTCGAGGCGGCGGGGCCTGTCGTGGATCTCGTCGACAGCTTCGCCTTCCCGATCCCCTTCCTGGTGATCTGTGAGCTGCTCGGGCTGCCCGACGAGGACCGAGCCGCGTTCCGGCGGATCGGCCGTGCCAGGTTCGACCTCACCGAGGGCGGCGTCGGCGCGTTCGGGGCCGCCACCGAGTCGCGGGCGTTCCTGCTGTCGGTGACCCGCAAGCAGCGCGAGAACCCCACCGACGGCCTGATCGGCAGGATCATCCGGGACCACGGCACGGAGATCGACGACCTCGAGCTCAGCGGGTTGGCTGACGGCGTCTTCACCGGAGGCTTCGAGACGAGCGCCAGCATGTTGGCGCTCGGCTCATTGGTCCTGCTTCAGAACCCGCGCGAGTGGGCGGCGCTCCGGCGCGACGACGCGGCAGTCGATCGCGTCGTCGAGGAGCTGCTGCGCTACCTCGGCGTCGTCCAACTCGCCTTCCCGAGGTTCGCCCGCCGCGACCTCGAGCTCTTCGGGCAGAAGATCTCCGCCGGAGACGTGCTCCTGTGCTCCTTGGCCGGGGCCAACCGGGACGCCAGGCTGGGCCCGGACATGGGTCGCTTCGATCCGCTTCGGGAACCGACCGCTCACCTCGCCTTCGGCCACGGGTTCCATCGCTGTGTCGGTGCCGAGCTGGCCCGGATGGAGCTGCGCACGGCGTACCCCGCGCTGGCTCGCCGCTTCCCGCGGATGCGCCTCGCCGCCGACCCGAGCACGCTGATCTTCCGGAAGCTGTCAGCCGTCTATGGGATCGACTCGCTGCCCGTACAACTCAGGTAACGGGCAGCCCGACAGGCGGCGCCACCCGAGGCCGGTTGCTGCAATGTGTCGCGCTTCGCGCGGTGTCGAGGACTCAGGCCTCGGGACCGCGCTGCTCAGGCAAGCCGCCCCCGAGAAGGGCACGCACCTCCGACTCGCGGTAACGGCGGTGGCCGCCCAGTGTACGGATCGAGCTGAGCTTGCCGGCCTTGGCCCAACGCGTCACGGTTTTGGGGTCGACGCGGAACATCGCCGCAACCTCTCCCGGTGTCAAAAGGGCCTCTGTCTGCGAAGCTCGTGCGTTCATCGGTGTCGTCTCCATGCTGGATCCCCTCGGGGCGCGGCGATATTGCCTCGACCATTGGTCCCCGCAGCACAAACGGTAGCGCGCTCTGCCCGAGTTCGGAGCAGAAGTCCGGATAGGCCGATTCCGCAACTATTTCCCGGCATCCTAGGCTGGCGCCAGGCGCCCTCCACCCCGCGGGCCACACGAGAAGGTTCCCCCACAGTGACCGTCCTTCCCACACCGGACCAGTCCGGCGACCCCACCGAGCATCTCGGTGTCTTCGCCCGCGAGAGCGGGCATGAGCAGGTCGTGTTCTGCACCGACCCGGCGTCCGGCCTCCGCGCGATCATCGCGATCTACTCCACCGCCCTCGGGCCGGCGCTCGGCGGCACCCGCTTCTACCCGTACGCCACCGAGGCGCGGGCCCTCACCGACGTGCTCAACCTGTCCAAGGGCATGGCCTACAAGGCGGCCCTCGCCGGGCTCGACCTTGGCGGTGGCAAGGCCGTCATCATCGGCGACCCGCGGCGCGACAAGAGCGAGGCGCTCCTGCGCGCGTACGGTCGGTTCGTGCAGTCCCTGGCCGGGCGCTACTACACCGCCTGCGACGTGGGGACGTTCAGCGAGGACATGGACATCGTGGCCCGCGAGTGCGATCACGTGACCGGGCGTACCGTCGCGCACGGCGGAGCGGGCGACTCGTCGGTCCTCACCGCGTGGGGCGTCTTCCAGGGGATGCGCGCCGCAGCCGAACACGTGTGGGGCCAGCCGACGGTGGCCGGCCGTCGGGTAGGTGTTGCCGGCACCGGAAAGGTCGGCAAACACCTGGTGGAGCACCTGGTGGCCGACGGCGCACGCGTGCTGATCACCGACGTCGATCCCGAGGCGGTCGCGTCGATCAGCGCCGCGCATCCCCAGGTCGAGGTGGCAGCCGACACGGCAGCACTGGTGCAGTCCGACATCGACGTGTATGCCCCGTGCGCCCTCGGTGGTGCTCTCGACGACGACACGGTCGACGTGCTCAACGCGCAGGTCGTCGCCGGTGCGGCCAACAACCAGCTCGCGCACGACGGGATCGAGAAAGTGCTCGCCGAACGCGGCATCGTCTATGCACCCGACTACTGCGTCAACGCCGGCGGGCTCATCCAGGTGGCCGACGAGCTCGAGGGATTCTCGTTCGAGCGCGCGCACGCTCGGGCGACCAAGATCTTCGACACCACGCGCGCGGTGCTGCGGGCATCGAGCACCGACGGGATCCCGCCCTCCGTTGCCGCCGACCTGCTCGCCGAGCGGCGGATCGGCGACATCGGCCGCTTGCGGTCGGTGTGGTTGCCTCGCTGACCAGCCTCGACAGCAACCGTCAACTGGCGTTCGACTCGGACTCGCCCTCGTCGTAGATCTTGTCGCCGGCGTCGTCGTCGACGGCTTCAACGGCCGACGAAGGTCTGCTGTCGTCACCGTGCAGCTCGCGCTGCAGCTGCCCGAAGTCCGTCTCCAACGTGCGGTACTTCAGGTCGCGGGCGACCTTCGTCTGCTTGGCCTTAGCACGGCCGCGCCCCATAGGGTCGACCCCCTCGCACAGGTTCGGCCGGGCCGCCTGGGACGCCCGGACTCTTCGGTCCATTGTTCGTGGTGCAACGGTACCCGCCCCGTCCCGGACCATGCACGTCGACCGGCCGTTTTCGCTTCAGGCGTACTCGCCGTGCAGGGTCACCGTGCCGCCGGGCGTACCGCCGACCTCACCGCAGATCCACGCGTCCACACCGTGCTCCGCGAGCAGCGTCAGCGCTTGCGCCGCGCTCGCCGGCGCGGTCACCGCGACCATGCCGACACCGACGTTGAGGGTCTGCTCGAGGTCGGCGCGGTCGACGTGGCCGACGTCCGCGACGAGTCCGAACACCGGCTGTGGCGACCACGTGGACCGGTCGATGGTCACGCTGACGGTGTCGGGCAGGACCCGGGCGAGGTTTCCGGCCAGGCCACCGCCGGTGACGTGCGAGAAGGCGTGCACGAGTCCCGCGTGCACGAGCGCGAGGCACGGGCGGGTGTAGAGCCGCGTCGGCTCAAGCAGCTCCTCGCCGAGCGTCCGGCCCAGGTCCGGCACGTCGCGGTCGAGCGCCCACCCGGCCCGCTCCAGCAGGACGTGCCGCACCAGCGAGTAGCCGTTGGAGTGCAGACCCGACGATCGCATGGCAACCACCACGTCGCCTTGGTGGACCCGGTGAGCACCGAGCAGGTCGGCAGCCTCGACGACACCGGTGGTCGACCCGGCGACGTCGTAGTCGTCCGGCCCGAGCAGACCCGGGTGCTCGGCGGTCTCGCCGCCGATCAGCGCGCAGCCGGCGTCTGCGCACGCGCGGGCGATGCCGGACACGATCGCGGCGATGCGCTCGGGGACCACCGTGCCGCAGGCGATGTAGTCGGTGAGGAACCACGGCTCCGCCCCACAGACCACGAGGTCGTCGACGAGCATGCCCACCAGGTCGAAGCCGATGGTGTCGTGCACGCCCATCCGCTGCGCGATCGCCACCTTCGTTCCGACTCCGTCCGCCGACGAGGCCAGCAGCGGACGGTCGTACGCCTTGAGGGCGCTGGCGTCGAAGAGGCCGGCGAACCCGCCGATGCCCCCGACCATCTCGGGGCGCCTGGCCTTGTCGACCCAGATGCGCATCAGCTCGACCGCGCGGTCACCGGCCTCGATCGACACGCCGGTGCTGGCGTAGGAGGTCGAGGCGCCGTCCGGAGGCAGGGTCATGGTGGGTCTCCGGTCCCTCACGGGCGCCGCAGCGCGTCCGTCGCACCGCCGCCGATCACCAGGGTCGGCAGACCGTCCACGTCGGTGCCGGCCGGACGATCGAGGTCGGGGACCGTCTCGAGCAGGTTCTTGCCGAGGTGCTCCTCCTCGGGCAGCGCAACCGGGTAGATGCCGTCGAAGCAGGCGCGGCACAGGTTGTCCATGGGCACGTCCGTCGCGGCAACGAGCTCCGCCAACGACACGTAACCGAGGGAGTCGGCGCCGATCGAGCGGCAGATCTCGTCGGCGGACAGCCCGTTGGCGATCAGCTCGGCTCGACTGGCGAAGTCGATGCCGTAGAAGCACGGCCACTTCACCGGGGGACTGGAGATACGCACGTGCACCTCGCGGGCCCCGGCCTCCCGGAGCATCCGCACCTGGGCGCGCTGGGTGTTGCCGCGCACGATCGAGTCATCGACGACGACCAGGCGTTTGCCCTCGATCACGTCGCGCAGCGCGTTGAGCTTCAGCCTGATGCCCAGCTGGCGGATCGTCTGGCTCGGCTGGATGAACGTCCGGCCGACGTAGGAGTTCTTCACAAAGCCTTGCCCGTAAGGGATCCCGCTCTCCTCGGCATAGCCGATCGCGGCTGGTGTTCCCGACTCCGGAACCGGGATGACCAGGTCGGCCTCGACCGGGTGCTCGCGGGCCAGACGTCGACCCACCTCGACCCTGGCGGTATGCACCCGCTTGTCGGAGATCAAGGTGTCGGGTCGGGCCAGGTAGACGAACTCGAACAGGCAACCCTTGGGCTCGGCGAGGGCGAAGTGCTGGCTGCGCAGCCCGTGCTCGTCGACCGCGACCAGCTCACCGGGCTCGATCTCACGGATGTAGGACGCCCCGACGATGTCGAGCGCGGCCGTCTCGCTGGCCACCACCCAGCCACGCTCCAGCCGGCCGAGCACCAGCGGCCGGATCCCCTGCGGGTCGCGGGCGGCGTACAACGTTCCTTGGTCCATGAACACGAGGGAGAACGCGCCCCGCAGCTGTTGGAGGACCTCGACCGCTGCCGCTTCTAGACTGAGATCCGGATAGCTCGCCAGCAGCGCCGCCATCACACCGGTGTCCGAGGTCTCCATCGCCCGACGGGCGTTGCCGAGGTCGAGCTCGCCGGCCTCCGCGGCCCGCTTGGCGGCGAGCTCGGAGAGCTCATGGGTGTTGGCGAGGTTGCCGTTGTGGCCCAGCGCGATCGAGCCGGTCGCGGTGGCCCGGAACGTCGGCTGGGCGTTCTCCCAGACGCTGGCGCCGGTGGTGGAGTAGCGGGAGTGGCCGATCGCGAGGTGCCCGCGCAGCGACGCCAGAGTCGGCTCGTCGAACACCTGCGAGACCAGGCCCATGTCCTTGTAGACCAGGATCTGGCTGCCGTCGCTGACCGCGATGCCCGCGGACTCCTGGCCGCGGTGCTGCAGGGCGTACAACCCGTAGTAGGTGAGCTTGGCGACGTCTTCGCCGGGCGCCCAGACACCGAACACGCCACAGGCATCCTGGGGTCCGCGATCGTGGGGATCGAGGTCGTCGGTGAGCCGACCGTCTCCGCGAAGCACGTGCCTCAGCCTACGTGACTGTCGGCCAGTCGCTGCAGCAGCAGGGCCTCGGCGACGCAGACCCGTTCGAACTCGGCCAGGTGCAGGCTCTCGTCGATTCCGTGGGCGCGGGTGTCTGGGTCCTCGACCCCGGTGACCAGGACCTTGGCGTTCGGGAACACGCGGGCGAACTCCGCGATGAACGGGATCGAGCCGCCCACGCCCATGTCGACCGGATCGACTCCGCCCCAGGCCTCGCGGAAGGCCGACCGGGCCGCGTCGTAGGCCGGGCCGGTGGCGTCGATGGAGAACGGCTCTCCCTTGTCGCCGGGCAGCACGTCGACGTGTGCTCCGAAGGGCGCATGCGCCTTCAGGTGCGCGTGCAACGCTCGCTCCGCCCTGCTGGCCTCGTCACCTGGTGCGAGACGTACGGACACCTTCGCCCGCGCGATCGGGGACAGGGTGTTGGACGCCTTGGACACCGGCGTCGCGTCGATCGCGAGCACGGTGCACGAGGGGCGGGTCCACAGTCGCTCGACGAACGATCCGTCGCCGAGGTAGCCGACGCCGTCGAGCAGCGACGACTCGGCTCGCAGTCGGTCCTCGGGATAGTCGAGCTCGCTGGCAGGACCGGAGGCGAGCCCGGCGATGGCGACGTTGCCTGCGTCGTCGTGGAGGGTGGCGAGCAGGCGTACCAGCATGGTCAGGGCATCGGGAGCCACGCCGCCCCACATGCCCGAGTGCACGGCGTGGTCGAGCGTGCGAACCTCGACCACACAGTCGACCAGCCCGCGGAGCGAGGTGGTGAGGGCCGGCACGCCGATGTCCCAGTTGCCCGAGTCGGCGATCACCATGACGTCGGCGGCGAGCCGGTCGCGGTGCTGGTCGAGGATCCGGACCAGGGACTCCGAACCCGACTCCTCCTCCCCCTCGACGAACACGGTGACGCCGACCGGTGGGTTGCCCTCGTGGGCCCGGAACGCGGCCAGGTGCGCGGCGATCCCCGCCTTGTCGTCGGCGGCGCCGCGACCGTACAAACGGCCGGCACGCTCCTGCGGGTCGAACGGCGGGGTCGTCCACAGGCCGTGCTCGCCCTCGGGCTGGACGTCGTGGTGGGCGTACAGCAGGGCCGTGGGCGCACCCGGCGGGGCGGGATGGTGCGCGATCACCGCAGGCGCGCCGCCTGCCTCGACGACGTCCACCTCGGCGAACCCGGCCGCGCGCAGCAGGTCGGCGACGGCGGCGGCGCTGCGGTGCACGTGTGGCCGGCGCGGCGGGTCGTCCCACACCGACTCGATCCGGACGAGGTCGCGCAAGTCGTCGAGCACGGCTGGCATCAGCGCCTGGACCGCGGCGGCGAGGTCGGTCATGCCCGCGAGCCTACGGGGCGTGCCGCTGGGTGCCCATCGCCCCCGCTTCACACGCCGCCGGTACCGCCGAACCCGACAAATCGGGCGCAGATGCGTACCGCCGGCGTGTGAAGCCGTCGGAACGGAGCCCGGTGCGCGGCATCAGGGACCGCGGGGCCTGGGTCAGCACGGGAGAAGGGGCAGCAACGCGGAGAGGTCGGATCGCTCGCCTGAGGCAGAAACCCGACCGGCGGCGACGGCATCGCGCCAGGACAGCCTGCCGGAGCCGAGGGCGATCCACGTCGCGGCGTCCATCTCCACCACCGCGGGAGGTGTCCCCCGGGTGTGTCGTGAGCCGGTGACGCACTGCGCCACCGCGTACGGCGGGATGCGCACCTCGACGCCGCCCCCCGGCGCCTTGTCGACGAGGAGGGCGAGCAGGTGCTTGGTCAGCCCGCCGAGCTCGGCCCGGGCCGCCTCGCCAGCGGCCACGCGGTCCAGGGCCGTCGACAGCTCAAGCGGGGTCAGCCGGGTCAGCCGCATCGTCACGGCGCCGAGGCTAGCGCGCGTCCGTGGTTTACCACGTTCTCGTGGTAAACCGGCACTTCACATGGCCTGCACCCCATGAGAAGTGCCAACTCACCGTGAGAAGTGCAGGCCAGGCCCCCGAGCCGGTACGCCTGGCTGGGCTCGTCGGCGGCATCGCGGACGCGGCGGTCTGGAGGTGCCGGCCGGCGCTGAGTCAGGCTCGTGGCCTCACGCGTCGAGAATGGCCGGCAAGGTCGCTGACCAGGTGGCTCGGAGCTCCGAGAGCACGACGCTGAACACCCCGGCGACGTCCAACGCGTCGCCACCGACCCGGCCGATCATCTGACAGGGAACCCCGCAGCGCCCCGCGGCGGCGACGAAGCCGTCTGCTGCGGTCGGCGCCACGGCCACGATGGCCCGCGCGGTCGACTCCGAGAACAATGCGACGAACGGGTCGAGTCCCTCGGGCACCGACACCCGGGCCCCGACGTCGTGACGCAGGCACGACTCGACCAAGGCCATCGCGAGCCCCCCGTCGGAGAGGTCGTGCGCTGCGTTCACCAGCCCTTCATCCGAGGCTTCGCGCAACAGCCGCGCCAGCGCCCTCTCGGCGACCAGGTCGACCCGTGGCGGCAGACCACCGAGGTGCCCGTGTACGACCGATGCCCACTCCGACCCGGACAGCTCCTCACCGGTCTCGCCGAGCAGAAAGATCGCGTCGCCGCTCGACCGGAAGCCGTGCTGCGTACGCCTGGTGACGTCTGGGAGGACACCGAGCACGCCGACGACGGGGGTCGGCAAGATCGCCCGCGGCCCAGTCTGGTTGTAGAACGACACGTTGCCGCCGGTGACCGGGATCCCGAGCTCGGCGCAGGCGTCCTTGAGTCCCTGGGTGGCCTGGGAGAACTGCCACATCACGGCGGGATCCTCCGGTGAACCGAAGTTGAGGCAGTCGGTCACGGCCAGCGGCAGCGCGCCGGTGACCGCGACGTTGCGGTACGCCTCGGCCAACGCCAGCTGCGCACCGGCGTACGGATCGAGCTGGGCGAACCGGGCATTGCAGTCGGTGCTCAACGCGACCCCGAGTCCGGTGGACTCGTCCACCCGCACCACACCCGCGTCCTCGGGCTGGGCAAGCACGGTGTTGCCGCGGACGTACCGGTCGTACTGGTCGGTGACCCACGACTTGTCAGCCTGGTTCGGAGAGCCGGCGACCAGCAGCAGGGTCTCACGCAGCTCGTCGCCGGTCCTCGGACGCGGCAACGCCTCGGCCCGATCCGCCTTCAGCGAGTCCTGCCAGTCGGGTCGAGCGAGCGGGCGGTGATAGACCGGCCCCTCGTGCGCCACGGTGCGCGGTGGCACGTCGACGATGGTGTCGCCGTGCCAGTCGATGACCAGCCGGCCGGTGGTCGTCACCTCCCCGATCACCGTCGCATCCACGTCCCACTTGTCGCAGACCGCGAGGAACTCGCCTACGTCGGCGGGCTCGACGACGGCCACCATCCGCTCCTGGCTCTCGCTCATCAGGATCTCTTCCGGCGCCAGACTTGCGTCGCGCAGTCGCACCCGGTCGAGATCGACGTGCATCCCACCATCGCCGGCGCTGGCCAGCTCGGAGGTGGCACACGACAACCCAGCCCCGCCCAGGTCCTGGATGCCGGTGACGATGCCCCGCTCGAACAGCTCCAGGGTGCACTCGATCAGCAGCTTCTCCATGAACGGGTCGCCGACCTGAACACTCGGCCGCTTGGTTGGGCCGGTCTCGGTGAACGTCTCGCTGGCCAGGACCGACACGCCGCCGATCCCGTCCCCGCCGGTACGAGCGCCGTACAAGATGACCTGGTTGCCGGCACCCGTCGCCTTGGCGAGGTGCAGCTGCTCGTGCCGCATGACGCCGACGCACAGCGCGTTGACCAGCGGGTTCCCGGCGTACGACGGGTCGAAGACGACCTCTCCCCCGATGTTGGGCAACCCGAGACAGTTGCCGTAGCCACCGACGCCGGCCACGATGCCCGGCATCACTCTCCTGGTGTCGTCCGCGTCGAGCGGTCCGAACCGCAGTGGGTCCATCACAGCGACCGGTCGCGCACCCATCGCGAGGATGTCGCGGACGATGCCGCCGACCCCGGTGGCGGCGCCCTGGTACGGCTCGACGTAGCTCGGGTGGTTGTGCGACTCGACCTTGAAGGTCACCGCGTAGCCCTGGCCGATGTCGACGACACCGGCGTTCTCACCGATCCCCGCCAGCGTCTTGCCCAGGGGCGTCTCCTGGGCAAGGTCTCCGAACTTCGCCAGGTGCACCTTGCTCGACTTGTACGAGCAGTGCTCGGACCACATCACGGAGTACATCGCCAGCTCGGAGCTGGTCGGCCGGCGGCCGAGGATGTCGCGGAGGCGGTCGTACTCGTCGGACTTCAGCCCGAGCTCCGCCCACGGCTGTGGCTGATCTGGGGTGGAGGTCGCTTGCTCGACGGTGTCCAGGGTCACGCCGGCCAAGGCTACCGGCCCACTCTCGGGCCCGGATGTTCGCCAACGGCGGATCTGCCCAGGGCAGATCCGCGCCAATGACCTCCGCCACGTGGTCACGATCGATACCGACAGTCCACGTGCCACACCGGAGGAATCCATGACCGACCAGCGGCCCACCCTCGGCAGCCTCGACGACCAGCTTGCCGGCCGCCTGCTGCACCACCGCATCGTCGTGCTCGGGACGGAGGTCGATGACGAGATAGCCAACCGCATCTGCGCCCAGCTGCTGTTGTTGTCCGCCGAGGATCCGGCCGACGACATCAGTCTCTACATCAACTCCCCCGGTGGCGCGGTGCACGCCGGGCTGGCGATCTACGACACCATGCGCCTGATCCCGAACGACGTGTCCACGTTGGCGATGGGGATGGCCGCGAGCATGGGGCAGTTCCTGCTGTGTGGCGGCACGAAAGGCAAGCGCTATGCGTTGCCCCATGCGCGGATCATGATGCACCAGGGCTCTGCCGGCTTCGGCGGCTCGGCCGCTGATATCGAGGTGCAGGCGGAGAACCTCCGCCACAGCCGCGACCTGATGACCAGTCTGCTGTCTCAGCACACCGGTCAACCGGAGGAGCGCATCATCCGCGACAGTGAGCGCGATCGATGGTTCACCGCCGAGGAGGCGCGCGAGTACGGCATGGTCGACGAAGTCGTGACAGCGCTGACCAGCGTCCGTCCGGCGACGATCATGCGCCGAGTAGGGGTGTGACGATGCCGCAGTACACAATCCCCACCGTCATCGAGAAGACGCGTACCGGCGAGCGGGCGACCGACATCTTCAGCCGGCTGCTGACCGAGCGCATCGTGTTCCTCGGCACCGAGATCGACGACGGCGTCGCCAACGTGGTGATGGCTCAGCTGCTGCACCTGGAGTCGGACAGCGCCGACCTCGACATCGCGTTGTACGTCAACTCTCCTGGCGGATCGTTCACGGCGATGATGGCGATCTACGACACCATGCAGTTCATCCGGCCGAACGTATCGACCATCTGCCTGGGTCAGGCGTCCTCGGCGGCCGCGGTGCTGCTCGCCGCCGGCGCCACCGGCAAGCGGTTCGTACTCCCTCACTCGCGGGTGGTGTTGCACCAACCGTCCGCGAGCGGCCAGGGTGCGCTGCCCGACCTTGCGGTTCAGGCCGACGAAGTGATGCGCGTCCGCGCAGAGGTTGAGCAGGTGCTGAGCGAGCACACCGGGCAGTCCCTCGAGACGCTCCGGCGTGACACTGACCGCGATCACGTGTTCACCGCCGAGCAGGCGCTGGCGTACGGGCTCGTCGACGACGTGATCAGCCGGCGGGTTGTGAGCGCGCTGGTCGCCTGAGCTGAGTCTCAGCGGCCTCAGGCCGCGAGAGCCAAGACGTCGCCGGGTCGTTGCGTCGTGGTGACCCGGGTTCCGGTGAGGTCGTGGTGCGCAGCGCCGACGACGTCCGACAGCGGCAGTCGCAAGGACCGGCAGATCGCGGCGAGCACTTCCGAGGACGCTTCCTTCCGGCCGCGCTCGATCTCGGAGAGGTACGGCACGGACACCCCGGCGTCGTCGGCGACGTCGCGCAGCGTACGTCGCTGTGCGGTGCGCTCACGCCGGAGCACGTCGCCGATGACGTTGCGGAGCAAGGGCTCGCGCCACGGCTCGTCATGGTGACGGCGGATCGGTGTCACATCTGCCATCGCACTCTCCCGTCGGTCGTTCTCCTCATGCTAGCCAGGTGCGCCCTAGGGTCGTGGGGTGGTGGTTGTGTTCGCGTTGGGTTCCGCGCTGGCGTACGGCTTGTCCGACTTCCTGGGTGGGCTGCTGTCGCGACGGGCGAGCGCCTGGAGCGTCGCGGTGACGGCTCAGGCCGCCTCTGCGGTGATCACGGTGGTCATGGCCGCCGTCGTGACCGGGCATCCGACCGCCGGCGACTGGGCGTGGGGTGCCGCGGCCGGCATCGGAAGCGGCGTGGGCAGCGTCTTCCTCTATCGCGGGTTGGGCACCGGCCGGATGGGTGTTGTCGCCCCTCTGTCTGGAGTCGGCGCTGCGCTCGTACCCGTGCTGGCCGGGGTCGCCGGCGGCGAGCGGCCCGGTGTCGTGACGTGGATCGGTGTCGGGTGCGCGCTGCCGGCGATCTGGCTGGTGTCCCGGTCCGTCGACGCCGACGGCGCGACCACCTTGTCCCGGTCCGACCTGGCGAACGGCCTGCTCGCAGGTGCCGGGTTCGGTCTGCTGTTCGCCTGCCTCGGACAGGTACCGCAAGGCGCAGGGCTCGGACCGCTGGCCACGGATCAGGTGGTGGCGGTGATCTCGATCGTCGCGCTGGCAGTGCTGGTACGGGTGGACTGGTTGCCACGAGACCGGCATGCTTGGTCCGGCCTGCTAGCGGGGGTCATTGCGTCCAGCGCCACGCTGCTCTTCCTCCTCTCGACGCAGGCCGGCTACCTGACAGTTGCCGGGGTCCTCACGTCCCTGTACCCCGCTGCCACGGTGGTGCTCGCCATCATCGTGCTGCGCGAGCACGTCCATCGGGCGCAGGGCGTCGGTCTCATGCTCGCAGCCCTCGCCGTAGCCCTCGTTGCCGCGAGCTGATGCATATGCCGCCGACGGGCGGGCCAGAACCCGCGGATGGGCGGGCCAGAACCCGCGGATGGTCAGGTGGTGGGCATGGGGGAGGCGGCACGGTTGAGCACCGACGTGAAGAAGCCGAGGCCGTCGGTGCCGGGGCCGCACAGCGCCTCGACCGCGTGCTCGGGATGCGGCATCAACCCCACCACGTTGCCCGACTCGTTGCTGACGCCGGCGATGTCGCGGGCAGACCCGTTGGGGTTGCCGCCGACGTACCTCGCCACGACTCGGCCCTCGGTTTCGAGGAGGTCCAGGGTGGCAGCGTCGGCGACGAAGCCCCCCTCACCGTTCTTGAGGGGTACGACGATCTCCTGACCCGGTGCGTACGCCGAGGTCCACGCGGTCGAGGTGTTCTCGATCCGAAGGCTCTGGTCCCGGCACACGAACTTGCGGTGGTCGTTGCGGACCAGGGCACCCGGCAGCAGGTGTGACTCGCACAGGATCTGGAACCCGTTGCAGATGCCGAGCACCGGCATGCCGGACCCCGCGGCCTCGACGACGGCGGACATCACCGGTGCGAAGCGCGCGATCGCCCCGCACCGCAGATAGTCGCCATAGGAGAAGCCGCCCGGCAGGATCACGGCGTCAACGCCGCGCAGTTCCTCATCTGCGTGCCACAGCCGCACCACGTCTGCCCCGGCAACCGTGACCGCCCGGACCGCGTCGACGTCGTCGAGCGAACCGGGGAACGTCACAACTCCGATCGACATCGGGGGGCTCCTCGGTGAGTGCGTGGACGGGCGAGAGTCTGTGGACCGCTGACCGCCACGGGCTAGACCTCGACGTGGACGGCGTAGTCCTCGATCACCGGGTTGGACAGGAGAGTCTCGGCGATGTTGCGCACCTGCGCCAGTCGCTCCTCGCTGACGTCGCCGTCGACCTGGAGCTCGAACCGCTTGCCTTGGCGTACGTCGGTGATGCCATCGAAACCGAGCCGCGGCAGAGCACCCTGCACAGCCTTGCCCTGCGGATCGAGGATCTCCGGCTTGAGCATGACGTCGACGACGACACGGGCCACGGGACCGACCTCTCCTCAGGGCTGCGCGGTGCTCTCGCTCGCCTTCTGTGTTCGGCTGGGAGTCTACGAGGGCGCTCACATGCCGAGGTGATGCCCCGCCGCCAACTGGAGGATCGCAAGCCCAGGCAGGGCGATCGTGAGCTGTCCGAGCAGCAGCGCGAGCAGTCCGGCGGCGACGCCGGGCAGCCGGGCGTAGAAATGCCGGTCGCAGAACATCCACGCCCACACCAACGAGCACAGGCCCGCGGCGCAGCCGAACCAGATCGCCAGCGGGTAGTCGAGCTTGGCGGTGGCGGCGACGATCAGGGCCGCCTGTCCCACCACGATCACGGCGAGGATGCCCAGCCACCAGCGCGGGCGCGGTGCGGGTGCCGGCTCGGGCGATCGCACCGTCTCGGGGCCGGGATCTGCCGCGGTCTCGGCGCTGTCGTCAGCTGCCTCGTGCACACCGCTAGGGGGCGCCTCCTTGGTCTCGCCCGGCCGCCGCTGCTGCAACGCCGGGTGAGCGCGAAGGTCGACGCGTCGTCCCTGCGGGGCGCCCGTCTCGGAGTCCCCCGCCACGTGTGTGTCGGTCACGTCAGTCCAGCTCTCGCTTCAGGATCTTGCCGGTCGCCGTCATCGGCAGTGCGTCTTTGAACTCCACGATACGGGGATACTTGAAGGCCGCCATTTGGTCCCTGGCCCAGGCGACCAGCTCGTCCTCGGTGGTCCGGTCGCCCGCGTTCTTGATCACGTACGCCTTGACCTCCTCGCCGTGGGAGGGGTGCGGCACGCCGATGACCGCAGCCAGCGAGACCGCCGGATGGGTCATCAGGACCTCCTCGACCTCACGCGGATACACGTTGAAGCCGCCACGGATGATCATGTCCTTCGCCCGGTCGACGATGTAGTAGTAGCCGTCCGCGTCGCGGCGACCTAGGTCCCCCGAGCGGAACCACCCGTCGCGCATCACCCCGGCCGCCGCCTCGGGCCGCTTGTAGTAGCCCTTCATGATGTTGTGGCCCTTGATGGCGATCTCACCGACGACGTCGGGGCCGAGCACGACGTTCCACTCCGGGTCCACGAGCTTGACCTGCACCCCCCAGATCGGGGTGCCGATGGAGCCGGGCCGCGGCTCAGCCCCCGGCGGGTTGAACGTGGCCACCGGTGACGTCTCGGAGAGGCCGTACCCCTCCTTGATCTGCACCTGGAAGCGGTCCTTGAACTCCTTGATGATCTCCACGGGCAACGACGAGCCACCGGCGGCCGCGACCCGCAGGTTGCGTGCCAGCAGCTCGACGTCCGTTCCGGAGTCGAGTGCGCCGAGGAGCCCCCAGTACATGGTCGGGACACCGGCGAAGAACGTGACATTCTCCTTCTGCATAAGGGCAAGCGCCGCGGATGCCTCGAATCGTGCCAGCAGCACCAACGTGCCACCCTCACCGAACCCGGCGTTCATGCACACCGTCTGGCCGAACGAGTGAAACAGCGGGAGGGTGACGAGATAGACGTCGTGACCCGTCTCGGGGCGGCCGTGCAGTCGTTGGCTGCCGAGCGCGTTCATCACCATGTTGGCGTGGGTGAGCTCGGCACCCTTCGGTTTCCCGGTGGTGCCGCTGGTGTAGACGATCACGGCGGTGTCGGTGGCCTCCGTCACGACCGAGTCGAAGACCTGGGGCAGCCCCTGCAACACCTCACCGAGGGTCGTGGCTCCCTCGATCGGCGACGACCCCGCCGGGTCCCCGGTGATCAGGAAGAAGTGCTCACAGGACTCCGTGCGCTCGAACCCGGCGTGCCCCTCCGCGCCGATCGGCAACTCGGCGGTGCCCTCGAAGCAGAAGTACGCGTCGGCGTCGGAGTCGTCGAGGTGATAGGCGACCTCGCGGGCCTTGAGCAGAACGTTCAGCGGCACGACGACTGCACCGGCCTTGAGGATCCCGTAGTAGACGATCGGGAAGTACGGCAAGTTGGGGCAGCTCAACGCCACCTTGGCGCCCGTGCCGATCCCGCGCGACACCAGCAGGTTGGCGACCTGGTTCGCGGCACTGTCGATCTGGGCGTACGTGAGCCGCGAGTCGCCCAACACCACAGCGTCACGGTCGGGGACGTTGCGCGCGCTGTCTTCGAGCATGACGGCGAGGTTGAGCACGGGCCCGACTGTACTGACCGGTGTGCAAACGGAGCCTCAGAAGGCGTCGCCGGTGAGCGCCTCGTAAGCCTCGACGTAACGGGCCCTCGTGCGCTCGACCACCTCGTCGGGCAAGTTTGGCGGCGGGGTGCCCGAGGACCGGTCCCAGCCGCTGTCGGTCGAGGTCAGCCAGTCGCGGACGAACTGCTTGTCGAACGACGGCTGGGGGTGGCCGGGTTCCCATCGGTCCGCCGGCCAGAACCTCGACGAGTCCGGGGTGAGCACCTCGTCGGCGAGCACGAGGGTACCGTCGGCGCGGCGGCCGATCTCTACCTTGGTGTCGGCCAGGATGAGGCCTCGCTCCCGCGCCACCGCCTCGCCGCGCGCATAGATCGAAAGGGTCAGCTTGCGAAGCCGCGCAGCCAGCTCCTCCCCCTCGGCCGCGACCACGTCGTCGTAGGTCATCGGCTGGTCGTGCTCGCCGAGCGGCGACTTGGTCGTGGGCGTGAAGATCGGGCTGGGCAGCCTCGACCCGTCCACGAGCCCGGCCGGCAACGGCACACCGCACACGGACTGCTTCGCGGCGTAGTCGGTGAGGCCCGACCCAGCCAGGTAGCCGCGCGCCACGCACTCGACCCCCACCATGTCGAGCCGCTCACAGACAATCGCCCGCCCGCGTACCTGGTCCGGGACGTCCATCGAAAACACGTGGTTCGGCAGCAGGTCGACGAGCTGGTCGAACCACCACAACGAGAGCCTGGTGAGGATCTCGCCCTTGTCGGGGATGCCTGGCTCGAGCACGAAGTCGTAGGCGGAGATGCGATCTGACGCCACCATCAGGATCGAGCCGTCCGGCAGGTCGTACAGGTCGCGAACCTTGCCGGAATGCACGTGTACCGCCCCCGGGACGCCGGGGTCACTGGGATCGCTGCGCTCGTTCACGCGCCTTATCCTCCCAGGCCGGGCTCGGTGCGAGAATCGGGCATCGGACGCCCCGAGTTGGGAACCGCTAGCGTCGTCATTCGCCGGAACCCGACCCTGGTCGTGATGACCGATCCGGAGGGCAACGAATTCTGTGTCGAGACGTGACTACACGTCGGCTCCCTGCAGGGCGCGGTCGAGTGAGCGTCCTGTCTCGCCGGGCTACACATGTCAGTTGTCTGGTACGCCGTCGCTGGCTCCGACGTACGCCGGAACGATGCCTCGGTGGTCGACGGTGTAGATGGCGCCGGATGGGTCGTGCCAGACGATGATGCCGTTGAAGGGTTGCGCCAG
>JBOHDX010000056.1:0-1052 GCA_050700835.1 Nocardioidaceae bacterium
CCCCTTGGGCTCAGCCGGTCGTAGCATTTGATCTTAAAGGTTCGGTGGGACAGGATTCCCGTCGTGCGCGAGATGTTGATGTTGGTGGATCGGGAAGAGATCTCCCGTGGTCTGGCCGAGGGCTTGCAGTACAAGCAGATCGCGTTTCGAGTGGGACGTGATCCCTCGGTGATCTCCCGAGAGGTCGCCCGTCACGGCGGCCGCATCGACTACCGGGCGGCGGCCGCGGACGAGGCGGCGGGTGTGGCTCGGGAACGGCCGAAACTGTTCGCGGTCGAGCGCTCACCCCGGCTGCAGGCGGTGGTGTGTCAGCAGCTGCGCGGTGGCTGGTCACCAGCGTCGATCGCGGGTCGGTTGCCGACCGACTACCCCGACGACCAGGCTTGCCGGGTGTCGCACGAGGCGATCTACCAGTGGGTCTATGCCCAGCCGGTGTCCACCCTGGCGAGGGAGCTGATCAGTCTGCGGACCGGGCGCAAGGCCCGTCGTGGTGGGCGTCGTCCGGCGCCGGCGCCGCGGATCCGCCAACCCCGCTACATCGACGAACGGCCCGCCGAGGCCACCGACCGGGCACTGCCTGGGCACTGGGAGGGAGACCTCGTCATCGGCAAGGACGGCCGCTCCGCAGTCGCGACGCTGGTGGAGCGGACCACACGGTTTCTCATCCTGGTGCCGTTGACCGGACGCGACTCGCTGACCGTCGGAGACGCCGTCATCGCTGCCACCGGTGGACTGCCCGCAGCGATCCGCCGGTCGCTTACCTGGGACTGCGGCACCGAGATGGCGCGACACGCCACCATCACCGCGACCGGACTCCCGGTGTTCTTCGCCCACCCCCACTCCCCGTGGGAACGCGGCAGCAACGAAAACCTCAACCGCATCGTCCGCGAATTCTTCCCCAAAGGTGTGAATATCACCTCCGATCCCGTCTATCTCGCCATAGTAGCTTCCGAAATCAACGACCGGCCCCGTAAAATTCACAACTGGAAGAAACCCTCTGAGCTATTCACCGAACTTATCGACGCGCATGCTTCCACTGGCTGAATCTGCCC
>JBOHDX010000057.1:0-32142 GCA_050700835.1 Nocardioidaceae bacterium
ACCAAGACCAAGGCGAGGGCCAACCTCAAGGCGTTCTTCGTCGAGCACACCGGCACCTTCGGTGACGGCGCGCTTACGCCCGACGACACCGTCCAAGACCTCCTCGACCTCTGGTTCAAGAAGATGGAGCAGGTGGACGGAGGACCACGCGCGGAGACTATGGGGTACTACCGCTCCCACGTCCGCTGGATCCTCGACCCCGACAAGACGGAGCACCCGCTCGGCGCTTACCAACTCCGGCACGTGCGACCTGTGATCATCCAGGCGGCGCTCGACAGCGCCGGCGTCTCAGCAGACATGCGTAAGAAGATTCGCAGCGTCCTGATCCGCGCGTTCAACCTCGCGGTGTTCCACGAGGCGATCAACGGCAATCCCGCTAGCGCCGTCCCTTCGGTTCCGGTGCCTCGAAACAAGAAAAAGCCCGTGTCCGTGGAGGACCTGGACGCTGTTCGCGCCGCTATCCGTGAATGGGCCAACGCCGAGAAGCGCAACGGACCGAAAAGCGTCGATCTGCCGGACTTAGTCGAGATGCTCATCGCCACCGGCATGCGAATCGGTGAACTGCTCGCCCTTCGATGGTCCGACATCGAACTGACGCCACCGCCCGAACGACGGGGCGACGACGGGTGGTTCCCGTGGCTGATGGTGAACGGCCAGATCACCTCGAAAGGCAAGCGGGTCGACTACGGCAAGACCCACGCCGCGATCCGCCCCATCGCGCTCCCGGACTGGGCTGCGGCGCTGCTATGCCGACGCAAGGTTGCCCAGACCCCCAACGACCTCGACGCGGTGTTCATCACGCGCAACGGCACCTGGCACTTCCCCACCAACGTCCAGGGCCGGCTGTGGCATATCCGCCACCTCGCCGACTACGCGGACCTCGCCGCGCTCCAGGACGTGTCACCCCACTCCTTCCGCCGAACGGTGGCCACCGAGATCGACGAGGTCTACGACGCCGAGGCGGCCATGAACCAGTTGGGCCACACTTCCAAGGCGGTCACGGAGCGGCACTACATCAACCGAAGGCTCGTAGTGCCCGACTACCGGGCGGCGACCGACCGCCTTGCTCCTGGCCCCGAGTCGAGCGATGGGCCGGCTCCCGGGCGCTGAGAGGCCTTCGGCGGCCACTGGTGGGCTTCCCGGGCCTATAGACGCGCTCTGAGCCGTCCACGGGCAGTTCTGCGCGCCGTTAGACCCCTCACGATGGCCGTCCCGACATGGGCGAGCGAGGCCTCACAACCGAGCCCGAGAACTCAAAGTGAGCCCAAAGCGAGCCTTAAGGCCCGTTCTCGGGACTCAGGGCCGAGAGCCCAGTTTGCATCACCGCAGGTCAGAGCCACTTTTCGTGAGCAAAGCGACGCATTCGACGTGGTGCGTCATCGGGAACAACGCGAACGCGCGAAGCCCGTCGAGTCGGTAGCCACACTCCATGAAGGTCGCCACGTCCCGCGCCAGCGCGGCGGGGTCGCAGGCGACGTACACCACTCGTCGTGGTGACAGCCCGGTGATTCCTTCGACCACGGGCCGCTTGGCACCGGTGCGCGGCGGGTCGAGGACCACGACGTCGCACGACTCGCCGAACGCGTCCCCCCGCAGCGCACCGTCCACCCGGCCGCCGAGCACCCGTACCTGCGGCAGGTCGTGAACGTTCCGCCGGGCGTCCCGCACTGCCGCGGGCGACGACTCGACGCTGACCACAACACCGGCGTCACCGACCGCCTCGGCCAGGAAGACGCTGAACAACCCAACACCTGCGTACAGGTCGGCGACGCGATCACCCGGCTGGACGGCGGCCGCAGACAGCACCGCAGCGACGAGGGTCTCGGCTGCGTCCGGGTGCACCTGCCAGAAGCCACCGGCGCTGACCTTGAACGACCGCGCGCGGACGTCCTCGTGCACCGAGGTACGCCCGCGCAGCCGATCACCGTCGGCGGTGACCACACCATCGGCGCCCACGCGTGGCAGACGGCCGCGTGGCCGCGGTGAGACGACGACGATCCGATCTCCCTCGGACGACACCACCGTCTGGACGGAGTCGACGGGCCAGCGGTCGCCGGTCACCTGCGGGAGGTCAGGATGTGCGATCCGGCACCGGTCGACCGCGATCACGTCATGCGAACGGTGCGCGCGCAGCCCCAGCCGGCCGTCCGGCCCGACCGCGAACGTCACGCGGGTACGCCAGCCCAGCAGACCGTCTCCGACCTGCTCCACCGCGACGTCCCGGTCGAGGCCGGTGAGTCGGGACAGCTGCTCGGCCACGACGTCCCCCAGCAGTCGACGCTGTGTCGGGCCATCGGCATGCTGGAAATCGCAACCGCCGCATTGGCCTGGCCCGGCGTACGGGCAGGGCGTCGGGACCCGGCCGGGCGAGGCACGCAGCACGTCGATCGCATCGGCCCGGAGGAAGCGTGACTCATCATCGCCTTCGGTGATGCGAACGCGGACTCGTTCGCCCGGCAGGGTGTGGCGCACGAAGACGACGCGGCCGTCCCAGCGGGCGACACAGTGGCCGCCATGCGCGACGGCTCCGATGTCGAGCTCGACCTCGACGCCGGTCAGCTCGGCCATCGAGCCACTTCGCATGGTGAGTCGGCACTTCTCATGGGATGCAGGCCATGAGAAGTGCCGACGTACCACGAGAACGTGGTAAACCGGCGGCACGCGGTCACGGTGGGTCCTTGTGCTGGGCCGCGTCGGCCGGCTCCTTGGGTTCGGGCCTCGGCGGCCCCTCGGGGCGCAGCGGGCCGGGCGGCAGCGGGTCGCCCCACCGCACCTCGCCCGGCAGGTGCCGCACCCGGTCGGCGCGCTGCCGCGCCGAGATCGACGAACGCAGCTGGTACGGCACGCTGGCGACCATCACGCCCGGGGTGAACAGCAGCCGGCCCTTGAGCCGCAGCGCGGTCTGGTTGTGCAGCAGCTGCTCCCACCAGCGACCGACGACGTACTCCGGGATGTACACGACGACCACGTCCCGCGGGCTGTCGCGCCGCACGGTGCGCACGTAGCGCACGATCGGTCGCTGGATCTCGCGGTAGGGCGACGCGAGCACCTTCAGCGGGATCGGCAGATTCATCCGGTCCCACTCGTCCATCAGCGCCTGCGTGCGCGTCTCGTCGACGTCGACGGTGATGGCCTCGAGCACATTGGGCCTGGACGCCCGCGCGTACGCAAGCGCCCGCAGGGCCGGTTTGTGCAGCTTCGACACGAGCACGATGGCCCGGATGCGCGACGGCAGCATGATGTCGTCGGGGTCGGCGTTCAGCTCCTCGTCCACGTTGGCGTAGTGACGCTTGATGCCCTTCATCACGAAGAAGATCACGATCATGGCGATGATCGCGATGTAGGCCCCGGCGAGGAACTTCGTCGCGAGCACGACCACCAGGACCACGAACGTCATGCCGAGCCCGAACGTGTTGATCGCCCGGGAGCGGTACATCCGCCGACGCACCTGCGGGTCCCGCTCGGTCTTCAGGTGCCGGGTCCAGTGCCGGATCATGCCGAGCTGACTCATGTTGAACGAGACGAACACCCCGATGATGTACAGCTGGATCAGCTTGGTGACCTCGGCGTTGAACGACACGATCAGCACGATCGCGAACCCGGCGAGCAGCACGATGCCGTTGCTGTAGGCCAACCGGTCGCCACGGGTGCGCAGCTGCCGCGGCAGGTAGCCGTCCCGGGCCAGAATCGAGCCCAGCACCGGGAAGCCGTTGAACGCGGTGTTGGCAGCCAGGATCAAGATGATGCCCGTGGTGGCGATCGTGAAGTAGAACAGCACCGGCACGTTGTCGAAGATCGCCTTGGACAGCTGGCCGATCACGGTGTCCTGCGAGTACGTCGGTCCGACCGGCTTGCCGTGCAGGGTCAGCTGCGTCGCCGGGTCGTTGGCGTACCTCAGATGCATCGCGTCGGCCAGCACCAGGATGCTCATGAGCATGGTGACGGCGATGGTCCCCAGCAGCAGCAGCGTCGAGGCGGCGTTCTTGCTCTTGGGCTTCCGGAACGCCGGGACGCCGTTGCTGATCGCCTCGACACCGGTCAGCGCGGCACAGCCGGACGAGAACGCCCGGGCCAACAGGAAGACCATCGCGATCCCGGTGATGCTGCTGGAGTATCCAGACTCCGGCTTGATCGAGTACTTCGCGCTCTCAACCATGGGCAGGCCACCGTCGAGATAGCGCAACAGGCCCCAGACCGCCATGCCGACGACGGACGCGATGAAGCAGTACGTCGGGATCGCGAACGCGGTTCCGGACTCCTTGACACCGCGCAGGTTGACCGCCATCAGCAGCAGAACGAGCGCCGTCGCCACGATCGCCTGGTGACCGTCGACGACCGGGATCGCGGAGGCGGCGTTCTGCACCCCGGACGACACCGACACCGCCACGGTCAGCACGTAGTCGACAAGCAGCGCGCTGGCGACGACGAGTCCGGCGGTGCCACCGAGGTTCGTGGTGGCGACCTCGTAGTCGCCACCACCACTGGGATAGGCATGCACGTTCTGGCGATAGGACGCGACCACCGTCAGCATCACGATGGCGACCGCGATGCCGATCTTCCAGTTGAAGGCGTAGACCGACAGCCCGGCCATCGACAGGGTCAGGAACACCTCGTCCGGCGCGTACGCCACCGACGACAACGCGTCACTGGCGAACACCGGCAACGCGATCCGCTTGGGCAGCAGCGTCTCACCGAGCTGGGCGCTGCGCAGCGGTCGCCCGAGAAGCAGCCGCTTGCCGCTGTCCGCGATGCCCACGCGGGGAGCCTAGTGCCTGGATAGGTCGCCGCTCTGGTGGCCGGTGCCGGTGTAGCGTCGTCCTGCCGGAGCGCAGGTCCGGCAGACTGTTCGAGCCACCGACGAGCCGAGGGGAGGGCGCCGTGCACGTCGTCATCATGGGCTGCGGACGCGTCGGGTCGACGCTGGCACGCGGCCTCGAGGCCCGCGGCCACAGCGTGTCGATCATCGACAGCAATCCCGATGCCTTCCGCCGGCTGGGACCGACGTTCGAGGGCAAGACGGTGACCGGTGTCGGCTTCGATCGCGACGTGCTGCGTCAGGCCGGGATCGAGCAGGCCGGCGCCTTCGCGGCGGTGTCGAGCGGCGACAACTCCAACATCATCTCGGCCCGCGTGGCGCGCGAGCAGTTCGGGGTGACCAACATCGTGGCCCGGATCTACGACCCGGGCCGGGCCGAGGTCTACGAGAGACTCGGCGTGCCCACGGTCGCGACCGTGACCTGGGCGGCCGACCGGGTGATCCGCCGGATTCTTCCCGACGACGCCGAACCGATCTGGCGGGATCCGTCGGGGACGATCCGGGTCGACGAGATCGCGGCACCGAGTGGTTGGGTGGGAGCCACCGTGCATGACTTGCAGGACAGCACAAGGGCTCGGGTGGGCTTCATCACCCGCCTTGGCGAAGGCATGATCCCCGATCGCAAGACCATCATCCAGGACGGCGACCTGCTCAACCTGTTCATGCTCGAGTCGCAGTCCGCCGACGTCGGGGCCGCCTTGTCCGCCGGACCGCAGGAGAGCTGATGCGCGTCGCTATCGCGGGAGCCGGGGCGGTCGGCCGCTCCGTCGCTCAGGAGCTGCTCGAGAACGGCCATCAGGTCCTCGTCATCGACAAGGACCCGTCGGCCATCAAGTCCGACGTCGTACCCGATGCCGAGTGGCTGCTCGCCGACGCGTGCGAGCTGTCGTCGCTCGAGGAGGCCGGTCTGCAGAGCTGCGACGTGGTCATCGCCGCCACCGGCGACGACAAGGCCAACCTGGTCATCTCCCTGCTCGCCAAGACGGAGTTCGCCGTCCCGCGTACGGTCGCGCGAGTGAACCACCCCGGCAACGAATGGTTGTTCAGCGAGGCGTGGGGCGTGGATGTCCAGGTGTCCACGCCCAGGATCGTGTCCGCCCTCGTCGAGGAGGCGGTAACGGTCGGCGACCTGGTGCGACTGTTCACCTTCCGTCAGAGCAGCGCCAACCTGGTAGAGCTGACCCTGCCGGAGGACTCGCCGTACGTCGGCGCCCGGGTCGTCGAGGTGCCGTGGCCGGTCGACGTGGCGCTGGTGGCGATCCTGCGCGACGCCGGCATCAACACCCCCGATCCCGACCGCTCGCTGGAGGCCGGCGACGAGCTGCTGTTCGTGGCCGCCGAGGACCGGGAGGACGAGCTGGCTACGGTGCTGTCGCCGGCAGCGCACCCCGGCCGCTGAGCCGTTCCTCGCCATTCGACGCCGTTCGACCGACGCCGCGGTTCCCTCCCGGCCAGTGAGCTGTTGAGTCCCCCATCCCCTCCCCTCCCCCTCCCCCCGCGATCCGACAGTTACGCACGCGCGCACAACTGTCGGACGAGCCGCGAGAGTCCGGGCGCAACTGTCGGACGGCCCGCGAGAGTCTGGGCGCAACTGTCGGACGAGCCGCGAGAGTCCGGGCGCAACCATCGGAAGAGCCGCGGGAGTGGGCGCGCGTCGCGCGGTCAGGTGCCAGACGGCTCTAGCGGTGTGTGGTTGCGCCCGAGCACCCCGAGCATGGCGGCCAGCGCCGCCACCTGGAGCGGCCAGCCCATCACGATCTTGCTCGTGCCGAGCCAGCCGAGGTGGTCGGACTGCCACAACGGGTACTGCACCACCACACGCAGCACGCACGGGAGGGCGAGCAGCCAGGTGAGCTGGCTGCACAGGCGTACGACCCCGCGGTCGGCGTGCCACCCGATCGGGTCGCCGGTCACACTGCCGACCATGAACCCGACGATCGGCCAGCGGACCACGATGGTCAGGACCATGACCACGGCGTACCCGGCGTTGTAGAGGATCCCCGGCAGGTAGTAGTCGGAGGCATTGCCGGAGCGGAGCGCGAAGACGGAACCGACGGCGATCCCGACAAGGGCGTTGAGCACGAACTTCACAGTCTGCTGCTGCACGAGTCGCGCGAACAGCGCGGTCAGGGCGAGCCCGGCGCTGACAATCAGGGCGACGCGCAGGTCGTGACTGATCATCCATGTCGCGGTGAAGCCGATCGTGGGTATGGCGGCTTCCACGATGCCGCGAGGGCCCCCGAGGGCCTTGCTCAGCTGGGTGCGCACGAGCTGCTCGACGCTCGCGTACTGGCGCGCCTGGTTGACGCTCGGATGAAGGGCGGTGGAGGGCTCGGGGTCGGCGCCCGGCGTCGGGAGCCAGGTCACGTGGCGAGCTCGTAGCGAGGGTTGTACAGCACTCGCTCGCCCTCGAGGAGACCGATCCGGCCCGTCACCGTGATCGCGGTGCCGGAGTCGATGCCCGGGATGCGGCGGCGGCCGAGCCAGACGAGCCGGACGGTGCCAGAGCCGTCGTAGAGGTCCGCCTCGAGGGCCGACACGCCCGCGCGCGGGCGCAGGGTCACCGTGCGCAGCGTGCCGTGGACCGTCACCACCTCGCTGTGGTCGCAGGTTCTGATCGGCCGGCCGCCGGCTGCTGCCGAGTCCTCGCGCAGCTCGGCGGCCTCGAGGTCGCCGGTGCTGCTGGACAGCCTGTCCAGGGTGCGTCGCAGGAAGCCGCCCGAGCGGTCCGGAACCGGCTCCGGGTCGGCCTGGAGGCGCTTGACCGGGCTCTGGCCCGAGCCGGAGCCGGGCAGGGGGCCGGAGGTCGTTGATTCACCCATGTCTCCAGCGTAACCGTGGCTGGATCAGCCGTCTTCCGGTTCGGTGTGGGTGAGCGCCTCGGCGCCCGGAGGAAGTCGCAGCGGGATCTGTTCTCGAGGTGGCATCGCCTGGCTGCCCCGGACCACGACGACGTCCCGCAAGGCAGCCTCGAGGAGCCCGTCGTCGTCGGGCTCCAGCGCGGCCTTGCCCAGGAACGTCGCCCGCAGCAGCCAGCGGGGACCCTCGATGCCGACGACCCGGCTCGGCTGGGTGGCCGACTGACCGTCGGGGGTCTGGACCGGGAGCATGACCCGCAGCTCGTCTCCGTAGGGGCCTTCGACCTTGGTCGCGGTCCCGCCCATGCGGGTGGCCTCGGCACCGAGCTCGCGGCGGACGTCGTCCCACAGGCCCTTGCCGCGTGAGGACGCGAAGGCGCGCAGCTCGAGGCCCGACTCCTCGGTGACGAACATGATCGACACGATCTGACCCGACTGCTCGTCAGTCTGCAGCTGCAGCTCGAGCCCGGCGATGCCCTTGACGATCAGCCCGCCGAGGTCGATGTGGCTCGGGTCGTCCTCGTCGATGTCGACCTCGTCGGCGTCCCAGGGTCCCCTGCTCCGCACCGACGCAAGGGCCGCGTCGTCGTCATTGTCGGGCGTCGACCGCACCCGGGGACTTCCCGGGTCCTGCGGATCCGGTCCACCGGACGGCTCGCCCGGCTCGTCCACCGGCTTGCCGGCGGCCTTCTCGATGGCCTGCTGGATGGAGTCGTCTGACTTGTCACGTCGGCGAAAGATCACGCCGACACCTCCTCGTCCGAGGGTTGCGGGTACGTCATCGGCTCGGCGCTCGGTGCCGGCGCGTCGAAGCCTCCGGTCGACCCGTGGCCGTCACCGCCTCGGGCGCTCTCCGGCAACGACCCGACGGTGACGAAGTGCGCGTGCTCGACCCGCTGCACCACCAGCTGGGCGATCCGGTCACCGCGCCGCAGTCGCACCGGCTCGCCCGGGTCGAGGTTGACCAGCACCACCTTGATCTCCCCCCGGTAGCCCGCGTCGATGGTGCCGGGTGCGTTGACGATCGACAGCCCGCAGCGCGCCGCGAGGCCGGACCGTGGGTGGACGAAGCCTGCGTAGCCGTCGGGCAGTGCGATCGCGATTCCGGTGGGCACCACCACCCGCTCACCCGGTCCCAGGTCCACGTCGACCGTGGTCACCAGGTCGGCGCCCGCATCACCCGGCAGCGCGTACGCCGGGACCCGAGCGTGGTCGTCGAGGACCCGTATCAGCACGTCGACCATGCAGCCCTCTCCCGCAGTCGTTGACGCAGCGACCCTACCCGCGGTGCGGGGTGTCCACGTGCCAGGCTGTGCAGGTGAGCACGCCACCTTCCCGGACCAGGCTCGAGCGCTTGGTGGCGGGTCCGGCGTGGTGGCTGGGCGCGGCCGCGCTGACCGTGACCGTGGGCTGGGTCTTCGTGGTGGTGACCGCCGACTGGATTGCCGTCGTCGCCGCCGCGATCGCGGCTGCCTTGTGCGCGGCGCTGCTGCTGTCGTGGGGTGGACCGGTGGTCGGCTTCGCCGCCGGAGCGCTGTGGGCGGGCCGCGCCCATCTGCCGCTGGACTGCTGCGGAACCGCCACCGCGCTCGACGCCGACGCGACCCGCCGACTGCGTGGCCCTGACGCCGACGCCCGCGCCTTCCTGCTGTTGCGCCCGTGGATCTCCACCTCGGTACGCGTCGACGTCGACGACGAGAGAGACCCGGCGCCGTACTGGCTGGTCAGCACCCGGCACCCGGCACGGATCGTGGCCACACTCGCCGCCGCCAAGGGCAAAGACTCGCGGTCCGTGGAACACTGACGGCTGCAGCACCGATCCGGAACGGAGGCCGTCATGTCCCGTCGCACGAAGGCTGCGGCCGCCGCAGCGGTCTCGGACAACACCGGCCTATCCGCGCACGGTTCGACGAACGGCCTGTCGAAGAAGCAGGTCAAGAAGCTCCGCAAGGAACAGGAGAAGCAGCCGGGCAAGCGGCTGTGGAAGCTGTGGGGCCGTGGGACCGCGATCGCCGCGGGGATCGCCTCGACCCAGGTCGCAGCGCTGACCTGGCGTGCGGCCACCGGCAAGAAGCCGCCCGACTCTCCCGAGAACCCGGAGAGCGACGTGCGCGAGGCAATCGCTTGGGCGGCACTGTCCGGTGCAGCGATCCAACTGGCCAAGATCGTCATGACCCGCAAGGCGGCGCACTACTGGATCCGGTCGACCGGCAAGCTTCCTCCCGGCATGAAGACGTCGACCGCTCTCGACATCGCCCGCAAGGACTCGTGACAAGGATCCGACTGACCAGGATCCGACTGACCAGGATCCGACTGACAAGGATCCGACGCTGCCGGCTGTGACCGGGTCAGCGTCGGATCCGTCTGCTCGTTTGGTCAGGCCGCGCAGTCCCGGCAGATCGGCTGGCCGTTCTTCTCACCGGCCAGCTGGCTGCGGTGGTGCACCAGGAAGCACGACGAACAGGTGAACTCGTCGGCCTGCCTGGGCAGGACCTGGACAGACAGCTCCTCGTGGGACAGATCGGCTCCGGGGAGCTCGAACGACTCGGCTGCCTCCGCCTCGTCCTCGTCGACCTTGCCGGAGTTCTTGTCGTGCCGGCGAGCCTTCAGCTCCTCGATGCTGTCCTCGGAGTGGTCCTCCTCGGTCTTGCGCGGTGCGTCGTAATCTGTTGCCATCTCTCGTCTCCTTCACGCGGGCCCCGTACTCATCCGCGTGACCGGGTGTGGGCTCATGTGCGTCTTTGTTCGCGTCGGTGCCGCTGCTCGTGCCTGCGGGCGGACAGTGTGCCCCATCGCCGGTCGCGACACCACGTGGTTCGACCGATGTCGCATGCGATTTGTCCCACACCCCGGATCTGCTCCGTCCGTCGGGTCCCGAGTGGGATGTGTCGCGGCGCTCGCTGCCGCCGGGAGAACGCTCGGCCGGCCGGATTGATTCCCGTTGGTGCCGACCAATCACGAATCGTCATCCTCGCTGGCAGCGGCGAGCACCCGGCGGGCCGATCAGAAGCCGCAGGACGCCACCAGTGCGGCGAACTCGTCGAACAGCTCCGGCCCTGCCGCGACCACCAGGCGTTCGCCCGCAGGCCCGCCGGCGTGACCGCCCAATCTCGCGCCTGCCTCCGTCACCACGAGCCCGCCAGCGGCCAGGTCCCATGGCTTCAGTCCTTGCTCGACGTACGCGTCGTAGCGTCCGGCGGCGAGGCTGCACAGGTCGAGTGCCGCCGACCCGAGCCGGCGGATGTCGCGGACCTGCGGGAGCAGCGTCGCCACCGCCGCGCCTTGCGCCCGTCTCCGGTCGGCGTCGTAGCCGAAGCCCGTTGCGACCAGCGCCCTCGCCAGCGGCGGCCCGGCCGGCACGGTCAGCCGAACCGGGTAGCCGGCGGCCTGCGTGACCCACGCTCCGCCACCCAGGACGGCGGAGAAGCGCTCGCCGGTCGGGACGTTGAGGACCACGCCCGCGAGGGTACGGCCCGCACGCACGGCCGCGATCGACACCGCGTAGACCGGCACGCCGTACATGAAGTTCACCGTGCCGTCGATCGGGTCGACCACCCAGTCGACGCCAGTGGTGCCGCGATGGTCCGCGCCCTCCTCGCCGACGATGCCGTCCTGGGGCCGCACCTGTCCGAGCAGGCCACGGATCAGGGCCTCGCTGGCGGTGTCGACCTCGGTCACGGCGTCGGTCGGACTGCTTTTGGTGGTGGCGACGTCGACCCGTCCGGTGGGGCGGCGCGCGCGGACCAGGGCCGCTGCCCGTTCGGCCACCGTCACCGCGACGTCCAGCAGGGCCGCGAGGTCGTCAGCTGTCTTGCCCGCATCGGTCACTGGTGCGCCGCCGACTGGTCCGAGCCGCCCAGCGCGGGACGCTGTGGGTCACGCGCGTTGGTGCAGCAGCCGGCGGGGCACCGGTCCCAGGACGGCGGTAGCGCCCCGACCGACGGCCGGGAGACGGGATCGCCACGTTCGACCGCGGCCCGCTCCACCAGCAGCCCGCGCACCATCGCAACGAACCGTGCGTCCACGCCCGGCGTCGCCGCCCTGGCGAAGCCGATCCCCAGGTCGCCGGCGGTCCGTGCCGCCTCGGTGTCCAGGTCGTGGGCGACCTCCATGTGGTCGGACACGAAGCCGATCGGCACCACGACGACAGCACGCACGCCGTGTGCCACCACAATGTCGAGATGGTCGTTGACGTCAGGCTCGAGCCACGGGATCGACGCCGGTCCGGAGCGTGAGCAGAAGACCAGTGCGCGCTCCCGGGTCCGGCCGGTCCGCTGCGCCACACCCGTCGAGATCGTGGCTGCGACGTCGAGGTGCTGCGCCACGTAGGCGCCGCCGTTCGGGAAACTGTCGGCGCCGCGTCCACTGGCTCGGTTCATCGACGTCGGGATCGAGTGGGTGACGAACACCAGGTGCGCGTCGTCGCGATCCTGCGCCGGCAGTGTCGCGAGCGCGTCGACGGTGGCGTCGACCATGGGGTCCACGAAGCCGGGATGGTTGAAGTAGTGCCTCAGCCGGTCAAGCCGAGGCGCGCCGTCCACGCTGCCGACGGCGTCGTACAGGTTCTCGCGGTACTGCCGGCAGCCGGAGTACGACGCGTAGGCGCTGGTGACGAAACACGCGGCGCGGCGGATACCGTCGGCGCCCATCCTGGCCAACGTGTCCCGAAGGTAAGGATCCCAGTTGCGGTTGCCCCAGTAGAGCGGGACGTCGATGTCGTGCGCGTCGAGGTCGGCTCGGATCGCCGCGATCAGGGCGTGGCACTGATCGTTGATCGGTGACCGTCCCCCGCGGCGTAGATAGTGCTCAGCCACCTGGTCCAACCGATCCCGCGGGATCCCCCGGCCGCGGGTGACGTTGTCGAGAAAGGGCAGGACGTCCGCGGGCTTCTCCGGACCTCCGAACGACACCAGCAACAGGGCGTCGAACGGGCGTACGTCCGACGACGTGTCTGCGGCGATGGCCATGGGTCCAGTCTCCCAGTGCCGGCCGATACCGTGACGGCGTGGTCCTCGCCCCCTACCGCCGGCTCGCCGGCATCCCGGGCGGGGTGGCCTTCAGCGCGACCGGACTGGTGGCGCGGATGCCGATCTCGATGACGAGCCTCGGCATCATCGTGCTGGTGTCCGCCCGGACCGGGTCCTACGCCCAGGCCGGGTCGATCAGTGCGGCGGAAGTCATTGCGGCGGCGATCACGTCACCGTGGCAGGGCCGCCTGTACGACCGGTTCGGGCAGGCCCGCGTGATCGTGCCTGCGGTGATCTGCGGTGCAATCGCCATGACGTTGCTGATCGTCACGATCGAGCAGGGCTGGCCCGCGCCGCTCCCCCATGCCGCGGCCGCTCTGACCGGGTTCTCCTTCCCGATGATCGGCTCGTGCGTACGCGCGCGCTGGCGGTATGTCGTGCCCGACCGGGACCTGCTCAACACCGCGTTCGCGGTCGAGGCCGTCGTGGACGAAGCGGTCTTCGTGACTGGTCCCCCACTGGTCACGTTCCTGGGCACATCGGTCAACCCTCGGGCCGGTCTCGCCTCGGCCGCCGGGCTCGGGCTGGTCGGCACCCTGGCACTCGCGGTCCAGCGGCGTACCGAGCCACCGGTGGGCCACGAGGGGCACAGCGCCCTGGTGCGCGCTCCGCTGAACTGGACGGTGCTCGGACCCCTGCTGGTGGTGTCCGGCGGCTTGGGCAGCCTGTTCGGCAGCACCGAGGTGGTCACGGTGGCGTTCGCGACCGACCACGGCAACCGGGCCGATGCAGGTCTGCTGCTCGCCTTGTGGGCACTGGGCAGCCTGGTGGCCGGAGCGGTGGTCGGTGCGTTGTCGATGCGGAGGTCGGCGCTCAGCAGGATGCGGATCGGCACCGCGGTCCTCACCCTGGTGCTGGTGCCGCTGCTGGTGGTGCCGAGCATCCCCTGGCTGGCGGCGCTGATGCTCTTCTCGGGCCTGGCGGTGTCGCCGACGTTGGTCTCGACCATGTCGTTGGCCGAGGAGTCGGTGCCGCCCGCTCGGCTGGCTGAAGGGATCGGCTGGGTCACCACCGGGCTCGCCACGGGCATCGCTCCCGGTGCCGCGATCAGCGGCTGGCTCGTCGACCACCACGGCACCACCGCCGGCTACGTCGTACCTCTGGTCTCCGGCGGCCTCGCGGCACTGGTGGCGGCCCTCATGCGCGCGCCGTCACGAACTCACACGGCCCGAGCCCGCTGACCCTCACGTCGGGCCGGGCGATCCGGTGGGGGAATGGTGGCGACACCGGCGCGTGCGCTTGGATTGGGCTGGGACGCAGACGACACTGTGCAGAACTCTGCACGACCTGGTCCGGCCAGGACGGTTCGGACCAGTGGGAGGCGAACGAAATGCGTGACCTCGCTCTGGTGGGGCTCAGCGACGACCATGACCACGTCGTCCTGCGCGACGACAGCGGCGAACAGTTCCGCGTCCCCGTCGACGAGTCGCTCCAGCACGCGCTCACCGACACCCGAGCACGACCCGGCCAGCAGGAGAGAACCATGGACAGCGCACTGCGTCCCCGCGACATCCAGACGCGCATCCGCGCGGGCGAGTCGCCCGAGGCGGTAGCCGACGTGGCGCAGGTCCCGGTCGAGAAGATCATGGGCTACGCCGTGCCGGTGCTGGCAGAGCGCGCCCATATGTGCGAGCGCGCCCGGCGAGCACCCGTTCGCCGCAAGCACACCGGCGGTCCGTCCCGTCTCCTCGGGGACGCCATCGAGGAGCAGCTGCGCAGCCGCAACTGCGACCCCGAGGCGGCCACCTGGGACTCCTGGCGGCGCGACGACGGGCGCTGGACCGTCGTGGTCACCCCCGCCGACGGAACCGCGGCGACCTACCTCTTCGACGTCCCCGGCCGGTACGTCATGGCGCACGACGACGCCGGGCGGACACTCGTGGGTGACGAGGTGCCCCGGGCCGACCCGACGGACATGGCCATCGCGAGCGCGCTGGCCGAGGCCGAGCTGACCGCGCCGGCCCGGCTCCGCACCCGCGTCGACCCGGTGGCCGACCCCATGCCCGACCCCATGGCAGATGGCGCGGCCGACGGCTCGGCGCAAGACGCTGGGCCCGACGCTGGGCTCGACGCTGGGCTCGACGATGGGCTCGATGGTGGGCAGGACGCTGAACCTGAGACAGCCACGGACATCGACGAGGCGCCGACCGGTCGGACGCGTCGCTCCCGGCTGGGGCGGCTGCGGTCGGTGCCCGCGCCCGCTGAGCAGATGTCGCTGGACGACCTGCACGATCCGGCGCGCGCGGACGCCGGGCGACCAGCCTCGGCGCCGGAGCCCGAATCCGAGCTCGCCGACACGGCGCGCGCCGTCGGTGACGACGTCGACGCCTTGGCACGGGCCACCGCGGAACCCGACCAGGGCTCTGCGCGGCGCCGACGGGCCCGCGGGCGCACCAGCGTGCCCAGCTGGGACGAGATCATGTTCGGCGGCAAGCCCCGCAACGACTGAGACCCCCGCACACCGACACACCGGCACACCGCACGACCCCGACGCACCGCACGACTCCGACACACCATACGACTCCGGCCGGACCCTGGGCAGATCGGTTACCGGCGGGTAGACTTCGGCTGGCCCGCGTCGCTGATGCCGCCCTGCTCAACCTCTGCTCAATCGCTGCTCAATCATTGGCCCACCATTGGATCGCCCATGTCCTCCTTCGTGACCGGTGCCACCGGGTTCATCGGACGGCACCTCGTGGAGCGACTGCTGGCCCGTGACGACGAGCCGGTGAACCTGCTTGTCCGCGAGTCCTCCCTGGGGCGTCTCGACCTGCTGCGCCGCCGCTGGGGAGTCGGCGACCAGCAGGACCGCATCGTGCCGATCGTCGGCGACCTCGGGGCCGACCTGCTCGGCGTCGACGCCGACTGGGTGGCCGCCCATGCCGGTGAGATCGAGCACTTCTTCCATCTGGCCGCGTTGTACGACATGACGGCATCGGACGCGCTCAACGAGCGGATGAACGTCGACGGCACGCACAACGCCCTCGACCTCGCGGGCGCCCTTGGCGTTCGCACGTTCCATCACGTCTCGTCCATCGCGGTCGCCGGTGACTTCCGCGGCAGCTTCGACGAGACGATGTTCGATGCCGGTCAGCGGCTGCCCTCGGCGTACCACCGAACGAAGTACGCCTCGGAGCAACTCGTCCGCGAGCAGACGACGGTGCCGTGGCGGGTCTACCGACCGGCCATCGTGGTCGGAGACTCCCGGACCGGTGCCATGGACAAGGTGGACGGGCCGTACTACTTCTTCCCGCTGCTGAAGCTGATGCGGGACCACCTGCCCAGGTGGGCACCGGTCTTCGGGGCAGACCTGGGTGACACCAACGTCGTGCCGGTCGACTGGGTGGCCGCGGCCATCGACTTCCTGGCCCACAAGCCGGGACTGGACGGGCAGGCGTTCCACCTGGTCGACCCCGACCCGCAGCCGGCCACCGAGGTCATCAACACGCTCGCGCTGGCGGCCGGCGCCCCAAGGTTCGCGGTGCCGGTGGATCGCCGCGTCCTCGGGCTGCTGCCCCTCGCCGATGCACCGGCGAGAGTCTGGGATTCGATCCTGGGGCTGCCCGGTACACACACCGTGCTCGGCCAGACGATCGGGCGGCTGGGGGTGCCCCCGGAGGTGCTCGCTCACGTGTCGCTGCCCACCAGGTTTGCGGCGCGACAGACCGAGCGCGCGCTGACCGACTCGGGACTGTCCTGCCCGCCCCTCGAGTCGTACGCAGCCGCGCTGTGGGCCTACTGGGAGCAGCACCTCGATCCCTCCACCGCGCACGACAAGAAGCTCCGCCGTGCGCTCGAGGGTCGCACCGTTGTGATCACCGGAGCATCGTCAGGGATCGGCAGGGCCACCGCGTTGAAGGTGGCGCAGGCGGGAGGCATCCCGATCCTCGTCGCCCGCGGCGTGGACAAGCTGACACAGGCCCGGGACGACATCGAGTCCGCCGGTGGGATCGCGCACGTTTACCCCTGCGACCTGTCCGACATGGTGGCGATCGACGCCCTCGCCAAGCAGCTGGTCGAGGACCACGTCAGGATCGACGTCGTCGTCAACAACGCCGGGCGGTCGATTCGGCGCTCGCTGCGCCTCAGCTACGACCGGTTCCACGACTTCGAGCGCACCATGCAGCTCAACTACTTCGGCGCGATCCGGCTGATCATGGGCTTGGCGCCCGCGATGCAGGCCGGCGGCGGCGGCCACGTCGTCAACGTCTCGTCGATCGGGGTGCAGACGAACCCCCCGCGGTTCTCGGCCTACGTCGCCAGCAAGGCCGCGCTGGACGCCTGGAGCCGGGTGGTCAGCTCCGAGCTGATCGGTGACGGGATCACCTTCACCACGATCCACATGCCGCTCGTTCGTACCCCGATGATCGCGCCGACGAAGCTCTATGACGCGTTCCCCACGATCACGCCGGCCCAAGCTGCTGACCTGGTGATGCGGGCGATCAAGGACGAGCCGCACGAGATCAACACCACGCTCGGCACCGCCGGCGAGGTCCTGCACGCGCTCGCGCCGAAGGCGATGTTCCGCGTGCTGCACCGGGCGTACAAGGTGTTCCCCGACTCGGCGGCCGCGCGTGGCGATGGGGACACCGAGAAGGCGACCAGCGAACAGGTGCTGTTGGCGCGGCTGCTCAAAGGCGTCCACTGGTGACGCGGGGGCACCTGGGTCGGCTGGGCCGCAGACTCAACGGGGCTGGACGCCGGTGGCGACCGGGCGCGTGGTGTCGGTGATCCAGCCGCTCCACGATCCGGGGTACAACGCGGCGGGGATCCCGGCGAGGTCGAGCGCGAGCACCTCGTGGGCCGCGGTCACGCCCGAGCCGCAATAGACGCCGACGGTGGGTACGTCGCTCAGCCCCAGTGCGTCGAACCTCGCCCGAAGGTCGGCCTCGCTGAGGAACCGACCGTGACCGTCGACGTTGTCGGCGGTGGGGGCGCTGATCGCGCCGGGGATGTGACCCGCGACGGGGTCGACCGGCTCCGACTCTCCGCGGTAGCGCTCGGCGGCCCGGGCATCGAGCAACCCACCACGCTCGGCCAGTGCCAGCACCTGCTCAGGGCTGGTCAGCACCGGCATGCCCCCTGGCACGCTGGCGAAGTCTCCCACCCGCGAGCGGCCGGTGTAGACCGACACGGCACCGCCGGCTGCCGTCCACGCGTCCATGCCGCCATCGAGCAGGCGTACGTCGGGGTGCCCGTGGTAGCGCAGCAACCACCAGGCCCGGGCAGCGATCGAGCTGTCCCGCTGGTCGTAGACGACGACCGGAAGGTGCCGGCTCACGCCTGCGTGGCGCATCGCCTCGGCGAAACGCTCGGCGCTCGGCAGCGGGTGCCGGCCACCTTCCCCAGGAGGGTCCGCGAGCTCGGTGTCGAGATCGACGAAGACCGCGCCGGGAACGTGACCCCGCGCGTAGGCCTCGATGCCCGGCGGACCGCTGAGCGACCATCGGACGTCGATGACGGTCAGTGGCTCGCCCGCTTCCAGCAGCTCACGTAGGCGCCCCGAGGAGATAAGGGTCGTCGCGAGGCGTCCGTCTGGCTTCAGCACGAGACGATCCTGCCTCACAAAGGGCGCCAACGCACAGAGGGGTGGCACCTCACTTCGCGTGTCGCGGGCGGACACCCGGTGACAGGCTCAGCCGAACGGCAACGGATCGGGTCAGAGCGTCGCCGCTCAGCGCCGGGGCGAGTCGACCAGCAGAGGCACCAACATCTCCGCGGCGCTCAACGAGCCGTGGAAACCAGTCATCCGCTGCTCGATCGAGAAGCGCCGTGACGAGAACACCGCGAACTCGCCGAGACCCGCGACCAGCACGTCGCCGATCCGGGGGCGAACCTGCGGCTCGACGTCGCCGAACCAGCCGGCGGCCTCCGCCGCGTCGCGCGTGACCACGAGAGCGTCGTCGCCGAGCCGCTCGCGCCAGCGGGCCGCCACGTCGTCGGTCGCGCCAGCCCGGCAGTAAAGATGCCGCAGCCTCGCCTCTCCCCCGAACAAGGGCACCTCGCGCAGCAGGTCGGGCTCGTCGTCGACGTCGAAGCGCCCCGCGGACGGGATGTCGATCATGCCGTGGTCTCCGGTGACCAGCATCGCGACGTCCGGCGGCAGCGCGGCGCGCAACCGCAGCAGGTCGTCGTCGACGGCCGCCAGACGCCGGCGCCACTGATCGGAGTCCGCACCATGCTCGTGTCCCGTGTGGTCCAGCCGCGACTCGTAGGCGTACGTCACGCACGGTCTCGCGGTCATGGTGTCCACGATGGTCGCCAGCCGCTCCGGCGATGTGTCGGCCTGGCGGAACGGGACACCTCGCTGGCTGCACAAGGTCAGGCCGGAACCCTCGAACGACGACTTGTTCACCACACTGACCTCGACCTGCTGCATCGCCATCAACTCGAGCGCGGTCGGGTGCGGCTGCCAGACCAGCGGGTCGACCTCGGCGTCCCACTTGAGCGCGTTGAGCAGCGCCAGCGTCCCCGGGATGCGGCAGGTGTAGCCCACGACGCCGTGGCGACCGGGCGCAAGCGCAGTGCCCAGGGACGTGAGACTGGTCGCCGTGGTGGCCGGGACACCGACGGTCAGCGGCTCCCACAGTCCCATCAGCGACGAGAGATAGGGAGCCTCGTCGGCATGGTCCGCGAGCAGGTGCCAGCCGAGTCCGTCGACGAGCATGACGACGTAGCCGGACGCCGGCGGCAGTTGCAGGACGTTGGCGTAGCCCTCGAGTCCGATCGCCGACGCGACCGACGGGAGCACGTCGGACAACGCCCGCTCGCCATAGCGCGGCAGGACCACGGTGCTGGCGGGATCTGTCCCCGTTCGCTCGGCGGGCACCTATTCGCGTGGTGTCGTCGCCGACGACAGGTCGCGAGCGAAGCTGAGCAGGCGGCGGACCGCGTCCTCACCGTCGGCGGTCGCGCTCATGCGCAGTGAGAAGTCGTCCGCCGTCATGGTGCCGGCGTAGCCGTGGTCGCCGTCGCACTCGGGGTCACCGCAGGTGGCTGGTTCGAGGTCGATCCGGCCGACCGCCCCCCAGCCGATCGTGACGACGGCCTCGGCGGCGGTGTCGGGTGGCAGGGGCTTCGTGGCGTACGACGTGGGGTCCGCCACCATCTTGTTGACCACCACCGACTTCACCGACGACAGCCGGATCGCCTCGGTCGTGGACGACGTGTAGGGCGACGGGAGCAAGTCGTCCGGCGGGTGCTCGTCGGTGTGCGCCACGATCAGCCGGGTGGTCGTGAGGGCGACCACGGTGACATGCCGCCGGACCTCGTCACGGTCGAACGTCGGCTCGTGCTGGAGGACGAACGACAGGACAGACTCCTCCGCCAGGGCGGACAGGACCGCGTCCGACACCACCGCCGGGTAGTAGCCGGTCGCCTCGATCGCACTGCGCATCGACGCCGTGCGGTCGACACCGTCGGCGGCGGCCTGGGATCCGGTGGACAGCGAGCTTCGGTCGAACATGGTCGCAGTCTGTCACGGCGGCCGAATGAGCCCGACCGGCCGTACACAGGGTCAGGCGACCTGCAGCTGCGCCTCCGGCTGACCGTCCTGCGCCGGCGTGAGCCGATGCCGCAACGCCAGGAAGCCTGCGGAGCCGAGCGCGGTGCCACCCACGGTGAACAGCACCCAGACGAAGGCCAGGTGGTTGCCGATCAGCAGACCGGCGCTGGCCGGCCCGATGATCCCCGCCACGGTCCACGTCATGCCGGCCAGGGCGTTGTAGCGCCCGCGCATGTCCTCGCGAGCCATGGCGTTGGTGACCGCCGGCGACACCGGCTGCCACAGTGTCTCAGCCACACCGAACAGTCCAAGGCCGACGACCGCGACGGCACCTGCCCACCACCCGGGCAGCAGGCCGGTGAACGCGATGACCAGCCACGATCCGGACCACCCCAGGCTGGCCAGCGCCAGCAGGCGGGTACGGCTGCGGCCCTGGATGAGCCTGAGCGTGACCAGCTGCCCGAGCACGATCACCAGCGTGTTGGCGCCATAGGCGAGGCCGAGGACCTTCGGGTCGACCCCGGACACGGTCACGACGTAGGCGGCGAAGCCGGTCTCCATCTGGGCGTATCCGCACGTGACGACCAGGGCGGACACCATCACGAATCTGAGCATCACCTTGTCGCGCAGGACGACCGACCACCCAGGCTCGGCGCCTCCGTCCGGCTTGCCGCTCTCGGGTACGTGTCGCCCGGAGCCGCGCGGCATCGACGCCACCGTCACGATGTAGGCGAGGTAGGTGAGCGCATCGAGGTAGTAGAGGTGCTCGAAGCTCGTCGGGTCGTGCAGGTTCACGATCAACGACGCCACCAGGCCGCCGAGACCGAGCCCGGCGTTGAGCAGCATGAACTGCACGCCGTAGGCCGTCTCGCGCTGCTCCTGCGGCACCAGCCGGGTCAGCAACGCCGCTGCCGCCGGGTAGCCCCCGGAGCCGAAGATCGCGATCAGGCAGCCCACCAGCAGTGCCTCCCCCGCGGTGTGCACTTGCGCCACCGCGGCGATCCCGATCGCCTCGAAGCACATGCTGGCGATCAGCACGCCACGCGGGCCGAACCGGTCGATCAGGGTGCCGATCACGGGCACGACGAGGACGCTGGCGACGCCCATCGCGGAGAAGATCAGGCCCACGACGGCCGTGGAGATGTGTCGCACGTCGGCCAGGTAGACGTACAGGAAGGGCATCGTCAGCCCGCTGCCGAGCGAGGACATCAGCAGACCGACGAACATCCTGCGCACCAGCGGAGGAACCGAGACGAGGGTGCTCAACGGTGACGACACAGTTGATGATTCTCGTCGCTGGCACCGACGGTTCCCAACTCCTTTACCGGCGGCCCCGTCAGCCGGGTTGGCTGAGCCGGCGGACGTACCAGTCGCTGCGGACGTCGCCGCTGGCGGCTACCCGGCCGCTGGCGTCGAGCACGGCCATGTCGTGCGCGCCGGCGAGCACGAGGTCGAGGTTGAGCCGGGCCACGTCGGGCAGGTCGTTCTTCAGCTGGGCGAGCCGTTGCACGACCTCCTCGACGGGCTCGACGTCGACAACCTCACCTCCGCGGTAGCCGAACAGCAGCGGGGCCGAGCGGATCTCCCGCACCATGGCGGCGGCGTCGGCGTCGGTGAGCGGCGGGATGCGGTAGGCCCGGTCGCCGAGCAGCTCGCTCGGCGCACCCTGGATGCCGAACGACAGCAGCGGCCCGAACAGCGGGTCCTCCAGCGACTCGATCGACAGCGGTACGCCGGGCGCCGCCATCTTCTGCACCACGAACCCCGCCCGGTCGGGCTCGTCGATCAGAAACTCCAACGACGACCAGGCGTCGCGCATCTCGTCGGCGTCGTCGATATTGCGCCAGACGTGCGCGAGATCCGGCCGGAACCGAAGGTGCTCCGCGGTCGCCTTGAGCACGACATCCCAGCCGAGCGACTCGCCCGCGGCCACGGCCCCATCGACGTCGGTCACGGCCGTACGGCGCCACAGCTCGATGCCGTAGGCCCCCAGCAGGCAATGCAGCTGGTCGGCGTCCAGCTCCGCGCCCTCCGGCCCGGGGGCGGCGCTCAGCGCCTCACGGACCACGTCCCTGGCCAGGGCGGCGTCGACGTCCCAGGAGCGGACCGTCCCAGTGGGCCGGCTCAGCCAGGCGGCGTAGGACACGGCCCGAGCCAGCGCACGAACGGCTGACTCCGGAGCGGCGTAGGACGGCACGGAGCCGCGACCCGCGACTCCCGCGACATCGGGGATCCGCAGCAGCTCGGGGACGCCCTCGCTGGCCAGGAACGTCGACACGATCGGCTTGTCGGACTGCTCACCCACGGTGGCCAGCACCGTCGCCACCGGCTCCCCGGGCATGTTCACCGGCGGAATGTAGACCGCCACGACGGAGTCGACCTCCGGGTTGTCGATGGCCTGGTCCAACGCCCGCTCGAAGTCGTCCGCGGTCGCGTCCGCGCCCAGCGCGACCGGCTCCCGGACCGTCAGCCCCGCAGCGGTGGCAGCATCGGCGGCCAACAGGCCGATCGCGTCGGAGTTGCCCACCACCGCGACCCTCGGACCCCGCGGCAGCGGTTGGTGCGCCAGCAGCTGGGCGACGTCGAACATCTCGTCGAGGGTGTCGACCTGGATCACGCCGGCCTGCCGGAACATCGCATCCACCGCCGCTTGCGGGGCGCTCGTGCGGCGTACCGCGTGGCCGACCGGGACTCCCTGGGTGGTACGACCGGACTTGACCGCCACGATCGGCTTGCGCCGGGCCACCCGGCGCGCTATCCGGGAGAACTTGCGCGGGTTGCCGATCGACTCGAGGTACAGCAGGACGACCTCGGTGGACGTGTCCTCCTCCCAGTACTGCAGGAGGTCGTTCCCGGACACGTCCGCGCGGTTCCCGGCGGAGACGAACGTGGACAGTCCCAGCCCCCGGCGGTCGACGGACTCGAGGATCGCCACACCCAGCGCCCCGGACTGGCAGAAGAAGCCCACCCGCCCGCGTTGCGGCATCAGCGGCGACAACGACGCGTTCAGCCGGACCGACGGCTCTGTGTTGATGACGCCGAGACAGTTGGGTCCGACCAGCCGGAGTCCGTAGCTGCGGGCCAGGCCCAGCAGCCGCCGCTGCCGCTCGCGACCCTCCGGGCCGGTCTCGGCGAAGCCGGACGAGATCACGACGAGACCGTGCACGCCTTTCGCAGCGCAGTCGAGCACGATGTCCGGCACCGCGTCGGCCGGGACGGCAACGACCGCCAGGTCGACGTCGCCCGGGATCTCCGAGACGGTGTGGAACGCCGGCAGCCCGGAGACCGACTCTGCGGTCGAGTTCACGGCGTACACCGCTCCGGCGAAGTCGCCGAGGACGAGGTTGCGTACCAATGTCTGGCCCACGGTGTCCTGGCGCCGGCTGGCCCCGACGACGGCCACACTGCGCGCGGAGAAGAATCGCTGGATCGAGGCCGCTTCGGCTCGATGCTCGCGGGACTGCATGACCCCCAGCGACGTGTCCGTCGGATCCAGCGAGAACTCGAGCCGGAGCACGCCGTCCTCGAAGCCGCCCACGACGCGGTATCCCTGATCCTTGAACACCTGGATCATCGGGGTGTTATCGGGCAGCACCTCCGCCACGAAGCGCTGCACCCCGCGTTCGCGGCCGGCCTGGCCGAGGTGCTCGAGCAACAGCTGCCCGACCCCGCGCCCCTGGTGCGCATCCTCGACCAGGAACGCCACCTCAGCCGAGGCCTTGTCGATCGCGTCGTAACGCCCGACCGCGATGATCGTCGGTCCCAGCGTCACGACCAGCGCAACCCGCTCCTCCTGGTCCACCTGGGTGAAGCGCGCCACGTCTCGCTCGGACAACGTGGGGTACGGAGCGAAGAACCGGAAGTACTTCGACTGGTCGGAGACCCGGCCGTAGAACTCGACCAGCGCCGGCGCGTCGTCGGAGGTGATCGGGCGCAGGTGGGCGGCCCGGCCGTCGCGCAGGACGACGTCGGCCTCCCAGTGGCGGGGGTACGCCGCGCTGCTCACGCGTCGGAATCTACCGGCCGCGCCGGCGGCGGCAGCACAATGCCAGTGTGTGCCCACGGGCCGACCGCGGGCCGACCACCGGCCGACGAGGGAGTTGCCCATGAACAGCGAACCAGGTCCGACCGAGGCGATGCGTGCCGCGCGTGACTTCCTGCTTGCGCACCGCGACGACTACGACACCGCCTACCACGAGTTCGTCTGGCCGCAGGTGTCCGAGTTCAACTGGGCAACTGACTGGTTCGACCACCTTGCAGCCAACCAACCGTCCGTACCCGCGCTGTGGGTGCTCGAGGAGGACGGTCGTGAAGAGCAGGTGAGCTATGCGCAGATGGCCGAGCGTTCGGGACGGGTCGCCGGCTGGCTCGCGGACCGTGGCGTCGGCAAGGGCGACCGGGTGCTGCTCGTCCTCGGCAACGTCGTGCCGTTGTGGGAGCTGATGCTTGCCTGCATCCGCATCGGCGCGGTGATGATCCCGGCCACCACCTTGCTGGCGCCCGCAGACCTGCGCGACCGGCTCGACCGCGGGTACGTCCGGGCCGTCGTCGCGTCGAGCGCCGTGGTCGACAAGTTCGACGGGCTCCTCACCGACGAGGTCAGGATCGCCGTCGGCGAACCGGTGGACGGGTGGGCCGCGTACGGCGACGCACACGCCCACGAGCCGTGGACCGGTGTCGCGCACACGGCAGCGGACGACACGATGCTGTTGTACTTCACCTCCGGCACGACCGCTCTGCCCAAGCTCGTGGAGCACACACAGGTGTCCTACCCGATCGGGCACCTGGCCACGATGTACTGGATCGGCCTGCAGCCCGGCGACGTGCACCTCAACATCTCCTCACCGGGATGGGCCAAGCACGCCTGGTCGTGCTTCTTCGCACCATGGAACGCCGGGGCCACGGTTCTGATCTACAACTACGGCCGATTCGACCCGCAGGCCCTGCTGGAGGTCATGGACCGAACGCACGTCACGACGTTCTGCGCGCCGCCCACCGTGTGGCGGATGCTGATCCAGACCGACCTGGCCGCGTGGTCGCTGAACCTGCGCGAGGCACTCGGCGCCGGTGAACCGCTGAACCCGGAGGTCATCGCACAGGTCAAGGCGGCCTGGGGCCTGACGATCCGGGACGGCTACGGCCAGACCGAGACGGTGGCGCAGGTGGGCAACACCCCCGGCCAGCCGGTCAAGTCCGGGTCGATGGGACGTCCCCTGCCCGGCTTCGTGATCAGCCTGATCGACCCGGCGACCGACGAGATCGGCGCCGACGGCGAGATCTGCATCGAGCTGGCACGGCGACCAGTCGGGCTGATGGCCGGCTACCACGGTGACCCGGAGCGCACCGACGACGCAATGCGCGACGGTCACTACCACACCGGCGACGTGGCCGGGCGTGACGAGGACGGCTACATCACGTACGTCGGGCGCGCGGACGACGTGTTCAAGGCGAGCGACTACCGGATCAGCCCGTTCGAGCTGGAGAGCGTGTTGATCGAGCACCCCGCCGTGGCCGAGGCCGCCGTGGTGCCGTCGCCGGACCCGGTCCGGCTGGCGGTGCCGAAGGCGTTCGTCGTGCTGGCGCCGGGTCACGAGGCGTCCCGCGAGACCGCGCTCGACATCCTGCGCTACGCGCGCGCACACCTCGCCGCGTTCAAGCGGATCCGCCGGATCGAGTTCGCCGGCGCCGAGGACGGCCTGCCCAAGACGGTGTCGGGCAAGATCCGCCGAGTCCAGCTGCGGGCCGGCGAGATCGACACCGGTGGTGCGGTCGACGGCGTGCGCTCGTTCGCCGACGACGACTTCCCCGAGCTCCGGACCACCCCCTAAGCACATCCCCGCGTACCCCCCGGCGAGGTGCTGGGCGGGTCCGAGGGATGGTGCTGCACGCGGGTCGATGCCTGGTTCGGCGGACGGGTCGGGTGAGAATGGGCCGACCCACCCGGAGGAGAGCACAGTCGGCATGGCCCCGCGCAGCAAGACCGTCGAGCCCGAGGACTTCGAGGAGCACATCGTCGACATCGACGTCGGCGAGGAGATGAGGTCGAGCTACCTCGAGTACGCCTACTCGGTCATCTATTCCCGTGCGCTGCCCGACGCCCGAGACGGCCTGAAGCCGGTGCAGCGGCGGATCCTGTACACGATGGCCGAGATGAGCCTTCGGCCCGACCGGCCGCACGTGAAATGTGCCCGCGTCGTCGGCGAGGTCATGGGCCGCCTGCATCCGCACGGCGACGGCGCGATCTACGACGCGCTGGTACGCCTGGCGCAGCCGTGGTCCATGCGGGTTCCCGTAGTCGACGGCCACGGCAACTTCGGCTCACCTGACGACCCTCCGGCGGCGATGCGCTACACGGAGTGCCGGATGGCGGCCCCGGCGCTGGCGATGACCGCCGGTCTCGACGAGGACACTGTCGACTTCAAGCCCAACTACGACAGCCGTGAGTACGAACCCTCGGTGCTGCCGGCCGCGATCCCGCACCTGCTGGTCAACGGCGCCACCGGTATCGCGGTGGGCATGGCGACCAACCTGGCACCGCACAACCTTGTCGAGGTCATCGGCGGGCTGCGCCATCTGATCACCCACCCACAGGCCGATCTCGACGCGCTGATGCGCCTGATCCCTGGCCCCGACCTGCCGACCGGCGGCAAAATCGTCGGTCTCGACGGGATCCGCGACGCCTACGAGACCGGCCGTGGGACGTTCCGCATGCGCGCCACCGCCCGGATAGAGCAGACGAGCCCGAGGCGCAAGGGAATCGTCGTCACCGAGCTGCCCTACTCCGTCGGCCCGGAGAAGGTCATCGAGCGGATCAAGCAGTTGGTCCAGACCAAGAAGCTGGCCGGCATCGCGGACCTGAAGAACCTCACCGACCGCGACAACGCCCTGCGGATCGTGATCGAGGTCAAGAACGGCTTCCATCCCGAGGCGATCCTCGAGCAGCTGTACAAACAGACCCCGATGGAGGAGTCGTTCGGCATCAACGCGGTGGCGCTCGTCGACGGGCAGCCGCGCACCATGGGTCTTCGCGAGCTGCTCGACGTCTATCTCGGACACCGCTTCGACGTCGTACGCCGCCGCAGCGAGTTCCGCCGCGGCAAGGCAGCCGACCGGCTGCACCTCGTCGAGGGGTTGCTGGTGGCGATCCTCGACATCGACGAGGTGATCGCCGTGATCCGGTCCAGCGACGACACGGAGATGGCGCGCGGGCGGCTGATCTCCGTGTTCGACCTGACCGAGGTCCAGGCCAACTACATCCTGGAGATGCCTTTGCGCAGGCTCACGAAGTTCTCCAAGATCGAGCTGGACAAGGAGAAGTCGGAGCTCGAGCGGACCATCGAAGGTCTCGACGCGATCCTGTCCGACGAGACGCTGCTGCGGCGAGTCGTGTCCGACGAGCTGGCGCAGATGGCCAAGGAGTTCGGCACCCCTCGGCGTACCGTCCTGCTCGAGTCTGCCGGCGTGAACGTGACAGCTGGCGTCCCGCTCGAGATCGCCGACGAGCCGTGTCATGTGCTGCTGTCCTCGACGGGACTTCTGGCCCGCACACCGGACACCCAGATCGCGTCCGGCGGGACACGCGCCAAACACGACGCGATCGTGTCGACGGTCACGGCAACGGCACGTGGCGAGATCGGCGTGGTCACCAACCACGGACGCTTGGTCAAGGTCGGAGTGCTCGACCTCCCTGCTCAACCCGGCACCGCTCACGCACCCCATGTGCAAGGAGGAGCGCCGATCAGCGAGTTCGTCGCCCTGGCGCCCCAGGAGCGAGCCCTCGCCCTGACCACACTGACGTCCGACTCATCGGGGCTCGCCCTCGGAACCCGACGCGGCACCGTGAAACGAGTCGACCCGGAACACCTGTCCAAACCCCTGTCCAACAAGGACTCGTGGGACGTGGTCCGACTCGACGACGGTGACGAGGTGGTGGGAGCCGTCGAGCTCTCGACCGGACACGAGGAGCTCGTCTTCATCAGCTCCGACGGCCAGCTCCTGCACTACTCCGCCGATGGTGTACGCCCGCAAGGGCGCGCCGGGGGCGGCGTGGCGGGGATCAAGCTCGCCGCGGGGGCCAAGGCGGTGTTCTTCGGCGCGCTCACGCCCGGCACCGACTCCGTCGTCGTCACGGTCGCCGGCACCGCCGACTCACTTCCAGGCACCGAGACGGGCACGGTCAAGGTCACGCCGTTCGACGTCTATCCCGGCAAGGGACGCGCCACCGGCGGCGTCCGCTGTCACCGGTTCCTGAAGGGCGAGACCGCCCTGTTGCTGGCCTGGGCCGGCACCGGACCCGCGATGGCCGCCGCCGGCAGCGGCTCGCCGGTCGACCTGCCCGCTGTCGACCCGCGGCGCGACGGATCAGGTACGCCAGTGGCCCAGCCGATCGTGGCGGTCGCGGCTCCGGTCGCCGCCCACGTGGCCGCCCAGGTCACCGCCCACGTGACCGACAGAGCGTGACCGCACCGAGTGAGAGGCTGAGTCCATGTCCCGACGAGCTGCCCTGCCCGGCGGCGCCTCCGCCCGCCTGCTCGCGGTGGTCGCCTCCGTCCTGCTCGTCGCCCTGACGGTCGGAGCCTGCAGCAGCAGCGGCGGCAGCGGGCCAAGCTCCGCTCAGGATCTGGCCACCCGGCTGGCCAGGGCCAAGTCGGCCCTCGACTCGGCGGGCAGCATCACGATCAAGCTCAAGACCGACCAACTGCCGAGCGGAGTGACGGGACTGCTCGAGGCTGACGGCACCGGCACCCACGCCCCCGCGTTCAAGGGCTCGGTGACGGTCTCGCCAGGTGCCGGGTCGGTCAGCGCCGATGTCGTCGCCGTGAACGGCAAGGACTACGCCAAGCTCGGCTTCTCCCCGGTCTGGGCTCCGCTCGACCCCTCGCAGTACGGCGCGCCGGACCCTGCGTTGCTGTTCAAACCCGGCGCCGGCGTGTCCGCCTTCCTGACGCACACCACTCATCTGGTGGCCGGCGGCCAGGTACGCAGCGGTCAGGATGTGCTCACCCAGGTCAAGGGCACCCTTCCCGGCAGCGCGGTCGCCAGCGTGATCCCGTCCGCGGACAAGGCGAAGTCGTTCTCGGTGACCTACCAGCTGAGCGACGGCGACCAGGTCCGCCAGGCAGTCATCACCGGACCGTTCTATGCAGGACACTCCGACGTCACGTACACCCTCACCCTGGAGACTTCGTCCACCGACGTGTCCATCACGGCTCCGTGACCGCGCGCTGGCTGCTCGGCGTGGCCGCGGTCGCGGTCATGTTCGCCGCCGCCGACACCTATGTCGTCGTCCTCGCCCTGCCGGACATGATGACGTCGGTCGGCCTCGGCATCGACCAGCTGCAGCGGGCGGCGCCCATCCTGTCCGGGTTCCTGCTCGGCTACGTCGGCGTCCTGCCGCTGATCGGCCGCATCGCCGACCTGCGCGGGCGTACCCCCGTCCTGATCGGGTCGCTGGTCGTGTTCGCGATCGGCTCGGTCGTGACGGCTGCGTCCTACAGCCTCGACACGATGGTGCTCGGCCGCTTCGTGCAGGGAGTCGGCGGCGGCGGTCTGGTGCCCGCCACCCTGGCGCTGGTCGCCGACATGTGGCCCGCCGAGCGCCGCGGCCTCCCCCTCGGTGTGGTGGGTGCCGTTCAGGAGCTCGGCAGCGTGCTGGGGCCGCTGTATGGCGCGATGGTGCTGTCGTTCGGGGACTGGCGTGCCATCTTCTGGTTGAACATGGTGGTGGCGTTCGTGCTCGTGGCCGCGCTCCTCACGCTGAGGCGCCGCGATCGCGCCGGGCGCGGGACTGCCAGGCCGCGTGTCCCCGACGTCGCCGGGCTGGTGCTCGGGCTCGCTACCCTGATCGCCGTCGTCCTGGTGATGACGCAACCCGACCGGCTCGTGACCGACGTCAACTACGGTCTCGCGTTCCTGCCGGTCACCGGCGGGTCTCGCTGGCTCACCCCGGTCGCGTTGACCGGGCTGGGTCTGCTCGTCCTCTTCGTGGTCCGGCAGGCGTTCGCCCAGCGCCCGCTGCTGGCGTGGCGTACGTGGGGGGCGACCGCCCGCGACACCGACCTTCCAGGCGCGGCGCTGCTGGCGATCGCGCTGGGCGGAATCATCGTGGCGTTCGCGTCAGCCGACCCGCAGCGGCAGGTGCTCGCCGCGTCCGGGCCGTGGCTGCTGGTGATGGCGGCGGTCGCGGCGGGGCTGTTCGGATGGCGGCAGGCCCGGGCGCACAATCCGCTCGTACCGCGGGGAGCTCTGTCCCGGACCTCCGCCTGGGGCAGTGTTCTGGTCTCGCTGTTCGTCGGCTCGTCGCTGATCGCGGCGCTGGTGGACATCCCGTTCTTCGCCCGGCTCACGGTCTATACCGACTCCCAGCTCCAAGCGGCACTGGTGCTCGTCCGCTTCCTTGTCGCGCTCCCGGTCGGGGCGCTGGCCGGAGGCTGGCTCACTCGCCGCGTCCCCGCCGGCGTACTCGTTGCCACCGGCATGGGCTGCGCCGCGGTGTCGTTCCTGGTGATGGCTCGCTGGGGCAGTCAGGAGCTGAACCACGCGTCGGCAACGATCCCGCTGGTCGTAGCCGGGCTGGGGTTCGGCCTGGCGATCGCGCCGGTCAACGCAGTGGTGCTCGCGAGCACCGACGACACCGTGCACGGGGTCGCCAGCGCCTTCATCGTCGTCGCCCGGATGGTCGGCATGCTCGTCGGCATCTCGGCGCTGACCACGATCGGGCTGCATCGCTTCTACGCCGTGGCGACCCGGATCCCGTCGGTGCAGGTGCTGTGCCCCTCGCACCCGGCCGACTGCCCGGCCTACACCGACCGACTGGTCGGCGCCGGCCTTGCCCAGCTGCATGCGGTGTTCGTCGGCGCGGCCGTGTGCGCCCTGCTCGCCGGCGTCGCCGCGCTGGTCACGTTCCGGGGTGCCCGGACACGGGCGGGTGTCCCGGCGTACCTCGAGATCGGCCTGTGACCGGCCCTCCCTCTCCGCACTCACGCGGGCGGAAAGCGGCTCCGCACGGCGGCGTTCACATGCTCGGGTACGTGGGCCTCGACACCGGCCGCGGTGACGACGTCGTCGGCGCGCAGGCGCAGGGGCACGACCCCGGCCCACACTTGTGGGTCGACGTCCCACGGCTCGTCCTCCGGGTCACCGTTGCGCTGTTTGACCGACGCCTCGTGCAGCGACAACGCCAGCACCGACGTGGCCGCGAGCTCCTTGCGGGTCGGTGCTCGCAGGTGCCCAGCGCGGCCGGCGACAACGTGGTCGACCATCAGGGTCAGGGCCAGGTCCTTCTCGTCGGGGTCGTCGACGACACGCGGCACGCCGTACACCACGGCACTGCGGTAGTTCACCGAGTGCATGAAACCAGAGCGCGCCAGCACGAGGCCGTCGAGCAGTGTCACCGTCGCACAGATTCGGTCGAGCGGTGCCGCCATCAGCGCCTGCGACGCGACCGAGCCGTGAAGGTACAACGTGCCGTACGGATCCGGGCCGTCCCATCGTGGCGCCGCCAGGGTGGGTACGACGCGAACGCCGCCGGCGTCGACGACCCCGAGGTGGCACACGACGGCCTCGTCGAGCAGGGCACGAAGGTCGGCCCGGTCGTCGGCGGCGCGCTCCCGCTCGCGCCGGATGCGGGTTCGGTCGGTGGGGGACAGCCCTTCCAGTGCCATGGCTGCATTGTGCTGGATCCCGGCCTTCGCAGGCATTCACGGGGTCCCGTCCTCCAGGGCATCCGGATCGGCGTGCCTAACTGTCGGATCGTGGGAGGGGGAGGGCGGAGTCAGCGCTGCGAGTGAGCGTCCTGTCTCGCCGGGCTGCATGTCAGTTGTCTGGTACGCCGTCGCTGGCTCCGACGTACGCCGGAACGATGCCTCGGTGGTCGACGGTGTAGATGGCGCCGGATGGGTCGTGCCAGACGATGATGCCGTTGAAGGGTTGCGCCAG
>JBOHDX010000058.1:0-43106 GCA_050700835.1 Nocardioidaceae bacterium
CCGAACCAGGTCCTCGGACGCGAGATGGGGCAGTGTCGAGGGCTGTAGCTGACGGGACTGAACCCGACCAACGCCTGCCGCGTGGTAGCGGGTGTGTGCGCAGCGACGCGCCGCAAGGGCGCGCCGCCTGAGCCCTGAGGAGGCGCGCCATGCCCACTCTCACCCGACCACGCTCGCTCACCTTGCTGGCGGCCGCCGGCATCGTCGGAGCCTTCACCACGGTCTCCGCCGTGCCGGCGGCCCAAGCCGGAATGTCAGACCGCGACGACGGGTTCCGCCAGGTCAATCTGGTCAGCGACCAGCCCGGGAGGGCCAGGATCACCGACCCGAACCTCGTCAACGCCTGGGGTCTGGCGTTCTCACCCACCAGTCCCCTCTGGGTGTCCGACAACGGCGCCAACGTGTCGACCCTCTACACCGGGGCAACGGCGCCGGGGACGCCCCCGATGCGGGTGCCGCTGGTCGTGAAGATTCCTGGCGGCGGTGCGCCGACGGGCGTCGTCTTCAACACAACCTCCGGATTCGGGCTGTCCACACAGGGGAAGTCCGGCCCGGCGGCGTTCATCTTCGCGGGTGAGAACGGCGACATCTCAGCATGGAACTCCACCGGTGACCCCACCCGAGCCGTGCTCGTCGCACTTCAGCGCCACGCCGTCTACAAGGGACTGACCATGGTCACGATGGGGAGTAGGCCGTTCCTTCTGGCGGCCAACTTCCACCGCGGCCGCATCGATGTCTTCAACCATCGATTCCACCGGGTGCGGATGCCGTGGGCCTTCCGTAGCCGCACCATCCCGCGTGGCTATGCGCCGTTCAACGTGGCCATGCTCGGCGGCCGGGTCTACGTGTCGTACGCCAAGCAGGACGCCATGAGGCACGACGACACCGCCGGGCCTGGGCACGGCTTCATCAACGTGTTCAGCCAGCGCGGCACCTTCCTCGCCTCATTGGTACGCCGAGGCGTACTCAACTCGCCGTGGGGCTTGGCCATCGCGCCACGCGGCTTCGGGGACCTCCGCGGCAAGCTGCTGGTCGGCAACTTCGGGAACGGCCGGATCCACGTGGTCAACAAGCACACCGGTCGCATCGTCGGGACCCTGCGTACCGGCTCCGGCAAGCCGATCGTGATCGACGGCCTGTGGGGGCTGCTGCCCGGCAACGGCACATCCGGAGGGACCTCTGACGTGTGGTTCAGCGCCGGGCCGGACGGCGAGTCGCACGGGTTGCTCGGGATCCTGCGCTCGCGCGGTCGCGGCTGACGGGCACGCCGATCCTTGTCGTCTGCGTAGGCGGGACCACGCAGACGACAAGGGAGTCGGCGGCCCGGAAGGCTAGGTACGGTCGTGTCCATGACCGAGCCGGTTGACCCTCGAAGTCAGCGGGAACGCATGCTCGCTGGGGACCTGTACCTCGCGGACGATCCGCAGCTGATCGAGGACAGCCGGCGTGCGAGGACCCTGATGGAGCAGTACAACTCCAGCCCGGTGACCGATCCGGAGCGGCGACGCCGCCTCCTGTCCGAGCTGCTCGGCGAGATGGGGGACGCCGTCGAGATCAGGCCGCCCTTCCACTGCGACTACGGCTACCAGATCCGCGTCGGTGCGGGGACCTTCGCCAACGTCGGTCTCGTCGCGCTTGACGTCGCACCGATCATCATCGGCGCCGACGTGCAGATCGGGCCCAACGTTCAGCTGCTGACTCCGACGCATCCAGTCGAACCCGAACGCAGACGCGCCAGGTGGGAGGCGGCGAAGCCGATCCGCGTCGGCGACAACGTCTGGCTCGGGGGCGGGGCCATCGTGCTGGCCGGTATCACCATCGGCGCCAACACGGTGGTCGGCGCCGGCGCTGTGGTCACCAAAGACCTGCCGGCGGACGTGGTGGCGGTGGGCAACCCCGCCCGGGTGTCCCGTCATCTGTGAGGACGCCTCCCGGCGGCTGTCTCGGGAGTCTCGGGGTGCCAAACGGCGACCTTCTGCCCGCTGGCGGGCAGGAATCTTGCGTTTGCCTGCCGGGTCAGTCACGATCTGACCTGTGCCCCACCTCTCTGACCCCCCGGCCGACCCCCCGGCCGACCCCCGGGCTGACCCACCGGCCGACCTTGCCCTGCACGTCGCGCGCACGACCGGTCTTGCGCCGTCGGCGGCCGCCCGGGTGGTCGACGAGGTGCTGGCGTACTACCGCGAGACCGCGGCGGAGTTCGTCCGCCGACGCCACCTCGAGCTCAAACGCGCCGGTGCAACCAATGACGCGATCTTCGACCAGATCGAAGCCGAGCTGCCGCACCGCAGGGTGGTCCCAGGAGACCTGAGTGTCCGCCAGCTGCGCCGCCTCGTCTACGGCTGACCCGACCAGCCACCACCGGCACTATCGAGATCTGAGGAGTTCCATGTGCGGCATCGTCGCGTACGCCGGCAAGCAGGATGCCGTTCCGCTGCTCACCGAGGGCCTGCGGCGTCTTGAGTACCGCGGCTACGACTCAGCCGGCATCGCCGCACTCGCACCTCGCGGGCTGATCACCGTGAAGCGGGCCGGCCGAGTCGCCGATCTGGTCAGCGCCATCCCCAAACGCTTCAAGGGCACGACGGCCATCGGCCACACCCGGTGGGCAACCCACGGCGAGCCGACGGACGTCAACGCCCACCCCCACACCGACGCCGCCGGACAGGTGGCGGTGGTGCACAACGGGATTATCGAGAACGCCGCCCAGCTTCGCGCCAAGGTGATGGCCGCCGGCGTCACCCTGGTCTCCGAGACCGACACCGAGGTCCTCGCGCATCTGATCGCCGCCCGCCGCGCAGCCGGAGCCGAGCTCACCGAGGCCGTGCGGCAGGCGCTGAGCGAGGTCGTCGGGGCGTACGGCATCGCGGTGGTCGACGCCGGCACCCCTGCCACGGTCGTGCTGGCCCGCAACGGGAGCCCGCTCGTGCTCGGCATCGGTGACAAGGAGATGTACGCCGCGTCGGACCTGTCGGCGTTCGTCCGACACACCCGCCAGGTCGTGCACCTCGACGACGGCGATATCGCCACCATGCGGCCCGGCGGCTACGACATCGTCAACCGGGCCACCGGCTCGACCACCAAGCGGCCCGAGACGGTACCGGCCGAGTCCGGCAGCTATGACATCGACGGCCACGCGCACTTCATGCACAAGGAGATCCACGAGCAGGCCCAGGTGGTCGAGCGTGCCCTGCTGGGCCGACTCGACGAACGCTTCGCGACGGTCCGCCTCGACGGGCTCGAGCTCGACGCCCGCGCCAGCCGCGAAGTCGCCCGCGTCCACGTCCTCGGTTGCGGGTCCGCGCAGTACGCCGGCGAGGCCGGTGCCCAGCTGATCGAGTCGTTGGCCCGCATTCCCGCCCGCGCGGAGTCCGCCTCGGAGTTCCGCTACCGCAACCCGGTCGTCGAGTCGGACACGTTGTACGTCGCCGTCTCACAGTCGGGCGAGACGGCCGACACGATCGCGGCCGTGCGCGAGCTGACCCGCAAGGGCGGCAGGGTGATCGGGGTTGTCAACGTGGTCGGCAGCACCGTTGCCCGCGAATGCCAAGGCGGCCTCTACCTGCACGCCGGTCCGGAGGTGTCGGTCACCTCCACGAAGGCCTACACCGCGATGTACGTCGCGTTCGCCCTGCTCGGGCTGCACCTCGGCCGGGTGCGCGACCTGTCCCCCACCGACGGTCGACGCGTCATCGACGGACTCAGGGCCCTGCCGGACCAGATCCGCGAGACTCTCGACCGCGAGGGCGAGATCGCGGAGCTGGCCCGGCGGTACGCGGCGTACCCGAGCCTGATGTTCATCGGCCGCGTCCGCGGGTGGCCGGTCGCCCGGGAGGGTGCGCAGAAACTGAAGGAGGTGTCCTACCAGCACGCCGAGGCCTACCCGGCTGCCGAGCTCAAGCACGGGCCGTTGGCGCTGATCGGACCGGACATGCCGACCGTGGCCGTGGTGCCCGACGACGAGCTGGTCGACAAGAACCAGTCCACCATCGCGGAGATCCGCGCCCGCAAGGGACCCGTCCTCGTGGTCGGACACCACCGTCTCGACGGGGCAGAGGAGACCATCGTGGTACCGCGCAACGAACCCGAGCTCGACCCCATCCTGCTGGGCATCCCGCTGCAGCTGCTCGCCTATCACGCGGCCGTCGCGCTCGGCCGGGACGTGGACCGTCCGCGCAACCTCGCCAAGTCGGTCACGGTGGAGTGAGCCGTGGTCCCGCGACGTCAGCGGCAAAGTTATCGGCGATGCAGGAACAAGATGGCGCGGTCGTCGCTGGAAACGTCCACCCGGTCCAGCAGTCGCTGGGCACCCTCGTGCCACCCGCCGCGCAGCAACCGCTCGGCCTCGCCGAGCAGCTTGTCGATGCCGAGGGTGAAGTCGCGGTCCGGGGTCTCCACGAGCCCATCGGTATAGAGCAGCAGCACGTCGCCGTGTCCCAGCTGCCCGGTCACCGACACGAAGCTGGTGTCCTCGATCAGCCCTAGTGCTGCGCCGCTCGACTCGTGCACCTGCCACCGACCGGAGCCGGCCCGCCACTGCAGACCAGGCGGATGCCCCGCGGTGCGCAGCTCGAAGCGTCCTGACTCCAGGTGCAGTGCGAGGTGGGCGGCCGTGGCGAAGCCTTCGACCCAGTCCTGGCGCAGCAGGTAGCCGTTCGCCGCCGGGAGGAACTCCTCGGGCGTCAAGGAACCGAGAAGGCCGCCGAAGGCACCGGACAACTGGAGGGCGCGGGCGCCGGCCGCCACGCCCTTGCCGGACACGTCGACGACGGCGACCTCCAGTGTCGTGTTTCCCTGCGTCTTGGCCGCGACGATGAAGTCGCCGGCGAACTGAGCTCCACCGGCCGAGCGCATCAGCGCCTCCGCCGTCCATTGGGGAGGGAGGGCCGGCAGTTCGCTCTGTGTCCGCAGCCGGTCGCGCAGGTCGATCAGCATCGACTCGCCGAGCGTCCCGCCACCGCCCAGGCGCGAGCGGGCCGAGGCGTACAACAAGATGGCGGCGGCGAGCGCCATCACCACCAGGAAGCTCCCGCGGATGGTGGTCCAGCCCAAGACGCCGACGGTCGCTGCGAGGGCGACGAACACCACGCCGACGAGGATGGCGAAGCGTGCCCGTTCGAGGACGAGGGTGCCGGCGAGCAGCGGGATGGCGAACGTCGACAACGGGAACCAGTTGGACTCGGTGGCGCTGCCGAGTACGCAACCGAACGTGATGACGATGAGACCCAACAGCCAGGTCGTCTCGTCGGCCCGCCCCTCTCGGACGAACCGGACCGTCCGTCGCCGAACCCGAGAGAGGGCGGAGGCCCGAGCGGGCAGCCCCCGTTCGATGCGACCGGCCACGAGCAGACAGTAACGGTCACGCTCTGTCGCAGGGCAACGACTACGAACTGCCGCCCAGATTGCGGTGCGCGCTCAGCGACGGGCGGGGACCGTGCGCCGACTGCGCTGGCAGCGGGGGCACCAGAACAGATTGCGCCCGGCAACCACTTGGGTACGTACGCGGGTTCCACACACCCAGCACGGTTGGCCGTTCCGTCGGTACACATAGACCTCACCGCCATGCTGGTCCTTGCGCGCAGGTCGGCCCATGAACTCGGGCTCGTGCTCGGGTCGCACCGTGTCGATGCGGCCGGTGCGGAACCCCTCGTGCATCAGTGTCACCAGGTCGTCCCACAGTGCCGTCCACTCGCGGCGACGGATCGTGACGCCCGGCAGGAACGGGCCGAGCCGATGCCGGAACATCAGCTCCGCGCGGTAGACGTTGCCGACGCCGGCGACCACGCTCTGGTCGGTGAGCAGGAGCGCCAGCGCGCTCCTGGACCGGGAGAGCCGCGACCAGGCCCGGGCCGGGTCGGCGTCGTCGCGCAGCGGGTCCGGCCCCAGCTGCTCCGTGATCGCGTCCTGCTCGGCGTGCGTGATCAGTGTGCAGGTGGTGGCGCCGCGCAGATCGGCGACCGCGGTGCCTCCTGACGCGATACGCAGCCGGACCTGGCCCACAGGTGGTCTGGTCGGTCCGGTCACCACGTCGAACTTGCCGTACAGCCCGAGGTGGACGTGCACGACACGGTCGGCACCGAAGTCGACGAACAGGTGCTTGCCCCAGGCCTGAGCACCTTCCACGACAGCGCCGTCGAGCGCCTCGGCGGACTCGGCGAACCGTCCTTGCGGACTGCTCACGGAGACCCGCGTGCCGCCGAACGTCCCCGTCAGCGCGTCCGCAAGCCGGTGCAGTGTGTGGCCCTCGGGCATGGCCGCACCTCAGTCCCGCCGGAGCGGCGGGAGCTCGCCGGTCCGTTCGAACTCGTCGAGGATGGCGATCCGCCGGGCATGTCGCGGCTCGGGGCTGAACGCCGTGCTCAGGAAGATCTCGACGAACCGGACGGCGTCCGTGGCCAGGTGCAGGCGGGCGCCGATCGAGACGACGTTGGCGTTGTTGTGCTGTCGAGCCAACGAAGCCGTCTCGTCACTCCAGGCGAGCGCCGCGCGGACGCCGGGCACCTTGTTGGCCGCGATCTGCTCACCGTTGCCGGAACCGCCGATGACGATGCCGAGGCTGCCGTCGTCGGCGACCACCGCGACACCGGTCGCCAGGCAGTACGCCGGGTAGTCGTCGTCCGGGTCGTAGACCGACGGCCCGTGGTCGACGACCTCGTGGCCCTGCCCCTGCAGGTGCCCGACAAGCTGTGACTTGAGCTCGTACCCGGCGTGGTCAGATCCGATGTGCACGCGCATGGCGGTCAGTCTCGCACTGCGCCGTCTCGACGACCCGAGGCTGCTCAGTCGAAGATCGGGTCGCGCGTCCTGGTGCGCTTGAGCTCGAAGAAGCCGTCTGTGGCCGCGACCAGCCGAACGCCGTCCCACAGCTTGCCCGCGGCCTCGCCCGTGGGCGCGGGTGTGACCACGGGACCGAAGAACGCGACGCCCTCGACATGGATCACCGGGGTGCCGACCTCGGAGCCGACCGGGTCCATGCCCTCGTGGTGCGACTTGCGCAACGCGTCGTCGTAGGCACTGGAGTCCATCGCGTCCGCGAGGCGGGCCGGCAACCCCACCTCGGCGAGTGCCGCCTCGATGGTGGCACGCTCGATCGGTTCGTCCCGGACGTGGAACCTGGTGCCGAGCGCGGTGTAGAGCGGGCCGAGGACGTCGTCGCCGTGCTCCTGGGCCGCCGCGATGCAGACCCGGACCGGTCCCCATCCGCGATCCATCAGGTCTTGGTACTTCTCCGACATCCCCTCGCGGCCCTCGTTGAGAACGGACAGGCTCATCACGTGGAACCGGGTCGTCACCTGCCGCACCGTCTCCACCTGCAGCATCCAGCGGGAGGTCAGCCAGGCCCACGGGCACAGCGGGTCGAACCACAGGTCGGCAAAGACTCGGGGATCAGCGGGCTTCGGCGACATCCAGGCTCCTTCGGTCGCGGCCGGCGTAGGCACAGAGTGGACAAAAGTGGTGGTTGAGAAGTCAACAACCCCAGCGTACGCCGCCTCTGGCGAAGCGCACCCGGTGCGCCCAGACCTCGGTCGTCCCGCGGCGGGGCGGCGTGCGAGGATTCGCGCCATGCCCGGCACCAACCTGACTCGCGGCGAAGCTCGCGAGCGAGCCCGGCTCCTCGACGTCCACACCTACGTCGTCGAGCTGGACCTGAGCGCCTCCTCGACGACGTTTCCGTCCACGACGACGATTCGGTTCGGCTGCTCGGGGCCCGGTGCCTCGACGTTCGCCGATCTCGTGGACGCCACCGTGTCCGAGATCACCCTGAATGGCGCGACGTTGCCGGTATCGGCCTACTCCGACAGCCGGATCGTCCTGGACGGGCTCGCGGCCGACAACGAGCTGCGTGTGGTCGCCGATTGCACGTACTCCCGCTCGGGTGAGGGACTCCACCGCTTCGTCGACCCGGCCGACGACCGCGTCTACCTGTACAGCCAGTTCGAAGTGCCCGACGCCCGGCGCATGTACACCACCTTCGAGCAGCCGGATCTCAAGGCGACCTTCGAGTTCCACGTCACCGCGCCCAGCGGCTGGGCGGTCGTGTCCAACTCCAGCACGCCCACGCCCGAACCCGTCCGCGACGGCGTGAGCATCTGGCGATTCGCCCCGACACAGCCGATCTCGACCTACATCACCGCTCTGATCGCCGGCGAGTACGACGTGGTCCGCGACGTCTACAGCGGGGACCACGCGGACATCCCGCTCGGAACGTACTTCCGCAGGTCGCTGCGCGACCATGTCGACGCCGACGTGATCCACGAGGTGACCAAGCAGGGCTTCGCGTTCTTCGAGTCCGCGTTCGGGATGGGCTACCCGTTCGGGAAGTACGACCAGCTGTTCGTTCCGGAGTACAACATGGGCGCGATGGAGAATGCCGCGGCCGTGACGATCCGCGACGAGTACCTCTTCCGTAGCCGCCAGACGATCGCCGCCTATGAGGCACGGGCCAACACAATCCTGCACGAGATGGCGCACATGTGGTTCGGCGACCTCGTGACCATGCGCTGGTGGGACGACCTGTGGCTCAACGAGTCGTTCGCCGAATGGGCGGCTCACCACGCGTCGGTCCGCGCCACCCAGTTCACCGACGCCTGGACCGGATTCGCCAACGGCCGCAAGACGTGGGCGTACCGGCAGGACCAGCTGCCCTCGACCCACCCGATCGCAGCGGACAACCGCGATCTGCGCGCGGTCGAGGTCAACTTCGACGGCATCACCTACGCCAAAGGCGCCTCGGCCCTGCGGCAGTTGGTGGCGTGGGTCGGGGAGGAGCAGTTCTTCGAGGGGCTCCGGCACTACTTCCGCGAGCACGCCTACGCCAACACCGAGCTCACCGACCTGCTCCGCGCGCTGGAGCAGGCGTCCGGGCGTGAGCTGGGGTCGTGGACCAAGGAGTGGCTCCAGTCCGCCGGTGTCAACACGCTCCGGTCGGTCGAGGCGCTGGACGCCGGCGGGTGCTACACGTCGTTCGCGGTGGAGCAAACCGCGCACCCCGAGTTCCCGACGCTGCGTCGCCATCGCATCGCGATCGGCTTGTACGACCGCACCGACGAGGGCCTGGTTCGACGTACCCGAGTCGAGACCGACATCGCCGGCGAGCTCACCGAGATCCCAGGGATCGTAGGCGAGCGCAAGCCGGATCTGGTGCTGCTCAACGACGACGACCTGACCTACGCCAAGATCCGGCTCGACGAGCGGTCGCTCGACACTCTGATCGAGCACATCGAGGCCTTCACCGAGTCGCTCCCTCGCGCCCTCGCGTGGGGCGCCGCATGGGACATGACGCGCGACGCCGAGATGCCCGCCACTGACTTCGTCACCCTCGTCCTGCGCGGGATCGAGTCCGAAACCGACCTGACCGCGGTCAGCGCATTGCTGCGCCAAGCCCAGGTCGCGATCCACATGTTCACCGCACCGGAGCACGTGGCGGCACTCGCCGAGCGCTGGGAGCGTGGGATCCGCACGCTGCTCGAGGCTGCGGAGCCGGAGAGTGACCACCAGCTGGCACTTGCCAGGACCTACGCCCGAGCCGCGAGAAGCGATGCCGCCACCCAGTGGCTGCGCGACCAGCTGTCGTCGTCAACGCTTCCCGGCATGGCTCTCGACACCGACCTGCGATGGACCTTCGTCACCGCGCTCACTCGCGAAGGTGTGTGGGGCGACGCGGAGATCGACGCCGAGCTCGCCCGCGACAACACCATCTCGGGACAGGAGCTCGCGGCCGCCGCGCGGAGCGTGCAGCCGACGGCCGAGGCCAAGCAGCGCGCCTGGGACGACGCGGTCGTCCGTGACGACGTGCCCAACGAGACGCAGCGGAGCATCGCCTTCTCGTTCCAGGTCCCCGGCCAGGACGACGTGCTCGCGCCCTATGTCGACCGCTACCTCGAGCGCGCCTCGACCATCTGGGAGGACAAGGGCACTGCCCGCGCCACGATGGTGCTGCTGGGGATGTTCCCGCGGGTGCTCACATCGGAGTCGACGCTGCGGCGGGTCGACGACTGGCTGGCCTCGACCGACGCCAACCCGGCGGCTCGTCGCCTGGTCGGCGAAGGACGCGACGACCTCCAGCGGGCACTCCGTGCTCAGGCCCGCGACGCCCAAGCCTGACCCTCATCGCTGAGCCCTTGGGCGACCGAGCCCGCGGGGGCACCCGGCCGGCTCCGCGCCCCGCCTGCTCACCTGCGCTGACGCTCGCCTGCGCTGATCCGACAGTTACGCACCCGACCTCCCCTCCGGCGCCTCCCCGCCTCCGCACCTGCGCTGACGCTCGCCTGCGCTCATCCGACAGTTACGTACCCGACCTCCCCTCCGACGCTCATCCGACAGTTACGCACCCGACCTCCCCCTCCGACGCTCATCCGACAGTTGTGCCTCAGTGCCCTGCCCTCACAGTCGTGGACCGCCCACCCCGGTGAGATCACACTTTGAGGCTGGCTGGGGCACGAAACCCCGTACCAAAATGTGATCTCGCCGGAACACCGGGTCGAGCAGGTCGGCGACGCCGAGCAGGTTGCCGACCAGGTACCGAAACGTAAGGCTCAGCGGGTCAGGGGGAGTCGGTGTGGAGCGACGCCGGGCGCCTGGCGTACTCCGCCAACTGGTTGACCCCGTGCGTGATGCCGTTGACCAGGTCCCCCGCAGCGAACGAGCTCTGCATCGACAGCGCGACGAGGCCGACGGACGAGTCCGGCAGGGTGTGGTGGACCTCGGCCCCGGTAACGATCTCGAGCGCCCGGGACGACGGGTCGACGAACACCAGGACGCTCGTGTCCGGTGTGGACAGCTGTTCGTGCCGACTCAGCGCGAAGGCGCGGGGTTCGCCGTCCGCGATCCCGACGTAGACCGAGAAGGAGAACCCGCACACCCAGGCCGCATCCTGGAGGGCGCGGCCGATCGAACGACGCTGATCCGCGCTGAATGCCTCACCAGCGGGCACTGGCCCCGCCCTTCACCGCGGTGAGAGAGTCACCTGTCCGAACCTGATCGGCAGCGGCGTCGGCGCTGCTCGACCGCTCGAGCGCCGACTGGTGGGCACCCTCGACGGCGGGTCCGCCGAACCATTCGGGCTCAGCCCACCACGACAGGCCGGGGCGATAACGAGGCCCCTTGACAAGCGACGGGATCGACACCAGGAGCCCGATGGCGACGGCCAGCCCGATCGGGATGCCTCCGAAGAACAAGAGGGTTCGAAGCATCGAGTGGGTCGGCGCAACCTGCCAGGTGTTGGGCGTGTCGGCGAGGGCCGGAGCCGAAGCGCTCACCACGACCACCAGGGGTACGACGACAGCCGCGACACGAACGGCAGCGCGAGCTGAGGTCTGCATGCTCCTACGGTAGCGAGGCGTCAGGAGGGTCGTAGCCTGACCCCATGGCAGACGCACCCACGCAGACCGCCCTCGGTCTCGCCGCCTCCTATCGAAGCGGCGATACCACTCCCACTGACGTGGTGGAGCACTACCTGGCGAGGATCGCTGAGTCGTCCGACCGCGTCGGAGCCTTCGTCACCGTCACCGCCGACTCGGCCTTGGCCGCGGCCAAAGCGGCCACCGACCGGTACGCCGTCGGGGAGCCTCTGCCACCCCTGTTCGGGGTTCCGACCGCGATCAAGGACCTCAACCTGACCGCGGGCGTACGCACCATGTTCGGGTCGTTGACGACCAAGGACTTCGTGCCTGCGGTGTCGGACGAGGTGGTGCTGCGGATCGAGGCGGCCGGGATGATCAGCCTCGGCAAGACGAACACACCGGAGTTCGGCTCGCCCTGCTACACCGAGCCGGACGTGGCACCGCCGGCCCGGACTCCCTACGACCTCGAGCGCAGCGCCGGCGGGTCCTCGGGCGGCGCCGGCGCCGCCGTGTCGTCCGGTCTCGTGCCGGTCGCGCAGGGGTCGGACGGCGGCGGCTCGATCCGGATCCCGGCCAGCGTGTGCGGCCTGGTCGGCTTCAAGCCGAGCCGCGGACGGATCAGCCGGGCGCCGATCTATGGCGACATCACCGGACTGTCGACGGCCGGCCCACTCGCACTGACGGTACGAGACGCCGCGGCGCTGCTCGACGCGATGGCGGGCCACCGGCCCGGCGACGCGATGTGGGCGGCCGAGCTGCCCGCCGGCGAGAGCTACCTCGGCTGGTGTGACCGACCTCGACAACACCTTCGGATCGCCCGTTTCGCCGACCCCGCCATCGCGTCCGCCGAGGTCGACCCGCAGGTACGCCAGGCCTACGACGACGCCGGGGCGCTGCTGCAACGACTCGGTCATGAGGTGGTCGACGTCGAGGTGCCGATGGCGACGGACATCGTGGCGACATTCGAGACCGTCTGGGCGGTGAGTTCGACCTTGTGGCCGCTGGCACCGGGCGCCGACCGCCTCGTACGCCCGCTGACGAGGTGGCTGCGCGATCGCGGGGAGGCGACGTCCGCCCCGGACTTCGGGGCCGCGCTGGTGGCGATGAACCAAGCGGCCGCGCAGGCCCTGGAGGCCTTGTCCGGCTTCGACGCCGTACTGACACCTACGCTGGCGCAGTTGCCCGCGATGGTCGGCGGCATCCGCAACGACGACGACCCGGCGGCCGACTTCGAGGCGCAGAAGGCCTTCACGCCGTTCACGTCCACCTGGAACATCACTGGCATGCCGGCGGTGTCGCTGCCCACTGCGTGGTCACGCGAGGGGCTTCCGATCGGCGTGATGCTCGGCGGACGTCCCGGCGAGGACCATCTGCTGTTCGCGCTGGCGCAGCAGATCGAGGACGAGCTGAGCGATCCCGGCCATCCGTGGCGGCGCCCCCCGACGGATCTTTAGCCGTTCCGCTGCCCTGCCGACGCAATCGGCCAAAGACTCGCAGTCGCGAAGGAGACCTGATCGTGCGTGCCCTCACCGTCGTACCCAACAAGGCCGGCTCGCTGGCCGTCACCGACGTCGCCGACCCGCAGCCGGCCGACGACGAGCTGCTGGTCGACGCCGTCGCGATCGGGGTGTGCGGCACCGACAAGGAGATCGCCGCCGGCGACTACGGCTGGGCCCCGCCCGGCCACGACCGGCTGGTGATCGGGCACGAGTCGCTAGGACGAGTACGCGCCGCTGTTGCTGGGTCGTCGTTCGCAGCGGGCGACCTCGTCGTCGGAGTGGTACGCCGGCCAGACCCGGTGCCGTGCGGCGCCTGTGCGCACGGACAGTTCGACATGTGTCGCAACGGTCGCTACACCGAGCGCGGCATCAAGGAGGTGGATGGCTACGGGAGCGAGTCGTGGACCGTGCCGACGGCCTACGCGGTGAAGCTCGACCCGGCCCTGGCCGACGTGGGCATGCTGATGGAGCCCACCACGATCGTCGCCAAAGCCTGGCAGCAGGTGGACGCGATCGGTGCGCGCGCCTGGTCAGAGCCGCGCATCGCGCTGGTGACCGGTGCCGGCCCCATCGGTCTGCTCGCCGCGATGCTCGGCCGGCAACGCGGTCTCGACGTGCACGTGCTCGACCAGGTCACCAGCGGCCCCAAGCCCGACCTGGTCGCCCAGCTCGGCGCGACCTACCACTCCGACCCGATCGACCAGATCGCTTCGCGGCTACGACCAGACATCGTGATCGAGGCGACGGGTGTGCCGCAGGTCGTGTTCGGCGCGATCGACGGCACGGCGGCGTACGGCATCACCTGCCTGACGGGGGTATCGCCGGTGGGGCGGCAGCTGAGCGTGGACGCGGGTGGTCTGAACCGCGAGCTGGTGCTCGAGAACGACGTCGTGGTGGGCTCGGTCAACGCCAACGTCGAGCACTACCGGATCGCCGCCGAAGCGCTGTCCGCCGCCGACGCGGAGTGGCTGCGACGACTGGTCACCCGGCGGGTGCCGCTGGAGAAGTTCGCGTCGGCGTTCGAGCCCGCGGACGACGACGTCAAGGTCGCCATCACGTTCGGCTCCTGACCCTGTCTCGAGCGCCGGCGGTCGTCTCGGCTCCACCCCTGGCTCACGACCGGCCCCGCTGCCCTTGCTGGGTACGCTCGCGCGGTGACCGAAGCGCAGCACTATCCCGCGGCCCGACGCGACGACGTGGTCGACCACCTACACGGCGAAGCGGTAGCCGATCCGTACCGCTGGCTCGAGGACCCGGACTCCCCGGAGTCGAAGGACTGGCAGCGGGAGGAATCCGAACTGTTCGAGGTGGCCCGCGCGTCCTGGGACGAGCGAGAAGCGTTTCGGGACCGGGTGACTGAGCTGCTGCGCACCGGCACCGTCGGCACACCGGCGTGGCGCGGTCAGCTGGCGTTCTTCGTCCGGCGCGAACCCGATCAGGAGCACGGGGTGCTGATGCTGCGCGGGGCCGAGGGCTCCGAACGGGTCCTGGTCGACCCGATGGTGCTCGACCCCGACGGCACGACGACGCTCGACGCCTGGCAGCCGAGCAAGGACGGTCGGTTCGTGGCGTACCAGACCTCCCACGGCGGCACCGAGGATTCCGTGCTCAGCGTCATGGACGTCACGAGCGGTGACGTGATCGACGGACCGATCGACCGCTGCCGCTACTCCCCCGTCGCCTGGTTGCCGGACAGCACCGCGTTCTACTACGTGCGCCAGCTGCCGGCCGACGAGGTTCCGGCCGACGAGGCGCAGTACCACCGCAGGGTCTGGCTGCACCGGCTCGGTTCCGACGTGAGCGGGGACGTGCTCGTGTTCGGGACCGACCAGGACAAGACCACGTTCTACGGCGTCTCCGTGAGCCGGGACGGCCGATGGCTGTCGCTCACGGCGGCGCTCGGCACAGCGCCTCGCAACGACGTGTGGCTGGCCGACCTGTCGGCCGGCGAACCGGCGGCGCCGGTGTGGGTGCCCGTACGCGTCGGCGTCGACGCGCGGACCAGCGTGTGGGTCGGACGCGACGGACGGCTCTATGCCTTCACCGACGCAGACGCCCCGCGCGGGAAGGTGATGGTGGGCGACCCGACCCGGCCCGACCCCGCGCATTGGCGCCCACTGATCGACCAGGACGACACAGCGGTTCTCAACGACGTAGCTCTTCTGGACGGCGACGACCTGAACGCACCGGTGATCGCCGCGGCCTGGACCCGGCACGCGGTCAGCGAGCTCACCCTGCACGACCTGGCCACCGGCGCACGCCGCGGCTCCATCGCGCTGCCTGGCCTCGGCACGGTCGCGGGACTCGCGGAGCGCCCGGAGGGAGGTCACGAGACGTGGTTCGCCTATACCGACCACGTCACCCCGCCCACCGTGTTCTGCTACGACGCCACCCGTGACGATGTGGTGGTGTGGGCTGGCCCGCCGGGTGTCGCCCCCGACCCGCAGGGCATCGGCGTGACGCAGGTGACGTACGACTCCTACGACGGCACCCACGTCCGGATGTTCGTGATCGCCAAGGAACCTGGTGCCGAACAGCGCGCCAGGCCGACGATTCTGTACGGCTACGGCGGCTTCGGCATCGCACTCACCCCGACGTACTCCGCGTCGATCCTCGCCTGGGTCGAAGCCGGAGGGGTGTACGCCATCGCCAATCTGCGTGGAGGATCGGAGGAGGGCGAGGAGTGGCACCGGGCGGGCATGCGAGATCGCAAGCAGCGGGTCTTCGACGACTTCCACGCGGCCGCGGAACGGCTCGTGGCCGACGGTCTGACCCGCCCCGACTTGTTGGCGGTCCACGGCGGCTCGAACGGCGGTCTCCTGGTCGGCGCAGCGCTGACCCAGCGGCCCGACCTGTACCGCGCGGTTGTCTGCTCTGCCCCACTGCTGGACATGGTGCGCTACGAGCAGCGGGGCCTCGGCCGGCTCTGGACCGACGAGTTCGGCAGCGCCGGGCGCGCCGACCAGCTGCGTTGGCTACTGGCGTACTCGCCGTACCACCGGGTGCGCCCAGCCACTGCATATCCCGCCGTGCTGTTCACGGTGTTCGCCTCCGACAGCCGCGTCGACCCCCTCCACGCCCGCAAGATGTGCGCCGCGCTGCAAGCCGCGACCAGCGCCGACCCGGGCACCAACCCGATCCTGCTCCGCTCCGAGGTCGACGCCGGGCACGGTGCGCGAGCCGTGTCGCGCACTGTGGACCTGACCGCGGACACCCTCGGTTTCACCGCGTGGGCGACGAGCCTCACACTGCGCTGACAGCACGCCGGTGTTGAGCCGGTCCGGTGACTTCCGTACCGTCGGGTGCTGCCGGACCGCCCGCGACGACCGAAGGGACCGAGACTCCACGTGCCGCTCCTCGACGGACTGTTCACCCCCGCCACGAGCACCGACACCACATCGTGCTGGGCGGGGCATGGCAACGACGTCTGCCACATCGTGCACGCGATCACCGGCAATGCCACGGCAGCCAACGTCGCCGACTGGCTCGTCGCGAAGCCGCTGACGATCCTCGGCGTGCTGGTCGTCGGTGTGGTGCTGCGCTGGCTGTGCTTCCGGGTCATCGATCGCATCACCCGTCAGGCGGCCGAGGGCACGGTGCCGGCAGTGCTTCAGCGCAGCCGGGTGCACCAGCGGATCATCGAGGCGAACGCGGTCGCCGTCGAGCGCCGACAACAACGATCGGCCGCGATGGGAGGCCTGCTCAAGAGCGTCACCACCGGCGTGATCGGCGCCATCGTGCTGGTGATGGTGATCGCCCAGCTCGGCTACAACATCGGGCCCCTGCTGGCCAGCGCCGGCATTCTCGGGGTGGCTCTGGGCTTTGGCGCACAAAGTCTGGTGTCCGACTTCCTGTCCGGCATCTTCATGATCCTCGAGGACCAGTACGGCGTCGGCGACGTGGTCGACGTCGGCCAGGCAAGCGGGACCGTCGAGGCGGTCGGCCTGCGAGTGACCCGCGTGCGGGACGTCAACGGCACCGTGTGGTACGTCCGCAACGGCCAGATCACCCGGGTGGGCAACAGCAGCCAGAACTGGGCCCGGACCGTGCTCGACGTACCGGTGGCGTACCACGAGAACCTCGACCGGATCCGCACCATCCTGCGCGACGTGGCTCATGACGTGTACGAGCATCCCGACTACCACCGGTTGATCCTCGAGGAGCCGGAGGTCTGGGGGGTCGAGCGCTGGGATCCCGACGGCGTCGTCATGCGAGTCGTGCTCAAGACGGCCCCGCTCCAGCAGTGGACCGTCGCGCGGGAGATGCGCGAGCGGGTCAAGGACCGGTTCGACGAGCTGGGCATCGAGATCCCGCTGCCGCAGCGGGTGGTCTGGCACCGCGCTGATGTCTCTGCCAGCGAATCCGGCACCGAGCGAGAGGTCCCAACGGTCCAGGACAAGTCAGCCGGATCAGACACGGACGCGGCGCCGGAAGGGGTCGCGGGCGACGCTGCGAAGATAGAGCCGTGAGCGAGCCGCAGGAGCAGCAGGAGACGTTCTACGACGCCATCGGCGGCCACGACACGTTCGTCACCATCGTCGCGAGGTTCTATCAGGGCGTCGCCGGCGACGAGGTGCTACGGGCGCTGTATCCGGAGCAGGATCTCGGGCCGGCGGAGCGCCGTTTCCGGATGTTCCTCGAGCAGTACTGGGGCGGCCCCACCACCTACTCCGACGAACGGGGACATCCGCGGCTGCGAATGCGGCACGCGCCGTTCAAGGTGACGCCGGCCGCCAAGGACCGGTGGCTGCACCACTTCCGGGACGGGCTGGACGCGGCGCAGCTCTCGCCGGAGCACGACGCGCAGTTCTGGGATTACGTCACGCACGCCGCTCAGTTCATGGTCAACAGCTTCGACGAAGGCTGATCCGCGTCTCACCCGGCAGCGGCCGACTCGAGCCGGGTTCGCTCCGCCTCGTTCAACGGCCGGGCCCGCTGGCCGGGCAGATCGAACGCCACCACCGCAGCAGTGCACACCGACAGCACCTGCTCGCCGTCCCGGATCTCCGCGAGTAGGCCGTACGACGAAGTTCCGACCCGGGTGACCCAGGTGAGGATCTCGAACGGCTCGGGCCGGAACAGGATCGGGCGCTTGTAGTCGACCACCAGCCGCGCGACGACGAAGCCGTCGGAGCCGTCGCGGCCACCGGGGACGAGGCCCGACACGAAGGCGATCCGGGCCTCCTGGAAGTACTCGAAGTACTTCACGTTGTTGACGTGTCCGTAGGCGTCGACGTCAGACCAGCGCACATGGCAGACGTACCGATGCGGGCTCACCGGGCGGTCCAGGCCGGGTCGGGAGCGGTCGTGTCCTTGAGCTGCTCCAACAGCGCCTTCTCGGCAGGGGTGATCCGGCGAGGCCGTTCGGCGGCGAAGACGAACGGCGTCAGCACGGTCTCCGCGCGGGTATAGACGCGACGCACGCCGTCGGGAAGCAGGTCGAGGATCTCGTAGCGCAACGTGAACGAGGCGGCGCGGATCTGGGTCACCCAGGTCTCGATCCGCACCGGGTCGGTGCGGAAGACGAGGGGTGCGACGAACTCGATGTCGTGCCGCACCACGACCACGCCCTCGGCCAGGTCGTCCGCCGCGTTGGTACGCGCATGCACCGACAACATGTCCACCCGCGCCTCTTGCAGGTAGTCGACATAGGTCACGTTGTTGACATGGCCGAGCGAGTCCATGTCCGCCCAACGCATGGGGCAGTCGTAGACATGGCGCACCCGTCGATCCTCCCACGACGCCCACATCCCATGACCGTCCGCACCGTCGGTCTCAGGACAGCCGTTGGAGCACCATGGCCATGCCTTGACCACCGCCCACGCACATCGTCTCCAAGCCGTACTCCCGGTCATGCGTCTGCAGCGAGTTGATCAAGGTGCTGGTGATCCGGGCACCCGTCATGCCGAAGGGGTGACCCACCGCGATGGCCCCGCCGTTGACGTTGAGCTTGTCGATGTCGACGCCCAGGTCACGAGCGGACGGGACGACCTGCGCGGCGAAGGCCTCGTTGATCTCGACCAGGTCGATGTCGTCGATCGTCATCCGGGCCCGCCGCAGCGCCTGCTTCGACGCCTCGACCGGTCCGAGCCCCATGATCTCCGGCGACAGCGCCGTCACGCCGGTCGAGACGATCCGGGCGAGCGGCGTGAGCCCCAGCTCGGCGGCCTTGGCGTCGCTCATCACGATCACGGCCGCGGCCCCGTCGTTGAGCGGGCAGCAGTTGCCGGCGGTGACGGTGCCGTCCGGGCGGAACACCGGCTTCAGATCGGCGACACCGTCCATCGTGACGCCGGCTCGGGGGCCGTCGTCCTTGCTCAGCACGGTGCCGTCCGACAGCGTCACTGGGGTGATGTCCCTGTCCCAGAAGCCTTCGGCGATGGCCCTCTCGGCGAGGTTCTGGCTGCGTACCCCGAACTCGTCCTGCGCTTGTCGACTGATGCCCTTGAGCTGGGCGAGGTTCTCAGCGGTCTGGCCCATCGCGATGTAGATGTCGGGCACGTCGTCGTGCTCGCGGGGGTCCGACCAGGTCTGGCCACCTCCCGCGAACTTCTCGGTACGCAGGATCGACTCAGAGTACGCGGGGTTGTGCAGCTCCTGGCCCGGAATGACGTCGCTGTTGCCCTTGGTGAACCGACTCACCGCCTCGACGCCGGCGGAGATGAACACATCACCCTCGCCGGCGCGGATCGCGTGCATGGCCATCCGTGTGGTCTGCAGGCTGGAGGAGCAGTAGCGGGTGATCGTCGTTCCGGGCAGGTGGTCGAACCCGAGCAGCGTCGCCACCACACGGCCCATGTTGAAGCCTTGCTCACCGCCGGGCAGTCCGCAGCCGAGCATCAGGTCGTCGATGTCGGCCGGGTCGAGCGCCGGGACCTTGTCGAGCGCGGCCCGGATCATCTGGACCACGAGGTCGTCGCCCCGCATGTCCTTCAACGACCCCTTGAAGGCGCGGCCAATCGGGGATCGGGCAGTGGCGACGATCACGGCCTCAGCCATGCTGTGTCCTCTCGTTGGATGGTCCGCCGGGTTGCGACGCGCCGGTCACAAGCCGAGGTCGCGCCCGATGAGCTCCTTCATGATCTCGTTGGAGCCGGCCCAGATCTTCGTCACCCGGGCGTCCCGCCAGGCTCGCGCAACACGGTACTCGTTCATGTATCCATAGCCGCCGTAGAGCTGGACGCAGGCGTCGAGCACGTCGTTCTGCACCTGGGCGGTCCACCACTTGGCCTTGGCAGCGTCGACCGCGGTGAGCTCGCGCCTCGAGTGGGCCAGCACGCACTGGTCGACGTACGCCTGGCTCACGTCGATCTGCGTGACCAGGTCAGCGATCAGGAACTTGTTGTGCTGGAACGAGCCGATGGACTGGCCGAAGGCCTTGCGCTGCTTGGTGTAGTCGATGGTCTCCGACAGGATCTGGGCCGCGTGCGCGATGTTGGAGACCGCGGCCCCGAGGCGTTCCTGCGGCAGCCTCTCCATCATCGCGACGAAGCCGCCGTCCACCGGGCCGATCACGTTGGCCTCGGGGACCCTGACGTCTTCGAAGAACAGCTCCGCGGTGTCGGATTCCGACTGACCCACCTTGTCCAGTGGAGTGCCGCGGGTGAAACCGGGCATGTCGGCTTCGACGCCGAACAGGGTGATCCCCTTGGCCCTGCGCTCCGGGCTCGTGCGTGCGGCAACGACGAGGAGGTCACCGGATGCGCCGTTGGTGATGAACGTCTTGGATCCGTTGAGGACCCAGTCGCCGCCGTCGCGGACGGCCGTCGTCTTCAGCGCCGCTAAGTCCGAGCCGCCGGAGGGCTCGGTCATGCCGATGCCGGTGACGATCTCGCCGGAGCAGAAGCCCGGTAGCCAGCGCCGCTTCTGCTCCGGCGTGGCCAGGTCGACGAGGTAGGGCGCGACGATGTCGAAGTGGATGGCAAAGCACGACGCCATCGCGACACTGACCTTGGCCAGCTCCTCGGTGAGCACCGCGTTGAAGCGGTAGTCACCGGCGGCGGAGCCGCCGTACTCCTCGGCAACCTCGAGCCCGAGGAAGCCCTGCTTGCCGGCCTCGATCCACAGTGACCGCGGCCATCCGTGGTTGGCGATGTAGTCGTCGAGACTTGGGCGGACGTGCCGGTCCAGAAACTCGCGCACCGAGGCACGGAAGGATTCGTGGTCGGCTTCGAAGATGCGGCGCTGCACGGGGACCTGCCTTTGCCGAGGGTCCGCCGGCCGGGTCGGCCGTCGTACCTCCAGCATGCCCGCCCGTGCGGCGCCCGGCCAAGGAACCACCCACCCGACAGAACGCTGAGCCTTACGTTTGGGTGAAGACAAGGCCCCAGCGTGTCTCACCCAAACGTAAGGCTCACCGACTGGTGGTCACCGTCGGGTCAGGCGGTGGCCGCGGCGTCGCCGGCGGCCGCGTCGGTCTGCAGCACGGCTTCGACGTTGACCTGGATGTGGATCGTGTCGCCGATCATCAACTTGTCGCCTTCGAGCGGGATGTTGAAGTCGATGCCGAAGTCCCTGCGGCTCAGTTTGCCGGTGACCTCGAGGCCGATGCGCTGACCGCCCCAAGGGTCGTTGCCTGCGCCCAGGAACTCGACGTCCCACTCGACGCTGCGAGTGACGTCGCCGATGGCCAAGTCACCGGTCACGACGAATCCGTCGCCCTTGGGGTGGAGCCCGGTCGACGTGAAGGTCATCGTCTTGGTCTTGTCCACGTTGAAGAAGTCGCTGGACCGGAGGTGGTCGTCGCGCTGCTGAGTTCCGGTGTTGATCGAGGACAGGTCGACGGTGGCGGTCGCGGTCGCGTTGTCCACGACGTCTCCGCTGACGATCTGGCCCTCGAACTTCTCGAACTTCCCGCGCACCCTGCTCATGATGTGCCGGACGGTGAAACCGATCTCGGTGTGGGTGGGGTCGATGACCCAGGTGCCGGGGGTGATGGTGTCGAGCTCGGACATGTTCTGTCTCCTCGTATCGGACCCGAAGTCGGGCTGAGGCCGACCTCGTTATGATTGATGCTTCAACGTCTTGCCTTGACGATACCCATAACTGGTTGAAAGGTCAATTAATTCCGGCTAGGCTGTCCAGATGCCGAAACCCACGCAGGCACCCATCTCGAGCAAGCCGCGCGCGGGGTGGTTGACCCCCGAGCAGCAGCGCGTGTGGCGCGCCTACATCACCGGTTCGCAGGTCCTGCTGGACCGCCTCGACCGGGAGCTGCGGGAGAGTCACCAGCTCTCGCTTCCTGAGTACGAGATTCTGGTACGCCTGTCGGAGTCGCCGCAGCGGAGCCGCCGCATGGCGGAGCTCGCCACGTCGCTGTCGCACTCGCGCAGCCGGGTCACCCACACCATCTCGCGCATGGAGCGAGACGGGCTGGTGACCCGTACCGCCTGCCCCACCGACGGCCGTGGGGTGGTCGCCGTCCTGACCGACAAGGGCGAACAGCAGCTCGTCGACGCGGCACCGGGCCATGTCGACGCCGTGCAGGCGCACTTCGTCGGCCGCGCCGACCCAGCAGACTTCGTCGCGATGGGCCGGGTGTTCAGCGCCGTCCTGGAACGGCTCGGCAGCCAACTCGACAAGGAGCTGGTCGAGCACGGCTGAACACAGCCGGCTCAGTCCCGGGTGAGCCTGCGATACGTCACGCGGTGCGGACGGGCCGCCTCGATTCCCAGCCGGTCGACCTTGTTGGCCTCGTAGTCGGCGAAGTTTCCCTCGAACCAGAACCACTGGGCGGGGTCGTCGTCGGTGCCCTCCCACGCCAGGATGTGGGTCGCGACCCGATCGAGGAACCAGCGGTCGTGTGAGATCACCACGGCGCAGCCGGGGAACTCCAGCAGCGCGTCCTCCAACGACTGCAAGGTCTCGACGTCGAGGTCGTTGGTGGGCTCGTCGAGCAGCAGCAGGTTGCCGCCCATCTTCAGCGTCAGCGCCAGGTTGAGCCGGTTGCGCTCCCCTCCGGACAGGAAACCGGCCGGCTTCTGCTGGTCGGCGCCCTTGAAGCCGAAGGAGGCGACGTAGGCGCGACTGGGCATCTCGAAGTTGGCGACCTTGATGTGCTCGAGCTTGTCTGAGACGACCTCCCAGACGTTCTTCTTCGGGTCGAGGCCACCCCGGCCCTGATCGACGTAGGAGATGCTGACCGTGCTGCCCACAGTCAACTCGCCCTCGTCCGGCTTCTCCTCCCCGACGATCATCCGGAACAGCGTCGTCTTGCCCACACCGTTGGGGCCGACGACTCCGACGATGCCGGCCCGCGGCAGCGAGAACGACAGTCCGTCGATCAACGTCCGACCGTCGTAGCCCTTGACGAGACCATTGGCCTCGAGGACGACGTCACCCAGTCGGGGACCGGCGGGGATGTTGATCTCGCCCACGTCGAACTTGCGGGACATCTCCGCCTGCGCGGCCATCTCCTCGTACCGAGCCAGCCGGGACCGGCTCTTGGCCTGCCGCGCCTTGGGGTTGGAGCGCACCCACTCGAGCTCGCGCTCCAGGATCTTCTGTCGCTTGGCGTCCTTGCGGCCCTCGACGACCAGGCGTTGCTTCTTGGTCTCGAGGTAGGTGGAGTAGTTGCCCTCGTAGGGGAAGGTCTTGCCACGGTCCAGCTCGAGGATCCACTGCGCGACGTTGTCGAGGAAGTACCGGTCGTGGGTGACTGCGAGGACCGCGCCCGGATAGCTGGCCAGGTGCTGCTCCAGCCACTGGACGCTCTCGGCGTCGAGATGGTTCGTCGGCTCGTCGAGCAACAACAGGTCCGGCTGCCGCAGCAGCAGCTTGCAGAGGGCGACGCGACGCCGCTCCCCACCCGACAGCAGGTCGACGACTGTGTCCGGAGGAGGGCAGCGCAAGGCGTCCATGGCCTGCGCTAGCCGGGAGTCGATGTCCCAGGCGCTGGCGTGGTCCAGCGCAGTCTGCAGGTCTCCCATCTCGGCGAGCAGAGTGTCGTAGTCGGCCTCGGGATCGGCGAGCTCGGCGCTGACCTGCTCGAACCTGGTCAACTTCCCCTTGACCTCCGCCACGGCCTCCTCGACGTTCTCCAGGACCGTCCTTCCCTCGGTGAGCGGGGGCTCCTGGGCCAACAGGCCAACCGTCGCACCCGGCGCGAGCATCGCGTCGCCGTTGGACGGCTTGTCGAGCCCGGCCATGATGTTGAGCAGGGTCGACTTGCCGGTGCCGTTGGGCCCGACCACGCCGATCTTGGCGCCGTTGAGGAAAGACAACGTGACGTTGTCGAGGACCACCTTGTCGCCGTGGGCCTTGCGGACGTTGCGGAGGGTGAAGATGTACTCAGCCATGATCCACCAGCGTAGGTGCTGCCGGCTGTCGGCCCGAATCGGGGAGGGACGGCTGCCCCGCTCAGATCGACTCAGGCGGCTGGCTGCTGCTGGACGCCGTGCCGGACTGGCGTGTCCGTCGTCGCAGCGTCCCGCTCGAGCTGCTCGATGATCTCCGCGTCGTCGGCGGATGACTCGACCCGCTCCACCGGACGCTCGTGTCGGCGGAACGCCGACGTCCCCTTGCTGAGGTCGTGGCCGACGCTGACCGCCTCGACGACGTCGCGCCGCCTGGACTCCCCCGTCTGCTCGTCCTTCCACACATGCGTGCGGAGCTTGCCCACGACGACCACGGGCTCGCCCTTGTGGATCGAGGACACCACGTTGTGCGCCATGGCCCGCCAGGCCTTCACCGTCACCCACACCGTCTCGCTGTCACGCCACGAACCCTGCGCTCGGTCGAAGAAGCGGGGGGTCGATCCCACCCGGAACATGGCCCGATCGGCGCCTCCGTTGCCTTCACGGAACTCGACATCGCTGCCGACATAACCGAAAACCGTCACCTGAACGTCACTCATGGCCGACCTCTCCTCGCGGTGGACGCAGCCAACGCTGCACTCGTCCAACAGCATGGAGGAAGCAGATCGTGGCGAGGGGACGCCGGCGTACCTGGGGACAACCCAGCACGAAGGTGCCCGATGCGGACCTCACGCTTTCGGATCCGGTGCACACGGGCTATTGCCCACCACCAACGCCGCCAGCCAACCTGGAGACAGTCGCATGTTGAGGAGGGCACCATGGCAGGGTTCATCCAGATCATCGAGTTCGACACCTCTCGGATCGACGAGGTCCGGGCGCTCGCCGACAGCACCGCAGACGCGCGCAGCAGCGGGACCGTCCGCCGGGTCTTCATGGCCTCGGACCGCGACCGGCCCAACCACTACGTCACCATCGCCGAGTTCGACTCCTACGACTCCGCGATGGAGAACTCCGCGCGACCAGAGACCAACGACTTCGCGGAGAAGATGGCAGCGCTGGTCGACGGTCCGGCGACGTTCCACAACCTCGACGTGACGATGACCTGGGAGGCTTGACCACCGATATCGGGACCGCCGCCGACGACTCAGGGGGGCCAAGGTCGCCAGCGCCGCGGCGGCTCACGACGAGAGGGCTGCTCGCAGTCCCTCACGGGTGCGCGAGTAGGCGTCGAGCTCTGCCCGGACCGGCTCGATGACCCGGCTGTCCGCGACCTGGGTGATCGAGGCACGAAGTGCTTGACCGACGTGTCGGGCCCGCTGGCGGGCCGCTCGGCGAGCCAGCCCAGGGAAGAGCGCCGCCAGGGCAGCACCCAGCACTGCGCCCACCACCAGCAGCACCGTCGGCAGCGAGAGCCCGGCCAGATCGGGGGTGGTGGGTTCCGTGAAGCGCATGAACGACATCACGGCGAGGACCAGCAGCCACCCGGCCCCCACCACAGCGAGAATGACGAGCAGCCAGTGCAGAGCGTTGACGACCCGCCACCACACTGGGCTGGACCGTGCCGCACGGTCCGTGCCGACGATCGCCTGGTCCATGGCGTCGGCGAGGTCGGCCGAACCAGCAGCCGCCGCGGCGTGCACGGCGGCCTGCCATGGCGGCGTGAGCCCGCGCGCTGCCGCGTCGGCGGCCTCGCGTACGCACGTGTCCACCCTGGCCCGCTGCACACCAGTGGCCTCCGGCAACGGCGATCGAGCCAAAGGCGTCCCGACATCGCCGCCCAGCAGCTGCTGCTCCACCGGGTCGCGGCGCCTCCGATCCAGCCATCTGGTCACCGGCCATCCAGTTGAGGCGTTGGCTCTCTGTGTCAGCGAGTGCTCGAGCGCCTCGACCACGACCGACACACCGGCGACCTCGGCCAGCGCGTCGACGAGACGGTCCCGCTCGGGTTCGCCGAGAGTCGGAGCCGGCGCGACCCCACTCACCTCGGACAGAGCCTCGGCGGCCCTCCCGACGTCGTCGCTCAGCCGGTCGACGGCGGCACTCTTGTCGTTGATCCGCTTGGTCAGCAGCCGCTTGAGCTCGTCCACTCCCTGCTCCGTCGTTGCCGACGTGGCCAGCAGGGGTACGCCCACCAACCCGTCCTGGTCGAGGAGTCGGCGTACGTCGGCCATCGTCTTGTCGCGTTGAGACTCGGCGATCTCGTCGATGTGGTTGAGCACCACGATCATGACGTCGGCGTGGGAGGAAAGCGGCCGTAGGTAGTCGTCGTGGATGGCGGCGTCCGCGTACTTCTGTGGATCCAGGATCCACACGAACAGGTCCGTGTGAGCGACGAGTCGGTCGACCTCGAGATGGTGGGACACCTCGGTGGAGTCGTGGTCCGGCAGGTCGAGCAGAAGCAGGCCCGGCAGCGCGGTGTCGTCCGGGGTGTCGAGCATCGACGTGCGTGACACCTGATGGCGCGGCGGTATGCCGAGCCAGGCCAGGATCTCGCTCGCGCCCTCACCACCCCACGCGCAGGCCAAGGCCCAGGAGGTCGTGGGTCGCTTGATCCCGACTGCAGCCAGGTCGAGACCGGTGATCCGGTTGAACAGCGAGGACTTTCCCGAGCCGGTCGCGCCCCCCAGTGCAACGATCGTGTGGTCTACCGACAGGTGGAGCCGGGCATGCGCTCGGTCGACCACGCCCGCGGCCTGATCCACGACGGCGTCGTCGAGCCGGCCGCGCGCGCTTCGAGCCGCTTGTTCGAGGCCCTCGATCCGCGCCGCGACGTCCCCCGGTCTGCCGCCGAGCAGCCGGTGCGCCGACTCTGCATCGGCGGTCATGACGCCTCGCTCCGGTGCCGGATGTCGTCGATCTCGCGGGCCGCGTCACGGAGCCGATCGGCAGTCCCGTCCCCGGGGGCGGCCGGGGCCAACAGCTGCAGAAAGCGGGCCCGCTCGGTGTTGAGCAACCGAACCGTACGAGCGTTGAGGTCGTGCTTGGCGCGGTCAGCCAGATCGTGCGCCGCGCGGTCGCCGAAGACCGCCTCCAGGGTCTTCTGACTGATCAACACGGTGCCACCCGCGACACCCGCCTCGCCACCGGCCAAGCCGGACGTGTGCACGAGCACGACCGTCATCAAGGCCGCCCCCAGCCCGTTCACGCCGTAGGCGAGGAACCGTGCGGTGGTCTTCTTGTCGATGCCCTGGTCTCGCACCAACAGCAGGACACCGGCCCGCCACTCGCGGATCGCGCGCTGCGCCTCGTCCCGGAAGTCGTGGGACGCGTGGCGCAGCTCGATGCTGTGCCCGTCGAGCAGAGCCCGCCCGGCTTCGGTCGAGGTCCAGCTCGTGTGGGTACGCCCGGCCGCGGACTCGGCGTGGTCCGTCAGCAGGCGGAGTAGGCCGTGCTCGACGGCGGTGGCGACCCGTTCTGGTCCCTGCGGCCGGCCGCGTACTGCCGACTTCAAGCGGTCGCGGAGCCGCCCCTCACCCTCCTGCAGCGGGGCGCCGAACTCCTCGCCGTCGACGAGCTCCTGCCACCGCGCGAGCACCTCGCCGCGCAACAACGTGCCGTCGCCGGTGCCGCGCTCGACCGCGCTCACCGCGGCGGCGTAACCGACCTCGGCGTCGTGCCGGAGCCTGGTAGCGGCTGCGACCTGCTCCATCTCGGCGTCGGCGAGACCGTGCGTGCGGAAGGCCGTCTGCCGGATCGCTCCGTCGAGGCTCTGCCGGATCACCGCCTGCCGCGCGCGGGCGTTGTTGGCGAGGTCGCCCAGCCAATTCCGGATCTGCGCCACGTCGTCCGCCGGCAACAAGCCTTGCTCGTCCACCGGCGACTCCGGCACCGCGAACAGGGGCGAGTCGCGCAGACCACGCGCCGTCGCCATCCTGGCCAGATGGGCGCGTACGTCCGGAATCACCTCGGGGGCAGTGCGGTCGAGCACCAACGCCACCGCGGTGCTCCGCTCGGCCGCCTTCTTCAGAAAGGTCCACGGCACCTGGTCGGCGTAGCGGGCCGCCGACGTGACGAAGAGCCAAAGGTCGGCCGCGGCCAGCAGCTGTCCGGCCAGCTGTCGGTTCGCCGACTCGACGGAGTCGACGTCGGGGGCGTCCAGAAGCGCCAGACCGGCGGGAACGACGGACGTGGCGATCAGGTGCAGCGACGACGTGTCATTCGTCGCGGACGTGGTCCGAACCAAGTCGGGCAGAATGCGATCGGGCTGGAACCACCCCGCGTCTGCCGGGTTGTGCACGAGAACCGGCGAGCGCGTGGTCGGGCGCAGCACGCCTGACTCGCTGACCCGGGCGCCAATCAGACTGTTGACCAAGGTGGACTTGCCAGCGCCGGTCGAACCACCCACCACGGCGAGCAGCGGTGCGTCGATCTGCACCAGGCGAGGGAGCAAATAGTCCTCGAGCTGCGACACGAGTTGTTTGCGCGTCGTCCGTGCGTCGTCCACGCCCGGGACCTGAAGTGAGAAACGAACCTCGGCCAGCGCGGCTCGAAGCCGGACCAGAGCGGCCAACAACTCGGTCGGAGGACCAGACTCCGTCACGAGCCAACCCCTCTCCGCGTCCCGTTCCTGACAAAGCGCGAAGACCTCGACCTCCTGGTCAGGCCTGCGCGCTGCTACGGACAGTCAGCCTAGTGCGTCGAACCCTCCCTCGACCGCACGAGTGAGCACGCCGGGGCCGCACCGTCAGGACTGAGAGGCCTCTTCGTCACGACGCCGGGCGTGGGTCGACGGCAACGGCGGTCCGGCCTGGGCCGCCCATCCAACCTGTGGGGGCGGCTGGAACGCCCACCCCGGCGGAACCTTGTCGGCCAGTGCCAGCACTCCGAACGGCAGAGTCCGACGCGGTGGAGGCATCCTCAGCCGCGGCCGCAGCCAGGCCATCTCCGCTCGGCACTCCCCGATCCGCCGTTGCAGACCGGGCCTGGTCGGGCCCGACAGCTCCCGCAGGTGCAGGAACCCCATCTCCGACGCAACCTGCTGGTACTCGCGGAGCACGTCGGCGGCCGCCGGACCGTCATGTGACTTGACGTACTTGCGGGACTGCCGGCGCAGGCTGAACGTCGACAGCCACGAGACCTCGTCAGGGTGCAGCCAGCCGCGCGTCGCGGCGTCCTGCAGGGCGACGACCAGGGCACGGAGCCGGCGCCTCCTCAGCACCACCGCCAGCGTGATCAGGCCGAGGAAGACAGGCAGGAAGACACCGAGGTACGTCCCGAAGAACCACCCGACGCCCCCCATGGCCACCGAGCCGTTCCACGTGGCATGCAGGGCGATGCCGATCGCCAGCCCCACCACAGGGGCGACGCGTTTGAGCCACCGCCGCTTGGTCGTGAGCGCCACCCCCATGCCCAGGCCGAAGCCGGAGGCGAACAGGGAGTGAGCGAACGGACTGAACAGTCCGCGCACCACGAACAGCGACGTCGCCGCCTGCGCCCCACTGATCCTGTCGGTCAGGGTGCCGGCGTACCCACCTGCGTAGTAGCCGACGTTCTCGGTGAAGGCGAACCCGATGCCGACCAGCCCGGCGTAGACGAGTCCGTCGGTCACACTGGTGATCTCGCGACGCCGGTGGACCATCACCAGCAGCAGGAAGAGTGCCTTGGCGGGCTCCTCGGTCAGCGGCGCCACGAAGGTCGCCATGTGCTGCAGGTCGACGTGCGCGACCTTTGCGAAGGCCACCTCGATGGGGAGGGCGACGCCGACCGCGACGACTCCGCCCCAGACGACGGCCGCGACGAGGAACCGGGTCGGCTCCGGCTCGTAGCGGTCGAGCCACAGGTACGCAGAGACCACCAGCGGGACCGGGAGTGTCGCGAACACCAGCGTGAGGGTCGCGCCGCGGGCGTCGCCGGTGCGGCTGGCCAGCCAGGCCACGAAGGCCGCTCCGACGATGCACGCCACCGACACGCCGACGATGAGCACGACGCGGCCGCTTCCCCCGCGCCGCCTTCGGCCCGGCGGCACGGCCGGGTTCCAGACGGGGCTCGACACGTCATCGAGCCTAACCACGCCGGGCTTTGCGGCGCGGGCATTAGGCTGCAACCTGGACGAACGTCCGAGCGCTCGTAGCTCAGCTGGATAGAGCAGCGGACTTCTAATCCGCCGGTCGCAGGTTCGAGTCCTGCCGGGCGCGCCATTGCTGACCGGCTGCGCCGCGCACGCGGAGGGCGGCGTGGACCCGCTGGATCATCGGATCGCCCCAGCTGGGGGTCGGTCATTCGGTGGTGAGGGTGGCGGCGGGGTTGAGTCGGTTGATGTTGGCCAACGGCGCCAGTAGTGCCAGCGCGGCGACGGCCAGGCCGGCGGCGGTGGCTGCGGCGGCGCCGAGGATGGCTGGTTGTAGCGAGATCGGCAACAGGGCGGCGGTGGCGCCGACGCCGGCGGCGGCGCCGGCGGTGGCGCCGAGGGCGACGGTGGTGAGCGCTTCGGTGGCGAACAGCCGGCGCAGGTGGGCCGTGGTCCAGCCGGTGGAGGACAGGGTGCCGATCTCGGTGGCGCGTTCATTGATGTTCAGATAGGCGATGTCGGCGATCGCGAACCCGCCCAGTGCCAGCGTGATCGCGGCGGCCAGGTAGTCAACGGTGCGGACCTGGATCGCGACCACGTCCCCCAGCGCGGTGCCGGTGACCTGGCCATGGAAGGAGTCGTTGATCGCGATCAGGGCCGCCAACGCGGCCACGCCGATGAACAACGACGCCGCGGCCAACAGGGTGCGGCCGGGCCAACGGGCGATCCCGACCAGCGCCAGCCGGCGCACCGTGGTGACCCGGGCGGCCCGGCGCGGCGCCCGGATCGCGGGATGGATCGACTCCAGCGGGGTGGTCCGGCACGCCGACACGGCCGGGCCGAGCCCGGCGGCAACCGCCAACAGGGTGGCGACCGGGGTGACCAACCCCAGCTGCGCCCAGGAGGTGTGCAGACCCAGCCCGGTGACCACCAGCATCGCGATGCCGGTGCCGACCAGCCCGGCGACCAGCCCAAGCGCGGCCACCTCGGCCTCCAACAGGGCGAAGATGCGGCGCCGGGGCCAGCCCAGGCACGACAACACGCCGAGCTCGGTACGCCGAGAGCGCAGCGCGGCCAAGGTGGCATTGACCAAGAACAGCAGGCAGACCAACAACACCAGCCCGAACAGGGCCAGGCTCTTGCGGTCGATCGCGGACAACAACCGCACCGTCACCCCTTTCAGCGTCCAGCCCTCCGACAGGGTCAGCGGCGGCCGGCCGTGGGTGCCGGCCGGCAGGTCGATCAGCTGCTGGGTCGGTGACGACCCGATCGTGACGTCCACGTCCAGGCCGGTGTCGCGGGTTATCTGCTCGGCCACCACCCGCACCCGCTCCCGCGACACCTCGTCCGGGCCGGTGACCCCGGCGACCCGGACCCGGATCACGCTGATCGGCTTGCCCGGGTGGGAGAACTGCGCCAGCCCGGTCCGGCCGTTGATCGTGGTGTAGTTGCGGGTCGAGGTGAACACCGGCAACGACTTCAACGTGGTCAACATCAGCGGCGGCTGCTGCAGGTACCCGCCCAGATTCGCGTTCGGCAGCAACGACCGCCCACCCAACAACCGCGCCGTCCGCGCATCACCCGGCGCCGCATCCGGCGGGTAATACGTCGTCAACGGCACACTCGACAACGCGGAGAACCCACGCAGCCGATCCGGGTCGAAGAACCCGACAGCGTGCAACTGTGGGTTGTTCTGGGTGCCGCCGACGATGTAGTTGCTCACCTGATGATCGGTGATCCGGCGGAACCCCACATCGGCGTTGTCCTGCGGTGCGTAGAAGCCGGAGCCGCCGAACGGGTCCACCCAGATCCGCTTCGAGTTGCGCACCGGCACCGGCTCAAGATGCCCGGCGACGTCTCGCGTGTACGACACCCGACCCGGGCTCCAGTAGTTCAAGATATCGCCTGATGACGGCTTGGTGTACTGGTTCATCAGGTCCGGATACTGGACACCCCCGGTCAGAAGGCCCAGGCCAGAGCACATGTCAAGACGACAAACCGCTCAGTAGGAGTGCGGTCGGACGGCTTCTAATCCGCCGGTCGCAGGTTCGAGTCCCGCCGGGTGCGCCTCGCCGACGCCGCAACGTCGTGGGTGGCAGCGTTCATGAGGAGACCACGGCGCGACCGGCATCGGTGATGACCCGGTCCTGCTGCTCAGTGACGAGCAGCGGGGGCTCGGCGGTGTAGAGGCGAGCCAAGGTGGCGCGTTCGAGGCCAACCTCGCGAGCAGCTTGGTGGACCTCAAGCTTGTGCATCCGCCCCCCAGGGGCGTTCGCGATCCTGGTGAGCAGGGCGATCTCCGGGTCGTCCGGCGCCGGGCCCGAGCTCTGGTCGTCCTGCGGCTCGCGATCGAGGAGCGCCTCGAGCTGTGTGACGATGCCGCGCACGGCCGAGCGCAGGACGTCGACGTCCGACTTCTGGTCGGGGGCGCCGCCGGTTCCCTGCCAGGTGCGCTTGGGATGGCGACGCAGGTACTCCTGCTCGAGCTCCAGCATTCGCGCGGTGTGCGTCGCGAACTGTTCGGCAGTCCCGTTGAGGAAGACCCAGTTGCGGGTGTCGTGGGCGTTCTTGCCCTGCTGCTCGAGCTCCTCGTCGCTCAACTCGTGGGCTGGTCGTCCCGTGGCGTCTTTGGCTGTGCTCATCGCGGTGCTCCTTGTTCTAGGTGTGCGTTGCCCCCGAGCAGCACGACTTCGTCTACCGGCCTTGGACCATGGGTGTGTCGACACCGACCACACCTGTCTTGTGGGCGCCACCCGGAGCCCCGAGAGGTTCATCGCGACCGTCAAGGGTCTCGACGAAGAACGCGCGGTTGTCGTCGACGAAGTCGGTGTCCTCGTCCGCCACCCGCCTGTCCTGGCTGATCGCCTCGACGGGGCAGACCGGCTCACACGCGCCGCAGTCGATGCACTCCTTGGGATTGATGTAGAGCTTGCGCTCCCCCTCATAGATGCAGTCGACCGGGCACTCCTCCACGCAGGAACGGTCCATGGTGTCGATGCACGGGCTGGCGATCACATACGGCATGGTGCAGGCTCCGTTTCTGGAACGTGGGATCAGGCAGGCGCGGGGACAGCGTGCGGGATGTCCGTCGAGTGGCCCGGGAAGAGCTGGGCGTCGGGGTCGATGTGGACCGCAGCGTTGTTGACCGCGGTCGCTACCTCGCCAAACCCCACCGCGATGAGGCGCACCTTGCCGTCGTAGTCAGTGATGTCACCCGCGGAGAAGATCCCGGGCAAGTTCGTGCGCATGGCGGTGTCGACGACAATGTGCCTGTTGTGGTGCAGGTCCAGGCCCCACTCGCGCAGCGGACCGAGGTTGGCGGTGAACCCGAGCGCAGCCACCACCTTCTGACAGGTCATCGTCTGGGCCTCGCCCCCCTTGACGTGCACCACCGCCTTCTCCACAGTGTCGCCGCCGTCGAGCTCGGTCACCTCGGCGTTCGTGATGATCGTGACTCCGGACGCCCGGACCTGTTCGATGCCGGCAACGTGCGCGCGGAACTGCTCGCGGCGGTGCACGAGCGTCACGCTCGCGGCTAGAGGCTCGAGCATCAGGCACCAGTCGATGGCGCTGTCTCCCCCACCGACGATGAGGACGTCCTTGCCGACGTACTCGCTGGAGTCGGGAACGAAGTACTCCAGTCCACGACCGAGGAACTTCTCCCCCGCTGGCAACGGGCGGGGCGTGAAGGTGCCGATGCCGCCCGTGACGACGACGGCTCCACAGCTGATCCGCGTGCCCTGGTTGGTGGTCACGACACGGCCACCGTCGTCGTTGCTCTCGAGTTGCTGCGCTTCATGACCGAGCAGGTAGGTCGGTTGGTACTGGTTGGCCTGCGTGACCAGCCTCTTCACCAGCTCCCGGCCGGAGACGGCAGGCAGCCCGGCGATGTCGTAGATCTGCTTCTCGGGGTACATCGCGGTGACCTGCCCCCCGAGCTGGCTCAGCGAGTCGACCACCGCGACCGATAGGCCACGGGCGCCTGCGTAGTAGGCGCCGAAGAGGCCGACCGGCCCGGCTCCGACGATGAGGATGTCGACCTTGGTCATGAGGTGACCTCCATGGCTTCCTGTGGGTCGGTCGTCGCTGGTTCGGCATCGGGGTCCGCGGCGACCATGCCTCGAACCTTGAAGCGCTGCAGCTTGCCGGTGGCGGTCTTGGGCAGGTCGTCGACGAAGACGACCTGGCGGGGGGCCTTGAAGTGGGCCAGCCCCTCGCGACACCACTGAACGAGCTCCTCCTCCGTCGTGCCCTCGTGCACGACGACCACGCCGACTGGCTTGTCGAGTCCGTCGGCGTCGGCCACTCCGACGACGGCGGCCTCACGCACACCGGGGTGTTCGAGCAGGCGGGTCTCGACCTCGGCCGGCGATACCCAGATCCCGCCAGCCTTGAGCATGTCGGAGTTGCGACCGAGGCAGGAGTAGTAGCCCTCGCTGTTGCGCACGTAGGTGTCTCCCGTGCTCAGCCACTCGCCCTGGAAGACGTGCCGGCTGGCGTCCGTGCGGTGCCAGTAGCCCAGCGCGATCGATTCGCCGCGCACGTGCAGGGCACCGGGCTCGTCGTCGGGGACCGGGTTCCCGGCGAAGTCGCGGATCTGGAGCTCGTAGCCCGGGACAGGCCGTCCCGTAGTGCCTGGGCGGATGTCGCCCGGTCGGTTCGACAAGAAGATGTGCAGCGCCTCCGTGGAGCCGATGCCGTCGAGGATCTCGACGCCGAACCGGGCCGTGAACCGCTTCTGCAGTGGCGCCGGCAACGGTTCACCCGCCGATGCGCACATTCGGACGGAGGAGAACACCTCATCTGGCAGGCCACTGGCGGTGAGAGCGGCGTAGAACGTCGGAACCCCGAAGAACAGCGTAGGCCTGCTCCCCTCGAGTCGCTCGCGGACAACGTCGGGACTCGGGCGTCGGGGCTCGAGGACGGTCTTCCCGCCGACGGACAGTGGGAAGAACACGGAGTTGCCTATGCCGTAGGCGAAGAACATCTTCGCCACCGAGAACGTCGTGTCGTCAGGAGTGATGCCCAGGACCTGGGCGCCATAGGTCTCGCAGACGTGACGGATGTTGGCGTGCCGGTGCATCGCTGCCTTGGGCAGACCAGTGGTCCCGGAGGTGTACAGCCACAGGGCCCACGAGTCGTCGCTGGTCAGGGCCGAACCCTGGTCACCGCGCTCACCTGCGGCGATCAGCTCGTCCCAGGAGATCCGGTGCACGCCGTCCGGGACCGGCAGGTCACCCTCTCCCGCGAGGACCACATGCTCGACGTCGGGTGAGCCGGTCAGGGCCTCACTCACCGCTTCGGCGAACTCCGGGGTCGCGAGAATCGTTCGGGCGCCCGAGTCGGCCATGATCTTGCCCAGCTCGGCGCCGTTGAACATCGTCGACACGGGAACGGCGACCAGTCCGGCTCTGAAGGCACCGAGGATTCCTGTGAGCATGGGGATCTCGTCCGACATCACGAGCATCACCCGGTCGTCGTGGCGCATCCCGAGGCTTCGGAGCCCGGCAGCCACAAGTCCGATGCGGAGGTCGAGCTGAGCGTAAGTCAGGGTCTCGGACGCCAACACCGCCGTTCGGTCACCATCTCCGCCGGTGACATGCCGGGTGACGAGGTAGTCCGCGGCGTTGAAGGCGTCGTTCATGCGGCTCAGACCCTCTTGTAGTCGTAGCTGCCCCGCTGGCCGGAGCCGTAGCGGCGTAGCGCGCCGTCGGGACCCGAGGCGTTGGGTCGGATGAAGATCCAGTTCTGCCAGGCCGTGAGCCGTCCGAAGATCTTGGTCTCCATGGACTCCGGGCCGACGAACCGGTGGTTGGCCTCCATCCCGGTCAGGGCGTCGGGGCTCAGGGAGGCCCGCTCCTCGAGCACGATCCGGATCTCCTCCTCGAAGTCGATGTCATCGAGTGCCATCGTCACGAGGCCGACCTCGGCTGCGGCGGCGGCGTCGAGCTGCTCTCCGATCCGGCTGCGAGCCGATTCCAGGTGGTCGTCGTGCCCCCAGAACCGCGACTCGAGGCGGGAAAGGTCGTTGCCCATCGGGAACAAGCCGTCGTTGCTCCTGGTCAACACAATGACTGCCGGGTCGGCATCGGGGTCGACGTCCTCATAGACCCCTTCGAGCATGTACTGCCGGTCGCCGGCCAAGGCGAGTTCGGCCAGGAAGCCCGCGAAGCAACTGCCCGGTTCGATGACGACGATCAGGCTCCGGCTGGTGACGTCGAGGCGCTTGAGGGTGCGCTTGAGGTACTGGGTCGTCTCGTGCACGTACCAGTCGTCGGCGAGGTGGGCCAGCTGGGCGTCGTACGCCAAGACCTGGTCGACGTCGCCTTCGGTGCGAATGACCCAGGTCCCGAGTTCCTGCTCGTTGGTGCGCAGGCGCAACACAAGGTCGTCCAGTGCGCGGGTCACGGCGAACGGATACCAGTCGACACCCTGGGCAAGCACAGCTTGGGCGTCGGTCGGGGGTGCCTGTGTCGGACCGGAGATGGTGATGTCGATCCTGCGGGCGTCGCGATCGACGGTCGCGGAGACGTGGGGGTAGCTGATGGTGCCGTCGTTCTCCTGGCGGTCGAGCGGGGTCAGCTCCACTCCCTGCCCGGGACGCCGTTGCGAGGCATCGGCGGCCTCACGGGCACGGCGGGAGATGGTCTCGTCCCATGACTTGCGCGGGACGGTGGCGTCGATGAGACCCCAGTCGACTGCGGTGTCGCCGCGGTATCCCTCGGACTTCGTGGCGAACACGTCGGCCCTGTCCTTTCGGACATGCCGCTTGTCGACGACTCGGGTCAGCCCGCCGGTGCCGGGCAGCACGCCGAGGAGCGGTACCTCGGGCAGGCTCACGGTCGAGGAGCCGTCGTCGATCAGTACGATCTCGTCGCAGGCGAGCGCGAGCTCGTAGCCACCGCCGGCTGCGGTGCCGTTGAGGGCTGCGATCCAGGTCTGACCGCTGGACTCGCGCGCGTCCTCGATGGTGTTGCGGGTCTCGTTGGTGAACTTGCAGAAGTTCACCTTCCAGGCGTGGCTGGACTGGGCGAGCATCCGGATGTTCGCCCCGGCGCAGAACATCTTCTCCAGGCCACCGGTCATCACGACGGCCTTGACCTCGGGGTGCTCGAAGCGGAGTCGCTGGACGGCGTCGTAGAGCTCGACATCGACGCCGAGGTCGTAGGAGTTCATCTTCAACGCGTAGCCCTCGACCAGCCCACCCTCCTCGTCGACCGTCAGCATCAGGGTTGCGACGTCGCCGTCGACTTCCAGCTTCCAGTGGCGGTAGCGGTCGGGATGGGTGTCGAAGTCCACGACGGGCACGACGGCCGACGAAGTCTGAGTCTCGCTCGCCCCTTGCTGGTCGGCCTGCTCGGTCTCGATGACGGTCATGCGGCACCTCTCATGCGGGGAGCTTGGTGAGTCTGCAATGGTCAACACTCTACGCTTTCCTCATAGATCATCAATGCTTTGTCGCACATCATTCGGCGAAGTTGCGGCGCTTGACGGCGTGAGGCTGACACAATGCAGTCGTAGCGACCGCATCGCGTCGAACGAACGCACCAGGGAGCCCGCGTGACCCAGCCACTGACCCGGTCCACGGGCGCGTCCCCCGCCCTGACGACCCGTCGCCGCGAGGTCGGATCCGCGAGCGCACGATCCCTGCTCCTCACAGTGCTCGGCGAGTTCGTTCACCCGCGTCACAGCTCGGTCTGGACGACCACTCTGCTGGAGGCACTCGGATCGTTGGGAGTCGAGGAGAAGTCTGCTCGTCAGGCGCTCACCCGCACAGCGAACGAAGGTCTGCTGACGTCGACGAGGCACGGACGGCGCGGCCTGTGGGAGCTCACCACCTCGGGTGCCGACCTGCTGGAGGAGGGAACCCGCCGCATCTACGGGTTCATGCGCGAGCGGCACCCGTGGGACGGCCGCTGGCTGGTTCTCAGTGTCCCGATCCCCGAGAGCCAGCGGCAACTGCGCCACCGGCTGCGGACCCGCCTCACCTGGCTAGGCCTCGGTTCCCCCACCTCTGGCCTGTGGGTGACGCCAGATGCGACCAAGGAGCGCGTCGTCCACGACGTCATCCGCGAACTCGGGCTCGAGACACAGGCCTTCGCGTGGGCCGGCTCCGCCTCAGGGCTCGGGGACGAACAGCGCCTGCTCGCCGATGCCTGGGACCTCGCGGAGGTCGAGGACCGCTACCTGCAGTTCCTCGGCGAGTTCGAGTCGCGGCGCGCCGGCTCCCCAAGCGCGGCGTTCGTCGCCCAGGTCGAGATGGTTCAGGAGTGGCGGCGGTTTCCATTCCTCGACCCCGACCTGCCCGGCGAGCTGCTGGACCACGACTGGCCGGGGCCGCGTGCCGCCGCGGCTTTCCATGACAGACACACTCGCTGGCACCGCCAGGCGCAGGCCGAATGGGAACGGATGGACGCGGGGGCCGGCCCGCGCGCCTGAGGCGGCGCGCTCGTTCCACGGGTCAGTACTGATGCTCATCGATGTCGACGTAGCCACCCGACTCCTCGTGCCCCGGACCTCGGTCCCCCGAGGTCGACGGGTCGTACGGCGTACCTCCGCCCGCCGCCCGCGACGGCGCCGGATGCGGGTTGTGCGCGCTCCCCGACCCTTGGTCACGCCGCTGAGGTTCGCCCACCCGCTTGCGCAGCGTGGTGTCCGAGCTCGAGCCGCGGTAGCCACGCACGGCTAGCCAGTCGTGCACATCATCGCGGTTCGGGTGCGAGGCACGAACGGTGTTGTAGACGTAGTTCAGCCCGCGCGCCGCCGCCTCCCCTTCCAGCTGGGAGATGACGAAAGACCCGACACCGCGTTGTTGCGACGTCGCGTCGACGGCCAACAGGATCTCGGCGTCACCACCCCAGGTCGCGTCGAGCCAGCCATAGCCCACGACCGCACCCGTCTCGTCGCTGGCCGACCACCAGTCACCAGGCAGCGAAGCGTCGTCGTCGTAGGACAGGTCGAGCGCACCCTCGGGCGCGGAGCCGATGACTCTCTGCTTGTCGGCATCCCAGGTCGGGCTGGGCTCGTGGGTCCATCTGAGGTCAGCCCGTTCCGAATCCATGGCGGTCAGGCCAGCCCTTCCTCGACCAGGTGGACGTAGTCGAACTCGACAGGCTGGTCGTTGATGCCAGTGCTGGGCGGCGCGATCCAGCCAGCGAACTTGCCGTACTCGTACTCGGGCACCATCAGGTCGGCAACCGCCTGGCGGTCCTCCTTGGACGGCAGCCACCCGTCGACCTGGGAGTCCCACGCAGGGTCGTCGAGCACTTCGCCCTGCGGGCTGACGTGGTGGCTGGCGTAGACGCCGACGCGACGGTTGAAGCCCTCGTGGGGAAGGAACAGGCGCTCCTCGAGGCCGGCGTCCTCGAGCGCCTGGTTCCAACGACGTACGCCGTTGGCGCAGTCGGCGACGTACTCGTCGCGCAGGTCGAGGTTGAGGGCCGACAGCATCGGCACCTCCTTCTCCACGATCTCACCGTCCTCGATCACGTTCATGGTCCGAGCGTCATCGAGCAGGGTGTGGTCGTCCTTGCGGCGTGTCTCCTGCCAGCGCCCCTTGAGCCCGGAGGAGTAGTAGTTGCCGGCATTCGTGGACTGCTCGGAACCGAAGAGGTCCATGGATACGGAGTACTGGAAGTTCAGGTACTTCTGGACCACGCTCAGCGGGATGCCGCCGTGCTCGAAGACGTCCGCCGTCCCGTGCTCCCTCATCAGCTCGGCACTGCGCTCCACGATTCGCTGCACGCCGGTGGTGCCGACGAACATGTGATGCGCCTCCTCCTTGAGCATGAACTCGCAGGTGCGCGCTAGCGGGTCGAAGGCCGACTCCTTCAGGGTGCCCAGCTGGTACTTGCCGTCGCGGTCGGTGAAGTAGGTGAACATGAAGAACTGCAGCCAGTCGGTGGTCTCCTCGTTGAAGGCGCCGAGGATCCGCGGTGCGTCGAGGTCACCGGAGTTGCGCTTGAGCAGCTGCTCGGCCTCCTCACGCCCCTCGCGGCCGAAGTGGGCGTGCAGCAGGTAGACCATCGCCCACAGGTGTCGCCCCTCCTCGACGTTGACCTGGAACAGGTTGCGGAGGTCGTAGATGCTCGGAGCGGTGTTCCCCAGAACGCGCTGCTGCTCCACGGAGGCGGGCTCTGTGTCTCCCTGGACCACGATCAGCCTCATCAGGTCGGCGCGGTGCTCACCGGGAACCTCCTGCCACGCCGGTTCGCCGACGTGCTTGCCGAAGTTGATCTTCTTGTCCGGGTCGGCCTCAGCCAGAAAGATCCCCCAGCGGTACTCCTCCATCGGCACGTGGTCGAAGTGCGCCCATCCGTCGCGGCCGACGGCGATCGCAGTCCGCAGGTAGACGTCCTTGGTCGGCAGGGCAGGGCCCAGCGTCTTCCACCAGTCAAGGAACTTCGGCTGCCATCCCTCGAGCGCCCGCTGCAGCCGGCGGTCACCGGCGAGGTTGACGTTGTTGGGGATCCGCTCGGAGTAGTCGATCTTGCTGAGCGGGCCGGTCGGGGCCGGTGCGGGGCCGGTGCGGGTCTCTGCGGACATCAGGACTCCTGTAGTTCGGGGATACCTAAAGTTCTACACTCTTCTTGCGTTCTTGCCAAGTAGTTGTAGTGCATTGCTCGGAGCGCCTTCCACGGATCGATCCCTGAGGCTGACGTTGCAACGAGTGGACCGATGCCGGGGACCAGGTCCATGATCGGTGTCGAAGGTTGCCGCGCGCTGTCATTGCCGCGGCACATCCACCCACCGGTGGCGCGTATCGGCTCTTGACCGAGGAGGACCGGTGAAGGTTGGTGTGGTTGGTGTGGGAGCCGTCGGGGCGGCCGCGACCTTGGCACTACTGGCTCGGGGATGTGCCCGCGAGATCGTGCTCGTCGACCAGAACCGTGCTCGCGCCAAGGGCGTGGCGTTGGACATGGAATACGGGACACCGCTTCTGCCCCCAGTGGACCTGAGGGCCGGGGACGCCGCCGACCTGGCCGGCGCCGCGTTGCTGATCATCACGGCTGGGGTCAACGAGGCCGCCGGCGGTGCCACCGACCGAAGCGATCCATCGGGGCGACTGCACCTGCTGGACCGCAACGCCGCCATCTACCGGAAACTGGTCCCCGAGCTGGTCGCGGCCGCGCCACAGGCCACGATCATGGTGGTGAGCGACCCGCCGGACCCTCTGGCCGATCTGACGCGGACCCTCGCAGGCCACGACCGGGTCTTCTCCACGGGCACGGTGTTGGACAGCCTGCGTTTCCGGGTGCACCTAGGGGAGCAACTGCGAGTGCGTCCGGCGGACGTGCAGGCACTGGTTGTTGGCGAGCACGGCACAAGCGAGGTACTTCTGTGGTCCTCGGCCGCTGTGGCCGGCGTGCCCGTGCTGGACATCTTGTCCCGACGGGGTGAGCGCGTCGACCAGGTACGTGAGGAGGTCGAGTCCAAGATCCGATATGCGAACATCACCATCATCGAGGGCATCGGTGCCAGCCAGTACGGGATCGGAGCCGTCGTGGCACGCCTGGCCGAGGCGGTACTACGGGACGAACAGGCGTTGTTCACCGTCGCTGCCTACCACACGGACTACCAAGTGACACTCTCGCTTGTGTCGGTGCTCGGTGCCGGCGGTGTGCAGCAGATGCATCTTCCAGCCATGACCGAGAACGAACATGAAGCCCTCGATCGCAGCGCCCAGACCCTACGACAGGCGAAGGCTACGATCACCTGAGCCGCGGACAGGGCATCGCTATGCCGCCGTGCCGCGACGTCCGCGGAGTTCATGCCGGCGCCGTCGCCTCGGCGAGGGGTTAGTGTGGATTGACTGCGACGCTTCGCCGGTCGAGGTGCCGAGACCCTCATCGATTTGCTCTGGAGGTGGACCAGGTGGAACCGGCCCGCGCGCGATCGCTGTTGGAGGCCGAACGAGCCGAGGCTCAGAGCCTGTTGGCTCAACTGGCTACGACAGGCGAGGGGGACCGGGAGGCCGGACGCGAGACCGGCGACGAGGTCGATTCCGCGGATCCGCTTGCTGCTGAAGGTGTGGACGACGCCGTCGTGGCCGGCTTGCAGGACCGCCTTGCCGCAATCGAGCGAGCCGAGAAGCGGCTCGCGGAGGGCACCTTCGGGGTCTCCATCCGAAGCGGAACACCAATCCCCGACGAACGACTCGAAGTGATGCCCACCGCCGAGCTCACAGTAGAGGAAGCCTCGGACTAGTGAGGTCACCATTCTGCTCGCGGACCGGACCCGTGGGGTGGTGGTCGGCTTCACCGTGTTCGGTGGCTACGCCGAGGGAGTGGAACTTCGAGGTGACGGGACGCTCTCGGCGCAACGCATCGGTGCGCGGGTCGCAGGGCCGTAGAGTCGCCGAAATGAACGGAGACCAGAGCGCCGCCACTTGGACGGCGGTTGAGCGTACGAAGCCGGTCGGCGCTCTGTGACGCCGATCCACCGGGTAGCGGCGCGCGTTCTCCCCGTCAGCTCGACCGGCGCCGTCCTGTTGCTACAGGAGCGTGATCCTGCACGGCCCGGCGAGTTGTACTGGTCGAGTATCGGCGGCGCCGTGGACTCCGGTGCGTCGCTGCCCGAGGCCGCGGTGCGCGAGCTGTGGGAGGAGACTGGCGTCGTCGTTGGCGCCGAGAGCCTGACCGCTCCAGTACACCGCGGAGTGCAGGCCTACGCCTGGGACGGAGTCGACAATGTCGCGGACTCGACGTACTTCGTGGTTCCGCTCGACGACCACGTCAAGGTCAACTTCGACCACCTCGAACCCGAAGAGGTCGGCAACGTTCTCGCCGCAGGCTGGTGGACGCCTGTTGCGCTCGCTGGCGTCGCATTCAGACCTCCAGACCTGCCGGAGATCATGAGCATTGCTCTGACTGCGTACGCCGATCGGCCCCGGTAGCGGATCCTCGTACGGCGAGCGTCAGGCAGTCCCTCATCTGGGTCGCGCGCGGGACACCCGAGATGGCGCGGCGTTGCTCCGTGCGAGGGGTGCCACGAAGGCAAGGAA
>JBOHDX010000059.1:0-1197 GCA_050700835.1 Nocardioidaceae bacterium
CGGGTCGTGACCAGCCAGGAGCGGGCGGCGCGGCTCGCGGCCGACCCGACGCTCGCCGTCCACGGCAAAGTATCTACGTACACCAACTGGGGATGCCGCTGCAACCTCTGCTACGTCTACGCGGCCGCCCAATTCCGCGCCTACCGCACCGCGCACAAAGCCGAAATCGCCGCCCAACAGCAGACCTACCGTGACGCGCACAAGGAAGAGATCGCCGCCCGGAAGCGGGCCCACTACGCCGCGAAGAAGGCCGCCGCAGGGGGTGACGGGTCGTGACCGCCATCGCACTCACCCTGCTCCTGCTCCTCGTCATCGCCGCCGCCACCATCATCGGCCTATACAGCGACCCCGCCCACGGTGTCGCCGCCGCCGCCGTCGGATATGTCGTCGCTGTCGCGTTCGTCGCCCGGGCCGGTGACCGCCGATGACCACCATCAGTCCCGTCGACGCCCTCATCATCGACGCCGACGAGACGATCCTGGCCGACGTACGCCCCATCGTCCCCGACCTGCACACCCTGCACGCCCTGGTCGGCGGCTACATCGAGGGTGTAGCCGACACGTGGGGCACCTGGATCGCGTACTGCAACGAGGAAGGGAAGCTCCTCGGACTGCCCGTCAACGTCCGCGCCGGGGACGTCCTGTGCGGCCCCGTCGTGTTCCTAGGCCCGCCCGACCCCGCCGAAAGCGGGGACTCGGCTGCCGTGCCCGTCCACGTGACGTCACTCGCCCGCACCTGCGGCTACCTGCCCGCCGGAGTAGGTGAGCCGTCGTGAGGCTCACCGTCACCGTCGGTGACCGGCCCCAAACCCCCGGCTGCCCCCCCTGGCCCGGCGCCCTCTGCCAATGCGGCCACGACCTCGCCTCACACCTACGCGCCGGCGGCCCCGACAGCCCACCCAGCCTCGACGACTTGTGCCCCGACATCTGGGCGGCCTCCGGCGGCCTCCGCGAGGTCGCCTACTATCCGGCGGATCCGGGCGACCTCGACTGTGTCGACGCCGTCTGCTGTGCCGCCCCCGGCTGCCGCGTCGAGGTCTGCGGCGACCACTCCGACGACGCCGACACCTGCGGAGGGCTCCCGGGCCGGCTGCTGCACGAGGCGTGCCATCCGCAGGCGTGCCGCACCCCAGTTCTGTGTTTCGGTCCCGACCGGGTCGAGGTCGACCGGTGACCGGCCCCGATCCGGACCAGGCCG
>JBOHDX010000060.1:0-32677 GCA_050700835.1 Nocardioidaceae bacterium
GCCGCGATCGACGAGCAGGCCCACTCGCTGGAAGGCCTGCTGGAGATGTACGCCCAGGACGAGGCGCGGGGCCACGAAGAGATGCCCTATCCGCCGGACTATCCGAAGATGCCGGGCGAACCGTCCCGAGTCCAGCCGAGCCGCGCCCGTCCCGCGACCAGCAGCGACGCCTGAGTGTGAGGATCGCGTTCGCGTCTGCCTTGCGCGCGGGCGCGCGAGGCGAAACCTCCCGGGGCGCTGATCCGACAGTTGCGCAACCTGGTTCCGGTGTGTGCGCGAGTCGAAGCCTCCCCGGGGCGCCGATCCGACAGTTGCGCACCTCGGTTCGAAATTCGATCGAAAGGGGTGGCCCTCCAAGGGCGTAGATCGTCGCGATTCGCCTTGTGGGTAAGGGGAAACTGTCGGTGGGGACGCCTACAGTCACTGGTGTGAAGGACAACGACGACACCGCCGAACCGGCCTCGGATCTGCCGATGCCGGAGTTCGTTGACGCCGCGGCGATGGAGCTAGTGGCCCGGCTGTTCACCAGCTCCATCCATGACTTGGACGCGGCCGCCACGCTGGATCTGATCATGGCTGGCAAGCGGCTGACGGCAATGAGTGAGGCCCGATTGATAGACGTCGCCGCCCACTTCGCCGACCTTCACCCGGCGCAGTCGTTGGACCACCGGCCCGGGCACGACGGCACTGAGCGCGACAGCGGCAGCACCGGCGGCGACACCGACTACAACCACAGCGCCGACGACAGCCACGGCACTGACGCCAACCACGGCGCCGGCGGCGCCGACGACGCCGACGACGCCGCGTACGAGCAAGTCGAGGGAGAGGCGTTCGAGGACGAGGATGTGTACGGCCGGTGGGTCGGGGGCCACGAGAAGCCGCCGCCCGCGGCGGAGCGGGTGATTCGTCCAGGCGGAGTCGGGACACCGACCGTCACCGAGTTCACGCCGGCCCAACTCGGACCGATCCTGCGAGTGTCAACGCTGTCCGCGCGCTTCTGGCTGGCCGACGCGCTCGACCTGCGGCATCGCCTGCCGAGGATCTACGCCTTGGTGGCCGCCGGAAGCGTGGACGCTTTCCGTGCCAGGTTGGTGGCGCAGGCGACCCGCAAGCTCACCCTTGCCCAAGCCCGGATGGTTGAGGAACGGGTGATCGGTCGAATGGACAAGGTCACGACGGTCAACCTCAAACGACTCGTCGACACCGAGGTGCTGCAGGTCGACCCGGCCGCGGCGGACGCCGAACGCGAGCTGGCAAGGCGGGCGCTCCAGGTCGGAATCAGCCCGGGCGACGACGGTGTCGGCGACCTGTGGTCCAGGTGCGACAACCACACCCTGGCTCGGATCGACCAACGGCTGACCACGGTGGCCGGCTGGCTCGCCGAAACCGGTGACGCGAGCCCAGCCCGGCTGCGACGAGTCACTGCGCTCGGTCTCCTTGCCGACCCCGGCGCTGTCGCCGCTCTGTGGCAACAGGTTCAAGCCACCCGTACCCATCGCCAGGACGGGGATCCGGCCGAATCGGTCCGGTCCAGCGGTGCGTTGCCGGCGACCGTGTTGTACGTCCACCTTCGTCCCGGCCCCGACGGGCAGCCGCGTTTCGAGGTCGAACGTTCGGGCCAGATCCCGGCCGCGGCGCTGACGCCTGACTGGGCGCGCAATCTGCTCGGGCACAGCCACGTCACGATCCGCCCCGTGCTCGACCTGGCAGTGGTGCCACCGACCGACGCCTACGTGCCGACGCCGACGCAACGCGAGGCGTTGCACCTGCTGCATGGGTCCTGCTACTTCCCGTTCTGCCACCAGACCTCGCGGGGGACCGACGCCGATCACCTGATGCCGGCACCCCGCGGGCCCACCACGATGTCCAACTTGGGACCCGCCGACCGGCACCACCATCGCTGCAAGACCCACGCACCCGGCTGGCAGGTCAGCCAGCCCTTCCTGGGCCTGTTCGTCTGGCGATCACCGACCGGACACCACTACGTCGTCACCTCGCTCGGCACGACGTCCCTCGGACGCACCAACGCGGGCTGACTCATCGCGGTCGTGACCGGTTCGCCGTCAACCGGTGGCGGCTGCAGGTCTGCAAACGCGGGAGGACTCCGTCGACGCACCGGGGCTCGACGTCGCAAGCGAGATCAGAAGCGTCGCGTCCCGCGGGTACGCCGGTGCCGGCCGTCCGGGTCGAACAACGTGGCGTACACCGGCTCGGCCCACAGTTGCTGCGTGCGCGTCACCGGGTCGGGGTCGTGGCGGCGTACCTGCCCCGGTGGCCGCGGCCCGGTGCGTCCGGACCGGTGCCAGGCGTCGAGAGCCGCCGCGGCATCGGTCCACGCCGCGAACGCCTCCTCCGGGTCGAGCAGGGTGGGGTCGGCGGGCTCACGGCCGAGGTGCTCAGCCCACAGCTGCAGCCGCAGCTCGCGCGGCAACCTGCGCGCCCCGTCGCCGCGCCCGTCCAGATGGAGCGGCGCACGGTCATCGTGCTCGGAGTCGACGACCGCGCAGGTGGCTTCGCTGTCGCTGGTCCACGACCGACGGTTGAAGTTGCCAGAGCCGCAGGTGAACCACACGTCGTCGATGATGCAGACCTTCGCGTGCACATAGATCGGCGTACCAGCGGCGTTCTCGATGTCGAACACGCCCACCCGGTTGGGCGCGGCCTGCCGCAGCAGGCGCAGTGCACGGATCTGGCCGATCCGGTTGGGGGGCCCGGTGACTCGTCCGTCCGCATCGGGGTAGCGGGGAAGCACCGCGATGAACCGCAGCCGCGGCGAGCCAGTCAAGGCGTCGGCGATGCCCTGCGCCACCTCATCGGACCAGAGGTACTGGTCCTCGACGTAGATCAACGACTGCGCCAGCCCGAACGCCTTCTGGTACGCCCGGGCGATGCTGCGTTCACCATGCGGCGCGAACGGGAACTTGGGTCTCTTCGCGTTGTACGTCCTCAGCACCTGGACGTGGTGCGGGCCGGCCTTCGGCGGGTCCTCGGGCTGCTCCGGCAACGGCTTGGGGTGTCGCGGCATGTCGGCCCGTCGCTGCATCAGCATCCGGTACGGCGTCCGCCTGTCCAGTGGGGTCGGGTCGTCCCAACGCTCGGTGAAGGTGCGCAGCACGTCGCCGACGACGGGACCCCGAAGCTCGAGGGTGGCGTCATGCCACGGCGCTCTCGGCCGGTAGCGCGGATCCATCGGCTGCTGCTGTGGATCGCCCTCGTGCCGGGCGTCGTCGCGACGCCCGTGACAGAGGTCGATGCCCCCGACGAACGCGATGTCGCGGTCGGGGCGATCGCGGTGCCGGATGAGGAAGATCTTCTGATGATGGGAGCCGAACCGGCGTACCCGCTGGTCGAGCAGCACCTCCGCCCCTGCCTCGTTGAGTTCGGTGCCTAGCCGCTGGCTCTGCTGCGCGCTGAAGCTGAGGACGTCGGAGTGGGACCGCCACATCAGCGCGCGCACCTCGACGCCCCGCTGTGCCACCTCGGTCAGTGCCTCGCACACGGTGGGACCGCCCGGCAGCAGCAGTTGGTCGGCGTCACCACGCCAGTCGGTGAAGAAGACCCGGTCACCGGTCCGCAGTGCGGTCAGCTCCTCGTGCAACCGGCGGAAGTACGTCGCGCCGTGCACGAGAGGGCGCACCAGGTTCCCGTCGGACCAGCCCTGACCCCCAGGCCCGTCGATGGTCGTGGCCGGGTTGTCCCGCTCGGCAGGACTCAGGAACCACCTACTGGGTGCGTCGTCAGGCATGGACCCAGTCTCGGGGATTCCGCCGACGCCGCATCCTGACCGGCCGGTGCGGCGGCCGGTCGGCCCCGCGACTGGGATGTTGCGCGCATCTGCACGAGAGAGCCGACCGCAGCGGGTGCCGATATGCGCAACATTCGAGCCGAGGGGCCCCGGCGCCGACCGCGGCCATCCACGTCAGCCCAGAACGTCAGCCGAGAACAACGGCCGAGCGAGCCGGCAGGAACGCGGTCGAGGACGTCGCGTCCCATTGGGTGCCCGGCTCGTCCCAGGCGAGCAGCACACGCATCGGCCCGGCTGAGCAGCCGATCGCCGCGGGTTCGTCTCCGAGGTTGGCGACCACCAGCCCGCTGCCCCGTTCGACCAGGACCGTGCGTGCCTCGGCGTCCTGGCGCACCACGACGCGGTCCAGGCGCGGGTCGCGCAGGTCAGGTCGGACTCGTCGCAACGCGATCAGGTCGTGGTACCACCGCAGCAACCTGGCGTGCGGCTCGCGGGCCAGTTCCTCCCACTTCAGGCGTGACCGGTTGAACGTCTCGATGGACTGCGGGTCGGGTACGTCGGCGGCGTTCCAGCCGTGGTCGGCGAACTCCTGACGGCGCCCCCGGCGAACCGCCTGGGCGAGCGCGGGGTCGGGGTGGTCGGTGAAGTACTGCCAGGGTGTAGAGGCACCCCACTCCTCTCCCATGAACAGCATCGGCGTGAACGGCGAGCAGAGCAGCAGCGCGGCCCCGACGGCCAGCAGCCCCGGGTCGACGTGGGCGGAGAGGCGGTCGCCGAGGGCGCGGTTGCCCACTTGGTCGTGCGTCTGCAGGGACGCCACGAAGCGCCAGCCGGGTGTGGTGGCGACGTCGACGGCCCGTCCGTGCGCGCGGCCGCGGAACGACGACCACGTCCCGTCGTGGAAGTACGCCTTGGTGAGCACCTTGCTGAGGGCAAGTGGGTCGGTGAAGTCGGCGTAGTAGCCGAACGTCTCGCCGGTCAGCAACACGTGCAGGGCGTGGTGCACGTCGTCGTCCCACGCGCCGTGCAAACCCGACCCGCCCGCTTCGCGCGGTGTGACCGTGCGGGGGTCGTTGCGGTCCGACTCCGCGATCAGCCAGAGTGGACGCGAGAGACGGGCGGCCAGGGCGTCGATCCCGGCGGACAGCTGCTCCAGCAGGGGAGTGGCCCGGTCGTCCCGCAACGCGTGCACGGCGTCGAGCCGCAGGGCGTCGACGTGGAAGTCGCGGAACCACAGCACCGCGTTGTCCACGATAAAGCGTCGGACCTCGTCGCTGCCCGCGTCGTCGAGGTTCATCGCCGGGCCCCAAGGCGTCGTGTGCTGCTCGGTGTAGTAGGGCCCGAAGACCTCCAGGTGATCCCCCGCCGGCCCGAGGTGGTTATAGACCACGTCGAGGCAGACGCCGAGACCACGCTGGTGACAGGCGTCGACGAACCGCTGGAACGCGTACGGTCCGCCGTACGGCTCGTGGACGGCATACAACCCGACACCGTCGTAGCCCCACCCGTGCTGGCCCGGGAAGCTGGCCAGCGGAAGAACCTCGACGAGGTCCACGCCGAGGTCGACAAGGTGATCCAGGCGGTCGATCGCGGCGTCCAACGTGCCGTCCGGGGTGAACGTGCCGATGTGCAGCTCGTAGATGACCGCCCCGGGCAGGGAGACACCGCGCCAGTCGGTGTCGGTCCACGGGTACGCCGTGAGGTCGACCAGCTCGGCGGGGCCACCGGGACCGTCGGGCATTCGCAGCGCCCGCGGATCCGCCCACGCCTCGCCGCCGTCGACGGCGACCCGGTACCGGGTACCAGGCGGAGTGTCGGCGAGGTCGACGAACCACCAGCCCTCGTCGCCCGGAGCGGGGTCGCGTTGCAGGTCGACGGTCCGGTCGTCCAACCGCAACGTCACAGAGCCGGCCGCGTTGGGCGCCCAGACGCGGAAGCGACGGTCGGCTGGCAGCCCGGTCATCCGCGCACCAGCAGGCTCACCGGCAACACCGCGAACAGGGACGCCAACCGCACCTCGCCGTGGTGGGGAGCGCCGGTGAGCTCGTCGCACCAGCGGCCGTCAGGCAGTGTGACGGTCCGGTCCTGCCAGCCCCCCGCGGCCGCGAGGGCCTGCGGGAGCCGGACGGCGGCGACGAGGACCCGGCCGCCCCGCACGAACCCGACGAGGTGCTGGTTCCGCCACGGCACGTGGTCGCCGGCGAACGCCCCCGGGATCCGCCGCCGCAGCCGCAGTGCCCGCGACGTCACCAGCAGCTTCGCGTCGGCCAGGTCGGCCGGCGCCATGCCCGCGTCGAGACGCTCGAGCCGTTCGGCGAGGTACCGGTGGTCCACCGGTCGGCGGTTGTCGGGGTCGACGAGGGTCCGGCTGAGCGACTCGCACCCCTGATAGACGTCCGGGACACCCGGCATCGTGAGCTGGGCCAGCTTGGTCCCGAGCACCACCGCACGTTCGGCCGGCTCGGTGTGCCGGACCAGGGAGCAGACCGCGTCGCGGATCTCGCCGGCCGCGACACCGGCCCGGGCCAGGCCGAGGACCCGCTGCTCGTAGTCCTCGTCGGGCTTCGTCCACGAGGTGCGTTGCTTGGCCTCGCGCAGTGCCTTGCGCAGATAGCCGCTCACCCGTGCTTCGTCGAGCGGCCACGCACCCAGCAGGGTCTGGAACACGAGGTAGGCGGCGGGCTCGTCGACGCCGGCGAGTCCGGCGGCGCCGCGTACGACCTGCCACGCCTCGTCCCACGCGTCAGGATCCTCCGCCGCCGCGAGCAGCTGCGCGCGTACGTCCTCGCTCCGCTTGGTGTCGTGGGTCGACAGCGTCGACATCCCGTACGGATGATGCTCGGCCTGCCGCACTGCCCACCGGTGCAGGTGATCGGCGCCGGCCCGGTCGAACGCGTCGAGGTCGCCTCCGACCTCGTTGAGCGCGACCAGCCGGTTCATCCGGTAGAACGCAGTGTCCTCGACCCCCTTGGCCAGCACCGGCCCGCAGGTCTGCTGGAAGCGGGTGACGAGCTCGGCCAGCGGCTGCGACTGCCCTGCCCGCTCGTGGTCGGTGAGGAGCGCGGTCCACCATCCCACGGCGACAGACAGGTCGGGTCGTCGCGCCGCTGCGATCGCGCGTGCGCGTGACATCGGGTCAAGGGCACCAGGCGCTGGACACTCGCCGGGGCGTACGTAGGCGCGATAGACGTCGAACGCCGCCAACAGCTCGATCAGGGCGTCCCGCCGTGCCGGCGGATCGGGCACCGATCCGGTGTCGAGCTCGTCGACGACCCGAGTGACGACCCGCAGCAGGCGGTCGACCTCTGGGGCCAGCAGCTGCTCGGCGGCGGCGCGTTTGCCCTGCTCCTCGACGACGGATGCGGGCCTGTCGCCGCCCAGACCGGTCCACAATCGGGTCAGCTCGTCACCGGTCGGTGGCAGCCATGCCGACTGGACCGCACGGATCGCGTCGTACCCGGTGGTGCCGGCGCAGTCCCAGGCCGTCGGCAGCTGTTCGTCGAGGGACAGGATCTTCTCCGCCACGACCCAGGCACCGTCGGTGGCCTCGGCGAGACGGCGGAGGTACTCCTGCGGGTCGGCCAACCCGTCCGGATGGTCGATCCTGAACCCGTCGAGAACACCGCGCCGGTGCAGGTCAAGCAACAGCGCATGGCTGGCGGCGAAGACGTCGGCATCCTCGACCCGGATGGCGACCAGTGTGTCGACGTCGAAGAACCGGCGGTAGTTGAGCACCTTCGCCTTGTCCCGCCACGGCGCCAGGAGCCAATGCTGTCGCTCGAGCACCGCCGCGACCTCCTTGCCGCCGGTCCCGGGGGCCACCGGCAGCACCTGGTCGCCGAGCAGAACCACCTGTTCCCCGTCGTGCGAGCCCAGCCTGAGCTCGCCGCCGGCGATGGCGGACTCGACGTCACCGGACACCACGGGCAAGCCGAAGCGCCCACCCTGGGCCTCCCAGTCGACGTCGAACCAGTGCGCGGTCGGCGCCTTCCGCCCCAGCCGCAGCGTCTGCCACAGCTGCCGGTTCAGGTACGCCGGGGTGGGCAACGCCATGTGGTTGGGCACCACATCGACGACGAGGCCCAGGCCATTCCGGTGGGCCTCGTCAGCCAGGGCGACCAGCGCCCCCTCACCGCCCAGGTCGGGCGCGATCCGGCTGTGGTCGACCACGTCGTACCCGTGCGCCGAGCCAGGCGTCGCCTGCAGGACGGGGGACAGGTACAGATGCGACACGCCGAGCCGGGACAGGTACCCCACCACGGCGGCCGCCGCGGCGAAGCCGAACCCGCGGTGCAGCTGCAACCGATAGGTCGAGTGCGGAGCGTCACCCACGACGGAAGACGAGCGTCGAACGCGCCGCCACGATCCGTTGGGTGCCGGCGGTGACCGGCTCGACGCCATCCTCGTCGGGCTTGACACCGTCGGTGGTGTCGAGCACCTGGATCCACGCCTTGCCGAACGGCCCGTCCGGCAAGGTCATCGACACATCGCCGGGGCTGCTGTTGAGCAGCAGCAGGAACGAGTCGTCGATGATCGGCTCGCCCCGCATCCCCGGCTCGGTGATCGCGTCGCCGTTCAGGAACACCGCAAGTGCGCGGACGCCGCCCGACGACCAGTCGCCGTCGTCCATCGGTGTGCAGTCCGGTCGCAGCCAGCCGATGTCGGGAAGGCCCTGCGCGGTGTGCTCACCGGTGAAGAAACGCCGGCGGCGGAACACCGGGTGCGCCGCGCGCAGCGCCAGCAGGTCGCGGGTGAACGTGAGCAGCTCTTCGTCCGGGCTCGACCAGTCGATCCAGGAGAGCTCGTTGTCCTGGCAGTAGCCGTTGTTGTTGCCGTGCTGGGTGCGGCCGAGCTCGTCACCGTGCAGCAGCATGGGTACGCCCTGGCTCAGCAGCATGGTGGTCAGCAGATTGCGCTGCTGGCGGCCTCGCAGCTCGAGGATCCCCGGCTCGTCGGTCGGCCCCTCCGCACCGCAGTTCCAGGAGCGGTTGTGGCTCTCGCCGTCGTTGTTGTCCTCGCCGTTGGCGTCGTTGTGCTTCTCGTTGTAGGACACGAGGTCCCGCAAGGTGAACCCGTCGTGCGCGGTCACGAAGTTGATCGACGCGTAGGGCGCCCGGCCGTCGGACTCATAGAGGTCGCTCGACCCGGACAGGCGGTTGGCCAGCTCGCCCATCGTGGCCGGCTCACCGCGCCAGAAGTCGCGCACGGCGTCGCGGAACCGGCCGTTCCACTCCGTCCAGCGGGGCGGGAAGTTGCCGACCTGGTAGCCACCCGGACCGACGTCCCACGGCTCGGCGATCAGCTTCACCTGCGACACGACCGGGTCCTGCTGCACGAGGTCGAAGAACGCGCTCAGCCGGTCGACCTCGTGGAACTGGCGCGCGAGCGTGGCCGCGAGGTCGAAGCGGAAGCCGTCGACGCGCATCTCGGTCACCCAGTAGCGCAGCGAGTCCATGATCAGCTGCAGCACGTGGGGGTTGCGCATCAGCAGCGTGTTTCCGGTGCCTGTGGTGTCGTAGTAGAACGCCGGATCCTCGTCCGTCAGTCGGTAGTAGGCCTGGTTGTCGATGCCGCGGAACGCCATGGTCGGGCCGAGCTGGTTGCCCTCGGCGGTGTGGTTGTAGACCACGTCGAGGATGACCTCGATGTCGGCCCGGTGCAGCTCGCGCACCATCGCCTTGAACTCCAGCACCTGCTGGCCGGCCTGCCCGGACGAGGAGTATTCGTTGTTGGGCGCGAAGAAGCCGATCGTGTTGTAGCCCCAGTAGTTGCGGAGCCCGCGGTCGACCAGCTGAGAGTCCTGGACGAACTGGTGTACCGGCATCAGCTCGATCGCGGTCACCCCCAACGAGGTGAGGTGCTCGATCATCACCGGGTGCGCGAGCGCGGCGTACGTCCCGCGGATGTCCTCCGGGATGCCCGGATGCGTCTTCGACAAACCCTTGACGTGCGCCTCGTAGATGACCGTCTCGTGATAGGGCCGGCGCGGCGAGCGGTCGTCCTGCCAGTCGAAGTAGGGGCTGATCACGACCGACTTCATCGTGTGCGCGGCCGAGTCGTCGGTGTTGCGCTTCGTCGGGTCGTCGAACTGGTAGGAGAAGCAGGCCGGCGCCCAGTCCACCTGGCCGTCGATCGCCTTGGCGTACGGGTCGATCAGCAGCTTGCTCGGGTCACAGCGTTGACCGGCCGACGGGTCGTACGGCCCGTGCACGCGGTAGCCGTACCGCGTGCCGGGGCCAATGCCGGGGAGGTAGCCGTGCCACACCAGCGCGTCGCGTTCGGTGAGCGGGATGCGTGTCTCGTCGCCGTCGAACAGGCACAGCTCGACCGAGTCGGCGATCTCGGAGAACAGCGTGAAGTTGGTGCCCGCGCCGTCAAACGTGGCGCCCAGCGGATAAGGGTTTCCGGGCCAGACCTCCATCGTGCTCCTTCGCTGGGTTCTGTGGGGGAGGCCGGTGCCTCGGTCGGGGAGGGTTCAGATCAGGCTCGCACCCTCGCCGCCGCCGCTGGACTGCTCGTCGAACGTCTCGTGCTCGAGCAGGTGCAGGGTCGGCACGTTGAGCTTGCGCCGCGCCCGCGAGGTCCAGTCCACGTGGAAGAACTCCGCGACGACGTGTGGCCTGGTCAGGATGATCGCCTCGGCGGCGCCGTGCTCGGCGACGGCGTCGGCGAGGGCCGTGATCGGGTCGCGGTGGGTCGGTGCGCCGTCCGCCTCACGCCCGTCGGCCACCAGCAGGGCGACGCTGGTGGCGATCGCCTTGCCGGCGACCTTCTCCAGCTGCGCTTGAGCGGCGTCGATCTGCTCGGCGTCGACGGTGTTGAGTGGGGACACCATCTCGTGTCCGGCCACCGCCCCGAACGATGCCTCCATGCGGGCCGCGGCGTCGTCCACCGGGATCAGCAGGTGATAGCGCACCGGCTCCTCGATCGACTCGTGCAGGCTCGTGACCTGGCTGGCGTCGAGCTCGGTCAGGGGCCGCTCGATCAACAGCACCACGTCGTACATCGGGCGGTCCTCTCCGGTTCGGCTCGGTGTGCGGGTCCGGCGTCAGGAAGACCCTACGCGTCGCGGCCGCCGCGCAGCACCTCGTCCAGGTCGTACGACACCGGCTCCTCCAACTGGTCGTACGTGCAGGACCGAGGGTCGCGGTCCGGCCTCCAGCGCTGGAACTGCGCTGTGTGCCGGAACCTGGTGCCCTCGAGGTGGTCGTAGGCGACCTCGACCACGCGCTCCGGGCGCAGCGGGACGAACGACAGGTCCTTGCCGGCGTTCCACCGTGACGTCGCTCCGGGGCGGCGATCCCCGTCGGCCGGGTCGGACGCGTGTGACCACGGGTGCGGGCCGTCGGTGACCAGGCCGGCGAGCTCGCCGACCAGCTCGGCGCGGCGGGCGGCCGTGAACGATGCGGACACCCCGACGTGCTGCAGGACGCCCGCATCGTCGTAGATGCCCAACAGCAGGGAGCCGAGCAGCGGCTTGTCCGGCGTGGACGTCTTGTGCTCGCGGTAGCCGGCGACGACGACGTCCGCGGTCCGCGCGTGCTTGACCTTGCTCATGACGCGAACACCGGGGGAGTACGCCCCGCCCAGCGGCTTCGCGACGACCCCGTCGAGTCCGGCCCCCTCGAACTGCTCGAACCAGAGCTGTGCGACCGCCGCGTCGCGGGTCATGGGGGTGAGGTGCACCGGCGCATCCGGGTCGGGGAGCACCGTCTCCAGCCCGGCGCGTCGTTGCGAGTACGCCGTGTCGAGCAGAGCCGCGTCGTCGCGCGCCAGCAGGTCGAAGGCGACGAACGTCGCGGGTGTCTCGGCGGCCAGCCTGCGGACACGGGAGTCGGCCGGATGGATCCGCTGGAGCAGCGCCTCGAAGTCGAGCCGGTTGTCGCCGGCGATCACGATCTCGCCGTCGACGACGCACCTGGGCGGCAACACCTGGCGTACCGCGTCGACCACCTCGGGGAAGTAGCGGGTCAATGGCCGCTCGTTGCGCGAACCCAGCACGACCTCGCCCTGGTCGCGGAACACGATGCAGCGGAAGCCGTCCCACTTCGGCTCGTAGCCGTAGCCGCCGTCGATGCTGTCGGCCGCCGGGATCCGTTTCACCGCCTTGGCCAGCATCGGACTGAGCGGGGGCGTGAGCGGAAGATCCATGGTCAGTGCTCTCCGTGGGTCCGGTCGCGGGCGTACCGGACGAACAGGTCGTCGCCGTCGAGGAGAAGGTGTCCCAGCCGCTGGCCGGCCGGCGGGTCGATCTCCGGGCCGTCGAGGAACGACTTGTGCGCACCCGCGACCAGCAGCGGGCTCCGGGTCAGGCACACCTCGTCCACCAGATCGGCCGCGACGAGGTCCCGGGCCAGCGACGGTCCCCCCTCGCACAGGATCCGTCGGTGCCCGCGGTCGACGAGAGCGGCTCTGGCGGCCACGAGGTCGACCGCGTCGGCTCCGGCGACGATCACCTCGACCCGCTCCCGAAGCCGCGCCAACAGGTGCGCCGGCGCAGCCTCCGCCGTGATCACCAGAACGCCGTCGGCCGAGTCCGCGAGCAGCTGCTCCGGCAGGTCGAGACGCCGGGTCACCACCGCGATCGGCGGCAGCGCGGCGAGGCCGAGCGCGCGGCGTCGCCCGGCGTCGACCTCGTCCGGCGCGACCGGCGCGTAGTGCTCGGCACGGACCGTCCCGGCGCCCACGAGGATGACGTCTGCGAGCGTGCGCAGCAGGGCGAACAGCCGTTGGTCGGTCTGGCTCGACAAGGAGCCCGAGCGCCCGTCACGGCCTTGCGCTGAGCCGTCGAGGCTGGTGACGAAGTTGAGTCGGAGCCGTGCGTCGTGGCCGTCCTCGACGGTGTGGTCGTAGGCGAGGGCGAGAGCGTCGTCGTCCATCGACGTGCCGTCGGCCGACGCCGTGGGATGGAGCATCCGCATGGCGGCGATCCTCCCACGACCAGGATCGGCAGGTGCCGGCCCGTCAGGCGGGGATCGGGACGAGCTCGACGGCTCCGACCGCGTACCTTGCGAGGATCGTCCGGGCAAGCTCCTGGTCCACGCCCAGCGGTTCGGACACCGCGACGGCGCCTGCCTCGAGTGCCAGCTCGGCGGCTCGGTCGGGGAGGAAGCCGGGGGCCAGGAACAGCTGCCCGACGGCGATGTGGCGTCGACCGTCCCGCCGGAGAGCGCGGACGGCCTCCCCGGTGGCCGGCGGCGAAGCGGAGGCGAACGCCGCCACCGCGGGGAGCTTGTGCCGCGCGCCCCAGGTGCGTGCGAACCGCGTCATCGAGGCGTTGACGAGCGGGTCGGATGTGCCTGCCGATGCCAGCACGAGTGCGTCGAGCTCGCGTACCCGAGCCTGGGCCAGTGCGGCCCGCAGCCGGGTGTCGAGGATGTCCATGTACGCCGGGTGCAGCCCGAGCACGGGCGCCGACGTCACCCCGAGTCCGGGGTGGCGCCGCTGGGCGGCCGCGACCACCGCGGGCACGTCGACCCGAGCGTGGTGAGCCTCACTGAGCAGAAGTGGCACCACCACAACCTCGTCGACGCCCTTGGCCACGAGCGAGTCGATCACCTTCTCGTGCGACGGGTTGGCGAGCTCGAGGAACGCGTGCACGATTCGGAGATCAGGGCGCAGGGCCCTCACTTCCTTGACGAGTGCACGGGTGGTCGCGGACGAGCGAGGGTCGCGGCTGCCGTGCGCGAGTGCGACCAGGGCGGGTGCGGTCATGGTGCGATCCCTTCTGCGTCAGGCATGGATTCCGCATTCGGTCTTGGCGGTGCCGGCCCAGCGACCGCTCCGCGGGTCCTCGCCGGGGGCGACCCTCCTGGTGCAGGGCCAGCACCCGATGGACGGGTAGCCGTCGTAGGACAACGGGTTCACCAGCACGTCGTTCTCGTCGATGTACCGGGTGAGGTCGTCGTCGGACCACCGCGCCAGCGGCGACACCTTGACCTTGCCCTTGTCGTCGTCCCAACCCACCACCGGTGCGATGACCCGGTCGCGCGTCTCTGCACGCCGCAGTCCAGTCGCCCACGCGTCGTACTCCGCGAGGGAGCGGCGCAGCGGCGCCACCTTGCGCAGGGTGCAGCAGGTGTCGGGGTCACGGGCGTGCAGGCTCCGGCCGTGCTTCTGATCCTGCTCCGCGACACTGAGCTCCGGCGTCACGGTGATCAGGTTGATCGGCAGCGACGCGGCCGCGGCGTCGCGAGTGCCGAGCGTCTCGACGAAGTGGTAGCCGGTGTCGAGGAAGAGCACGTCGATGCCGGGGGCCACCCGGGACGCGAGGTGCGCCAGCACCGCGTCTCCCATCGAGGAGGTGACGCAGAAGCGCTCGCCGAACGTCTTCACCGCCCACTCCACGATCAGCTCCGCCGGTGCCAGCTCCAGCTCCGGTCCGGCCAGGGTGGCCAGCTCGCGCAGCTCGGCGGCGGTTCGCCTCGTCGTCGACGGCACGTGGGACACGTTCATGCCACACCTCCGGCGGTACGCGGGCAGGGCAGTGGCGCGACTTGTGCGTTGGTGGTCATCGCAGCTCATTCTCGTCGGTCCGGGACACCCAGCCGGCGAACGACTCGGCTACGCCGTCCTCCAACATGCGCCCGGCGAGGTAGCGGCGCGTCACCCGCTCGACGTAGTCGGTCAGCCCGTCGGACGTCACCTTGTGGGCACGCAGCTTGCGGCCGAAGCCGGATCGCAGCCCGAGGGCGCCGCCCAGGTGCACCTGGAAGCCCTCGACCTGGCGGCCCTCCCCGTCGAGGACCAGCTGCCCCTTGAGACCAATGTCCGCAACCTGGATCCGCGCGCACGAGTTCGGGCACCCGTTCACGGTCACCGTGATCGGCACGTCCAAGTCGGGAACGCGGACCTCCAACTCGGACACGAGCTCGGCGGCGCGGTCCTTGGTGTCGACGATGGCCAGCTTGCAGAACTCCAGACCCGTGCAGGCCATCGTGTTCCGCCGCCACGCCGACGGCCTAGCCGACAGGCCGACCGAGTCCAGGTTCGACACAAGGGACTCGACGTCGGCCGCGTCGATGTCAAGGACCAGGAGCTTCTGGTGCGCGGTGGTGCGGACCCGTCCCGCGCCGTGCGCCTCGGCGATGTCGGCGAGCTTGGCCAGCTGGCTGCCGGACACCCGGCCGACGGTCGGGGCGACGCCGACGAAGTAGCGCCCGTCGCGCTGGCGGTGCACTCCGATGTGGTCCCCCTGGACGGCCGGTGCCACTGCGGGCGGGCCATCCACCAGTGGGCGGCCGAGGTACTCGTCCTCGACGACGCGCCGGAATCTCTCGACGCCCCAGTCGGCGAGCAGGAACTTCAACCGGGCCCGGCTGCGCAGCCTTCGGTATCCGTAGTCGCGGAAGACGCCGACCACGGCCGCCCAGACGTCGGCCACCTCGTCGAGGGGCACCCAGGCGCCGAGACGCTGCGCCAGCATCGGGTTGGTGGACAGGCCGCCGCCCACGAGCACGTCGAACCCCGGACCGTGCACCGGGTGCCGGACACCGACGAACGACATGTCGTTGATCTCGGGCGCCACGTCGTGGCTCGGGTGCCCGCTGACCGCGGTCTTGAACTTCCGGGGGAGGTTGGAGAACTCCGGGTTGCCGATGTAACGGCGGTGGATCGCCTCCACCGCCGGCGTTCCGTCGAGGATCTCGTCGGCGGCGATCCCGGCCACCGGGCTCCCGAGCACCACCCGCGGGCAGTCGCCGCACGCTTCCTGCGTGGTCAGGCCGACCGCTTCGAGCCGGTCCCAGATCGCGGGAACGTCCTCGACCCGGACCCAGTGCAGCTGGATGTTCTGCCGGTCGGTGAGATCAGCGGTGTCGCGGGCGTACGTCGCGGAGATGTCCGCGATCGCCCGCAGCTGGGCGAGGTCGAGCTGCCCACCGTCGATGCGGACCCGCAGCATGAAGTGTGAGTCCTCGAGCTCTTCCGGCTCCAGGGTCGCGGTCTTCCCGCCGTCGACGCCCGGCCTGCGCTGGGTGTACAGACCCCACCAGCGGAAGCGTCCGCGTAGGTCGGCCCCGTCGATGGAGTCGAAGCCGCGTACCGCGTACACGTTCTCGATCCGCGCCCGCACGTGCAGCGGGTCGTCGTCCTTCTTGGACTGCTCGTTGGCGTTGAGCGGCTCGCGGTAGCCGAGGGCCCACTGGCCCTCGCCGCGGCGCTGGCGCGGATGTGCCTCTGTCGTGACTGTCACAGCTGGTACGTCCTCGATGTGTCCGTCGGTGCTTGTCGGCGTCCGCGCGGTGCATGCGCCGTCGTCCTACGGCGCCGCGCTGCGGTGCGCACCTGTGGGGATCGGTCAGGGGGCGGGGGACTCAGACCGGATGACACATCATGCTGCGAAGTCGACCGAGGTCCACGTGGCGTCGCGCCACGAGGTGGGTCGTGCGAGCAGCTGACATGTGCATCAGTGTGGGTGGCGCGGAGCCGGAGTGCCAACCATGAATGTCACGATATGGGACGACCATCCAAATACCGAGACGCCAGGGCGCCGATCAGGGCAGTCGCCAGCAGCACCACGGTCATCACGAACGCGTACGTCCAGTCCACGATCCCTGCCACACCGCCCCCGAAGAGCACCGCCGGGTTGAGGGCGGCGGCGAACGGCCCACCGAGCAGGGCAGCACCGACCAACGTGGTGAGCGCAGGTGCCCAGACGAGCAGGGCCGGGCTTTGCGACGCACTCGTAACGAGCCAGGCGGTCACGAACCCTGCCACCGCGAGCACGACGCCGGCCGGGAGCAGGTCCGGCCGGTTCGTCACGCTCAACGCCGGGAGCCGGTGCACGACGGCCGCACCCGCCATGCCGAGCAGCAGTCCCCCCACCGCCGCGGCCGCCCACAATGGCAGCAGATCCGTGATCCGGAGGCGTCCACGAAGCAGCGCGGCCAACGACCAGGCCGGGTTGAGCAGCGCCAGGTCGTCCTTCGATCCGGACCTCGCCGCGAGCGCGCACGCGACCGCGACGGCCGCCGCTGACGCGACGGCCCCGTCGATCGGGTCCGCGGCCCGCGTCGCCACGACTGTGGCGAACGTGATCCAGCCGACCAGGACGGCGCTGCGGAGGTAGCGACGCATCACACCGGCATCGTGTGCGCGACGATCGCCGCAAGGTCGCTGCCACGCGGCAAGGTGCCGAACGTACCGGCCCAGTCCCCGCCGAGCCGGGAGGCGCAGAACGCGTCCGCCACGGCGTCGTCCCCATAGCGGATCAGGAGTGCACCCTGCAGGCACGCCGCCATCCGGGCAGCGAGCCGGCGCGCGCGGACCTCGACGTCCTCGAGGTCGGACAACGAGGCGAGCACGTCCCGGACCGCGGCATCGAGGTGCGGATCCTGTGCCGAGGCCGCTCCGACCTCAAGCAGCCACGCGTCGAGCACCGCGGGCTCGCGGCGCAGGGCGCGCAGGACGTCGAGTGCGTTGACGTTTCCGCTGCCCTCCCAGATCGAGTTGAGTGGCGACTCCCGGAACAACAAGGGCATGCCGGAGTCCTCGACGAAGCCGTTGCCGCCAAGGCACTCCAACGCCTCCGCGACCATGAACGGCGTGCGCTTACAGACCCAGAACTTCGCGAGTGGCAGGCCGATCCGGCGCAGCGCCTGCTCGTGCGGGTCGTCACCACGGTCCACCGCGGCCGCGAGCCGCATCGCCAGCAGCGTGGCGGCCTCCGACTCGACAGCAAGGTCGGCGAGTACGTTGCGCATCGCCGGCTGCTCCGAGAGCAAACCACCGAAAGCCGAGCGCTGCGTGGCGTGCCAGACCGCCTGGGCCAGAGCGCGCCGCATCAGCGCCGACGACCCGAGGACGCAGTCCAGTCTGGTGGCCGCCACCATCTCGATGATGGTCCGCACGCCGCGGCCCTCGTCGCCGAGCCGCTGCACCCAGGCGCCGTCGAACTCGAGCTCGGCCGAGGCGTTGGAGCGGTTGCCGAGCTTGTCCTTGAGCCGCACGATCGTCATCGCATTGCGCGTGCCGTCGGGACGAACCCGCGGAAGCACGAAACAGCTGAGCCCGTTCTCCGCTTGCGCCAGCACCAGGAACATGTCGTTCATCGGCGCGGATGTGAACCACTTGTGACCGGTGAGCAGGTAGCCACCGTCGTTCGCGGGATCCGCCCGGGTGAGGTTGGATCGCACGTCGGAGCCACCCTGCTTCTCCGTCATTCCCATGCCGGCCAGGAGCCCGGGCTTGTCGGCGGGCACGCCAAGACCGGGGGAGTACACCGTCGACGTCAGCCCCGGTGCCCACTCCTTGGCGAGCGCGTCGTCGGCGCGCAGGGCGGGAACCGAGGCGTACGTCATGGACAACGGGCACATGTGGCCGGGCTCCACCTGCGACCAGGCGTGGAAACCGGCGGCTCTCGCCAAGTGCGCCGACGGTGCGCTCGACGTCCACGGTGCGGCCTGCAGTCCGAATCCGACGCCCCGCTCCATCAACCAGTGCCACGACGGGTGGAACTCGACCTCGTCGATTCGGTTGCCGTAGCGGTCAGCCGTCTTGAGCGTGGGGGGATGGGCGTTGGCCAGTCGGCCGTGCTCCTGCGCCTCGGCCGAGCCGGCCAGCCTGGCCAACGGCGTCAGCCGGTCAAGGAGGGCGTCGCTGTCGTCGGGAGCGAGCGAGCGCACCGCGGCGACGAGGGCCGCGTCCCCGCGTACCGGGTCATGCTCGACAAGGGGGCGCGCCTGGTTGGCGGCGGTGCGCTGGAACGGGTCCATGTCGTTACCGTAGGACCATGGCCGCGGACTCGGTGAGTCATGTCCCGGCACGGGTGCCCGTGCTGGCGCGCTGGCGAGCCGCCATCTGGCGACTGCTCACCGCCACCGTGTCGGCGTGCTTCCGCTACCGCGTCACCGGGCTTGCCGCCGAGGCGGCGTTCTTCGCGATCCTCTCACTGCCGCCGCTGATCTTCGGAGTGGCCGGCACCATCGGCTACGTCGCCGAGCGCTACAACGTCTCCACCATCGACCAGCTCAAGACGCAGATCGCGGACGCGTTCGGCCAGGCCCTCACCTCTCAGACGGTCGACCAGGTGATCAATCCCACTCTCAACGAGGTGTTCGCGGGCGGCCGGATCGACGTCATCTCGATCGGCTTCGTCCTGGCTCTGTGGTCCGGGTCGCGGGCGCTCAACGTGTTCGTGGACACGATCACGATCATGTACGGCCTCGGCGGTCGGCGTGGCATCGTCAAGACCCGGGCCCTGTCGTTCTCGTTGTACGTAGTCGCCTTGTGCATCGCGGTCGTCGCGCTGCCGCTGATCCTCGCCGGCCCATCGCTGGTCGGAGAGATCCTGCCCAAGCATCTGCAGTTCGTGATGAACCTCTACTGGCCCACGGTGCTGTTGCTGTCGATCGCGTTCCTCACCACGCTCTACCACTTGTCCGTGCCGGTGCGGACCTCGTGGCGCTACGACATCCCCGGCGCCGTTTTCACCCTGCTGGCTTGGTTGCTGGGCAGCTACGTGCTGCGGTGGGCGCTGCAGGGCGCGGTCGGTGGATCGTCGATCTACGGTCCCCTCTCGGCCCCGATCGCGGTGCTGATCTGGTTGTACTTCTTGTCCATCGCAGTGCTCATCGGCGCCGCCGTCAACGCGTCGTTCGACCGGGTCTTCCCGGCCAACACTACGACCAGGGCCAGGATCGAGCTCGTCCGACGACTACGGCTCCGGGCCGCCGCCGCCCGGCTCCGCGATGCCGGCTACACCGACGAGGAGGTCGGCGAGGGGCTGGCCCCGTCGGTCCTGGACGAAGAGATCGAGGAGCGCACCCGGCGAGTGATCGAGGACGCCCGCCGGCGGCGCGAGCCTGCCCCTGAGGACGACGATCCGCTGCTCGATCCGGGCGAGACGCAGGCACCGGCGGCACCGTCGGCACCGGCGGCTGCAGCGGCGCCGATCGCGTCGACCAAGCCGAACGGCGCCCCCCTACATGGTCCGGCTACCGGCCGCGGCACCAGGATCCACAAGCGTCCACCGTCGGACGATGACTCCGAACCCGAACCGGTCGGCCGGCGCACCAGCGACAACGGTTAGGACGGAAACTCGGATGCAGGCTTGGCGGGCCGCGACTTAGGGTGCGGCAGCCGCGCCGCAGGAGCGCGCTCGTTGCGAGGACCCTTACGTGACATCAGCTGGGCCAGCCGGTATGAACCTGACCCTCATCGGGTGGGATGAGGCGTGGGCGGAGTCTGCCGCCGCTCGCTGCGGCGTACCCGGCCGAGTGGCGCGGGTGGATCGCGGTGTGTGCTCGGTCCTGACCGCGCAGGGTGTCGTCCGGGCCAGCCTGTCCGGCGCCGTGCTCGACTCGATGGCGCGCGACTCGCTGTCAACCCCTTGCACCGGCGACTGGGTGATGGTCCGCACCTGGCCCGACGACCGGCTCACGCTCGAGGAGGTACTTCCGCGTCGGAGTGCCGTCGTGCGCGGCACCGTGTCCGAGCGGTCGGAGGGGCAGGTGCTGGCCGCCAACGCGACCGCCGTCGCCGTCGTGGTCGGCCTCGACCGGGAACCCTCCGTGACCAAGGTCGAGAGACTCGTCGCGGTTGCCTGGGAGAGCGGCGCCGTGCCCCTGGTGCTGCTCACCAAGTCGGACCTCGCCGCCGATGCGCACGACGTCGCCACCGACGTCGCCGCAGCGGCTCCGGGCGTGGACGTACTCACGTGCAGCACCGTGACCCTTGACGGCATCGAGCAGCTACGAGCGCGGATCACACCAGCCGACACGATGGCCCTGGTGGGTTCGTCGGGCGCCGGGAAGTCCTCCCTGGCCAACGCCCTGGCCGGCGCGCCGCTCCTGGTCACGAAGCGGATCCGTGACGACGGCCGGGGTCGTCACACCTCGGTCCGCCGCGAGCTGGTGCCGCTGCCTGGTGGCGGAACACTGGTCGACACACCGGGGCTGCGCGGCGTCGGACTCTTCGAGACTGGCGACGGCGTCGCCGCGACCTTCCCGGACGTCGAGGCCCTGGTCGCCCGATGCCGCTTCGCCGACTGCGTCCACGCGACCGAGCCTGACTGCGCGGTCCGCAAGGCGTTGGAGTCAGGCGGCCTCTCGGCCCGTCGCTACGAGAGCTGGCAGCGGTTGCAGCGAGAGGTGGACTGGATAGCCCGGCGTACCGCTGCACGCAAGCGGGCCGACGAGAAGCGACGTTGAGCCGCTCATGACGCGCTCAGGCGGGTCGTCGTGTGTACGGTGGCTGCCGTGACCGGCGTGGTGGGTGCTTACGCCCGAGCGTTCGGGCAGGAGGAGTCATGATCCCTCTCGTCGTGCTCGGCGTCGTCGTGGCGCTGCTCGTCGTCGAAGTTGCCGTCTCCTACACCCGCTTGGTCGGGCAGAGGAAACTCGTCGCCGACTCGTGGCGACAGATCGTCTCCGAGCTGCAGCGCAGGGACGAACTGATCTCCAACCTGGTCACGATCGTGCAGGGTCACGTCGCCCATGAGCGAGAGGTCGTCGAGCACCTGTCGGCCGCGCGGAGTGCCGCCCAGGCGCAGGCAGAGTCGGGTCCAGGCGCCAGGCAGCAACCCGAGCGGCAGCTAGGGCTGGCGGTGCGTGGCTTGCTGGCCCTGGCGGACAGCTACCCCGACCTCAAAGCCAGCGCGGGCTTCCTGGCAGTGCAGCAGCAACTGCAGAACACCGAGGACCGGATCGCCGCCGACGGTCAGTTCTACAACGGCAACGTCCGCTCGTACAACACCCGAATCAAGTCCGTGCCGAGCTCGATCATCGCGTCGGTGTGCCGCTTCACCCCGGTGGAACATCTCGAGATCGAGGCCGGGTCGGGTCAGCAGGTGGCGAAGACATAGCCGCGGTGTCGCGGGGTCACCAGCATCCGATCTCGATAGACGATCGAGATGGCGTCACCGCGAGCCCGGCAGGCGGCGTTGAAGTTGGCCCGGCCGTTGTCGGAGTACTCGATCTCGATCAGGTGCCGGTGGTAGACCCGTCGGTAGCTCGCACACTCGTGCCAGCGTTGGCAGTCCTCGGCAACCGCGAAGTCGAAATCTACGCGCCGGGCCACGCGGGCCGGCAGCTGCGCCATGTTCTTCTGCGCGATCGCCATGTGCTTCCGGTGCGTCGCGACGGACAGCAGCCGCGCCAACGCCATGTTGTCGCCACGGGTCAGCAACCGCCGGGATCGGGTGAAGGAGTCGAGGTTGTCGGGTTCGACGGCGTCGAAGCCCTTACGTGCACAGCCGGCCACCCAGCGGCTGAGAACGGCAGAGATGATGTGACGCTTGTGCGCGCTGGACGTGTCGAGCAGGACCTCGCCCGGCCATCCGGGATCGTGGAGCAACCTCCCGCTACGGTCGCGCAGCAGGACGGATCGGTGGTGCGTCCGCCACCAGTGCAGCTCCCCGGGCTGGGTCTGGAACGCGTTGATGTAGCAGATGTTGTAGGTGCCAGGGTTTCTGGCGGGTGGAGCCGTCCGGTCGCGGGTAACGATCCGGACGCCGTGCGGCAGCGGGTACGCCCCGCCGAGTTGGTAGTCCGCCGGTGCGTTGACGGGCGGCAGCATCGGGGTCGCCAGCGTCAGCGTGGTGGTGGCGGCGACCAGGGCATGGGCCAACATCGTCGGCGCGACGGACCAGAGCATGAACTGACCCTACGACGGGCTGGGCGGCAACTGGTGGCGTTCGCCACAGGGCCGCCCCGGCCCTCGACACGCGAACCGGCGGAATCGCCAGCAGCGGGGTAACGTCCAACGGTGCCCTTGGACCTAGATGCGGACCTGCTCGTCATAGGTGCCGTGCTGGCCGGGATCGCACTGCTGATCGTGACGATGTCCTGGATGGAGGACACCCTCGAGAACCCCGGCTCCGTGAAGGCGCCCCGCAAAGCGCGCAAGCCCGCGCGTGCCGCCGCCCGGACCGTCGTCGAGGCAGCGGCCTCGCTGGTGAAGGCAATCATCCAATGGGCTGGCCGATATTCCTCGATTTTGCAGCATCGAGCCACCCGTCAGCCCTAGCCAAGCTGGGGGGCTCGGATCGCCCTCGTCTGGTGGGTGATGACATTCAGCCGGTACCACACCCCAGCGGCATCCAGAGCCGAGCCGCCGTACCCTCCACCGAACACGCTGGACTGCATCGCGTCAGGTTCGCCGTCGACGACATCGACGACACCTCGCACGTCTGCACAACGGCGCACCTCAGCCGGTGTCCGCGACGTGGCGATCCCGCCGCACCTGATCCCGGTCGTGAAGGCGCACCTGAACAACCACACGGGCAGGGCCAGGGACGCGCTGCTGTTCCCGGCCGCGGCCGACAGCAACGCCCACATGGCACCGTCGACGCTGTACAAGGTCTACTACCCGGCTCGGAAGGCTGCCGGCCGCGAGGACCTCCGCTGGCACGACCTGCGTCACACCGGCGCCGTCCTCGCGGCACAGACCGGCGCGACCCTCGCCGAGCTGATGGGTCGGCTCGGGCACTCCACGCCTGGCGCGGCGATGCGCTACCAGCACGCCGCCGCCGACCGTGACGCAGAGATCGCCAAGCGGTTGTCGGCGCTCGTGTCGGACCCGACTGGAACGGTGGAGTCGTGACCGAACCGATCGAGAAGGACCGCCTTGAGGACGTGGTGCGTCCCGAGGAGACTCCCGACGACCTGGTCCTCCTGCTGCGAGCCGGCGATGAGGATGACAGCGTCGAGCGGTTGAAGCATCAGGCCGCCCGCCTGAGCCGGCGCTACACGCTCAACGGTGCCGATTGCTACGGAGTCTCCGCGTTTGCCGCCACTGAGGAGAACGAGTCGTGGCTCCTGGCAACGAAGATGTATGTTCGGCGGCGCTACTACCGGATCGCATCCGCCGACGTCGCAGGTCTGACGCTCCTTCCCACCTTCACCGCGCCACACTGGACGGTGCTGTTTCCGGGGCCTGACGGCCCGGCGTATCAAGCGTTTCTAGACGCTCTCGGAGACTTGCGAGACAATCCATACTGGAATCGGAAGGTCGGAAGGAGGCCACGATGACAACCCAAGAGATCACCGATGTGGCCGACTATCAGGTCGACCTCGATGTCGACTTCGCCAACGAGGACGAGACCGGCTACATCTGGCTCTTCCTCGACGAAGCCCGTGAGCCCGAGAACGTCGTTCCCGGCGCGGTGTTGACCCTGCGCGAAGGCGAGGACCTGGCGATGGGACAGGTCATTGACTTGGTCACCAAAGCCAACGGCACGATCGTCCACATCGAGCTGCTCCCCGGAGCCCTCAAGGATTACCAGGCGGCCATCGAGCGATTCACGACTCGGCACGCCTGAGCGCGTCATGGCCAAGACCTTCGCGGAATACGCCCGAGAGCGAGAGGCCCGGATGGGCCCGGAGGGGCGCGAGGCGATGCGGGTGTTCAACGCCTTCTACGCGTCGCTCCCGCACGAGGAGATTCTGACTCTCGCGACTGATGAAGACGACGCTCGGAGCTGAATCATCTGCCTCACCTGCCGGGGTCGTCGTTAGACACCTCCTGCCCTGACTGTAGGTACTGGGCCCGCTGGCTGGGTCGAAGTCGGATGAGCGCCCCGCGTGGACCTCCTCTCTCCTCGTCGGTCGCTCGCCGCCGACGGCGGCGGCGTGTCGGCAGGGCCTTGCGGATCAGCGGCTGCCAGGCACGGCGGATGGGATCGGGCAGATCGAGCTCTCTCCAGATGCCGACGAGCAGCGCGCCGTCGATGTAGTCGAGCAGGTCGTGCGGACTGCCCTCCCGGAGGATGAGCTCGTAGGCGCGTGTGCGCTCGGCGCGGTCGTCGAGGTAGTACGGCCGCCGCCGTACCGGCCAATCGTGGTCGGGTCCAGGCAGGAGGACCATGCGGAAAGCGCGCTCCGGATCGAGTCGCCACAGTTGGTTGGCGAGCCAGAACGGGTGAAGGCCGTGCTGGCCGGGCACCTCGACGAACTCCAGGTTCGGCACGACCTCCAACCGGTGGCCGGTCGCTTCGATGATCCGCTCGGCGACGGCCAGGGATGGCGACTTCGCGTCCCGCTCGTAGGCCGACAGGGTGGGCTGAGATGTCCCGGAAAGCTGCGCGAGGGCCTTCTGAGTCAGCCCGGCCGCGCGGCGGGCGTACATCAGCAAGGAGCCCCCGGACATGCTTCGACGATATCCCACCGGATCTAGTGGACCAGGTTGCCCGATTTGGTGTCCCACCTGCACAAACGCTGCCCTGCGAGGACAGCTGTGGCTCTGCGCTGCGGCGTGTCCATGCCACATCCGGACATCCCTCGCACACCTATCTAGTGACAGGGGTCCGTCCGGGCCCGAAAAGGGTGATCACGTGAGCGTTGCGAAGTGTCTTGGCCTGGACGACGTCGACGGTCCAGCGATGGCGGCCGCGAGTGTGGCGTGGCGGCGTTGGTGCCACCAAGATCCGGGTCTGGCGGTGGTCGACCACCTGCTGGACCTTCCCGACTGGACACGTCGCGCCTCCACAGCGAGCAAGGACGATCTGCTGGTCCGCCTGTCCCAGTTGGCTCAGGACGACGCCGAGGCGGCCGTGGCGCTGGCGTGGCTGCTGTTTACCGGGCGTGACACGCCTGGCAGACAACCTGCGCGACCTCTCGCGGGACATCGACGCGCTGACGGCCGGCGAGCTCTGGATGCAGATCCGGATGGCGCCGTGGGAGCGATGCGTTGCCGCGAACATCCTCCGCGCCGTACGCCGTTCTCTGCTGGCCGAGCTGGGGCACAGCGAGGCCGCGCAGCGACGCGATCGCACCTGGGCAAGGACCACGCTGTGGGACAACGCTGTGGACCTCGACCTCCTCGTGGGGCTCCCCGAACTTCATGCCGATGCGGTGTTCGAGGCGAGCCAGATCGTTCAGCACGCGCTGATCGCCGGCGTGCTGAGCCTGCCGGACGCCTCGCTGCTGCAGCAGCTCGCTGAGGCGGCCTTCGAGCACTCCGCGGCGGCGCGTAGGGGGCGTGCCGGGCTCACCGCCCCCGCCGTCGTCGAGTCCGTCACCCGCGACCGCCCAGTGTCTGCGCGATCCGTACGCCGCCGGGCGGCGATCCTCATGGACCGGCTCCGTCGGTACGCGAACGAGAAGCGACTCATCAACGAGCTGCGTGACTTCGTCGCGGCGCACCAGCTGCCACCGATGAGCCTCGACGAAGTGCTCGAGGAATACCTGTGGCAGCACATCGAGGAGTACGTCAACGCCGATCACCAGGAGCTCGATCAGTCCGCATGATCAGGACCTTGCGATGACGGATCTGCCGTCGGTGGGCGGGCACGGAGACGGGGTGGCGTTCACGTGTCAGGCTGGCGCGCATGCGCGCAGAGCAGCAGGTCGTTGCGGCTGCCGAGGACCGGGCTTCGGCCCTCGCGGCAGGCGATGCCGAGCGACTCGCGGGGCTCCTGCACGTGGGCTTCAGGTGGACCTCACATACGGGGGCGACCTACAGCCGGTCGGAGTACGTCCGTCGAAACACCAAGGGGCACACGGTCTGGCGTTCGCAAGGGCTGAGTGGCATCGAGGTCGTCGTTGTCGGGGACACCGCCGTTCTCTACGCCGAGGTGACCGATGAGGTGCTGGGAGAGGACGATGTGCCCGAGACCTTCCGGATGCCGATGACGCAGGTCTGGATCCGCCAAGAACGCGACTGGGTGTGCCTCGCGGGCCACGCGGGGCCACGCCGTTCCTGACGTCCGACCGTGCCGCACCCCGCGACGTCGACGGCGATCCGTGCTCATCGGACTCACATGGTCGACGCGGTGCTCACAGTCCGAGGCCTGGTGCTTGGTGTGAAGGCGCCGGGCGGTGGTGCTCGACCCCGGGGACCTCGTGGCGGCTCCGCTGGGGTGCGAGCTGCTTGCGAATGCGGTACGCGAGCGCGGCTGTCGGGTGTTCGAACGGCAACGGCCTGATACTCGCCCTCATCAGCAAAGGCTCTGGGTCGAGACCCCGACGCTTCAGCCGGTCAAGCTCGCGCGCCAGGTCGAGGGTGTGCTCGTCGGCGCGGCCGACGTACGCGACCACGCGACCTTCCCACACGTGGACGGCGTCGTCGTAGCGGCCGTTGATGGTGCGGATGAGGCTGCGGCGGTACGCCGAGGCACGGTCGTCGTCGGGTGCGGGGCCGGCGATGGTGCGTTCGTCTGCTGGAATGCCTTGGGCGGCCCGCCAGACAGCGATGTCTGTGCGCAGCTCTGGGGTGAGGACGTCCGCGTGGTCGTCGAGCCAGTCCGGCAGCGTGGCCTCTGCGCGGCCACGGACGTCGTCCGCGAGATCTTGCACGAGACGCGCTCGCGCGGACAGATAGGGGCCCCACCTCGGGTGGTCTGCCACCTCGGTCGGGATCGCGGCAAGCCACGGGAGCGGACCTGGGTCGAGAGCCTGTTCGCCGTCCCCGAGGACCTTGTGCGTGGCGTGGGCCAGGGCGTCGGCGTACCGGGTCGCGGCGTCGTGGAGGCGAGCCTCCGGAGCGGCCGACTGCTGGCGTGTCGAGGTCGCCGAGACAGCAGCGCCGTCGCGGGCGAGCACCCGCTCGAGGGTCTCGGCGGCGGTGAGCTGTTCGGTGATGCCGGGCAGCTCGAACTCACGCTCATCGCAGATGTCATCGGTGATGACGTGGACGTGGTTCTCGGCGCGGCCGCGGGTCATCATCGTGTAGAGCATCTGCCTGGTCTCCTCGCCATTCACGACGCCGTGCATGACGTCGGCGGTCAGGCCTTGGGCGGTGTGGACGGTGGAGGCGCACCCGAGCTGAACGTGGGCGGCGACGTACTCGGCCGGCAGCACGGTGGTGAGCCCGGAGTCGCGGTGCCGCACGGTCAGGGTGCCGTCGTGTACGTGAGTGACCGTCCAGCGGTCGCCGTTCTTCACCCAGTCCGTGCTACTCACGCCGAGTCGGCGGTCGTTGCGTCGGGTAAGCACAACGTCGCCGACCGACGCATGCGTGCCGTCCCGAAGCGGGACCTCGTCACCAGCCGCGGTGTCACGGAGCCGGGCCGCACGGGCTCGTTCGTTGAGTTGACGCACAAGCCCGTGGGTCGGCGCCAGCATCAAGCAGTCACGGCCTGCATCCTGCTCGCGTCGCCACGCGTCGAAGACCTCGTCGACGACGGCCTGCTGGTCGCCGACGTGGATCCGGTCCTGATCGAGGTAGTAGCCCAGCGCGGCGCGGTCGCCGTCCCGGAGCGCCAGAGACGCCTCGGCCTCGACCGGGTCCTCGAACCGGACGACCGCATCGAGGCGTACGGCGCCGTGCGTGCGGGCGATGTCTCGAAGGACGCCACCGGCGCCGATGGCGGCGAGCTGCTGGTCGTCGCCGATCAGCCGCACGGTCGCGCCGCGCTCGACGGCGAAGCCGATGACCCGGTCGAGGGTGATGTGTCGGCCATGCCCGCCTCGTCAACGACGAGCAGAGTCCGGGGACCGACAGCCGCGACCAGCTCGGAATCGGGTTGTGTGTCGAAGTCGTGAACGACTTTGGCGAGGGTCTCGCACGGCATGCCGGTCGCGTCGCGGAGAGCGGCCGCGGCGGCCGCGGAGGGGGCGAGTCCGAGCACGTCGGCTCCGGCCTCCGTCCACACGCCTGCGAGCACCCGCATCGCGGTCGTCTTGCCGGCTCCGGCTGGGGCAAGGGCGAGCTGCACGCGGCGGCCGCTGCCGGCCATCGCACGGACCAACTGCTCCTGGCCGACGTGGAGCTCGATGCCGTCAAGGCGCGCGGCCAGGATCGCCAGCTCGACGTCGTCGGTCGACCACCTCGACGCGCCGGTGCTCGCAGCGGCCGCGACGATGCGCGTCTCCGCGTCGAGGACACGAGTCGTGGTGAAGTGGTCGCGTCCGGTGTGCCGGTAGACGCTCGTTCCGTCCGACCGGCACAACCCGTCTGGTTCGCTGATCGGGTCGCGGTCTGGAGTGAGGTTGACCGACATCTCCGTGACCTCGTCGACGACCCAGCCGACGGCCTTGGCGAGCAGTTCGGCGGGGAGCGCGGTGTCGCGGATCTGCCGATGGACCTCAGCGTGCACGTGCCAGGACTGCCAGGTCGCGCGGTGCGCCTCGAGTTCGCCGAGCACGCGCTCGGCCATCTCCCGGACCCACCGGGTCGAGACGTTGGCGTGGGCTGGGACGCCGGGCGGGCGCAGCGCGGCCTGCACCATGCTGGCGACGGCGTCCGGGGACCCGAGAAGGTCGATGGCCTGCGTCCGCCAGGTCGTCCGCTGCTCCGCCAGCGATCGCGGCTCGTGCTTGGTCTCGCGCGTCTCCAGATTGGCCTGTTGGGCCAGCGCAACGGCTTCGACCGGCGTCGGCGTACGGCCGTGAGCGTCGCGGAAGTCACGAGTCAGCTGGCGCTGCCGGGCCACGATGTCGGCCCGCCGACGCGACCACGCCTCACAGAGGTCGCCGTCGACCCCGACGATCTCGCGGATGGGCCTCTTCTCAGGATCTGCACTCAAGCGCACGGCGAGCTGCACCCCGAGCGCCTCGACGAGGTGGCGCTCCAGCGCCGTGTTGTACGTCTCCGAGGCAGCGACGACGTGCTGGTGCAGGACGCGCCCGTAGATCGAGAGCCACTTGCCTTGCTTGGTCTGCACCTTGTTCGCCACGGCCACGTGCGTGTGAAGGTCCGGGTCTCCGGCGCGGGAGTCGCGGTGGGTGAACGCGGCGGCGATCAGCCCACGCGTCTCGACCTGGCGCGCACCGTCCTTGCCTTCGCGAGCGAAGAGCGCGTGCTCCTCGATGAAGGCGACGGCGGTCGCCACGGCCGCGTGGTGGGCCTCCTCGATGTTCGCCGCGACCTCAGGTGGCGCGACAGCCCAGAGTGTGGAGACTGACTTGATCGGACTGAACGTCAGGTCGAAACCAGCAACCGCTGTCTGCCGCGGCCGCGAGTACCTCGCCTGGGCCGCCGACAACTCCTGTGCAGACGCCGGCTCGCGTCCGTGCTCCGCGACGAAGAACTCACGCGCTGCCGTCGAACGCGCAGCAGCGCGCGCGGCCGGCGTTGGCACGGGCGCGGACGCGAGCAGCTCGTCGACCCGGGCGTTGAAGGCGTCGGCCGTCTCATTGGCGTAGTCCTTGTACGCCGCCCCGAGCGGTCGCCCCGTGCTCGGATCGCAACCGCTGCCAAACAGGTCCTTCATCTGCTCCGCAGTCACGATGTCGTTGATCCCCAAGGCGTCGATGCCGCCGAGGCCGGAGCCGATCCGGCGCCCGGGCGACTCGCCCTTCGCCGAGTAGTAGTCGGCCAGGGGAGTGGCGCCCTTCTCCGTCGAGTCGAGCGCGGCGACCTGCCGGGTCAGGTACTCATACCCCGAGCCGGCCGACAACTTCTGCAGCGTCATGGTCACACCCCGAAGGGCCGCATGTCGGCCGCGAGTGGCCACGGCGAGTTGGCGAAGGGGTCGTATCCGGTTGGGGCGAATGGCGCGTGTTCAGCGGCTTCGGTCGGCGATGTAGCTGCGCCAGTCGCGTGCGGCGAGGCATGCCCAGTCGCTTGCGTTGTTGTGGCTGATCCCGATGAGTTCGCCCAGCAGAGGGGCAGGCATGTCGGCGGCCAGTTGGAACAGAGCGGCCTTGCGGCCTTCGTAGGGCTTCATCCCGATCGCGACGAGCTGCGCGCGGATGTTCTCGGTGTTCAGGTGTTGTCCGGGGCTGCCGCCGGGGAAGAGCCAGCCGGTTCCTCGTGAGCCGTGCAGGCTCATGCCGCGTTGACCGAGGTGCTCAAGGATCAGCGCGTCCAGGGGCACTGGCATGGGGACCGGGATCGTCGCGAAGGTGACGTGCAGGATGTCCTCGATGTGGCTGATCTGGCTGGACTTCATCGCCACGATCCGCGACAGGGGTTGGGCGAAGAGCAGCAGGAACAATCCGCCGATTCGGGTGTAGCGCTTGATGCTCGAGTCGTGCAGGAGGCGCTCGACGATCGCCCAGCGGTGGTCCTCGGCGACGGTGATCTCTGGTTCGCTCCATCGCCTCGTGGTGGGCATCTTGAGATTGGTGTTGATCCGGGTGGCGCGTAACCAGGCGATGAAACCGTGCTCGGCGCTGATCACGACCTTGGACTCGGTGATGTATCGCTCCAGGAGTGCCTGGGTCGCCTCGGCTGCGGTCGCACCATGGTGGTCGAAGTAGGCCAGGACCATGGCGGCGACTCGGACCCGACGCCGTCCGCCATGCGCGACGCTGCTGGTCAGGCGGCCTTGGGCTGCGGCTCGTCGCATGTCACGTAGGACGTGCCAGCGGCCGTAGCGCCGCAGCAGGTCTCGGTGGTGTTCGGGGACCTCGGTAAGGAACTCCTCGAGCCAGGCGTCCATGCGTTCGACGTGTGGGTAGAAGGGTTCGAGGACTCCGGCCGCCGCCAGCAGGCTGCGCAGGTAGCCCCGTGCTTGGTGTTGGGGCAGGGCGCGGAAGGTGTCGTGGCTGATCGCGAGCTCGCCCCTGGCCATCTGACCGAGGAGGTCGGCGCCGATGCTGGGCTTCTTGCGCAGCCACCAGATCGTGGTCTGGGGTCGTTCGGAGTTGACCAACATGCCGAACAGCGGCCGCAGCCGCTCGTGGACCTCGCCGGTGGCCGGGTCGCTCAGGTGCGCGGTGAGCCGTTCGCGCAGGAAGCAGCGGGCGCACCGGAATCGGCCGTAGAGGTGTTCCTCGCTGCCGCACTCGCTGCACGCGAACGGCGAGGGGATCCCGGCGCAGCCGGCGCACACGACCAGCCCGTCCTCCAGACAGGCCAGCGGACGTCGTTCGCGACAGACCGGACACGGGGCCGGGTGGTAGTGCCGGCGGCGGCCGCACCCCAAACAGAGTGCGCCCTGCGGGACCTCGTATCGCTGCCAGCTGGTCTGCTTCTCGCAGATCCAACAGGCCGGATAGCCGGCGGACTGGTTGGGCTGGCCGGGGCGGTCACTCACCCGGTCGACGGACCTTGGCCCGTACCGGGCGCAGGTCCCCGATCCCGGGGCCGGCATCGTTGACCGCAGCCGGGCGGGTCGCCTCCACCAGGCGCATCTCGATGAGGTCGTTGGGGGTGCAGTCCAAGATGTCGCACAACGCCGCGAGCAGGTCCATGTTGATCCGCTGCGGGGTCTTGGTCACGACCCGGTGGATCATCTGCCGCGACAGCTCGACCCCGCGCTGGTGCAGTGGCTCGACCAGGTCGGTCGTGGCGAACATGCCACGCTCGGCCATCACCTGACGAAGATTCCAGTGCGCCACCATCTTGTTGCCCGCCATCACTACTCCTCCGGATCTTCATCAGCTCGCTGCGCGGTTGGGTAGACCCGCGCCAACGCGCTCTGCAGGGTCTTGGTCTTGAAGTCGTTGGACACCGAGGTGTAGATCGCGGTCGTCGAGGCGTAGGAGTGGCCGACCTGCTCGGTCACGAACCGCTCGGGGTAGCCGAACTCGATCAGGTGGGTGACGTAGGAGTGCCGCAGACAGTGCAACGTCAGATCAGCCGGCAGTCCCGCCGCTTGGCGCAGGGACGAGAACCTGCGATCGATCGTCTTCAGCGCCACCCGCTGCCCACGCTCGGTCAGCCACAGCTCGCCACGCTGCCCGGGCGCCAGCCGGGGCCGCGCCTGCTCGACCCATTGCCGTAGCCCGTCGATGACCCAGTCGAACTCCGGGACAGCCAGCACGGTGCGTCGCCGCGGCGCGCTGCCGCGGCGCGACTTCCCGTATCGCACGTGCAGCGCCGCATAGGTGCCCCACTGCGGCATCGCCGCGTTCGGGCGCAGGTCGGCGACGTCAAGGAAGCACAGCTCCCGGCGCCGTAGCCCGAACGCGTAGGCGGTCTTGACCATCTGCGCGTCCCGATGCGCCTGCTGCCCGAACGGCTGCGCAAGACCGTGGCCTGGGACCAGGGCAGCGAGATGGCCAACCACCTACAGATCACCCTGGCCACCGACGTGAAGACCTACTTCTGCGACCCCGGCTCGCCCTGGCAGCGAGCCATCAACGAGAACACCAACTGGCTACT
>JBOHDX010000061.1:0-16867 GCA_050700835.1 Nocardioidaceae bacterium
CGACGCTAGCAGCGAAGTCGACAGCCACCACCGGCCTGAGATATCTTGACGTCAAGAAATCCCCCTTCGACGTGCTCCAGGAGTGCCACCTCATGGCCAAGATCAAGGTCGCGAACCCGGTCGTCGAGCTCGACGGCGACGAGATGACCCGGATCATCTGGCAGTTCATCAAGGACCGCCTGATCCACCCCTACCTCGACATCGACCTGAAGTACCACGACCTGGGGATCGAGAACCGCGACGCGACCGACGACCAGATCACGGTCGACGCGGCGAACGCCATCAAGGAGTACGGCGTCGGCGTCAAGTGCGCCACCATCACGCCGGACGAGGCACGGGTGAAGGAGTTCGGGCTCAAGCACATGTGGCTGTCGCCCAACGGCACGATCCGCAACATCCTCGGCGGGGTGATCTTCCGGGAGCCGATCGTGATCTCGAACATCCCGCGGCTGGTGCCGGGGTGGACCAAGCCGATCATCATCGGCCGGCACGCCCACGCCGACCAGTACAAGGCGGTCAACTTCAAGGTGCCCGGTCCCGGCACCGTGACGATCACCTACACCCCCGCCGACGACTCCGAGCCGATCGAGTACGAAGTCGCCACCATGCCTGAGGGCGGCGGAGTCGCGATGGGGATGTACAACTTCAACAAGTCGATCGAGGACTTCGCGCACGCGTCCTTGTCCTACGGGCTGCAGCGCGGCTACCCGGTCTACCTGTCCACGAAGAACACCATCCTCAAGGCGTACGACGGGGCCTTCAAGGACATCTTCCAGCACGTGTACGAGACCGAGTACAAGTCGGACTACGAGGCCGCCGGACTCACCTACGAGCACCGCCTGATCGACGACATGGTCGCCGCCGCGCTCAAGTGGGAGGGCGGCTACGTCTGGGCCTGCAAGAACTACGACGGCGACGTCCAGTCGGACACGGTGGCACAGGGCTTCGGCTCGCTCGGCCTGATGACCTCGGTGCTGATGACGCCGGACGGCAGGACGGTCGAGGCCGAGGCCGCGCACGGCACCGTGACCCGGCACTTCCGCCAGCACCAGGCGGGCAAGCCCACGTCGACCAACCCGATCGCGTCGATCTTCGCCTGGACGGGCGGGCTAAAGCACCGCGGCAAGCTGGACGGCACGCCGGAGGTGACCGGGTTCGCCGAGGCACTCGAGCAGGTGTGCGTCGAGACCGTCGAGAGCGGCAAGATGACCAAGGACCTCGCGATGCTCGTCGGCGCTGACCAGGGTTGGCTGACGACAGAGGAGTTCCTGGCGGCTCTCGACGACAACCTCCAGACGAAGGTCGGCTGACGCGTTTTGCCAGCCGAGATGTCGTGATGGCCTGGATGATCTGAGCGCCTTGCGTGGTTGATGCCAGCCGTGACCACCCGAGCTGACGCCACCCCCGTGACGGCGCAGTCGGCTCCGTGCCGGCACGTCGGGCTGGCCATCGTGGCGCTGGCCCTCGGTGGGTTCGGGATCGGCACCACCGAGTTCGTCACCATGGGGTTGCTGCCGCAGGTGGCCGACGGGGTGCACGTCTCCATCCCGGCCGCCGGGCACGTGATCACGGCGTACGCGCTCGGTGTCGTCGTGGGCGCACCGCTGATCGCCGCGCTCGGTGCCCGGTTGCCGCGCCGGGCACTGTTGATCTGGCTGATGGTCGCGTTCGGGGCCGGGAACGCCGGCGCCGCGCTGGCCGGTGGCTACCACGCGTTGCTGCTGGCCCGGTTCCTGTCCGGTCTCCCGCACGGGGCCTACTTCGGCGTCGCGTCCCTCGTCGCCGCGTCGCTGGTGCCGCCGCACCGCCGTGCCCGCGCCGTCAGCCAGGTGATGCTCGGGCTGGCCGTCGCCAACGTGGTCGGCGTCCCGGCGGCAACCTGGATGGGTCAGCAGCTGGGCTGGCGCAGCGCCTACTGGCTGGTGGCGATCATCGCGGTGCTGACCGCGACGGCCGTGCTGACGTTCGTACCGCACCAACCGCCGACGCCGGACGCGACGTTGGGCCGCGAGCTGAAGGCCCTGCGGCTGCCGCAGGTCTGGCTCACCCTGTTGATCGGCACGGTGGGCTTCGGCGGGATGTTCGCGATGTATAGCTACATCGCACCGACGGTGACCCAGGCCGGACACATGAGCGATCAGGTGGTCCCGGTGATCCTGGCCGCCTACGGTCTTGGCGGAGTCGTCGGCACCGTGCTCGGCGGTCGGGCCGCCGATCACGCACTGCTGGCCACGATGGTCGCCAGCCTGGTGCTGATGGCCGGCCTGCTCGCGTTGTTCACGCTCTCCCTGGGCAACCCGGTCACCGCGTCGGTCGCCGTGTTCGCGGTGGCGGTCGCCGGGGTCACGTTGGTGATCTGCCTGCAGATGCGGCTGATGGACGTCGCAGGCGAGGCGCAGACGCTCGGTGCCGCCCTCAACCACTCGTCGCTCAACGTCGCCAACGCGCTCGGTGCGTGGCTGGGCGGCGTCGTCATCGCAGCCGGCTACGGCTACCGGGCGCCCAGCTGGGTCGGTGTCGGGCTGGCGCTGGGCGGACTCGGGTTCGCGCTCGGGTCGGTCGCGCTGCACCGGCGAACGCTGCGTACCCGCCGATGCCCAGATCCCAACGTCGCATGAGACCTGGGCGATTGTGCGGACTTTCGGACATGCCAGGCAACCTTGCGTACGATCAAGACGTCATAGCCGGTGCCGGGCGGACTCGCCGCCCGTGCCGACCCTCGGGGAGTTGTCCAATGAAGTTGATTCGCACCGTCGTCGTCCCCCTCGTCGCGATCAGTGCTGTCGGTCTGGCCGGCACCGCCACCGCGGTCGCAGCACCCACCTTGAAGCCCAGCAACATCACCGCGCACCCGTCCACGACCACCCCCGCGGCGCACTCGCAGTTCGTCGTTACCGGCCGATTCACGGTGGCTGGTCACCCGGCGGCGGGACGTGACGTGAAGGTGCAGTGGCACCACGCGGGCCGATGGACGCTGCTCAAGGGTGCGATCGTCAAGACCGGCTCCAACGGCACCTACCGGGTGCGGCTGATCATGTGGAGCCTCGGCAAGCAGACGCTCCGGGTGATGGGCGTGCCGCCGGCGAACGCGCACCGCGCCTTCCGGGAGTTCCAGGTCACCATCCACTGACGCCCGATCCGCTGAAGGTCCGATCCCCTGAGCCTTACGTTTCGGTGCGACGCGCCCCGCGTGTCTTCACTGGAACGTAAGGCTCAGCGGTGGCCGGCGGCCGTCGGGGTGATGAGCTCGAAGGTGAACTGGTCGTCGTAGGACCCGTCGCGCAGGCGCTCGGCCGCAATCTGCAGGCCGGCTTCGCGGAAGCCTGCCTGCTGGGCGACGTGGCGGCTCGCGGTGTTGCTCCGTGCCGCGAGGAGGGTGAGCCGGCGCAGCCCGAGGCCCCCCGTCGCCACTGACCCGAACGCGTGGGCCACCACAATCTGGGCCGCTTCGCTGACCACAGCCTTGCCTCTGGCTCCTGGGTGCGCCCAGTAGCCCACTTCCCCGGCGGTCGGATCGAGGCCGTTGAGGTCCGCGACTTCGATCGCCGCGAGGAGTCGATCACTCGTCGGGTCGACCACCGCCCACGTGACTGCGGCGCCCACCGACTGGGCCTCGAGTCGCGAGCGGACGTACGCCAGAGCATCGTCGGTCGAGTAGCCGTCGGGCAGAGCCACGAGATACTGCCTGGTCCGCTCGTCCGAGCATGCCTCGACGATGCGTGGGGCGTCCGACTCCTGGAGTGGGCGAAGGACCACGTGGTGGCCGCGCAGCACCGTCGGCTCGAGCCACCTGGTCGCCGGCTGCATGTTCCGCCCGGGCAGCAAGGTGGCGATCCAGGCGTCGAGCACTCTGCCTCGTTCCTCCAGGAGCCGGGGCACCGTCCCGTGGAACGTGAACCCGCAGGCCCACGCCACCCGGCGCGACGCGACGTTGCCGGTCTGCGCACGCCAGTGCACCACCTCGACCTCGCCGTGGTCGAACGCCCACGCGCAGGCCAGCCGGACTGCCCGCGTGATGATCCCCTGACCTCTGGCCCACGGATGGAGCCCGAACCCGATGTCGGCGATTGGCGTCCCGCGCACGTCGACGTTGCCGGCGAACCGCGGTGTCTCGCCGTCTGCGGCCTCGACCGCCCAACCTCGGGAGGTACCCGTCTGCCAGCCGCCGGGGACCAGCTCACGGCTGAACCGCTTGGCGTCGTCACGTGTGTACGGCACCGGCACACTCGTCCAACGAGCGAACTCGGGGTCGGTGCACATCTCGTATGCGTCCTCGACGTCGTCGTCGGTGTGCGCCCGCAGGGTCACGACCCCGTCGGTCAGCACCGGAACTGTCACCGGTCTCGCCATGCACCAACCCTCACAGTTGGCCGCCCACAGGGCAATCAACCCCCTCCCGCCCATCCGCGGCTTGTGGCCCGCCCATCCGCGGCTTGTGGCCCGGCGGTCCGCAGCTTTTGGCCCGGCGGTCCGCGGCTTGTGGCCCGGCGGTCCGCAGCTTTTGGCCCGGCGGTCCGCGGGTTCTGGCTCGCTGATCCGGGGCTTTTGGCCCGCTGATCCGTGGCTTTGGCCGGTTCGTCGGTAGTTCAGGGCGACCCCAAGCGCCAGACACTCGCGGGCTTGAAGGGCAAAGGGCTTTGTTGGTCGATGCCGCCTCGACCGGCGAGAGTGGTCGAGCGAGTGGGGGTCATGGGCGGGGAAACCGAAGCGTCCGCGCTGGCACAGGAGAGGCGCATCCGGGGAGTGCCGTAGCCGGCGACCCGCGCAGGCCGTCACTCTCCTTAGGGCCAGCTGTTCGCCCGCGCAGGCGCGCCGTGACTGAAACCCGCGGACCGACCGAGGCCGAAACCCGCGGATGGGCGGGCCAGCCGCGGATGGGCGGGCCAGAACCCGCGGATCGTCGGGGGTCAGACGGGGCTGGCGCCGTCCGCGGGCTCGACCACGAAGACATGTGGCGCCCGGAATCGCGCGCGGCGGAACGCCGTGCAGCACGCGTCCTCGATCGCCTCAACCCGAGCAACGGGCGCGAGGGCGATCGCACTGCCACCGAAGCCTCCGCCCGTCATGCGGGCGCCGAGTGCACCGGCCCTGACCGCGGCCGCCACCGCCGTGTCGAGCTCAGGGCAGCTGATCTGGAAGTCGTCGCGCATCGACGCGTGCGAGTCGAGGAATAGGCGACCGAGCCGTAGCCAGTCGCCGGCCGCAAGGGCGTCGACCGCGGCACGGACCCGTGCGGTCTCCGTGACGACGTGCCGCGCCCGGCGAACCAGCGTGGGGTCATCGAGGCGCTCGGCCGCGTCGAGGTCGGCGTCCGCCAACCACTGGACACCGAGATGGCGCGCGGCGTCCTCGCACTGCGCGCGGCGCGCGGCGTACTGCCCGTCGCCGAGTGAGTGCCGGGCGCGGGTGTCGACCACGACAAGCGCAAGGCCGTCGTCCGACCAGCCGGCGGGTACGCCCTGGACACCCGACGTCGCGGTGTCGATCAGCACTGCGTGACCGCGACGTCCGGTCATGCTGGCCAGCTGATCCATCGAGCCGCTCGGCACACCGACGAAGTCGTTCTCGGCGCGCTGGGCCAGCAGCGCGAGGGCGACGTCGTCGACGCGCAACCCCGCGAAGTCGCGGATCGCCACCGCGACCGAGCACTCCAGGGCCGCCGACGACGACAGGCCCGCACCGATGGGTACGTCCGACTCCACGTCGATGTCGAGGCCCGGCACCTGGTGGCCGGCATCGCCCAGCGACCAGACGACACCGGCGACGTATGCACCCCAGCCTTCGACCTCACCGGGCCTCACGGTCACGTCGAAGACGCAGTCCACGTCGCCACGGGTGCGCGCGCTGACCCGGGTGGATCCCGATCGGGCGACCGTGACGACGGTGCGCCGGTTGATCGCGATCGGTAGCACCGGTCCGCCGTTGTAGTCGAGGTGCTCGCCGATCAGATTGACCCGGCCGGGCGCCTGCCAGCGGCCCGGCGATTCCGTCACCGGCTGGCCCCGTGCACGTCCACTACCCTCATGCCATGGAGCCTGACAGACCCTGTCCGGCGTCTCACATCGAGGGCGTCACGGCGGCGGCACGGTGAGCAGCGTGGTCCTGGACATCCTGCTCGTGTTCTGCTTCATCTGCATCGGAGGACTCTTCGCCGGCGCGGAGATGGCGCTGGTGTCGCTGCGCGAGGGCCAGGTCAAGGTGCTGGCCGAGCAGAGCCGCCGGGGCCGGATCGTCGCCGAGTTGGCGTCCAAGCCCAACCGGTTCCTGTCGGCGGTCCAGGTCGGGGTGACGCTCGCGGGCTTCCTGTCCGCGGCGTTCGGGGGAGCAACCCTGGCCGGGGAACTGTCGCCTGTGCTGCGCCGCTGGGGCGTGCCGGAGAGCGTGGCCGACATCGTCGCCCTCGTCGGCATCACGATCGTCATCTCGTACTTCTCGATCGTCATCTCCGAGCTGTCCGCCAAGCGCCTCGCGCTGCAAAGGACAGTCGGCGTGGCCCTCGCCGTCGCGCCCACGGTCGAGCGCATCGCCCGCATCTCGAAACCCGTCATCTGGCTGCTCTCGGTGTCGACGAACGTGGTCGTACGCCTGCTCGGCGGCGACCCGAAGGCGGGCCGGGAACGGATGAGCGACGAAGAGCTGCGTCGTCTGGTCAGCACCCACGAGACGCTCAGCACCGAGGAGCGGCGAATCGTCGAGGACGTGTTCGAGGCAGGTGACCGGCAGATCCGCGAGGTGATGGTGCCACGCACCGAGGTCGACTTCATCGACGAGTCCGTGCCGGTGTTCCGGGCGGCGTCGCTGGCGGCCACCAAGCCGCACTCGCGTTACCCAGTCATCCGTGGCTCGTCCGACGATGTGGTCGGGTTCATCCACGTGCGTGACCTCTACGATCCCGACCTGTCCGGCCGCTCGGTACGGGTCGGTGAGCTCGTTCGCCAGCTGCCGATGCTCCCCGCCACCCGCGGGATCCTGTCGGCGTTGGCTGACCTTCGGCGCGGCGGAAACCACCTGGCGCTCGTGGTCGACGAGTACGGCGGCACCGCAGGAATCGTCACGCTGGAAGACCTCGTCGAGGAGCTGGTCGGTGACATCCGGGACGAGTACGACGCGCAAGACTCACAGACCAAGCGGCTTCGTACCGGGGAGCTCGAGCTCGACGGGCTCACGAACCTCGACGACTTCGAGGACGAGACCGGGATCGCACTGCCGGACGGGCCCTACGAGACCGTGGCCGGGTTCCTGATCGCCCAGCTGGGCAGGGTTCCGGAGCCCGGCGACGCCTGCGTGGTCGACAAGCAACGCATCGTTGTTGCTGCCATGGACGGACGTCGGGTATCCCGCGTCCGAGTCAGCGCTCGGCCTCCCGCCGCCACCGCGGAAGGCGACGGTTGACACAATGCCGGCATGCCAGCCGACGACGTGACCACCACCGCCGTGCGCCCTCGCGTCCTGTCCGGCATCCAGCCCACGGCGGACTCCTTCCACTTCGGCAACTACCTTGGCGCCCTTCGGCAATGGGTGTCCATGCAGGACGACCACGACACCTTCTACTGCATCGTCGACCTGCACGCGATCACCGTCGAGCACGATCCCGCGCTGTTGCGCCAACGGACGCTTCGCTCGGCGGCCCAGCTGCTGGTGGCCGGCATCGACCCCGCGCGCAGCTCGCTGTTCGTGCAGTCCCATGTCCCAGAGCACACCCAGCTCGAGTGGGTGCTCGGCTGCATCACCGGCTACGGCGAGGCGCAGCGGATGACGCAGTTCAAGGACAAGGCGGCCAAGGGTGGCACCGAACGTGCCACCGTCGGGCTGTTCACCTATCCGGTCCTGCAGGCCGCGGACATCCTGCTCTACCAGGCGGACCGAGTCCCGGTCGGAGAGGACCAGCGCCAGCACCTCGAGCTCACCCGCGACCTCGCCGGACGGTTCAACCACAGGTATGGAGAGACGTTCACGGTCCCGCAGGCGCACATCGTCAAGGAGACCGCCAAGATCGTCGACCTGACCGACCCGACGTCCAAGATGAGCAAGTCGGCGTCGTCCCCGGCGGGCATCATCGAGCTCCTCGACGATCCCAGGGTGTCGGCCAAGAAGATCCGCTCGGCGGTCACCGACTCCGGCCGCGAGGTCCGTTTCGACGAGAACGAGAAGCCCGGAATCTCCAACTTGCTGACGATCTATGCCGCTCTGACCGGTGAGTCGATCCCGGCGATCGAACAGCGGTACGCCGGGCGCGGCTACGGCGACCTGAAGGGCGACCTCGCGGACATCGTCGCGGACTTCGTGCGCTCGTTCGGCGATCAGACCCGCGAGCTGCTCGAGGACCGCGACCGTCTCGACTCGGTGCTCGCGGCGGGGGCGGATCGGGCCCGCGAGGTCGCCACGGTGACCCTCGCCCAGGTCTACGACCGCGTCGGCTTCGTCCGGCCGGCGTGATCACCGCGTACCACCGGGACCGTTAGGGTCCAGACATGGCCACCCTCGGTGTAGCGATCGCGGTCCCCGACCCGTTCGGCACCGAGCTGCGGCAGTTCCGTGCGTCGTTCGGCGACCCCCAGGCGGCAGGTGTCCCGACCCATGTCACGCTGCTGCCGCCGACTGAGATCGACGACGACGATCTCGCGGTCGTCGAGCAGCATCTCGAGCAGGTCGCCGCCGAGCACACGGCCTTCGGGATGCACCTGCGCGGCACCGCGACGTTCCGCCCGGTCTCTCCCGTCGTCTTCGTGGCGGTCGCCGAGGGCATCTCCGAGTCCGAGATGTTGGCCAGCAGCGTCCGGACGGGCCCGCTCAAGCGCGAGCTGTCCTACCCGTTCCACCCGCACGTCACGGTCGCCCACGGCTTGGACGAGGTGGCCCTGGACAGCGCGTTCGAGACGTTGTCCGGCTACGAGTGCGAGTTCGACGTAGCGTTCTTCACGCTCTACCTGCACACCGCCGGGGACGGATGGGTCGAGCACCGGCACTTCGGCCTGGGCGGTGACGCGGGCGCATGACGGCCGGGGACGCACCCGCGGAGGGGAAAAGGCCTGGGCTCGTCGACCGAGCGAAGCAGCGGCTCGCTTCTGCCCGAGCCGCGAGCCCGCTGCTCGACCATCTGCTGACGATGCTGAGCCACTACGGCGACGTGCGCGGCGGCATGCTCGCCGGCGGGGTCACCTACTTCGGCTTCTTGTCCTTCTTCCCCGTCCTCGCGATCGCGTTCGCGGTCGTCGGCTACGTCACTGGTGTCTACCCACAGGCACAGAGCCGGGTCACCGTCGCGCTGGCCTCGGTCTTCCCCGGCCTGATCGGCACAGGTCAAGGACAGATCGACGTGAGCAAGTTCTCCGACGTCGCTGCCGCGGCCGGGATCATCGGCGCTGTCGGTCTGCTCTATGCAGGGCTCGGCTGGTTGTCGGCCCTGCGGCAGGCCCTCCAGGACGTCTTCGAGGTGCCGCGTTCGGGCCAACCAAACCTGTTGGTGGGCAAGGTGACCGATCTACTGGTGCTGGTCCTGCTCGGCGTGGTGCTCCTGGTGTCGGTGGCCGTGTCGGCCAGTGTGGCCGGGCTGACCAAGCGGGTCGAGGACTGGCTGGGCATGACGGGAGTGGCGGGGATCGGCGTCGTCATCGTGGTCGTTGGCGCCCTCGTCGGCGTGCTTGCCAGCACCGCGCTCTTCTACGTGATGTACCGCGTGCTGGCCCAGCCGGACCTTCCCCGGAGCGCCCTGCTGCGGGGCGCCTTGCTGGCTGCCGTCGGATTCGAGGTGCTCAAGCTGATCGCGTCGAAGCTGCTCTCCTCCGCCAGCAGCAACCCGGCGTACGCCGCGGTCACGACCGCGATCGTGCTGCTCGTGTGGATCAACTACTTCTCCCGCGTGACGTTGTACGGCGCAGCCTGGGCGGCGACCTCGGAGCCGAGGAGCGGGGCGCCGGCGGTCGCCGAGTCGCCGGTGTCGCCCGTCGCCGTGCGCGCGGCTCCGCCCGCAACGCGCAACACCGCGGCCGGCTGGTCGAGGGCGTGGCGGCCGGTGGCGGTGATCGCGGTGGCCGCGGTGCTGGCTCGCGGCTGGCTGCGCCGGCAGCGCGCCACCGCCGACCAACCCGGGCTGCTCGTACGCCGTGAGTGATCTCACCGAGACGCGTGGACGGCGGTCGCCTAGCCTGAGTCCGTGCCCGATCAACCCGCTACCACCGAGTCCGGACTGCCGTTCGAGCCGGTGTACGACGCCGCGGCCCTCGACGGATGGGACCCCAAGACCAAGCTCGGCGAGCCGGGGGAGTACCCCTACACGCGTGGCGTGTACCCATCGATGTACACCGGGCGACCCTGGACGATGCGCCAGTACGCCGGCTTCGGCACCGCGCGGGAGTCCAACCGGCGCTACCACCAGCTGATCGCCGCCGGCACCACCGGACTGTCGGTCGCGTTCGACCTGCCCACGCAGATGGGCTTCGACTCCGACGCGCCGATCGCGCACGGCGAGGTCGGCAAGGTCGGAGTCGCGATCGACTCGATCGACGACATGCGCGTCCTGTTCGACGACATCCCTCTCAGCGAGGTGTCGACGTCGATGACGATCAACGCACCCGCCGCACTGCTGATGCTGCTGTACCAGCTCGTCGCCGAGGAGCAGGGTGTCGACGGAGCGGACCTCAACGGGACCATCCAGAACGACGTGCTCAAGGAGTACATCGCGCGCGGCACCTACATCTATCCGCCGGCGGAGTCGCTGCGGCTGATCACCGACATCTTCTCCTACTGCAAGGCCGAGATGCCCCGATGGAACACGATCTCCATCTCCGGCTACCACATGGCAGAGGCCGGAGCCACGCCGGCACAGGAGATCGCGTTCACCCTGGCCGACGGGATCGAGTACGTCCGCGCCGCCCTCGCGTCGGGGCAGGACGTCGACGAGTTCGCCCCGCGACTCGCGTTCTTCTTCGTCTCCCGCACCACCATCTTGGAGGAGGTCGCGAAGTTCCGGGCCGCACGCAGGATCTGGGCCGAGGTGATGCGCGAGGACTTCGGGGCCAGGGACCCCAAGTCGATGATGCTCCGGTTCCACACGCAGACCGCCGGCGTCCAGCTCACCGCCCAGCAGCCGGAGGTGAACCTCGTGCGGGTCGCCGTCCAGGGCCTCGCCGCCGTGCTGGGGGGCACCCAGTCGCTGCACACCAACTCCTACGACGAGGCGATCGGGTTGCCGACCGAGAAGGCGGCCCGGTTGGCGCTGCGCACCCAGCAGGTGCTGGCGTACGAGACGGACGTCGCCAAGACGGTGGACCCGTTCGCCGGGTCGTACGCCGTGGAGACGCTGACGGACGAGGTGGAGGCGGCGGCACGTGACCTGATGCAGCAGGTCGAGGACCTCGGCGGCGCGGTCCGGGCGATCGAGCACGGATTCCAGAAGAGCGAGATCGAGAAGTCGGCGTACGCGATCGCGAGGGAGATCGACGACGGTGAACGGGTCGTGGTCGGCGTCAACCGCTACCCGCTGGACGTCGAGGAGCCTTACGACCCGCTGCGGGTGGACCCGTCCATCGAGGCAGAGCAGGCGGAGCGGCTGGCCGCTCTGCGGAAGGAACGCGACAACGACGAGGTCCATCGTCACCTGGCGGCCATGAAGGCCGCGGCGCAGGGGACCGACAACGTGCTTTATCCGATGAAGGCGGCGCTGCGGGCCCGCGCCACGGTGGGCGAGGTGGCTGACACGTTGCGAGAGGTGTGGGGAGCCTACGTCCCGGCGGACGCGTTCTGATCGACGCAGTTCCTCGCCGCGCCCGCCCGCGACCTACCCGTTCCCGAGCGCCGGCTCCGCGCCCCGATAACCTCAGCGCGTGCCCGACGAGACCACCCGCACCAACAGCCTGCTGTCGATCGCCGACGGGTTTGTGCCGCACCTCACCGAGCTGCGCCGCGACCTGCACGCACACCCCGAGCTGGCCTGGACCGAGGTCCGGAGCACCGATGCCGTCGGCTCGGCCCTCTCCGACGGCGGAGTCGGCTGGGAGCGTCTGCCCCGGACCGGCCTGGTCGCCGAGGTCGGCCCGCCCGACGTACCACTGGTCGCGCTGCGCGCGGACCTCGACGCCCTGCCGGTGCCCGACACGACGCAGGACCCGTGGCGGTCGCAGGTCGACGGTGTCGCCCACGCGTGCGGCCACGACGTGCACACGGCAGCGCTCGTCGGCGCCGCCCTGTCCCTGCGCGAGATGGACGCCGCGCAGCGACTGCCGGTGCGGGTGCGGATGGTGTTCCAACCCGCCGAGGAGGTGATGCCGGGCGGCGGTCGTGAGGTGGTCGCCGGTGGCACGCTGAAGGGGGTTCGCCACGTGTTCGCGGTGCACTGCGACCCCACCCTGGACGTCGGGCAGGTCGGGCTCCGGGAGGGCGCGCTCACCGGGGCCGCGGACTCGCTCACCGTCCACCTGTCCGGGCGCGGTGGCCACACGTCGCGACCGCACCTGACCCAGGACCTCACGTACGCGCTCGGCGTCCTGGTGACGCAGCTGCCCTCTGCGCTCTCACGCCGGCTCGACCCTCGGGCTGGCGCGAGCCTCGTGTGGGGCAGCCTGCACGCCGGTCGCGCCGCGAACGTCATCCCCGCCACCGGCGAGCTGTCCGGCACTCTGCGGATGCTCGACTCGGCCGCGTGGATCGAGGCCGAGCACCTCGTCCGGTCGTTGATCGCGGACCTCGTCGCGCCCTACGGCGTCGGTGCCGACGTCGACTATGTCCGCGGCGTACCCCCGGTGATCAACGACGCCGGCGCGACCGCGATGCTCACCCGCGCCACCAGCGCGGCGCTGGGCCCGCAGGCCGCGACGACCACCAGCCAGAGCCTCGGCGGCGAGGACTTCGCGTGGTACGTCGAGGCGGTCCCCGGTGCCATGGCACGGCTGGGGACTCGCACCCCGGCAGGGCCGACGTACGACCTTCATCAGGGCGACCTGCGGATCGACGAGCGGTCGGTCGGCGTCGCTGCCAAAGTGCTCGCCACCGTGGCCCTGCTCGGTGCCTGAATGTCGCGTTCTGCTGCGGCCGCGGAGGTCACGAACCAGTATCGAGTAGGCCAGTCTTCCGGGGATAGGTGCAGCCCGTGACGATAAGGTCTAATGTCCCCCGGGATCAGGCCCGCCCGCTCGCATTACCGACTCGTCCCATTCGCCCACCGACTCGTCAATACTCGTGAGAACCGTGAACCAAGGAGGCGCCGTGAACCACACGGCCAAGGCAGTGGCGCTCGGCGCCGTGGTCGCGCTCAGCCTGACGGCTTGCGCAAGCAAGCCGAGCAACTCGGCCAGCTCGAACCCCACGACTGGTGGCACCACCGCGACCACCACCACCCCCCCGCCGGCCTCGAACTCCAGCTACAAGGCGTGCATGGTCTCCGACGTCGGAGGCTTCAACGACAAGTCGTTCAACCAGACGTCCTACGTCGGCCTGCAGAACGCCGTGAAGGATCTCGGCATCAGCTCGGCGAAGATCCAGTCCACGTCCCCGAGTCAGTACGCCAGCAACATCAACGCCATGCTCAGTGCGCACTGCAACATGATCGTCACGGTCGGCTTCACCCTGGCGGCCGCGACCCAGAAGGCGGCCAAGGCCAACCCCAAGGTCGACTTCGCGATCGTCGACAACGCCTACTCGCCGCCCGTGCCCAAGAACCTCAAGGGCCTGGTGTTCAACACCGCACAGCCGGCCTTCCTCGCGGGCTACCTCGCGGCCGGCATGACCAAGAGCGGGATCGTCGGAACGTACGGCGGCCAGCAGATCCCACCGGTGACGATCTACATGGACGGCTTCGTCGAGGGCGTGAAGTACTACAACAGCAAGAACGGCAAGAACGTCCAGGTGATCGGTTGGAACGAGGCCACCCAGAAGGGCACGTTCACCAACGACTTCACCACGAAGGTCAAGGGTCAGACCACCGCCCAGAACATGATCCAGCAGGGCGCGGACATCATCTTCCCGGTGGCCGGGTCTGATGGTCTGGGCGCGCTGCAGGCGGCGAAGGACTCGGGCGGCAAGGTGAGCGCGATCTGGGTCGACACCGACGGCTGTGTCAGCGCACCGGAGTACTGCTCGCTGCTGATGACCTCGGCCGAGAAGGGCATGCAGGTCGCCGTGGAGGCCGCGATCAAGGAAAGCCTCGACAAGAAGTTCAACAACACCCCCTATGTCGGAACCCTCCAGAACGGTGGCGTCGGTATCGCGCCGTTCCACGCCTGGTCCGGCAAGATCCCAAGCGCCCTGCAGTCGCAGCTGACCCAGGTCAAGGCCGATCTGCTCAGCGGCAAGATCAAGATCACGTCGCCGGCCGCACCGTGACCCGGTGGCTCGGGTGACCGCGAAGCGTTGAGGCGAGCCGGGGGCGCGTGTTGGTCGCGGCCCCCGGCTTCGCAGTGGAGAAGGTGGCCGGGGGCCACGACGAGGAGGGCGAGCCCGCATGGAGCTCGAGCTGCGGGGGTTGACGAAGAGGTTCGGGTCGTTCGCCGCGAACGACCACATCGACCTCACCGTCGAGCCCGGCGAGATCCACTGTCTGCTCGGTGAGAACGGCGCCGGCAAGACCACGTTGATGAACATGCTGTACGGCCTGCTCACGCCGGACGAGGGCGAGATCCTGATCGACGGCGAGCCGGTCAGCTTCCGCAGCCCCGGAGACGCGATCGCGGCCGGACTCGGCATGGTTCACCAGCACTTCATGCTCGTGCCCGTCTTCAGCGTCGCCGACAATGTCATGCTCGGACGCGAGAAGACCCGCGGACTCGGCCTGCTCGACCGCCGCAAGTCGGTGGAGATGGTGCGCGAGCTGTCCAGCCGTTATCGACTCGCCGTCGACCCGAACGCCTTGGTCGGGGATCTCCCGGTGGGCGTGCAGCAGCGGGTCGAGATCATCAAGGCCCTGGCCAACGACGCGAAGCTGCTGATCCTCGACGAGCCGACTGCGGTGCTGACTCCGCAGGAGACCGACGAGCTGATGGACATCATGCGGGCGCTCCGGGACGGTGGCACCTCCATCGTGTTCATCACCCACAAGCTGCGTGAGGTCAAGGCGATCGGTGACCGGATCACCGTCATCCGGCGCGGCAAGGTCGCCGGCACGGCGCTCCCGTCCGCCTCACAAGGTGAGCTGGCGGAGCTCATGGTCGGCCGCGAGGTCAACCTCGTCGTCGCCAAGGAAGCCGCCCAGCCGGGTCCGGCGGTGCTGTCCATCGAGAACCTCACCGTGATCGACGCCCGGGGCGTACCCGTCGTCAAGGGCGTCTCCCTCGACGTACGCGCGGGCGAGATCCTGGGCGTCGCTGGGGTCCAAGGCAACGGGCAGACCGAGCTGGTCAAGGCGCTGCTCGGGCTGGTGGTGCCGGCCGCCGGCAAGGTGCTTCTGGACGGCAGGGACATCACGAAGCACGGGACCCGCCAGACGCTCAAGGACGGGATCGGCTACGTGCCGGAGGACCGCGGTCACGACGGATTTGTCGGCGGGTTCTCGATCCGGGAGAACCTCGTCCTCGACACCTACACGCGCAAGCAGTTCTCCCGCGGCGGGGTGCTGAAGCTCGATGCGATCGCCGCCAACGCCGAACAGCGGATCGAGGAGTTCGACATCCGGGCCGGGAGCGCGGAGTCGCCGGTCTCGTCGCTGTCCGGCGGCAACCAGCAGAAGGTCGTCGTCGCCCGAGAGATGTCACGGCCCTTGAAGGCGCTGATCGCGTCCCAGCCGACGCGAGGCCTCGACGTGGGCTCGATCGAGTTCATCCACAAACGGATCATCGCGGCCCGCAACGCGGGCACTGCTGTCCTGATCGTCTCCACCGAGCTCGAGGAGATCTTCGGGCTCTCCGACCGGATCGCGGTCATGTTCGACGGCCGGGTTGTCGACATCGTCGGCCCCGACATCCCGCGGGAGGAGATCGGCCTCCTGATGGCCGGCATCCGCGACGACGACTCCCCGAGTGTCGGCACCGTTGCTGGCGACGACCCGTCCGGCGACGACGACACGTCGCCGGAAACCGAAGACGACGGCACGTCGCCGGCACCCGACGACGCCGGCGACAATGTCCTGCTCCACCGGGGAGGCGGCGATGCCTGAGGTGAACGGCCCTCCGCAGGAACCGCCCGCGCAGGGCAGGCACGCCGATCAGACACCGCTAGAGGCGGACGCGGCGAGAGCTGACAGCCCGACCGACGGCGCGGTGGTGGCCGAGCCGACGGCGACCCCGGCGGACCGCTGGGGTATCGGGTCGGTCGACGCCTGGCTTCCGACCGTCAAGGTGACGGTGGCCTCCGTCATCCTCGCCCTGGTGATCGGTGCAGTGCTGGTCATCGTCAGCGACTCACAGGTGCTCAACTCCTTCCCGTACTTCTTCTCCTACCCGGCCGACACCTTCCGGTTCGCTGGCGACGCGGTCGGCAGCTCGTACTGGGCGCTGTTGAACGGATCGCTGGGCTCGTGGAACGCGATCACCAACACCCTCGACCAGGCCGCGCCACTGATCTGCGCGGGGCTCGGCGTCACCCTGGCGTTCCGGGCGGGCTTGTTCAACATCGGCGCGCAGGGCCAGATGATCATCGGGGCCGCGTGCGCGGGGTTCGTCGGGTTCCACTTCCAGATGCCGATCGTCGTCCACCTGATCGCGGCGCTGGTCGCCGGTCTGGTGGGCGGTGCCGTGTGGGGAGCGATCGCGGGCATCCTCAAGGCGCGGACCGGGGCACACGAGGTGATCGTGACGATCATGCTCAACTACACCGGGATCCTGGCCCTCCAGTGGCTGCTGACCACGCGGTCGTTCCAGCAGAAGAACGGCGCCGGCAACCCGATCAGCCCATCGGTCGACAACAGCGCGGCCTTCCCACAGGCCTGGGGGATCCACCTCGG
>JBOHDX010000062.1:0-7494 GCA_050700835.1 Nocardioidaceae bacterium
GGCCAGGGACGCCGGGCGCAAGCCGCCGGGCCCAGGACGCCGGGCCCAGGACGCCGGGCCCAGGACGCCGGGCCCAGGACGCCGGGCCCAGGACGCCGGGCGCAAGCCGCCGGGCGCATTTGCGGGAATGTGGCTGACCCTTGGCGCGAATCCGCGCCACTTTCCCGCAATTGTGCCGGGTCGGGGGAGACTTCCGGGTCCGGGAGACTCAGGGCAGGTCGCGAGGGCGGGCGTCATCGGCCAGTATGGCCAACCGACCGTTGAATGCCTCGGTACTTCGGTGAATCGCCTTGTGAATAAGGGGTTCTGGCGTCAGAAGTGTCGGTGGCCGGGGGTTGAATGAGTTCATGACCAGCACCTCCTCGATCGCCGCCAGCGCACCGCGCTCACATGCGGTGGAGCGTGCCGTGAACTCGGTGGTCGCGACCCTGGACGAGGTGGCCGAGGCGTCGTTGTGGTCCACGTCTGAGGACGACCTGCGGGCGTTGTTGCCGCGGCTGACCGGGGCCGCCGCGAGATTGGCCGGACTACAGGCCATGGTCCAGGCCCACGCGGACACCGTCGAGGTGGGCGCCCGCGACGGGGCGACCTCGACCGCGAGCTGGTTGGCCCACACCACTCGGCTCACCCGTACCGAAGCGCACCGTCAGCTGCGGCTGGCCACCGACCTGCAGCGCCGTCCGGTGACCGCGGCCGCGCTGAGCGGCGGGCAGCTGCTGGTCGAGCAGGCGCGGGTGATCCTGGACGCGGTCGCCGCTGTCGAGGACATCCCCGACGACCTGGCCGCAGCCCGCGGTCTGGACCGGAGCGACCTGGCCGACACCGCGGAGCGGCGGCTGGTCGCCGATGCGGCGATGCACGACGCGAAGGAGCTGCGGATCTTGGGCCGCCGGATCCTCGACGTGGTGGCACCGGAGGTCCACGAGGAGCACGAGCGCCGACTACTGGAGGCCGAGGAGCGCCGCGCCCGCGAGCTGACCCGGTTGACGATGTCCGACGACGGTCACGGCCGGGTGCACGGCCGGTTCACGCTGCCAACCCTGCACGGCGCCATGCTGCGCAAGGCGCTGCTGGCATTCGCCGCACCCAAGCACCGCGCCGCCACTGGCGACAACGCCGGCCCGTACGGCCACAGCGGCCGGCCCAGTCCGCAGCGGCTCGGGGCTGCGTTCTGCGAGCTGATCGAGAGATATCCCAGCGACCGGCTGCCCAGCGCCGGCGGAGTCGCCGCCACCGTGGTGGTGACAATCCCGTTGGCAAGTCTGCTAGCCGGACTCGGCGCGGCGACCCTCGACGACGGGGGCCAGATCAGCGCCACCCTGGCCCGCCGGCTGGCGTGCGAGGCAGGCATCATCCCGGTCGTCCTCGATAGTGCCGGGCAGCCCCTCGACGTCGGCCGCAGACGTCGGTTCCACACCGAGCCACAACGGGTGGCGCTGGCTGTCCGCGACCGCGGTTGCAGCGCCGACGGCTGCGACTGGCCACCAGGCCTGTGCCACGCCCACCACGACCGCCCCTGGTCGACCGGCGGAGCCACCTCGGTCAGCAATGGCCGCCTGTTGTGCCCCAAACACCACGCGTTGGCCCACGACACCCACTACCACTCCACCGCACTGGGCACCGGCAAGATCACATTTACCCGGCGTACGTGAGGCGCAGCAACACGCCGCGGACCGCCAAGCCGCACATCATTCCCTCAATGCGGCGTGGTCGTCCATCACCTGACACCTTCTCCTCTAACCATGCAGGCTCGGCCGCGTCGAGGGACCAGCCGCGATCGGTCAGGAGGGGCAGATCAGCCAACGACACAACGGCCATGGGGCGTTCTATCCGATGACCGTTCTACGCCCGCCGATGAGCCGGATTAGGGGATGACGAGGAGGCTGCTCACGACAGAAGTCCGGGTGGTACATCGGCAGTTGCGGTCGTCACCAACGCAGTGAACTGGTCGCCGTACCTCCGCGCGATCTGAGGCATCACGACGCACCGTGCCCGAGCCGCATGTCCTCAGTGCGCTCGGGCCAGCGCGACAGCGGCCTTCTTGAGCAGGTCGTCCCGGTGCTGGGCCCTGTTCGGGTCGGACGCGAACAAGATCGTGCCAGTGGAGCCGTAGCCGTAGCTCACCCACCACTCGACCGCCTCGCGAGGACGGGCGTTGCCGAACAGGTAGCTGTAGTCGATCGCCCACCCTGTCGTCCACGGGCCGAGCTGGTCCGGAGACAGCGACCGTGACCACACCTGGTGGAACTGCACGAGCTCGGCGTCGCGCAACCGCGTCAGCTCCCTCGTCGCGGCCTGCCTCGGCGCGACTTTGGACGGCTGGCGCGTCACCGTGAGCAGCGACCCCGCAGACGAGCGGTACGACACGGTGCGCGCGGTCTCGACGCTGGAGAACCAGCCCGCCGGCATCGGCACCGCGAGGTTCGTCGAGGGCGGGGTGCCCGTCGTAGCCGTGGTCGGAGCAGGGCTCGGGGCACTGCCCGGCGACCTGTTGGTCCACCACAGTCCTCCGGCCGTTGCGGCGACGACCACGACTGCCACCGCGACCCCGCCGAGCAACCACCCTCGGCCGGATCGCGTGACGCGACGTCGCACGGCTGTGGCGTTCGACGCGCCCGAGCCGTCGGCCAGTGCCGGGACCAGAGCCGGGACCGGGGCCGGTACCGGGGCTGGAGCGACCGTCGTGCGAGGCGTCGGAGGCGTCGACCCGGCACCTGCGGGCGCGGGCGTGAAGACCGTCTCCGGCTGCGACCGGGCGTACTCCACGACGCGGGTCAGCTCCCGGGCGAACGTCTGGACGTCGGGCCAGCGGTCCTCCGGATCGATCGACAGGGCCCGGAACAACACCGCGTCCACGCCCATCGGCAGCGGCGCCAGCGAGCTGGGCGGTGGCGGCAGCTGCGGATCGATCAACGACGAGATGCCACCCTCACGGGCAAACCTGCCGGTGAGCAGGTGATAGGCCACCGCGCCCAGTCCGTGCAGGTCGGCGCGCGGATCGACGCCTTCGCCGGGTTGCGCCTGCTCCGGCGCCATGTACGCCGGGGTGCCCACGACCTGGGTGATACCGGAGGCGTGCAGCAGGGCCTTCGCGACGCCGAGGTCGGCCACCATCAACCGGTCCGGACCACCCTCAGAGGTCGCCAGCAGGAGGTTCGCCGGCTTGACGTCGCGGTGCACTACCCCCCGACGATGCAGCACCGCGAGCCCTGCGGCCGCGTCGTTGACCAGTGCGCACACATGCTCCACCGGCAACGGCGCCTGTGACACGAGGTCGGCCACCGTACCCATGTCCGCGTACGTCATCACGAAGTACGGTGTCTGGTCCTCCGTCTCGCCGATGTCGTAGACACGTACCACGTGGTCGGAGTCGGCTCTGCGCAGGATTCGCGCCTCCTCGAGGAAGCGCTGTCGGATGTCGAGGCGCTGCGACCAGTTGTCGGCCAGCGCCTTCACTGCGACGAACGAGTCGAGCTCGTCGTCGCGATACAGCCAGACCGAGGCGAATCCGCCGACGCCGATGCGACGCACGCGCTGCAGGCGACCCAATCGCTCCGGCAAAGACATGGGGATAGTCTGACCGACGATCGGACGACGACGGGGACGGGCATGGAGCGCAGCGCCATTTCTGAGCCGGCCGAGCCGTCCCTGGACGAGCTCGCGCGCTCTGCCGCGCAGGGAGACACAACCAGCCTGGAGACGCTTCTGGCGCAGATCCAGCCACGCGTCATGCGCCTGTGCATGCGGATGCTTCCGTGCCGGGAGGACGCTGAGGAGGCCTGCCAGGACGCGATGCTCAGGGTGGCGCTAAAGATCGACACGTTCCGAGGCCAGAGCAAGTTCACGACCTGGTTGCACACCGTCGCGGGCAACTCGGCACGCCAGACGTACCGCTCGCTGAAGCGCCGGGCGGCCGAGCGGCCGACCGACCAGATGCCGACCCACGCCGACCCGCGCACCACCAGCGTGATCGCGGGCAGCCGACTCGACCTGCTTGAGGCGCTCGAGACGCTCGAGCGGGATCGACCGGAGCTGGTCGAGGTGCTCGTGATGCGCGACGTCGCCGAGCTCGACTACGCCGAGATCGCCCGCCAGCTGAACGCGCCGCTTGGCACGGTCAAGTCGCGGATCCACGACGCGCGACTGAAGATTCGTCCGCTCCTGCTGATCAAGGACTGACCCAACCCAGCCCCTTCCCCGCGATCCGACAGTTAGCGGGGGGGTGGGGAAGCGGGAGGTAGTTACTTGATGTAAAGTAATTAGTTGTCCATCGCAACCTGACGAAAGGCGCTCGTGCCTCCTCGCTCCGCCTCCGCATCGCCGTCGTCTGGGTTCCGCTTCGACCGCGACCATCCGCACTACCGCTGGGTGGCGCTGTCCAACACGACGCTCGGTGTGCTGATGGCCACGATCAACGCGTCGATCGTCATCATCTCGCTGCCGGCGATCTTCCGCGGGATCCACCTCGACCCCCTCGCACCGGGCAACGTGAGCTACCTGCTCTGGATGCTGATGGGCTTCCTCGTCGTCTCCGCGGTCCTGGTGGTGAGCCTCGGACGCCTGGGTGACATGTACGGCCGGGTCAAGATCTACAACCTCGGCTTCGTGGTGTTCTCGCTGTCGTCGGTGGCACTCGCGCTCGACCCACTGACCCACGCGTCAGGCGCATTGTGGCTGATCGGCTGGCGGGTCGTGCAGGGCATCGGTGGCGCCATGCTGTTCGCCAACTCCACCGCGATCCTCACCGACGCGTTCCCGTCGACCCAGCGAGGCATGGCGCTGGGGATCAACCAGGTTGCGGCGATCGCGGGGTCGTTCCTCGGACTCATCATCGGGGGGCTGCTGTCCGAGTGGGACTGGCGGGCCATCTTCTGGGTCTCCGTCCCGTTCGGCATTCTCGGCACCGTCTGGTCCTACCGCTCGCTGCAGGAGCTCGGCACCCGCCAGCACGGGCGGCTCGACATCCCCGGCAACGTCACGTTCGCGGTCGGCCTGTCCGCGATCCTGGCCGCCATCACCTACGGCATCCAGCCGTACGGCGGGCACGAGATGGGATGGTCCAACCCGTGGGTGCTCACCGGGCTTATCGGGGGCACCGCGCTCCTGATCGCGTTCTGCGTGATCGAGACGCGGGTCAAGGACCCGATGTTCGCGATGAGCCTGTTCAAGATCAAGGCGTTCAGCGCGGGCAACCTCGCCGGACTGCTGGCGTCCATCGGTCGGGGCGGTCTGCAGTTCATGCTGATCATCTGGCTGCAAGGCATCTGGTTGCCCCTTCACGGGTACGACTTCGCGTCCACCCCGCTGTGGGCCGGCATCTACCTGCTGCCGTTGACCTTCGGGTTCCTCGTCGCCGGACCCGCGGCGGGCTGGCTCTCGGACCGGTTCGGCGCGAGGCTGTTCGCCACCGGCGGCTTGATGATCGTCGCCGCGACGTTCGTCGGCCTGCTGCTGCTGCCCACCAACTTCAGCTACTGGCAGTTCGCGCTCCTGATCGCGATCAACGGGATCGGCTCTGGACTCTTCTCGGCGCCGAACACGACCGCGATCATGAACAGCGTCCCGGCCGGCCAGCGCGGCTCCGCCTCGGGCATGCGCGGAACGTTCTTCAACTCCGGTACGTCCTTGTCGATCGGCGTCTTCTTCTCGCTGATGATCGCGGGGTTGGCCAACACGTTGCCGCACACGTTGACCAGTGGGCTGACCGCCCAGGGCGTACCCGCTGCAACGGCGCAGCAGGTTGGGAACCTGCCTCCGGTCGGATCGCTGTTCGCGGCGTTCCTGGGCTACAACCCGGTGCAGAGCCTGCTCGGTCCGAGCGGCGTGCTCGGCCGTCTGCCGGCGGCGAATGCCCACATCCTCACCGGCCAGACATTCTTCCCGAACCTGATCTCGGGGCCGTTCCACCACGGTCTGGTGATCGTCTTCACGGCCGCGGCGATCATGATGGTGATCGCGGCGCTGGCGTCGCTGCTGCGCGGCCAGCGCTACGTCCACGACGAGCTGACCGCGGACCTGAAGCTCGACGAGGCGATCGCCACGGTCGAGATCGACGAGGCCGCAGTCCGCTGACCCATTCCCCGGACGATCCGGCTCTGATCCGACGCTGACCCGGCTAGGCCCGGGTGTTCGTCGGATCGTGCGGAAGCGCGGCGTAGCCGGGCTTGATCACCTCGTCGATGAGGGCGAGTCGCTCGTCGAACGGGACGAACGCGCTCTTCATCGCGTTGATGGTGAACCAGCGCAGGTCGGTGAGCTGGTATCCGAAGGCTTCCACCAGCAGGGACATCTCCCTCGTCATCGAGGTGCCGCTCATCAGCCGGTTGTCGGTGTTGACGGTGACGCGGAACCGCAGGTCCGTCAACGGACCGATCGGGTGCTCGGCGATCGATGCGGCGGCGCCGGTCTGGACGTTCGAGCTGGGACACATCTCCAGCGGGATCCGCTTGTCCCGCACGTACGCCGCGAGCCGGCCCAGCCGTGCGGTGGTGCCGCCGGTGGCTCCGACACCGTCGCCGGCTCCGTCTCGATCACGCGTTCCGTCACGGTCACCGGCTCGGTCTCGGTCTCGGTCTCGGTCCCAGCCGACCATCACGTCGTCGATGATGCGGACGCCATGGCCGAGCCGGTCGGCGCCGCACCATTGGATCGCCTGCCAGATCGAGGGAAGGCCGAAGGCCTCGCCCGCGTGAATGGTGAAGTGCGCGTTCTCTCGCTGGAGGTACTCGAACGCGTCCAGGTGGCGGGTGGGCGGGTAGCCCGCCTCCGCTCCGGCGATGTCGAAGCCGACCACGCCGTCGTCGCGGAACGCCACCGCCAGCTCGGCGATCTCCATCGAGCGCGCCTGGTGCCGCATCGCGGTCAGCAGCTGCCGGGCCACGATCCGGCGCCCCTGTCCGGCAGCCAGCCGCTCACCCTCGGCGAAGCCCGCACGTACCGACTCCACCACTTCGGGCAGGGTCATCCCGCCTCGCAGGTGCTGCTCCGGGGCGTACCTCACCTCGGCATAGACGACACCGTCGGCCGCGAGGTCCTGCACGCACTCACTCGCGACCCGGTGCAGGGCAGCGGGCTGCTGCATCACGGCCAGGGTGTGGTCGAACGTCTCGAGGTAGCGCTCGAGCGAACCAGAGTCGCACGCGTCCACGAACCACGCGCCGAGCTCGTCTGGATCGGTGCGGGGCAGCTCGTGACGGATGTCCGTCGCCAGCTCGACGATCGTCTGCGGGCGGAGTCCGCCGTCGAGGTGGTCGTGCAGCAGCACCTTGGGCGCACGGAGGATCTGTTCGTACGCCGGAACAAGCCCGGTCATGGAGCCCATCCTGTCAGCGGATCCCCGGCCGGCCGCAGCCTGGGCGGGGCGTACGACCGCGGAATGTCACTAATAGTGACGTTTCGAGGACAGACAGTAGTTGCGACTCGTAACCTTCGGAAATACCGCCTCATTCGGGGTGGAACCAGTCGTATCTTCCGGGCCGCCGACGTGCACACGTC
>JBOHDX010000063.1:0-3296 GCA_050700835.1 Nocardioidaceae bacterium
GTGGTGGCGTGGGAGGCGGCGCGGGCGGCGGCGGAGCGGGCGGCGTGGGAGGCGGCGGCGGGGGCCGCGCATGCGGCGCGGGCGCTCGTGGTCCGGGACGTCCTCACACCCGCCCACTACGCGACCCTCACCGGTCCGTGGGCTGCCGCGGTCGGCCCCGCCCACCCCGACGACCCAGCGGTGACGCCATGAACGTCGTGTCGCACCCCGGGCTGTGTTTCGGTCCCGACCGGGTCGAGGTCGACCGGTGACCAGCCCCTTCCACGCCCGCGACATCCGCGGCCGCGGCCGCTACTACACCGCCTGCCAGCCCAGCTGCCCCCTCGGCAACCAACCACTCATCTCCATCACCAACGCCCAAGGCGTCATCGCGAAACCCGCCCTAGTCCCCGCCGCCGTCAAAATCACCGCCGCCAAGGCGTGGGACGTGCTGCCCCGCATGGTTGCCCTGTCCCGCCACACCGACGACACCAGCTGCGCCACCCGCCGCGTCGCCGACCGGTGCGGCCGGTGCCGCTTCTGCCTCACCGCCGAAATCAAAGCCGAGCACCGCAACCAGTGGGAACACACCGCCGACACCGGCACCCGCGTCCACGCCCACGCCGAAGCCGCCATGACCGGCCGCGCACTCCCCCACGACCCCGAAGTCGCCCCCTACATCGACCAATACCAGGTGTGGCTCAACGCCTGGCACATCGACCCCGACAAGCACGTCGAGGCCGCCGAGATCACCGTCTACGACCACGACAACGGGTACGCCGGCACCGGCGACGTGTGGATCCACCTCCCCACCGGCCCCGCCGGCCGCCGCCAACTGTGGCTCATCGACATCAAAACCTCAGCCCACAAGCCCGCCAACACCGTCTACATCGACCAAGTCCTACAACTCGCCGCACTCCGGTACGCACCATCAGGGCTCCTCGCCGACGACACCGAACTGGTCGTCCCCAAGTTCGCCGGCGCCGCCCTGCTGAACCTCCGCACCCAATCCCACGCCCTGATCCCACTCCCCGCCGACCAGGCCGCCCACCAGGCGTTCCTCGCCGCCGTCAAGTTGCAGACATTCCTGCACGACCAGGACGTCAAAACGTGGGTGCCGCTCGATGTCACCACAATCCCCGACCCACACACCGTGCCCGATAAGGACGTTGCCTGATGCCCATCACACCGCTGACCCTGCAACGTCGCCTCGCCGAAGTGGGGCGCATCCGCATCGGTGAAACCGTCCCGACCGCAAGCGGCAAGTTGCGGCCAGCCAAGCTCGACCGGTTCCGCTTCACCACACCCGACAAGCCACAGCTCGACCGGGTGGCCGCAGCCTACGGCGGAACCGTCAAACCGTGGACACCCGCCAACGGCGGCGCCCCGCAGTGGGAGGTCGTCACCGACGTCGCCTCCGTCCCCGTCATCGTCCCCCCACAGGCCCTCACCCAATGGATGGAACTGTGGACCGGAGGCGGCTGCGCCCGACGCTGCGACGGCGAAACCGAGATCCTGTCCGACGCGCCCTGCCTGTGCGCCGCCGCCGACCAGCTCGACTGCAAGCCCACGACCCGGCTGTCGGTGCTGCTCCGCGACATCGAGGGCCTCGGATCGTGGCGGCTCGAAAGCAAGGGTTGGAACGCAGCCGCCGAACTGCCCGGCATGGCCGAACTGCTCGCCAAGGCCGGCGGCTGGATAGCCGCCCGCCTCTACCTCAAACCCGTCCGGCAGGTCACCGACGGGAAGACCCGTGACTTCATGGTTCCCGCGTTGGCGGTCGACGGGCTGACCCCGGCGCAGCTCCTCGCCGGCGGCACCCTCGCCCACACCGGCCAGGTCGACGCCGGGGCGGACCGGGCCGCCCTCGGACCCGGCACCCCCACCGCCGAGCCGGTGGACTACGTGGCCGCCGGGCAGGCCGCCGGCACCGCCGAGGAACTGCGAGTCGTGTGGGCGCAGGCACAAGCCGCGGACCCGACCGGCTGGGCCACGTCACCGATCCGCGCCCGGCTCCTCGAAATCGCCGACACCATCACACCCGGCACCCCCACGACAACCCCCGCACCAGACACCCCCGCACCAGACACCCCCACGGCCGACAAGGACGACCCGGACCTCATCTGGTACCGCATCCTCGCCGCCGCCGGACACCTCGACATGGACACCAGCACCGTCGAACAAGACTTCGCGGCCGTCAACGGCGGAACCCTGCCAGACTCCGCCTCCGCCGCCGAGCTCGCCACCTACCTCGACCGGCTCCACGCCCGCACCGGCCAGGTCGTGACCCCATGAGCTGGGCCGACGGACCCATCCTCGGCTTCGACACTGAAACCACCGGCGTCGACGTCCACACCGACCGCATCGTCACCGCCTGCACCGTCATGGTCCGCCCACCCGGCCACGGCCGACCAGCCGCCCACACCTGGCTCATCGACCCCGGCATCGACATCCCCGACGGTGCCGCCGCCATCCACGGCATCACCACCAGCCACGCCCAAACCCACGGCGCCGACCCCAACATCGCCCTGTTCGAGATCTCCGCCCGCATCGCTGTCGCCCTATCCGCCGGGATCCCCGTCGTCATCTTCAACGCCGCGTACGACCTGTCGATCCTCGAAGCCGAAAACGTCCGCCACCGGCTCCCCACCCTCACCGAACGCATGAACCCCCGCCGCGTGGGCCCGATCGTCGACCCGTTCGTCTTGGACCGGCACCTCGACCCGCGCCGTAAAGGGAAACGGACCCTCGCCGCCACCTGCGACCACTACCACGTGACACTCCCGGCTGCGCACACTGCCGACGCTGACGCGCTCGCCGCCGCCCGGCTGGCCCGCGTGATCGGCGTCAAGTATCCGCAGATCGCTCGTCTCCGCCCCGGCGACCTGCACGCATCCCAGATCGCCTGGCACTCGGACCGGCAAGCATCGTTCGCAACCTGGCTCAAATCGCAGGGCAGGGACGCGACGGATGTCGACGGGCACTGGCCCATCCGCCGACAGCGGGTGATGTCGTGACCTACGAATGGGGCGGGCACGAGCCACGCCGATCCCAGTCCCAAGCCGACGCGGCCCGGTTCGCCACCAGCAACCAAGCCGAATGGCTCGCCGCCGTCGACCACGCCGTCGAGCAGATCTGCGAACGGCTCCACACTGCCGGACGCCACGAGCAGGCGTGGGCCTGCCTCGAGGCGCACCTGACGAAGACCGAAACCACCCGGGCCCACATCCAAGGCCCACCACCGGACCTCGCCACCATCACCCGCGACGTCCTCACCCGCCTCCACACCGACACCGAATGGACACCGGCCCCATGAT